>NZ_JBHZPO010000019.1:0-79749 GCF_042788165.1 Kosakonia sp. YIM B13588 | reverse complement strand
TGGCGGAATGGAAAATGTGAAGGTAAACAAACCGACATTACTAACTGACGGTTGTATCTAATACCGGGGGCAGGTCACTGGGCTCAAACGTTTGAGGCGTGGGAAGCGCAATAAAAAAGGCCGCCTTAGCGACCTTGCAATGGAAAAACGGGACTGACTAGAGGAGTTTAATTTTTACGTCATAACCTTCGAGACCCGTCATTGATTCGCGACCAACAAACTGGATTTCAGAGACTTCTTTTCCTGTTTTTTTTCGTAATTCTGAAATCTTCTTAGCTATCAGTGCAGAGATCTCTTCTTCTGCCTTTTGTATCAGAGCGTCATCTTTCATCTGTACCTCTTCTGGTATGTCTACTATTCCCACTTGCAAGCAAGGTGACAAGTGTTGATTAACTGTCCACAACCATAACTCTTTATAAACTATAGACTATCTACCTGACAGGCGCTTGATGGAGTGACCTGCTCCCCGTTTCTTAAATGCTGCAATTGCGTAGCTTTGTCATAGACGCCACCCCAACTAAGATTCATCTTAAATGACGATGGTAAACTCAGGCCTAAAATGCTCTGCGCACAGTGCAAACAATACTCTGGCATTTCACAACTGGAAGTTAAAAATGAAGATTCACATTGTAACTCTGATAGCTAGCGCATTATTGCTTCAAGGATGTTCAGCTTTTGACAAACATCATGGTGTTAATTGGGGTGATGGAACATGCCCGGCCCCGGCTGCGAGCGAAATTGATAAAGGTCACCTAAAGATTGAGGATGGTAAAACACTCAAATGCCAGATCAGACCTTACGTCAGTAACATGGCTTGCCAGGGTATAACTGACAAAGTCAATACAGATGGGGTGATATGCCAGAATGGCCTGGGGGCAAACATATTATTCATCTTCGACAGCAACGGCGTGCTTAAAAGTCATAAAAGGTTCTAATCAGCTGAGCTTGCAGGATACCCCATATGACAATCCTTCATCTTTTATAGGATGAAGGATTTCTAACTTAAGCACCCCTAACGCACATGCACCCCAATCCTGCCCTGTTCTGACAACTCATCTCGATTCTGTCTTTGCGTGTCGACACCTCGCGTTTTCTTAATACCTGCCGCTCACGCTTGTTGTTAGGTAATTGTGTGTAACAGTTAAATCTCCTCACTGTGGCTCCTACCCACACCAGGAGATAGCTCAGGGATGAGTGCGTCAAGAAGATAAAAATAGCTGAAAAGACCAGCATTATTCCTGTTGCTCTTATTTAGAAGACATTTTTTCATTATCAAGCCCACCCGCAGATGAGAGCCTGGATGACTACTTGCGGCATCGCTCAATCTTCACATGACCATAGCGAATGCGACGTTTTACTTCGCCGTTCATCACAACAACGCGCCCATTGTCATCACATACGATATCCACCACCTCACCTAAGATGTCGTCGGCGGTCTGACAGCGTTTGACTTCTTCACCGTTGAGATAGACGGTTATACGTTCACAGCCGGGAATGATTCGCTCTCCCGGATCATCGTCAAGCACGGTTATTCACATAATACTTACCTTTTAGATGTGAGCCTGTCGCATGGGACAGCCGCCCGAGAAAACAGCTTTCCCCAGGCTCACGACTGAAAGACTCTCGATTGTTTAGCGCATGCGAAGCGCCATAAAAAAAGCCACCAGCAGATGCCAGTGGCTTGATGTAAGTACATATAATCTGCTTAATACAGCCTCAGTCAAATCGAGCGATCAGACCTTATCGGCAAAAGATTTCATAATTTCTATTGCGTAAGTTCTAATGTCGTGATCATCAATTATATTGTGTTTATGAGCACTATTCAAAATCACATGATTTGCATTTTTTACAAGATTATCAACGTCAATATTGGACTCTTTCACTGCTGATAACAAAGCAATTAAAGCCTGTTCAAGCGCAATTTCTCTCTTGTTATTACTCGCCATTATGGATCACCTCTAAGATGGAGATTCGACACTATCACATGCACTCACTGAATACCTGCTGGAATGCCGTCATAATCTTTCTTCTGCCGTTAATAAAAGTTTTTTGGCTTAATCTTTCCGCTTACGCTTGTTGAAATGGTTTTATAGGCCACACTTGATTCGGCTCTTAAAGGATGCTCGCCCAGACCCAGGGAACGACTCACGGATGAGTCATCACCTTCAGCGGGATCTGAGGGAAACTGAAAATAAGAACCGATGCTGTACCTCAATATTGCCTTCGCTTAGAAGGCTTTTTTTATAATCTCAGAAATGAACAATCTCACGTTATTTCAAAATCTTGTTTGCAGCATCGACGATTTCATGAGAAGTAAGCTCTCTGTCGGATGCAACGCAGAACTCACTGTGATCACCTGTTATGGAATGTATACCCGCATACTGAATTTTCAGATGTGCCACTTCGCCGTTTGGGTATTCGCGAATTATCGTTTCCTCTCCAGCTTTGACTTTTTGCACCATGACAGGCTGGGAGTTAAAGAACACCAGAACATTTTTCATAGACATCCCTAATGTTGAGAAAAGGCCACAATAAGTGGCCTTTGATTAGTATCAGCTTGAAGTCAGAATAGTGGCTCGCAGGAGCCACCCGGGCGATACATGTTTTCTGATCCACTAATAACCGCTGCCTTTCTGGTGTAGGCAAGGCTGCGGTGGATTGAGTCTATAGAGTTTTAAAGTTTTAGCATTGCAAAGAGCAAGAAGATGGCAATTATGCTGAAAGCTTTTATTTTCAACTAAGATAAAACTGTTTTAGCAGTTTTAATCACTACAAGCCCTACAGGTTTGTCCCCCTCACAGCGGCAACTTTTCAGTTGTTGCTAGCTGCCCGGTTTACTTTTTGGCATTTTCACCCGAAGTGTTTTGAGGCTGTTGCTCGATATCCCGAATACCAGCAAAGTTGTTATTGCCCTGCTCGATGGTGGCGAGCAGAGGCCTAATCCAAAGCACCGCCTGGCAATACGTTAACCCGCGGGTGGCAGTGGCACTAACATCGGCTGTGTCAGGCTGGCCGGGATCGGCGTGCATTGCGCTGGCACGTAAACGGTACGCGTATTCGAGCAACCCGCGAGCAATGTCAGCAGGAACAGGCAGATCACAGGTTTTCTCACGGCGAAGAATCTCCCGGTATTCAATAACGGTTTTTTCGGCATCACCAGCTACCACGGCGTTAGCACTGGCAGCCAGTTGCGCCACCTGGTTAAACCGGTTCACGTTAAATGCCTGCGTGGCAATCACCTGCCCCTGCAGCGCGTTGTCACTCTTTAGGACGCGGTTATCGCTTTCGGCTGTAGACAGGTCAGCTTTTGCAAATGCCAGCAGAACTACCAGAACGGCAATTACTACTACCGCTGAAAGTGAAGCTATAGCGGTCAGCCGGTTCATCATGCACCACCCAGGAACAATTCACGCTCAGCAGCGCGCCGACGTGAAAGGCCAGCCAGCACCTGCCCGCCAGCTTTGTTCCAGCGTAAGAACTCATCGGCAGCGCCGCGGTAATCCCCTGCGTTAAGCTTTTTCAGCAGCGTTGATGTGGAAAGCGCCCGGGTGCCAAGGTTGTAGGCAAAGGAAACCAGCGCATCGAACTGGCCCTGCGTCAGTTTCACTTTCACCAGCTTCGATACGTCGCTCTCGTAGCTCACCAGCCCTGTACGCAACAAACGTTCTGCCGTTTCTTCTTTGATGGTCATCCCGGCGCGGATTGGTTTCCCGTCCACCGGCTGCGTCCAGCCATAGCCGATCGTCCATACGCCAACGCTGTCCTGATATGCCGTCAGCCGCAGACCTTCAAACTGTTTGATGAGTGCAATGCCCTTATCGCTGATCTGCATTATTCTGGCCTCAGTACGTGAAAAATCCGGGCTACGTTACCGCGCGCCGCGAATACAGCAGCGCAGATGATGAGATTCATCAGCACGGTCGCCCAGTGGGCATGGAAATAGAAGTTGAACATGAAACGGAATGGCACCGTGGCATAAGCCAGGATGATCAGATAAGCCAGCCATGACGCCCACCAGTTGTGTCGCTCGCCGGGCTTACGAAACATCATCAGGCGCAAAACGATAGCGGTACTGGTCACCACGTTGGTCAGTACCAGCGGATCACTTGTTACCATTTGTCCCTCCCCGCCACCTTTGCAGCAGCGACAGGGGATCCTGCTCGCTAAAGAAGGTAAGCGTCTTAATCGCCACCGCGGAAAGCAAAACCGCGCCGAGCGCATCAAGCGGTTTATCACTGTAATGGGTGATGCTTGCCAGCATTGAACCCACCAGCCCGGAGCCATACACGCCGGCGAAGTAAGAAACGATGAAGTAGGCCGAACGGCGGAGAATCGTCAGATCGGCAGCCGTGGCGACATAGAACACGGCACCAGCGAACGCACCGAACACAACGCCGTAATCGGTGCCGGTTAACAAGCCATACAAACTGGCACCGGTTAAAGCGCTTGCCGCCGCTGCGGAACCGGAAACAGGTTCGGACATTTAGCCCCCTCGTATATGCTGTGAGTCCTCTCAGAATGAGGGGAATAAAAAAGGCTGCCCGTAGGCAGCCAAATTGCGGAACCCGATTAAACGGGCCTTTATGTTCTGTTACCTTCCGTAATCAATACTTCTGATACTTCAGCAACCGTCTGATTGAATCGCTCTGTTTCAAGTTCAACCCCGATCGCGCGACGGCCAAGTTTCACCGCTTCTTTGACCGTAGAGCCTGAGCCCATAAAGAAGTCAGCGACCAAATCACCCGGGCGACTACTGGCGTTGATAATGTCCCTGAGCATGTCCGCAGGTTTTTCACACGGATGTTTGCCAGGGTAGAACTGCACCGGCTTGTAGGTCCATACGTCCGTATACGGAACCGCCGCGGTGACAGCAAAGGGACGCCGTAGCGATTTGTATTCTTCCAGTAGCTCGCAGTATTTACGGTTAAGCGAATGGTACGTGACCACCAGCTGATGGTGTGGCTGAACCAGCTCGCTCCGCTGTTGCTGCGCTGCCGCTATGCGCGTGAACAGCGCCTGCAACTTCTGGTAATCAGCTTCGCCCGGCAGTTGCCACTGGCTCGCACCGAACCAGTGCGAAACCATATTCTTCTTGCTGGTGGCGTCTGCAATTTCCTTTGCCGTCACGCCAAGTGATTCGCGGGCGCTCCGGAAATACTCAATCAGGGGAGCCATCAGGCTTTGCTTTAGCTCAGTCCCTTTCTGCTCATATCCATCATCTTTAGGCCGGTACGGCCCAAGATAATGTTCGGCGAAAAGAACCCGCTCGGTCGCCGGGAAGTAAGCCCGCAGGCTCTCTTTATTGCAGCCGTTCCACCTTCCGGACGGCTTTGCCCAGATGATGTGATTCAGCACACTGAACCGGCGGCACATCATCAGTTCGATATCTGCCGCAAGCCTGTGGCTGCAAAACAGATAGATGCTGCCGGATGGTTTGAGGACTCGCCAGAACTGCGCCAGGCAGCCATCGAGCCACTTTAAATAATCCTCGTCGCCTTTCCACTGATTGTCCCAGCCATTCGGCTTTACCTTGAAGTAAGGTGGATCGGTAACAATCAGGTCAATTGAGTTATCAGGAAGGGTTGCGATGTAATGCAGGCAGTCAGCGTTGATTAAATCAACACTGTTTAAATTTACAGTATTTTTCATGGATCAGTCAGCGGGACTCTGATAGGCTCACTATGCTTTTGCGCTAAAGCAGTGGGCCCTGGTTCGCTTGTGACCTCAAACATGAGCGAATGGCTGGCCGGGTGCTACAACACCCACCAGCCGCCCATTTCCACAAAAAGGAAACCCCGCCGAAGCGAGGTCATAAAATCGTTTTAAGTTCGTGTCCAAGTGACCACTCTTAACAGCTTACGGAAGTTTTTGCGTACGCGTTAGTTATTTTGTATTGTCATAAGAACTATCTTAAAAAACAGATAAAGAAAGAATATCTATACAAGGAGTTTTCAGATGTTTAAATGCCCTGAATGCGACTACGAGCACAAAAATGTTGTTGAAAAATGTGAAAACTGCGGCTACGAAATTGAAATAGAAAAGATTCTCACTTATGAATTTGCTCCAGTTTCGGCCTTAACTGCCCAGCTAGAAAAAAATGAAAATCGAAAGCTTGAATCAAAAGTTGGTCGGTTATGGAATTTAAACAATGAAGTTTCAAACTCATTCATTACAAAGTTAGAATCCAAATTCAGGAACAAAAATAAATTTCATAACTTCCTTACTAAGGACGACCTACCAACATCCATACCAACAATACTGAGAAAATATATAGATAAAAAAATAAATTTTAAAAAACTTGTTGAAGCAGTCTTACAAAAAATAAAATATGAAGTCGGCAGTGACGGGAGAAAACTATCAGGAGTTACCGAAAACAATATAATTTTTATTCACTATAAAACCACCCACGATGAGGATGATTTAGGAAGACTTCTAATTGTAATGGTTGACAAAAAAGGTGGATTTGATTTTGAAAAAGTAGTACTTACGCCTAAACAGCTATCTCCTATCGATACAGATGCATTACGCCAAGCAGCATTATTCGACTTAACGTTATTTGAATTAAGCTATCCTAAAAATGATAGTGAATCTTATGTAAGATTCATTCAAGGTAAGTCAAAAAGCGATTTTTTCAAAGATGCGTTAGGATGTAAAAAGGATGTAGATAACGCACGAAGTATTAATGAATTATTCAACGCTTTTTACAAATTTTCAGAGGCCAATTCAATCTCCATACCACTTAGGGATAAAATCGAAGAAGATATCAGAGAGTATCTTGATAGCAAATCCAGAGATAAAAATGACAAGTCAGTAACACTGCGAACCATTCAAAAAAGAATTGATAAACACTTGCCAGATGAGCATAAATCAAAAGGGCAGTTTTTGACTTTTGTAAATACAAACGAATATAAAATTGATGACATATTCGAACCTACAAATTTCTCTGCTGAAAACGCTACATCTTATAAATTTTCCGATCAAAATAAAAACTTTATATGCAAAGTAAGAAAAACGGCTATTGGTAGCCAAAATTCGACAAAACCTGTTAAACTTGATATAGAAAACAGGTGTCTAATCTTTCCATTAAATGATACCGATTTTACAGAATTAAAAGGTTTGGTCGAGGAATAAAATTATGGATAAAGAATCGCCATTTAACATTCTGGTGGACTTATTAAAAACTAGTAAGCTATCAGATGAGGATGGCTATTTACGCGCTGAATTGTCTCAAAACCGCAATGTTACTGATGTTGAGATATATTCAGCATTAGAAAAATGTGGCCATAAAAAAACCACTAACTGCATAATCGATAACGTTTTATATGTTAACAGGTCCTCACATACATGGAAAGATGGGTATTGCCCTATTTTTATGGATACCGTTCAGTTTTGGAAGCAAATACAATCCGCTGAAAACTTACCCAACATGTATTTTATTGTTAAGGAGGCCATTTCATCAGTTGATAATGAAGCAGCCTCAGTAATATGGGCATATAATTCATTTTTCATATGGAAACGACTTCTAACACGTATCGCTGATCATTTTCAATCAAATAAAGCCATTGTTTTCATAACAAGTGAAAACTCCGTGACAAAACTAGATATTCCATTAATTGTAAACAACTCAGACTTACAACAACTGGAGCAGCCTAAAAGATGTCATGACGAAATTTTAAAACTTTATTCATTGATTGAAATAAACGACCCTCACAGCAAAGAAAGAGTCGCAGTGTTACGAACAGCTCTGTCTGAGGTAACATCTAGCTCCGACGGAACTGAAAAGTTACTCTTCGAATTGATACAGCGAAGCCCTTTGCTACTTCGTAAATATGATGAACTTTATGATATTTACACTAGAAGATTCTCTGTAAACAAATTACTTAACGAGTTGGACGAAAAAAGCTTAGAGTTCACGAGCAAAATAAACGAATATATTTCATCCAGTCAGAACAAGGCACTAACGATCCCTGGCGCCTTAATTGCCATTGGAGCACTTGTTAAATCAGGTGGAATTCTAGAATCAGCGATAATTTTTTTAGGCTTATGGATAATAATGTCCGTAACTAAAACAGCCAATGATATTTATCGAGAATCTTTTGATTCATTAGATAGTAGACTAAATACAGCATTCAAAAAATATCTCAAATTCGATGAAGGAAAAGAGGTAAGAGACAATGCGACTCAAATTGAGGCTGAATTAAGAAGTCAGATCAAAAATGCAAAAGCCAGATTAAGTAACATTGATAAATGGGCTTTATTTATGCTGGTAGGTGGTGCCATTTTTCTAATAATCTCTATTTATAATAACATCAATATCAGTCTTCCCTTTGATTTTCAAAAACAACTGAAGCACTACGTTGGATTTATCTATCAATTAGCCAGCATTAAATATGCTGGCTAATAAATCAATTAATAGCGCAAATCACGCCTTCTATAAATCCTAAAGCTTTTTCTAATTCTTTTCTAATCGTGCCGTCCGAGCATTTTCGTTTTTTAGCAATGGAGCGCAACGATATCCCAACGATAAAGTGAGCAATAATCAACTCGTATTCTTCAGGTTTAAATTTACGCAGTCGGGCTACACAACCATCAATCATGATCCCTTCATCATCGTCACATTGAAGGCGGAACTTTTTTCCATGTGGCAAAAGCCCTTTAAAACCTGCTGCTATTGGTTGCCAATCGACGCCACTGTTATCTGATGCTGCCCAAGCACCCCACATATCCATTAACCCCTTGATTCTGTGGTTTTGCTTAAGCAGCTGATGGCTTACCTTTAACCGGAGAGTCTTCAGAAACTTGAAAACGGTTCGGGTACAAGATGTGCAGCTCACTGATTTCGCCTTTAAAAAAAAGCGCGAGGCGTTCAGCCAGCTCAACAGATGGGACCTGTTCACATCTTTCAATGCGACTCAAAGTAGCGGGGTCGACTTGTACGCCAGTTGCAACATGCAAAAGAGTCATACCATGCGACTTACGCAATTTTCTTAACGGTGATTGCATAATCCCTCCTTAATTTGCGTATTACGCATGTTATTGTATGAAAGCAAATTGCGCAAGTTGCTTTGCATGAGACGCAAAAACAACTTGTAATGAGCGCATGAATATAGGAACTCGCATACGACAACTTCGCCTAGCGAAGAATATGAAAATCGCAGAGCTTGCTGAGTCTGTTGGGGTTGATGCTGCCAACATTTCCCGGCTTGAAACGGGAAAACAAAAGCAGTTCTCAGAACAAGCACTTAATAAACTTGCTCAGGCTTTGAGCGTAAGTGTTTCAGACCTATTTACCTCCTCTGAAAATCAGTCTACTGTATGTATAAACAGTAAAGGAAACACATCGATTATCAAGGATATTGATGTGTTTAGAGTCGAGGTACTTGATGTGAGTGCAAGCGCCGGATCAGGACATATCCAAGGTAGTGATGTGATAGATGTCATTCATGCTATCGAATACAGCAGCGATCAGGCTCTTTCTATGTTCGGCGGAAGGACATCTTCTGGAGTTAAAGTCATTAACGTTCGCGGGGACAGCATGGCTTCAACCATTGAACCTGGCGATCTCATATTCGTGGATGTAAACATCAATGAATTTGATGGTGATGGCATATATGTATTTGGATTTGATGGAAAAGTTTACGTAAAAAGACTGCAAATGATTCCAGACCAGCTCTTGGTAATTTCCGATAACCCTAAATACAGGGAGTGGAGTATCAATAAGGAAAATGAGCATCGTTTTTACGTTTACGGAAAAGTTTTAATCAGCCAGTCACAGTCCTTCAAGCGCCACGGTTAAGCCTTCACATTAGAACGAGCCTCATTACGAGGCTCTTTTTTCATTCCCAAGTTTGCGAATTACGCATTTTACACTTGCGTTAAACGCAATTTATGTTTATCTTCATTTTGTCGACGTATGGCACATGCGCCGTTAGCGGTCCGGTGGGTTCCCTTGACAGTATCCCTAACCCAAGCGGGTAGCCGGAATGTGCAAGCCAGACCCGTACTTCGGCCTGAGCGATGAACCATCGTGGCGATTCGGTGTGACCACCGGGAAGAGTCCGGCAAAACGCAGCGGCTAAAAGTGTGCTCTCGGATAGCTAAGGATTTCGATAACGGTGTGGCGGGCCTGCTCGACGCTCTCAGTGTAACCGGGGATTTCGACGGGAGCCTCCTTGATGAAATCCACAGCATCATCGGTGCTGATGGTGCCGTCGGAAATAAGAGCCGAGATCAGCGCAACGGTAAATTCAGACCGTGCGACGAGGTTAACAACATTTTTCTCAGCTACTGCCTGCGCCTCTTTCAGGCGGGCAATTTCAATAGTAAGTTGATTGATTTGTTGCTGCAGCGCCTTGTCCATGTTCGAAGCCTATCTGGTTGTGTGAGAACACCAGGATACCACCGAGCCTGATGTGGTGAAAAGACAGGCACACAACATGAAAGCGCACTACTTCTCTTATCAGTTATGGGTGGCAGGTGTGATTAAGCGGGAGTGCGCTTCCAGTTGTGATGTTCGCAAGCGCGATGCAGCGCCGGCCGACGCAAAGACCCGGAAATCGGCTGAGTAGCAGCAATTGGCTACCAATACCTAAAACAGAGCGGCGGGAAGTAAGCGGGAGTAGCGCCCCGGTGTCACAACATTACAACCATGTGAGGAAGTCGCTGCGCTGTCCTTTATGGACATCAGCACCGGAAGGCAACCGGGAACTATAAAAATGCCAACTGGTAGTTATTTGGCGGCGTCGGATCTTTCCCGTGAGGGCGCCGCAACTTTTTCGCATAACTGTAAGCGCGTTCCGGCCTCATCCCCTGAGTGTCCGGTCGTTAATGCAAACCCCTTCCGGAGCGCGCTTTCAGTTATGTGGAGATACCACAGGCGGTTGCAGCCGCCCGCTTCACTAAGCGCCCTGCACCGGGCGTTTATTTAAGTGAACTGTCATCAATTATCGCCACCCGGCGAGGGATTCGTGCATCCAAAAATCGCGCGTTGCAGCGCGCAAAGGAGATACAACGCAATGAGACAAGAACTGGCATCAATGACCATTATCGAGCTGGTGAGGACCGCCAACAGCTACGCCACCAGCATTAAGCAGACCGGAGTTTATTCGGATCTGATTAAAGAACTGTCTTCTCGCCTTGAGGCGTTGAACCTCGCATACATTGCCCAAGTTCGCGCACAGTCAGCAACATCAGCCGAAGCGAGGGAGACACGAGCATCACCGGCCATCATGCCGCTGCCAGTGGAGCGTGACCAATACGGCTACTGGACTCACCCTGCATACAACGATTTCTGCGATGGTCGCGAACATATTCCGACCACTGAATTTAACGCATGGATGAAAGCTAACGGGCTGGAATGGACTGTCGTTTATCGCGACGAGGAAGAGATTGATTCGACTGTCGATGGTTACGACATTTCGAAGTGGCAACCAGAAGCGCCTTCTGGTGAGGGCTGGTTTGTTGGTTCCATTCACGATACGGAAGATGGCGCTGTTTGCATCTGGCTTCGCAATAAATCCGCACCATCGCCTGAAGCTGCTGCTATCGCCCGTCAGTTTGAGCAGATGAAGGAGATGCATGATGGTGGCTGAAATCATCGATCAGGCCAACGAACTGGTAGAGCAGAACATCAGCCAGGCCATTCAGCGCATGCGTATCGACCGAAACGCTATATCAGCGGAGCAATGTAGCGAGTGCGGGGAAGATATCCCTACACAACGCCGTGCTGCTGTTCCCGGCTGCCAGACATGCGCAGAGTGTCAGGGAATTATCGAATTAAAGCGCAGGCAAAGGGGGATGTGATGCCCAGCAAACTAAAACTGCGGCGACAACGTAGGCTGCGTGAAGATGTCGCATGGTGGCGCGCTGAGGCAATAGACTGCAAAGCGCGGCTGCTGGAACTGGCAAAACTACTAGAGGAAGCCAAGCGCCAGCGAGTTCCGATGCCGGTGCTGGTTACCGCCAGGATTATTAAACAGATGGCTCCGGCCACCAGCGAGCCTGAAATTTGTTTGAAATGTAACGACGGTGCCAGGCTTGGCTGCTCGTCATGTGCGTACAGATTGAAATAGCCGGTTGCAGCCGGTATGGAGATACCTGGATGAATGAAAAATCTTACGTTGTCCCCAATGAATGGGTGACTGAGCAAAAGCTCACTGAAATTACTGGCCTGCGCCACGGCACAATAGAGGTGGCACGTAAGAAGTCATGGCTTCTTGGTCGTGAATACCTGCATGTCGCTCCTGATGGAGATCCGAAGCCGAACAGTGAATGTATGTATAACCGCAAGGCTATTGATCAGTGGATTGAAAGCCTCAAAAAGAAACAGCCTGGTGCACGGATATTACAATCCGTTTATTCTTGTCAGGCTCTTGGGCGTCAGGAGGGTGAATGAATAAAACATACCCAACAGGCGTTGAAAACCATGGCGGTTCACTACGCATATGGTTCATCTACGAAGGGAGGAGGGTCAGAGAGAATCTCGGTGTTACCGATACACCAAAGAACAGAAAGATGGCGGGAGAATTGCGGTCGGCAGTTTGCTTTGAAATAAAAACAGGGAGATTTAATTACGCAGCACATTTTCCAAACTCCCCTAACCTTTCAAAGTTTGGCGTTGCAGATCGGCACATAACGCAGATAACAGTGCAGGAAATTGCAGAGCGCTGGCTTGAGTTGAAGAAGGTCGAAATCTGCGCGAATGCACACGGAAGGTATCGGTCAGTGGTGAGAAATATGCTTCCGCGCCTTGGTAAATGCAGGTTGATATCGTCCTTTACGAAGGAGGATATGCTGAACCTCCGGCGCGAACTGCTGACGGGTTATCAGATACTGAAGAAAGGGCATACTAAGCCAGTGAAAGGCCGATCTGTCCCTACGGTCAATTACTATATGGGCGTCGTAAATGGCCTGTTTCAGTTTGCAATTGATGGTGGATATATAAAGGAAAGCCCGTTCAATGGAATGTTGCCACTTAAAAAATCACGTTCTGCGCCTGATCCACTTAGTCGTGATGAATTCGACAGGCTTATTGATGCGCTACGGCATCAGCAGGTCAAAAACATGTGGTCACTGGCCATTTATACGGGGCTGCGACACGGAGAACTGGTGTCTCTTGCCTGGGAGGATATAGACCTCGTTCAGGGGGTTATTACCGTTTCAAGAAATCACACTCTGGCAAACGAGTTTACATTCCCAAAAACTGAAGCTGGTACAGATCGGAAGGTTTTTCTTGTTGATGCCGCCATAGAGATTTTGCGAAATCAGGCTGAAATGACAAGGCTGGGTAAGCAGTACGAAGTTGATGTTATGACGAGAGAGTTTGGAAGGTCGGTCAAGCATAAATGCACGTTTGTGTTCAACCCAAAAATCAGTTCGATAAACGGCAAGTGTGGTCATCACTATTCCGTAAGTTCGATAAATCAGATCTGGGGGGATGCACTAAAAAAAGCGGGACTACGGCACAGGAATGCATACCAGTCCCGACACACTTATGCATGCTGGTCTTTATCTGCCGGAGCTAACCCTAACTTCATAGCCAACCAGATGGGACATGCCGACGCCCAGATGGTTTACAAAGTTTATGGGAAATGGATGGCCGACAACAATCTGGATCAGATCGCAATTCTGAACCAGAAATTGTCAGCGTTTGCCCCACCCATGCCCCAGGCAGTAGGATCCAATCTGTAATACTGTTGTGCAACAGTATCTTAGGTTGGTCACACCTGCATGTTCATGATATCCTGGTATGCAGAAACCAGTTTGTTACGTACCTGAATGCCCATTTGCAACGAAATCGATGATTTCTGCAAATCGGTCATTACGTCGTTCAGCGCTACGCCCGGCTCACCGAGTGTAAATTTTTCCGCCTGAGTACGCGCTGCGTTTTGCGTATCGCTAATGCGATCCAGCGCAGCATGCAGTTGCCCGGCGAAGCTGATAGACGGTTCACTTTCCACGCTCTGATTACGCGCAATCCCGGCAGTTGCCTGCAGCTGACTGACGACGCTTTCAATGCCCTGTATAGCCATGGTAAATCCCCGGATGGTTTGATACCTGACAAGGTTAACAGCTTGTCAATGGGATAATGGCGGTAAATAGCGACAAAAAACCAGGTTATTTGAGGCATAGAAAATTCGGATTCATCAAATAATGACACTGCCAGTTAATGGACATTTGTCGAGTTTGCCGACCCGGGAGTCTGTTTTGTTTCTCAACTCAAATAACAACATCCACCCAGAGTTACGAGGTGCGCAATGAGTGCGACTGCAACAACTGCACCGCAGAATAAATCTCTTGAGTGGCTTAACCGCTTACGCGCGAACCCCAAAATTCCTCTCATGGTGGCCGCTGCAGCAGCGGTTGCCATTGTTGTTGCGATGGTACTGTGGGCAAAAAGCCCGGACTACCGCACGCTTTATAGCAACCTGTCCGATCAGGACGGCGGCGCTATCGTCACCCAATTGACGCAGATGAACGTTCCCTACCGCTTTGCTGACGGTAGCGGTGCTATTGAAGTTCCCGCCGATAAAGTCCAGGAGCTGCGCCTGAAACTGGCTCAGCAGGGTCTGCCGAAAGGCGGCGCTGTGGGTTTTGAACTGCTGGATCAGGAAAAATTCGGTATCAGCCAGTTCAGCGAACAAGTGAACTACCAGCGTGCGCTGGAAGGTGAACTGGCGCGCACCATCGAAGCACTCGGCCCGGTAAAAGGCGCACGCGTTCACCTCGCGATGCCAAAACCGTCGCTGTTCGTGCGCGAGCAGAAAGCCCCTTCCGCATCCGTAACGGTGAATTTACAACCGGGACGCGCGCTGGATGACGGTCAGATCAGCGCCGTGGTACACCTCGTTTCCAGCGCGGTGGCAGGTTTGCCGCCGGGCAACGTTACCGTTGTTGATCAGGGCGGTCGTCTGCTGACCCAGTCCGGCGCTGCCGGTCGTGATCTGAATGATGCACAACTGAAATACACCGCCGACGTTGAAGGTCGTATCCAGCGTCGTATCGAAGCGATCCTTGGGCCTATCGTGGGTAACGGCAACGTTCACGCACAGGTAACGGCGAAACTCGACTTTGCGAATAAAGAGCAGACCGAAGAGCAATACACGCCAAACGGCGGCGATCCGTCGCAGGCTGTGCTGCGTTCACGTCAGGTAAACAGCAGCGAGCAGATTGGCGGCCAGTATCCTGGCGGCGTTCCGGGTGCGCTGTCGAACCAGCCTGCCCCGGCGAATGCTGCACCGATCACCACGCCTGCGGCCAATCAGCAGAACGGTCAGCAGAATCAAAATGCGCAAGGTCAGCAAGGCACGAGCACGGCAAGCACCACCACCGGGCCACGTAACACCACGCATAACGAAACGAATAACTACGAAGTCGACCGTACGATCCGCCACACCAAAATGAATGTCGGCGATATCGAGCGCCTCTCTGTGGCGGTGGTGGTCAACTATCGTTCGCTGCCGGGTGGCAAAACCGCCGCGCTGACAGCCGACCAGATTAAACAGATTGAAGATTTGACTCGCGAAGCGATGGGTTACACCGAAAAACGCGGTGACACCCTGAACGTCGTCAACTCGCCGTTCAACGCAACGGACGATCTCGGTGGTCAGCTCCCGTTCTGGCAGCAGCAGTCGTTTATCGAACAGCTGATGTCCGCAGGCCGCTGGTTGCTGGTGCTCATCGTGGCGTGGCTGCTGTGGCGTAAAGCGGTTCGTCCGCAACTGGTACGCCGCCAGGAAGAGGCGAAAGCCCTGCAGGAAGCGCAACAGACCAGAGCGGAAATCGAAGAATCGGTGGAAGTTCGCCTCAGCAAAGACGAACAGAACCAGCAGCGTCGCTCTAACCAGCGCCTGAGCGCCGAGGTGATGAGCCAGCGTATTCGCGAAATGTCAGATAACGATCCGCGCGTCGTGGCGCTGGTCATTCGCCAGTGGATGAGTAACGAACATGAGCAATAATCTTTCCGGAACGGACAAAAGCGTCATCCTGCTGATGACCATTGGCGAAGATCGCGCGGCTGAGGTGTTCAAACACCTCTCCGCCCGCGAAGTCCAGCACTTGAGTACCGCGATGGCCAGCGTACGTCAGATCTCCAACAAACAGCTGATGGACGTGTTGCAGGAGTTCGAGAACGAAGCGGAACAATTCGCGGCGCTGAACATCAACGCCAACGACTACCTGCGTTCGGTGCTGGTCAAAGCCCTCGGCGAAGAGCGTGCCTCCAGCCTGCTGGAAGATATTCTCGAAACGCGCGATACCACCAGCGGCATCGAAACGCTCAACTTTATGGAGCCGCAGAGCGCCGCCGACCTTATCCGCGACGAACACCCGCAGATCATCGCCACTATCCTTGTGCACCTCAAACGTTCTCAGGCGGCGGATATCCTTGCGCTGTTTGATGAGCGTATGCGCCACGATGTGATGCTGCGTATCGCCACCTTCGGCGGCGTACAGCCTGCCGCACTGGCGGAACTGACCGAAGTGCTGAACAACCTGCTCGACGGCCAGAACCTCAAGCGCAGCAAAATGGGCGGCGTGAGAACCGCGGCGGAAATCATCAACCTGATGAAAACGCAGCAGGAAGAAGCCGTTATTACCGCCGTTCGCGAGTTCGACGGCGAGCTGGCGCAAAAAATTATCGACGAGATGTTCCTGTTCGAAAACCTGGTGGATGTGGACGACCGCAGCATCCAGCGCCTGCTGCAGGAAGTGGATTCCGAATCCCTGCTGGTTGCCCTCAAAGGCGCCGAGCCGCCGTTGCGCGAGAAGTTCCTGCGCAACATGTCGCAGCGTGCGGCAGATATCCTGCGCGACGACCTGGCCAACCGTGGGCCGGTGCGTCTGTCTCAGGTGGAAAACGAACAGAAAGCCATCCTGCTCATTGTTCGCCGTCTGGCGGAGACCGGCGAGATGGTAATTGGCAGCGGCGAGGATACCTATGTCTAATGAATTGCCGTGGAAAGTCTGGAAGCCGGACGATTTGGCCCTCCCGCTGGCCGCCGAGTTCGCTCCCCTGCTAACGAGAGAGTCTTCGTCAGCAGTTGAAGAGGACGGCGAAGAAGACGAGATATCCCAGGAGCAAAAGCTGCAACAGCAGCTGGCGCAGATCCAGATGCAGGCGCATGACGCCGGATATAACGCCGGTCTGGCGGAAGGCCGCAAAGCGGGTCACGACGTCGGCTACCAGGAAGGTCTGGCGCAGGGGCGCGAAGATGGCCTGAACCAGGCGCGCCAGCAACAGGCGCCGATACATGCGCGTATGCAACAACTGGTCAGCGAATTCCAGTACACACTGGATGCGCTGGATAGTGTTATCGCCTCACGTCTGATGCAGATGGCGCTGGAAGCCGCGCGTCAGGTGTTAGGCCAGGTGCCGGTTGTTGATAACAGCGCGCTGATTAAGCAGATCCAGCATTTAATTCAGCAGGAACCGCTGTTCAGCGGGAAACCGCAATTGCGCGTGCATCCGGACGATTTGCAGCGCGTGGAAGAGATGCTTGGCGCAACTCTCAGTCTGCACGGCTGGCGTTTGCGTGGCGACCCGACCCTCCATCCGGGCGGGTGCAAAGTGTCCGCCGATGAAGGCGATCTCGACGCCAGCGTAGCAACACGCTGGCAGGAACTGTGCCGTCTGGCGGCGCCGGGAGTAGTTTAATGACCGCACGTTTGACCCGCTGGCTAACGACGCTGGATAACTTTGAAGTCAAGATGGCGCAACTGCCCTCTGTGCGCCGTTATGGTCGACTGACCCGCGCGACAGGGCTGGTGCTGGAAGCTACCGGCCTGCAACTGCCGCTGGGCGCGACCTGCATTATTGAGCGTCAGGACGGTGTCGAAACACGCGAAGTCGAATGCGAAGTGGTTGGCTTCAACGGCCAGCGCCTGTTTTTGATGCCGCTGGAAGAAGTCGAAGGTATTTTGCCTGGCGCGCGCGTCTATGCCCGCAGCGTGTTAGGTGATGGTTTGCAAAGCGGTAAACAACTGCCGCTCGGCCCTGCCCTGCTTGGCCGCGTGCTGGATGGCGGCGGCAAGCCGCTCGATGGCCTGCCCGCACCTGAAACCGGTGAAACCGGGGCGCTGGTCACGCAGCCGTTTAACCCTTTACAACGTACGGCGATTGAGCATGTGCTCGATACCGGCGTACGCGCCATTAACGCGCTGCTGACCGTCGGTCGTGGTCAGCGTATGGGCCTGTTCGCCGGTTCCGGCGTCGGTAAAAGCGTGTTGTTAGGCATGATGGCCCGTTATACCCAGGCCGACGTTATCGTCGTCGGGCTGATTGGTGAACGTGGCCGCGAAGTAAAAGATTTTATCGAGAACATCCTTGGCGCAGAAGGTCGCGCACGTTCGGTGGTGATTGCCGCCCCGGCAGACGTTTCTCCTTTATTGCGTATGCAGGGCGCTGCGTACGCGACGCGCATTGCTGAAGATTTCCGCGACCGCGGTCAGCATGTGCTTCTGATCATGGACTCCCTGACGCGTTATGCCATGGCGCAGCGTGAAATCGCGCTGGCAATTGGCGAACCGCCAGCGACGAAAGGTTATCCCCCTTCTGTCTTCGCCAAATTACCGGCGCTGGTGGAACGTGCGGGGAACGGTATCCACGGCGGTGGTTCGATCACCGCGTTTTATACCGTTCTGACCGAAGGGGATGACCAGCAAGATCCGATCGCTGACTCCGCACGAGCCATTCTTGATGGGCACATTGTCTTGTCTCGCCGCCTGGCGGAAGCCGGTCACTACCCGGCCATTGACATTGAAGCCTCCATCAGCCGTGCGATGACAGCGTTAATTACGGAACAACATTACGCCAGAGTCCGGAACTTTAAACAGTTGCTGTCGAGCTTCCAACGTAACCGCGATCTGGTCAGCGTTGGCGCATATGCGCGCGGTAGCGACCCAATGCTGGATAAAGCCATCGCATTGTGGCCACACCTGGAAGCCTTCCTGCAGCAAGGCATTTTTGAACGTGCCGGGTGGGAAGATTCAATACAGGCATTAGAGCTGATCTTCCCGACAGTCTAAGGTAGTGGAGAGCTGACTTATGACGCAAAACAGCGCATTAACGACGCTAAAGGATTTGGCAGAAAAAGAAGTTGACGACGCCGCCCTGAAACTGGGTGAGATGCGCCGCGGCTGCCAGCAAGCGGAAGAGCAATTAAAGATGCTGATTGAATATCAGCATGAGTATCGCAGCAGTCTGAATAACAACATGAGCCAGGGGATCGATAACCAACGCTGGCAGAATTATCAGCAATTTATTCAGACGCTGGAAAAAGCGATTGAGCAGCACCGTCAGCAGTTAGCGCAGTGGAATGAAAAAGTCGATAGTGCCCTGGGTAGCTGGCGTGAAAAGAAACAACGTTTACAAGCCTGGCAAACCTTGCAGGACCGACAAAGCGCCGCGGCGTTACTGGCGGAAAACCGTCTCGATCAGAAAAAAATGGATGAATTTGCACAGCGCGCGTCCCTGAGGAAAATAGAATGATCAACTTGTCAAAACTGTTAATGACAGAATCCGATGCCACCACCGGTGTGCAAGCCGGCAAAAGCGGCGGCGATTCTGCACAAGATTTCCTCGCTCTGCTGACGGGTGCAATGACCGGCGGCCAGGGACAGGAGAGCGATGCGCCCATCACGCTTGCCGATCTACAAGCAGCGGCCCTGAGCGGCAAGCTGGCGAAAGGCAACCTGCCGGCAACCGCAGCTACCGGCGAAGAGACGCAGGCACAAACCCCGGCGCAAAAACTGGCAGAACTGCTGGCGCGTCAGAGTGCGAAAAGCGATCTGACTGCATCAGCAGCAAGCGACGCCGACGTGCAAAAACTGTTTTCTGGCCTGACGCCTGCGGCGAAAACTGATGTGCTGGCCGCGCTAAGCAAAACCGCTAAAGCGGGTGACAGCGAAAACAAAACCGATTTAAACGATGAAGAGCTGGCAGGTTTAAGCGCGCTGATGGCGATGCTGCCGCATCAACAAGCCGCACAATTAAACACCACCAGCGCACCACCTGCCAGCGCCACCGGCGGCGTTGATGTCGCTAAAGCAGCGAACCGCGCACTCAATACCAGTTCGCTGACGGCAGAGACCGATTTACCGCGCGGCAGTGCGAAAAATGACACCGCTGCCGGTACCACGCCGTTCCATGTAGCGGATGATGCCCAGCAGACGGCGGTGCTCGCCTCCTCTTCTGCGGCGGTGAAGAAAGATAATGACAATGCGCTGCAAACCACTAATACCACTGCCAGCATCGCGCCGGTGACTACCACCGCCAGCGCTGCGCAGGCCAGCACGCCTGTCGCCGCACCGGTGATCAGCGCCCCGCTGGGCAGCCATGAGTGGCAGCAGAATATCAGCCAGCATGTCACGCTCTTTACCCGCCAGGGCCAGCAGACTGCGGAGCTGCGTCTGCATCCGGAAGATCTGGGTCAGGTTCAGATTTCTATTAAGCTCGAAGATAACCAGGCGCAGTTGCAGATGGTGTCAGCGCACAGCCATGTTCGCCAGGCACTGGAAGCGGCGCTGCCGATGCTGCGTACCTCGCTTGCAGAAAACGGCATTCAGCTGGGTCAGAGCAATATCAGCAGTGAGTCTTTTGCCGGTCAGCAGCAGCAACAGCAGGCCTCTCAACAGCAGCAACAGGCTTCACGTTCGGGCGCAGGCGATCTGTTTGGCACGGATGATGGCGACGCGTTAGTCGCCCCGGCGAGCCTGCAATCTGCGGCTCGTGGCAACGGCGCAGTCGACATCTTTGCCTAAACGCCAGAGGTAGCATGATTATCCCCGTCTTTTCCGCCCTTTGACGGGAGCAGGACACGGGATAATCAGCTCATAAGCAGTACTAACAGGAAGCCCGTAACAGATGACTGACTCCGCTATTAACAAAAAACGTAAGCGCTCTATCTGGATCCCGCTGCTGGTGTTAATCACACTCGCAGCTTGCGCCACCGCTGGCTATAGTTACTGGCGTATGCAACAGAAACCTGCGGCTAACGCAAAAGTGGAAGCGCCTCCTCCGCCTGCGCCGGTTTTCTTCGCTCTCGACACCTTCACTGTGAATCTGGGCGATGCTGACCGTGTGTTGTATGTCGGTATCACACTGCGTCTGAAAGATGACGCTACGCGCGCCAGACTTAGCGAATATCTGCCGGAAGTACGCAGCCGCTTGTTGATGTTGTTCTCACGTCAGGACGCAGCACAGCTTGCAACCAACGAAGGCAAGCAGAACCTTGCTACCGCGATTAAAGAGACGATCGCAACGCCGTTAGTGCCAGGACAGCCGAAGCAGGAAGTCACTGACGTTCTTTATACAGCTTTCATTTTGCGGTAAAGACATGGGCGATAGCATTCTTTCTCAGGCCGAAATCGATGCGCTGCTCAACGGAGACAGCGATAAGAGTGATGATCCGCAACCGGGTATGGGCGGCGATAGCGATATTCGCCCCTATGACCCCAATACCCAGCGCCGCGTGGTGCGTGAGCGTCTGCAAGCGCTGGAGATCATCAACGAGCGTTTTGCGCGTCAGTTCCGTATGGGGTTGTTTAACTTGCTGCGTCGTAGCCCGGATATCACCGTCGGCGCGATCCGCATTCAGCCCTATCACGAGTTTGCGCGTAACTTACCCGTTCCGACCAACCTTAACTTGATCCACCTGAAACCACTGCGCGGCACCGGCCTGTTTGTTTTCTCGCCAAGCCTGGTGTTTATCGCCGTGGATAACTTGTTCGGTGGAGACGGGCGTTTTCCAACGAAAGTGGAAGGCCGTGAATTTACGCACACTGAACAGCGCGTTATCAACCGCATGCTGAAGCTGGCGCTTGAAGCCTACAGCGATGCATGGAAGGCGATTCACCCGCTGGACGTGGAATATGTGCGTTCGGAGATGCAGGTAAAATTCACCAACATCACGACATCGCCAAACGACATTGTTGTGAATACGCCGTTCCATGTTGAAATCGGCAACCTGACGGGTGAGTTCAATATCTGTCTGCCGTTTAGCATGATCGAACCGCTGCGCGAAACGCTGGTTAACCCGCCGCTGGAAAACTCCCGTAATGAAGACCAGAACTGGCGTGACAACCTGGTGCGTCAGGTTCAGCACTCTGAACTGAATTTGATTGCCAATTTCGCGGATATTCCCCTGCGCCTGTCGCAGATACTTAAGCTCCAACCCGGCGATGTGCTGCCGATTGATAAACCCGATCGCATTATCGCTCATGTGGACGGCGTACCGGTGCTAACGAGCCAGTATGGTACGGTCAACGGACAATATGCGTTACGTGTAGAGCACTTGATAAACCCGATTTTGAATTCGCTGAATGAGGAACAGCCCAAATGAGTGATATGAACAATCCGTCCGATGAGAACAGCGGAGCACTGGACGATCTGTGGGCTGACGCGTTGAACGAACAAAAAACCCCTCCCGCGACGAAAAGCGCGGCCGATGCCGTGTTCCAGCAGCTCGGCGGTGGTGATGTTGGCGGCACTCTCCAGGATATCGACCTGATTATGGATATCCCGGTCAAACTGACCGTGGAACTGGGTCGTACGCGTATGACAATTAAAGAGCTGCTGCGTTTGACGCAGGGTTCCGTGGTGGCACTTGACGGGCTGGCGGGCGAACCGCTGGATATCCTGATCAACGGTTATCTGATTGCTCAGGGTGAAGTGGTGGTCGTTGCGGATAAATACGGCGTACGTATCACCGATATCATCACCCCTTCCGAGCGTATGCGTCGTTTGAGCCGCTGAGTCGAGCATGAAAACACAGGCCACGGTTTCCCAACCGTCTGCCCTTTCCGGTTCGCCACTGTTGCAGGTCAGTGGCGCGCTGTTTGGCATGATCGCGTTAATTCTGATTATCGCGTGGCTCGCCAAACGCCTTGGCCTCGGCGGCAAAACCGCCAGTGGCCGGGGTTTAAAAGTGACCGCCAGCACCACGGTTGGCCCGCGCGAACGCGTGGTGATCGTGGATGTTGAAGATGCACGCCTGGTGCTGGGCGTTACGCCCACCAACATCAATCTGTTGCACAAACTTCCTCCCGCACCCGCAGAAAGTGAAGACGTGAACGTGAAAAATGTGGATTTCCAGACCGTGATGAAGAATTTGCTTAAGCGTTCCGGGAGATCCTGATGCGCCGTTTGTTCTCTTTTGCGCTGGCCGGATTATGGCTGGTTGCCCCTGCGGCATTTGCACAACTTCCGGGTTTGATTAGCCAGCCGATAGCAGGTGGTGGCCAGAGCTGGTCGCTGCCGGTGCAGACGCTGGTATTTATTACCTCGCTCACCTTCCTGCCCGCCATTTTGCTGATGATGACCAGCTTTACCCGCATCATCATTGTCTTCGGCCTGCTGCGAAACGCGCTGGGAACACCGTCTGCGCCGCCGAACCAGGTACTGCTTGGGCTGGCGCTATTTTTGACCTTTTTTATTATGTCGCCGGTGATCGATAAGATTTATACCGACGCCTATCAGCCGTTTAGCGAGAATAAAATCTCTGTCGATGTGGCGCTGGAACGCGGCGCACAACCGCTGCGTGAATTTATGCTGCGCCAGACGCGCGAAGCCGATTTGGCGCTGTTTGCCCGTCTTTCTAATAGCCCGCCGATTCAGGGGCCGGAAGCCGTATCAATGCGTATTCTGCTACCCGCTTATGTCACCAGCGAGCTGAAAACCGCATTCCAGATTGGTTTTACGATCTTTATTCCGTTCCTGATTATCGATCTGGTGATCGCCAGCGTCCTGATGGCGCTCGGGATGATGATGGTACCGCCCGCAACCATTGCCCTGCCGTTCAAACTCATGCTGTTCGTGCTGGTCGATGGCTGGCAGTTACTGGTCAGCTCGCTCGCCCAGAGCTTTTACAGTTAGGAGTAAGCCATGACACCAGAATCGGTCATGATGATGGGCACCGAGGCGATGAAAGTCGCACTCGCACTCGCTGCCCCACTGCTGCTGGTTGCGCTGGTCACAGGCCTGGTTATCAGTATTTTGCAGGCGGCGACGCAGATCAACGAAATGACGCTCTCCTTTATCCCGAAAATCATCGCCGTGTTTGTCACGATTGTGGTTGCCGGGCCGTGGATGCTGAATTTACTGCTTGATTACATGCGCACCCTGTTCAACAACATTCCTTATATCATCGGGTAAGCCGACTTATGTTGAACGTCACCAGCGATCAGTGGCTGCATTGGATCAGTATGTATTTCTGGCCGCTGCTGCGCGTGATGGCGTTAATTATGACCGCACCGATCCTCAGCGAATCGCGTATTCCGCGCCGGATAAAAGTGGGGCTGGGGATTGTGATTACCATCGTTATCGCCCCGACCTTGCCGCCAACGCCGGATGTACCGGTATTCGCGCCGGCGGCGCTTTGGCTGGCGCTACAGCAGATCCTGATTGGCGTTGCGCTCGGTTTTACGATGCAGTTCGCCTTTGCGACCATCCGCACCGCCGGTGAGCTGATTGGCCTGCAAATGGGCCTCTCTTTCGCCACGTTTGTCGATCCCACCAGCCACTTAAACATGCCGGTGCTGGCGCGCATCCTCGATATGCTGGCGCTGCTGTTGTTCCTCACGTTCAACGGACATTTGTGGTTGATCTCGATGCTGGTCGATACTTTCCACACCTTGCCGATTGGCGGTAATCCGGTAAACAGCAATGCGTACCTGGCGCTGACGCGTGCGGCGGGCATGATTTTCCTCAATGGGTTGATGCTGGCGTTACCGGTTATTACCTTGCTGCTGACCATTAACCTTTCCCTGGGTTTACTGAACCGCATGGCACCGCAATTGTCGGTGTTCGTGATTGGTTTTCCCGTTACGCTAAGCGTTGGGATTTTACTGATGGCGGCAATGATGCCGTTAATCGCCCCTTATTGTGAGCGATTATTCAGTGAGATTTTCAACCTGTTAGCTGATATTGTTAGCGAACTTCCACAGAATAGTAATCCCTGACTTTAGTAATGCCTTTCTGAGGATATTCCTAAAGTTAAATTTGCAAAACATCCCCCACCATATATCTGGCGCGGCTTATTTGTTTTTAGCCTTCTCACAGAACGCAACATTTACTTTACTTTAAGATGATTCCTGGCAAATTATACCTAACTTTACGGGATAGTGGGTTCGCCTGAAGTTTCGCGTCGTACTTCAGTAATATAAGTTTTTCCTGTATGGCTTCTGAAGCTTCTGGCGGGTGGTGAATTATCGTTACGCATTGAGTGAGGGTATGCCATGTCAACGATTATTATGGATTTATGCAGTTATACCCGGTTGGGATTAACAGGGTATCTGACAAGCCGGGGGGTTAAAAAGCGAGATATCAACGACATCCAGACAGTTGATGAACTCGAATCAGCTTGCGCCACACTCCAGCCAACCGTGGTGTTTATTAATGAGGACTGCTTTATTCATGACCCAAGCAGCAGTCAACACATTAAGCAAGTCATTAATCAGCATCCCCGTACACTTTTTATTGTGTTTATGGCTATCGCCAATATCCACTTTGACGAATATCTTTTGGTTCGCAAAAACTTATTGATTAGTTCTAAATCAATCAAGCCTGAGTCGCTGGATAATATTCTGGGAGATTGTCTCAACAAAGAGAAAAAAAGCGTTGGGACCATTAACTTACCAACACTTTCACTAAGTCGTACCGAGTCAAGCATGTTGAAAATGTGGATGTCCGGGCAGGATACGATTCAAATCTCCGATCAGATGAATATTAAAGCGAAAACGGTATCATCACATAAGGGTAATATTAAAAGAAAAATTAAAACACATAATAAGCAGGTTATATATCATGTAGTGCGGCTAACAGATAATGTTACCACTGGTATATTTGTTAATATGCGTTGAAGGTATTTTTTCTATTCACCCTCCAGGCGGAGGGCGAAATATTAATCTGCACGTTCTACAAATACGCCGTCCGGGTGGTCTTTTTCATTAAAGAACCAAATCCCGAGCGGGTAATCTTCCAGTGAGACCAGGTACATCGTACCTTCATTAAACGCTTCGACAGCCAATACCACCCCCGGACGGCGTGGACCCCCGTCCGTTTTGACCGTAACCCGATCGTTAACCTTCATAAGTACCCTCCTCTCGCATTTACGCCAGTGTAGAACAAAACCGTTGCCCTGACAGCGTGCCTGCGTTTAGCTGGCGATTTTTTCTACCGACTATACTTAACACTGCATTTATGAAGGAGGTGACGGCGTGAAAACAGTCAAAGAGTATAGCGAGACCGCAAAGCGGGACGTGCATATCGATGTCGATGCCCTGCTGGCTGCGATTAACGAAATCAGCGAGAGTGAAGTGCATCGCGTCGATGACGAAGATGGCCAGCGCGTGAGCGTGGATGGTCGGGAATATCATACCTGGCGGGAACTGGCGGAAGCATTTGAACTGGACGTGCATGACTTCAGTATTACGGAGGCGAATCGCTGAAGAAAACATCCCGGCCGCCGAAACGGCCGGGACAAACTTGCTCTCGCAAGAAGCACTTAAAATTCGTACACCAGGGAATCTGATGTGGGAATAACTCTATAGATAAAACATACTTAAGACAAGAAATATCTATAAATCAATGAATTAGCACATACAACTGTATTCTACTGCATACAATGCGCGACAAAAGTCTCCCGACTCATACTGCCAAAGGAGCTCACTATGCCGAGCCTGGACGACCCATTACTGATCTTTACGGACATAGAAGGAACACTGCTGGATAGCCACACGGGTGAATGGCAACCCGCTGCCGAGTGGCTTGCGCGCCTGCGCCAGCGGCAGATACCGGTGATCCTCTGTAGCAGCAAAACGGCGGCAGAAATGGTAGCTGTGCAAAACCTGTTGCAACTGCAAGGCCTGCCCTTCATCGCCGAAAACGGCGCGGTGATTCAGTTAGATGAGCACTGGCAAGATCACGACGACTACCCAAGGATTATTACCGGTTCCCCCCATGCCGAAATCGCCCGCGTGCTGACCCAATTACGCCTGAGCAATGGCTGGAAATTCACCACTTTTACAGAGCTGGATGAACATGTGCTGGCAGAGTTAACGGGTCTTACGCCTGCGCAGGCTAGTCTCGCTAAGTTGCAGGAAGCCTCTGAAACGCTGATCTGGCGCGACAGCGATGAGCGCATGAACGCCTTTGATGATGCGCTGGCGCAACTGGGCTTGCGTGTTGTTCAGGGGGCACGATTCTGGCATGTGCTGGATGAGCGCGACGGAAAAGATCAGGCCGTAAACTGGCTGACGCGGCAATATCGCCATTACCAGGGTAAACGCGCCGTCACGGTCGGGCTGGGTGATGGACCAAACGATGCGCCGCTACTTGATAACGTTGATTACGCCGTGGTGGTAAAAGGTCTTAATCGCGAGGGGATAAGGTTGCGCCAGGATAGCCCGCCACGGGTTTATCATACGCAACAAGAGGGAGCGGCGGGCTGGCGCGAAGGCCTCGATCACCTGTTTGGGATCACATCTACTGAACAGACTTGATTGCGACCACTGTTTTTTGCCAGGTATAAGCGGCTATCGGCAATGGATTGCAGGTATTCAAAATCGTAATTGCCGCTTTCCTGCGCAGCGCTGACGCCGAGCGAGACAGTAATGCGCAACGTCGTACGCTTGTGGATCAGGATCTCTTTACTTTCAATGCGCGAACGGATGTGTTCGGCAACCTGTACCGCCTGCTCAAGCGTGCTGTCCGGCAATAAAATACAGAACTCTTCGCCGCCGACGCGACCAGCGACATCCTGCTCTCTGATGGAACTGCTGATAAGCCCGGCGGCGTGGGATAACACCAAATCACCGGCCTGATGACCGAACTGGTCGTTGACGCCCTTAAAATGGTCAATATCAAGCTGAATGATCGCAAAGGGTCGCCCCTGTACCCGCGCCTCTTCTGATAACACTTTCGCCTGCTCAAAGAACGATCCCCGATTATAGAGACGCGTCAGCGGGTCAAACCACGCCTGCCATTGCAGCGTGTGTTGCATGCTATACAAATTGGTCACCATTCTGCGGATCACTACCCAGGAAAAGAGCAGCATGCCGGTAAACAGCACCCACAGCAGCGAGAGCGCAATGCTGATACGCCCGAAATCCCCGGAGAGTCCTTCTCGCAATGAGTGAACACGCAGCAAGACGCCACCAAAATGTTTAAGCTTTTGCCAGCTCACATAACGGGTACCCAGATGCAGGCCACCGACGGTATCGTGCGCCATGTCGGCTTGTAGCTTAGCGATCTCATCCTGATTAAACTCGCCGCTGGCATTCTGTTGTGGTTGCGTACTGATAAGCAGGCGAAAATGATTATCGTAAAGCTGATATTCCCCACCATCTTGCTGGAGTTGTTCATCAATCAGCAACGGCTTAATTGCATTCAGCGGAAAGCTCATTACCAGCACGCCGTACCAGTAATGCTGGTAATCGAGCGGCACGCTGGCGGCGACAAAACTGTTATTTTCCGGGTTGGTTAAAAGCGTGAACCAGCGAACGCCACGCGCACGATTTTCCTGTTGCTGTTGGCCGCTAAACCATGGGCGTGTTAATAAGCGGTAATAGGTAGAAATAATGTCCTGCTCGCGATCCACAGCGCGTGTGGAGAGAAAAAAACCGGCGCGCGAGAAATAATAAGCCTGACGCGGCAACATGGCGGCCTCAGAGGAGAGGCGAAACAGATAGCCAAGCTCCATCGCCGCCATGAGTTCGTCGTGTAAACGTTCCTCGTCGCGACGCAGTAGCCCACTCTGTTCAACTAAAGAATCAGAAACGCCGTAAATAGGCAGCGTCCGGATGTTATCCAGGCCAATCTGCCAGTACGGTAAGGCGCGTTTACGATCAAACTCGCCCTGCACGGAATTTAATGCCTCAAATCCCAACGGCTTTTGCAGTGCGGCCTGCATACCATTTCGGAAAAAAAGTAACCGGTCTACGCCGACCTGAATCTGCATATCCAGAGCATTACTGACGTTTTCCAGTGCGCTACGCTGGCTGGCGACATAAGCCCCCTGCAGCACAATGACTTCGCGCCACGTCAGGAGCGTTGAACACACCATCACGATCACAAAGCAAAGGTTTACCACCTGAGCCGGAACAAAATAGCGCTGCAGTTGTTTAAACGACCTGGGCTGTTTTACGACACGGTTCTGCCGCACACGGGCTCCCTGAGATGTCTGTGAATGCTCTTTCGCCCCGCTCGCGTGTAATCCGGCAATAAAAACGCCCAGCAATGCCGGGCGTTTTTGTGGTTACGCTTCTTCGTGGATCCGCCGCCTGTTGCCAGGCATTAGCTCATCTTCACGAAAGGCTTCCCGTTTGACGCCGTAGCCGTCATACCAGCGGCACTCAACCATACCGCTGGCATAACCGGTAACAATCATGAGCGGACCACCCTTTTTACTCTGCACTTCATCGCTGACCAAAAAGACCATTCTTGCCTCCGGTATCAGGGCGAAACTTTTTCACCTTAGACGAAGTTGCTTAAATTTGCGTAATCCTTGCCGCGAGATTTTATTTTTCATTGCCACGTAAACGTTCCACACCTTTCATCACCGCGACCACCACCGCACCAATCACAAAGCCCAGCACCAGGTTGGCCACCATCGGTACCAGTACTTGCAGCACTGCAGGCTGGCTGGCGGCGAATTGCTCGATAGCATGATGTAACGGCGCAATGCCGTGAACCACAATCCCGCCACCGACAAGAAACATTGCCAGCGTACCGACAACAGACAGGATCTTCATGAGCCAGGGCGCGGTGAATAGCAATCCTTTCCCCAGCCCCTGTGCCAGAACACCCGGTTTCTCTACCAGCCAGTAGCCCATATCATCGAGCTTAACAATGATGCCCACCAGCCCATAAACACCAATGGTAACCAGCACCGCGATGCCCGACAGGATCAGCACCTGGTTCAGCAAAGGCGCGTCGGCAACGATGCCAAGCGTGATGGCGACAATCTCGGCAGAGAGAATAAAATCGGTGCGCACCGCGCCTTTGATTTTATCTTTCTCGAACTGCTGCGGATCTTGCGCTGCCAGCGCCTCCAGACGCTGCTGGCGCGCCTCCGGGCTCTCTTTATGTTTACGCGCCTCAAACGTGTGCAGCACTTTCTCCACACCTTCAAAGCATAAAAACGCGCCGCCAAGCATCAACAGCGGTGTAATAGCCCACGGGATAAAGGCGCTAATCAGTAACGCCAGCGGCACGAGAATCACCTTATTCAGCAATGATCCACGCGCGACGCTCCACACCACCGGCAATTCGCGGTTGGCGCGCACGCCGGTGACCTGCTGCGCGTTAAGCGAAAGATCGTCGCCCAGCACACCGGCAGTCTTTTTTGCCGCCAGTTTGCCCATCACTGAAATATCATCCAGCAACGTCGCAATATCATCGAGTAATGTTAATAAACTACTTCCTGCCAAAATATCTTCCTTTTGAATTTATGATGTCACGCTTCTCAGTATGATGGAAAAAGTCGGGGACGAAAATCGCCTCTTATAGTCAACAAAAATTTAACACTTCTTACGCAATTAACCACTCGCCAGGCCGATAGTTTTAACGTTTACTATAAGCCTCTTATCTTTTGCCGTGGTGGGTTATGCGTTTCAGGCAAGTTTTACCGCTTATTGGCGCGCTTTTCGCGCTCTATATTATTTGGGGTTCCACGTACTTTGTTATTCGCATTGGCGTTGAAAGCTGGCCGCCGTTTATGCTGGCCGGTACACGCTTTTTATCTGCGGGCGTCATTCTGACCAGCGTCTTATTGCTGACCGGCCATAAATTGCCGCCACTTCGTCCGATGCTTAATGCCGCGCTGATTGGCGTGCTGCTACTGGCGGTGGGCAATGGGTTTGTGACCGTCGCCGAACACCAAAATGTGCCATCAGGAATTGCCGCTGTTGTTGTGGCGACCGTTCCGCTATTTACCTTGTGTTTCAGCCACTTTTTCGGCATTAAGACACGAAAACTTGAGTGGTTTGGCATTGCCATTGGCCTGGTAGGCATTGTTTTGCTTAATAGTGGCGGGAATTTAAGCGGTAATCCGTGGGGTGCCGTGTTGATTCTGGTCGGTTCGCTAAGCTGGGCATTTGGCTCGGTATACGGTTCGCGCATTGAACTGCCGAGCGGCATGATGGCGGGCGCAATCGAAATGCTGGCCGCAGGCATTGTGTTGTTAGCAGCTTCAGCATTAAGCGGCGAGCGCCTGAGCGCAGTACCGCCACTTTCCGGTTTCTTCGCCGTCGGTTATCTGGCGCTATTTGGCTCCATTATCGCTATCAACGCCTATATGTACCTGATCCGCAACGTCTCGCCTGCCGTTGCCACCAGCTATGCGTATGTCAATCCGGTTGTCGCCGTGCTGCTCGGCACAACTTTTGCCGGGGAACATCTCTCGTCTGTGGAATGGCTGGCGTTGGGCATCATTATTATGGCGGTGGTGCTGGTGACGTTGGGTAAATATCTCCTTCCGGCGCGCCCGGTAGTTACGCCTTGCGAGGCAGAGAAGTAACCGCCATCGCATGAATGCCCTGAGTGTCGATCTGCGCAGTCTGTTGCCCTTCGCAGATCCACTCTTCCAGCCGTTCACATAGCGCCGCATCGCCGAGTTTTAACCGCCCCCGCAGCGCACACTCCCAGACCACCAGCACTCGCCAGCCCTGCTCCAGCAACAATGCCGTATCGCGCGCATCACGTTCAACGTTTTTGCCAATCTTCTCCAGCCAGAAATCCGTGCGCGTGGCAGGCACTTTGAAAAGATAACAGGTGTGGTGATGCCAGAAACAACCGTGGGTAAAGATAACGCAGCGATAATCGTCGAGCACAAAATCAGGCCGCCCCGGCAAGGCGGCATCCTGGACACGAAAATCGAGCTCCAGTGAAGCAAGACTCGCGGCAAGCCGCTTTTCAATCGCCGTATCCTTTGTGCCGATGGCGCGCATATTTTTACTGCGCGTTGCTTTATCATGCACATCCGCCATCACGCGTCTCCGTCAGGTCAGATGAAAACCAAAGCGGCGCAGCACCTCTTCATCAACGCGCTGGTGATCACCTTGCAGTTCGGCGCTGAGTTTTGCCATAAAGTGCACCAAAAAATCCGCGTTGTGTTCGGCGAGTTTACGCCCTTGTTCAGTCTGCATGGTGGCGGGTAATTTCAGCAGCTTGCAACGAAAATGATCGAGGGCGAAGGCTTTATCATCCAGTTCACGTTCGGCGGCAAATGGATCTTCGCCATCGAATAAGGCTGCGCCCATCGAGCCGGAAACGGCAAAGACGCGCGCCAGGCCAATCGCTCCAAGCGATTCCAGCCGATCGGCATCCTGAACAATTTTCGCCTCCAGCGTTTGCGGCGCAATGTCGGCGCTGAAGCTGTGCGCTTCAATGGCATGGCGCACGCCAGCCACGGCGTTTTGCGGGAAATCAGGAAACTCGCTTTCGAGAATAGCCGCCGTTTTTTCTGCCGCCATGACTGAAGACTGGTGACGCTGCGGGTGATTTTTGGCAAAGCTCACGATGTCATGGAAATAACAGGCGGTCAGCACCACCAGCGCATCAACCTGTTGGCCTTGCATTAGCGTTTGTGCTGTTTTCCAGACCCGGCGAAAGTGTGAGACGTCATGCGCGGCGTCGCCGTGATTAAAATGCTGAGAAATCCATTGGTCAAAACGGTGCTGCCAGTCGATTACATTCATTCTTGTTCCCGTTAATGAAAGCCCTTACCTGCTGTTTCAGGCATCCGGATCCTGCGGACGTGTGTACCAGGCAATAGCACCCAGTATCGCACCCACGACGGCTAAAACCAGCACGCCAAAAAACGAGTTCAGCCAGTTCCCGGTAGCGGTTCCCACCGTGCCAGTATTAAACCCGGCTGGCAAATTCGTCTGGCTGACTGGCCAGATATCGTTAAGCACAGACCAGATAAAATAGACGCAGAAAATCCAGAACACCCAGAGTGCCAGTTTGCCACCGAGGCTACGCACCGCTTTATCGTCCATAATGATTTTTTCCGCATGGGTTAAGGGATGAAAGAAATGAAATTGTCCCGACATAAATGTGACATCTCTCTCATCATATCTTCAGTTGATGAATTTTAAAGATATATCAGCGAGACTGATGAGTCCCCTCACCCACAACGGCCGCAGACCGCGAATGAGTGTGCCATGTGTAAATGACAAACAGACGTAACGGGATAAAATTAATAAGAAAAAGTGTAATTAATGCACTTAGAGTGACATTTTCAGACCGCGCGGAAACGCTGCAAATATTAATGATAAAAGCGGCATTCATTTCTATCAATTATGTTAAGAAAAGGTTATAAAATGTGCAAATGCAAGAGTGGAAAAACAACTGTGACGGGAGTCGTTGAAAGCGAAGCGCGTAACTGTTTGAATAATGGCGGAGAGAGGGGGATTTGAACCCCCGGTTGAGTTGCCCCAACTACGGTTTTCGAGACCGTCCCGTTCAGCCGCTCCGGCATCTCTCCGTTCAGATGGTTGCCATGATGCCAGGTAATTTGGCATTTTAACAGACCCTGTCCCGTTAATTTGGTTCAAGTGGCGAGTTTGCGAGCAAAACGATGATTAAGTGGCCCTGGAAGACAAGGGAATCTGCCGAAGGCGCAGAATACCCCTGGGAAGAAGCGTTAAATGCCCCTGTGTTAGCAAATTTGTCGCCGGAGGAACAGGAGAAACTTGTTCATCTGGCTGACCGCTTTTTGCAGCAAAAACGCCTGGTTCCGTTGCAAGGATTCGATCTGGATGCGCTGAAAAGCGCGCGTATCGGCTTACTGTTTTGCCTGCCGGTGCTGGAGCTTGGCCTTGAATGGCTGGATGGCTTCCACGAAGTGCTGATCTACCCGGCGCCGTTTGTTGTCGATGACGAGTGGGAAGACGACATTGGTCTGGTGCACAATCAGCGCGTGGTTCAGTCCGGACAGAGCTGGCAACAAGGCCCCATCATCCTGAACTGGCTGGATATTCAGGATTCGTTCGACGCTTCCGGCTTCAATCTCATTATTCATGAAGTGGCGCATAAACTGGATACGCGCAACGGCGATCGCGCCAGCGGCATTCCACTGATTCCGCTGCGTGAAGTGGCAGGCTGGGAACACGATCTGCGCGCTGCAATGGACAACATTCAGGATGAGATCGATCTGGTTGGCGAAAGCGCGGCCAGCATTGACGCCTACGCGGCAACCGATCCGGCAGAGTGTTTCGCCGTGCTTTCCGAGTATTTCTTTAGCGCGCCAGAGCTGTTTGCTCCCCGCTTCCCGGCGCTGTGGCAGCGCTTCTGCCATTTCTATGGCCAGGATCCCCTAAGCCGTCTGCGCGGGCAGGCGGACCGCGATAACGAAAGTGCCCGGCAGGTACATTAAAACGCCCCTGTGTTTTAATTCGCCAATTGAATCAGTGCGTTAAATTTAGTGTTGACACTCAAGTACGGGGCCAGTAGTATGCGCCCCGTTCACACGATTCCTCTGTAGTTCAGTCGGTAGAACGGCGGACTGTTAATCCGTATGTCACTGGTTCGAGTCCAGTCAGAGGAGCCAAATTTATGTTTTCATGCATCTTCACGAATCTTTATACGATTTAGATTCAACGAGTTAGTGTGAAAAGTCTTCCCGATGCATTTTTAGTTTTCCCTCCGCATCGGGAGAATTTGGTGGTCAGATTTGGGGTCATGTTGGTTCGATGACGGAGTGACCCCCAAATGTCTCTTAACGACACAAAAATCCGCAGCTTAAAGCCATCCGCTAAACCTTTCAAAGTTTCCGATTCTCATGGCCTGTACCTTTTAGTCAATCCAGCCGGTTCACGTCTCTGGTATCTCAAATATCGTATCAATGGTAAAGAATCCCGCCTCGGCCTAGGTGCCTATCCCGACGTATCTTTGGCTGATGCCCGTCAACAACGTGACGGTATCCGTAAACTCCTCGCGCAAAATATCAATCCAGCACAACAGCGCTCCGCTGAAAGAGCCACTTCCACACCAGAAAAAACTTTCAAGTATGTGGCACTGGACTGGCATAAAAGCAACCGAACTTGGTCAGAGAACCACGCAACCCGCCTGCTTGCCAGCATGAACAACCATATCTTCCCGATAATTGGACACCTGCCGGTCACAGAACTGAAAACCCGCCATTTTATCGACCTGCTGAAAGGGATTGAGAAAAAAGGTCTGCTGGAAGTCGCAGCACGTACCCGGCAGCATATGTGCAACATCATGCGTCATGCCGTACATCAGGAGTTGATAGAGCACAATCCGGCAGCAAATCTGGACGGTATCATCGCCCCTCCCGTTAAACGCCACTACCCTGCCCTTCCGCTGGAGCGACTGCCGGAGCTTTTGATTCGTATTGAGGACTACCAGCAAGGACGAGAGTTAACCCGCCTGGCAGTATCACTTACTCTGCACCTGTTCATCCGTTCCAGCGAACTGCGTTTCGCCCGTTGGTCTGAGATCGATTTCAAAAATAGAATCTGGACCATTCCTGCCACTCGCGAGGCCATTCCCGGTGTCCGCTACTCCGGGCGTGGTGCAAAAATGCGCACTCCACATATCGTTCCACTCTCCCGTCAGTCCATTGCTATTCTGAAACAGATACGGGAAATATCCGGGCATCAGGTACTGGTATTCCCCGGCGATCATAATCCGTATAAACCGATGTGCGAAAACACGGTCAATAAGGCGCTACGCCTGATGGGTTATGACACAAAAGATGAAATCTGCGGCCACGGGTTTCGGGCAATGGCCTGTAGTGCCCTGATGGAGTCTGGCCTGTGGGCACAGGATGCGGTTGAACGGCAGATGAGTCACCAGGAACGCAATAGCGTTCGAGCAGCCTACATCCATAAAGCAGAATATCTCGATGCCCGTAAAGCGATGATGCAGTGGTGGTCGGATTATCTGGATATGTGCCGGAAAGCGTATGCCCCACCTTATATTTGTGGGAAGGAAATCAGTTGCACAATGGGATAACCACTCTGACAAAATAAACCACAAAAATAACCGTATCAGTCTGTACTGGTACGGCATTTTTCTAGTTTCAGTTCGGATAAATTGTTAAGCCGTTTATGAGCATCGTCAGCCAGACTGTCCAGCGTGAATCGAAAGTGTGAAGTCCGCTTCTCATACAGAACTATCCACGGAAACGTATTAGGCCTGTTATGAGCGAGGAGCAGACCTTGGCACATATGATTAATATTCATATGATTAATATTCATAGCAACTAATTTAAAAGATAACTACCGACGCTGTAGCTATTCAGCGGTTTCAATAGCTTGACTTGTCCACTACATTTACAATGTGTCATCACGACTTGAGCTCAACAGTTTAATCAGTCATCTTAAGGAATCGTCTCAACTGTTTATTTTTGATAGTACGGGTACAACACTTTTTTACTGTAAGACTTAATACACACACTTCAAAAGGATTGGCTATGCGTTTGAGTAAAGTTCGAGTGCAAAACTATCGGAGCATCATTGATACCGGTGAGTTTGATGTTGAAAGGCTTAAAACAATTCTAGTTGGCCCAAATGAAGCAGGTAAAACAGCCATTCTTCAAGCTATTCAACAAATTAACCCACCAGTAGGCACTAAAAAATTCAAACCCTTACGCGACTACCCAAGAGCTCAATATACCAAAATCAGCCGAGGGGACCTGGATCCGAATGAGGTGGAAGTAGTCACTGCAGTCTTTGAACTTGAAGAGTTTGATTTAGAGCATGCACCAGAGCAAATCAAGGGCAGTCCAATCAGTTACACCTTCACTCGGTATTTAAACAATAATGCGAGTCATGGTTTAATAGGTTTCACATCTCCAACTTACAATGACGTCAAAAATGACCTGATAAGACTGACTGCTCATTTAGATCGGTCGTCTGCTGCAGGTGAAGCAAAACCGCATTCAGAAAGCCTTAGTAAAATAACGAATGGCTGGGCACAAAATAAATCTTTATATACTGATTCTGCGATTTTAAAAAAGTGGCTGGAAGATAAGCTTCCATTTGTTGATGAAGAAGATGAGAAAGAGGTTACGCGTTGGGAAGTAATTGATTCAAAATTGAATTTATCAATTGCTATCTGCAGTTTTCTTGAATATCTAGACAAGAACAAGCCTGTATTTGTACTTTACAGCAATTACTTCCGAGTTAAGCCTATCATCCATTTAGGAAATCTTGCTAAACGGCTTGAATCTAACAGCCTTGATGATGATGCCTATGATTACGGCAACAGTTGTCTGCTCAGATTGCTTGGTTTTACTGCACAGGAACTTTCTGAACTCGGAAAAGCATCCGATCCAAGCCACACTTCGACTGATCTTGAAAGCTTCAGAGAAAGACTCGACCAGCGTAGCTATGAGCTCAATGCGGCCAGTGTTGAATTGACTCAGCAAATAATCAAAGTATGGAACCCTGATGATAACAAAGCAGAGGCAAGCAGGCTTAAGCTGACTGCCGACGGACAATATCTAAAAGTAGTTGTCGAAGACAACATAGGCGTTGAGGTTGAACTCGATCAGCGCTCCGAAGGTTTTCAGTGGCTAGTGTCGTTCTTCATAGTGTTCTTTGCTGAGGCTAAAGGTAAACATAAGAACACAGTTCTCCTATTAGATGAGCCAGGAGTTAGCCTCCATGCCCTGAAGCAAAGAGAGTTTAGAAAAACTATCTCATTACTTGCCGATAACAATCAGACTTTATACTCAACTCATTCACCATTTCTAGTTGGCCCGGATGAACTCGATATTGTGAGAGTTGTGGAACTGACCGATAGGACTGTTGGTACGAAAGTACACACAACAGTCTCCTCCAGTGATCCTGCAGCGCTGTTACCGCTACAGGAAGCGCTTGGATATGATTTAGCTCAGAGTCTATTTGCCAACCAGCGTAATTTGATTTTAGAAGGTTTGACAGATTATTGGTATGTCGAAGCCATATCCGGCCTGCTTAAGGATGGCGGAAAAACATTTTTGCACGAAAAGATCGCGCTTGTACCAGCCAACACAGCAAGCAAGGTCGTCTATTTCGCGACAATTCTTACTTCACACAACCTAAAGGTCGCGGCTTTACTTGACTCAGATAATGCTGGTGATCAAGCAGCAAATCAGGAAATTCTGGTTCACCGTCTCAGCAATAAAAGAATCCTTCGAACATCAGATTTTACAGTTCCTAAAATTGAAAAAGCAGAAATCGAAGACCTGCTCAGAGATACATTAATCGGAATAGCCAAATCTGAACTAAATTGGGATTTAACCACGGCGATGGCAAGCGCTGGGGATAAGCCTATTATCAATTTGTTCCAAAGTGAAATTGGCAAAGATTTTTCCAAATATAAGTTAGCTAAGGCTTTCTTAAGATGGTCTCGAGATCATTCGTTCACTGATCTATCTGCTAATGAGATCCAAGGCTGCACGAATCTCATAAATGCGATAAACGCTGCACTGAAGTGATCATTTTCAACTGGCTCATTCGCTTGGTATGAGCCAGTTTTTTATAGATTCCTTTGTGTGGATATGAGCTGCAACCCTAAATTAACATAGAACGACGTCAGCACAGTCCGCTTCTGGCACACACCAGACAAACACGTGACGCTGAAGGTCTGCTGAGAGTGAACAGCGGACGCTGGGGTTCTTTATAAAAATTCGGTTTGTGTTGTTTTGCATTAGTTTAGAGACGAAAAATATTGCGTCGGTGATTTACCCAGCGCTTTTCTGAACATCGTAATAAATGCGCTGACCGAATCATATCCCAGCGTTCCGGCTACGCGCTGCACGGACTGACCTTCAGCCAGATGGCTCAGGGCAATCATCAAATGCAGTTGCTGACGCCAGCGACCAAAGCTCATTCCTGTCGCCTCTTTTATCAGCCTGGCCAGCGATCGTTCGCTGGTGACCAGATGTGCAGCCCACTGCTTTAACGTTCGCCGATCATCAGGCTCATTAAAAAGTGCCTCCGCCATATTCCGGATTTTAGGATGATCGGATACGGGAAGATGGAGCGCTTCAACCGGCACATCCGGAATATGCTCCAGCAGCACCGCTGCGAGCCTGGCAGTTTTACTGTCAGGAGAATAAGCCTGTCCCTGTTCTGCCAGATACAGAACAAGCTCGCGGACCAGAGAAGTCATCGCCAGGGTACAACAGATTTCCGGCATCGCTGCCGCGCCGGGTTCGATAAACAGAAAGCAGGTATCTGCATTCTTCGTGACCCGGCAACTGTGGGGGATTTCACCCGGAACCCAGACAGCATGTCCGGGTGGAACAAGCCACAGCGCATCCTCAACCTCACAGCTCACTGCACCGCGCAAAGAGATAATAAGTTGTCCCTTACGGTGAGCGTGCGGACTCTGACCTGCATACTCGCCTGACGATGATACATGCAGCGCGATAGCAGCCTGACTGAAAGCATCGGAATTAAACTCATCCGGTGAGGTCACCGGTTTTTTATTAAGTGGCATGATTTAGTTATATGTTGTCAGGTTATCTATATTCTGTAACTCATGCGTCCTTTAAAGTCTTTCTTTTTACCAGAGAAAGCAAAATTTATGTCCCACACTACGAACAAGTGGTCTTCAATCATACTTGTGACCGGCATCCTTTTTATAGCTATCAACCTGCGTGTTCCTTTTACCGCTATCGCACCCGTTTTAGAGTCTATTCGCCATGATTTTGGGCTAAGTATTACTGCCGTTGGGTTGCTTAACTCGCTGCCTTTACTGGCATTTGCCGCCTTTTCACCGCTGAGCGCATCCATCTCACACAAGTACGGTCTTGAACGCACCCTTTTTGGTGCCCTGGCCGTGATTTCAGCTGGCATCCTGCTTCGCTCCACAGGCAGTGTCTGGGCGCTTTATGGCGGAACCATATTGATAGGTATCGGGATTGCCCTCGGCAATGTCCTGTTGCCTGGCCTTATCAAACGCGACTTTTCTGGCAACGTGGCTTCCGTGACGGGGGCATATTCCATCACCATGGGCGCGGCTGGTGCTATTGGTTCAGCCGTTGTCATTCCTCTGACGCAGAACTGGGGCTGGAACATCGCGTTAGCCATGTTGGTTATTGCACCGCTGCTTGCGTTGCTTTTATGGTTGCCCCAGTTAAAGATGAAGCATCAGTTGCCAGCAGCGGGTGAGAAAACAACGGCGACCGTCGCGGTCTGGCGCTCGCCTCTGGCATGGCAGGTCACCTTGTTTATGGGCCTGAATGCGATGCCGTTTTATGTTGCTGTCGGCTGGCTGCCCGCCATTCTAACGGACAGTGGACTCTCCTCAGCCCAGGCCGGTGAAGTACACGGCATTCTTCAGCTGACCACCGCCATTCCCGGCCTGATTCTGGCCGCCACGCTGCGTCGCCTCAACGATCAGAAAGCAGCCGCTGCCGGCGTCAGCCTGTTAACCGCTGCGTCCTTTATCGGCATCATGTACCTGCCGAATCTGGCGATGCTGTGGGCTGCTCTTCTCGGCTTCAGCTCGGGTGCCAGTATGATGCTGGGCCTGACCTTCATCGGACTTCGTACCAAAAATGCCGGTGACGCCGCCGCGCTGTCAGGCATGGCGCAGAGCGTCGGTTATCTGATGGCGGCGATGGGTCCGCTGCTGCTGGGCAAAGTACAGGAGTTGTCCGGAGGCTGGACATTGCCATTACTGATGACCGCAGCAATCGCGGTCGCAGGTGCCTGCACCGGAATGGCTGCCGGACGAAATGCGCATCTGGAACCTGTACAGCAGACGGGCTGAATTGGCTGGCACCACAGGGGAACGATCGGTTCCTCTGCTGTGGATGCTGTCCATTATCGTTCTGAAGCGTACTCTTGCTCTCAAGACCATCTCTTACCGGGAAGGCCGTTTCTCACCTGCGACATCGTTGAAAAGTTCGCCGACCCAGTCAGCAAAAGCACGCACGGCGGGAGAGAGAAAACGCTGATGCGGATAGAGCATCGTCACCGGCACGGAAGGTGGCTGCCAGTCCGCCAGAACCTCGACCAGTTTGCCTTGCCGCAGATTCTCCGAAATCACATTCTCAGCAAGCTGCGCCAGCCCAAAACCCTCAAGGCACAGTCTGATATAGAGTCCCGTTTCGTTAACGGCTGCATCCCCCTCAACCGGCACAGAGAAGGCCTCAGTGCCTCGTGTGAAACGCAGTTCATTAGTGCGTCTTCCCGAACCGGAAAAGTAATGAATCGCCCGATGCAGCGACAACGCTTCCGGCGTCTCAGGCACACCGTATTGCCTGAGATAGTCAGGCGAGGCGCAGGTCACCCAGCGAAACCGGCCAAGTGGCCGCGCAACCAGCGTGGAGTCGGTTAATTCTCCGGTTCGGATCACGCAATCTATCCCTTCCTGAACAAGATCGACCTGCCGGTCGCTGACGCCAATCATCAGGTAAATATCCGGATAGAGCCGGTAAAATTCTTTCAGATTGGGCATGACGACGAAGTGGGCGATACCCCCTGGCATATCAACCCGCAGCCGTCCCTGGGGTCGCCTGACGGAATCACTCAGGCTGGATTCACTAAGTTCAATTAGCGACAGGATCTCCCGGCACTGCACCAGATACTGCAGTCCTTCAGGTGTGAGGCTGACCCGTCTTGTTGTCCGGTTAAGCAGACGTACCTGCAGGTATTTCTCCAGATTTTTAATCGTGCTGGTGACGGTGGAAGCTGGCAGTGACAGTGTCTCTGCCGCGCGCACAAAGCTTCCGGCTTCAGCAACCCTTATAAAAACCTGCATAGCCTGAATCCGATCCATCGTCCTGCTCCTGGGTAAAAGTGAGTCTGATTATTCGCGAATTATGAATTATGAAAACGCTTTAAGCATCTTATTCAGGCTAATAACGTGGTGTATCGTTTCCCCATTAATCAGGAAAGAGGCAGGTTTAATGACCAAATACATCCGAAATATTGTTAACAATCAGAATGTCACTTCACAGGCTACGTTGATTCGTGGCGCGACGATACTGAGCATGGACGGGAACGTCGGTAACATTGAGCGCGGCGATATTCTCATCAACGGCTCAACGATTACCGCCGTCGGCCAGAACCTTGATGTGCCGGGTGCGCATGTCATTGATGCCACCAACATGATCGCCATGCCGGGAATGGTCGATTCTCATCGTCACGCATGGGAAGGACAGTTGCGCCGCATTAACCCAAACGCCACCTGCCTGGACGACTACAGCAACGCCACGCACTTCTCCTTCGCTAAATATTACCGTCCTGCCGATATCTATGTTGGCAACCTGCTGACGGCGCTGGGCGCTATTGACGCGGGCATCACCACAATGATCGATAACTCGCACAACAGCCGAACCGCAGCGCATTCCGATGCCGCCGTCGAGGCCCTGCTTGATACCGGCATTCGTGCCATTCATGCTTCCGGCGCACCGGTAGCTGGCGAATGGGATAAAGCGCACTGGCCGGGAAACTGGCAGCGTCTGCAGGATAAGTATTTCACCGACAACCCTGAAAGCCTGGTCTCTCTCGCCGTCATGGCCCAGCTGGAGCCGGAGTTGTGGGCCGAAGCCCGCCGGCTGGGACTGTCGATTGTCACTGAGTTCTTTGGCGCTGAGATGGGGTCTGAACTTGAGTCGCTGCATCAGCAGGGGCTTCTGGGTCCGGACAATATTTTCAATCACTGCACGGCGCTGCCCGACAGGGGATGGGAAATTCTGCGGGAGGCCGGTGTCCGGGTGAACGTCTGCCCGCGCTCAGATTCGCACTATGGCATCGAAAGCGGGATGTTCGCCATTGAGGCCGCGCAGCGTCATGGCATCAACCCTGGCCTGAGCGTAGACAATGAAACGTCGTACAGCACCGATATGTTTATGGAGATGCGCGTCGCCTTTTACCTGCAGCGCGTGATGGGCATGCATCAGCAGCAGTGCTGCGATTCTGAACATGCGCTGAAAACGCTTCCGGCGGCGCAACTCCTTAAAGCCGCGACTCTTGATGGCGCTGCCTGTGCAGGGCTGCAGGACAAAGTTGGCAGCCTGACGCCAGGCAAACAAGCCGACCTGGTGCTGATTAGCGTCAGTGATCTCAATCTTTACCCGTCCGGCAATGCCTTTGGCACGGTGGTTCATGCCGCCGAGCGCAGCAACATCGACACCGTCATGATCGGCGGACGCATCGTTAAACAGAACGGTAAGGTGCTGGGCGTAGACAGCGCGCGACTACGTGCGGCGATTGATGAGTCGCGTGAGCACCTTTTTGCAGCCTCTGGCTACCAGCCTGACATTTTTGCTGACACCTTCCTGCCGCTGGTGCAGGCCGACTGACCAGGATGAAAAGCATGGGCATGACCTATTACGTAATCGCTTTTGCCGCAGGTCTGGGGATCACCCTGCAGACGACCCTGAACAGCCAGCTGGCAAAGGGACTGGGCGGCGACCCGGTCACTGCGGCGCTGTTTTCATTTACGGCGGGCGCGTTCAGTCTAGGGATTTACGCGCTGCTGCGGGGTGGGTTGATGACATCGCTAGCGGCGATCCCGTCGCAACCCCTCTGGAGTCTGGCGGGCGGAATGATAGGTGCATGTGCACTGTTCAGCTATGTCGTGCTTGCGCCGAAAATTGGGTTTTCAGCTCTGCTCGGGCTGGCGATTGTCGGACAGTTACTTTCCTCGCAGATGATTGATCATTTTGGCTTGTTGGGCGCTGTGCGGCGTCCGGTTTCGTTACTCAGGCTGGGGGGAATGCTGGTTATGCTGATCGGACTTGCCGTCATGCTTTTCAGCGATCGACTTTCTGCGCGTTATCTGCAGTAACTGCGTTTACCCACGTTTACCACAGCGCAGACGCGGGTGAGTCACGCTCAATGTGCAGTACGACCTTTATTTATCCGGAGGATTAACATGTTTTCAATTGCAGCTGATGTCAGGAATACGCTGGGAGAGTGCCCCCTGTGGTGTGAAAGAACATGCAGACTCTATTGGACTGACATTGAATGCAGTGAACTACTCGCCTTAGAAGAAGGCGATGACGCTGTGATGCGCTGGTCGCTGCCAGAACGCCTTGGATCCTTTGCCCTGACCGAAAAGAGTCACATTCTGCTGATGGGACTCGCGTCCAGGCTGGCTTTCTATGATCTCAACACCGGTATTCTTACAACGGTGGCAGCCTCACCGGGAGAAACAGGCACCCGCACAGGTGACGGACGGTGCGACCGTGCCGGTAATTTTGTCTTTGGGACTATGGATGAAGGTTATCCCGTAAAAGTCATCGGTAAGTTTCACCGACTAAATGCTGCAACGCTGACTGTTGAAACGCTTGCGCTGCCCGAGGTCGCCATCCCGAACAGCATCTGTTTCAGCCCCGATGGCTGCACGATCTATTACAGCGACTCGATGCAGGGCAAAATATTCTGCTGCGATTATCCATCTCTGGAGAACCCGCGCGTGTTCACCGAAACAGCAGGCAATGGTGCACCTGACGGCTCCTGCGTGGATGCGATGGGCTATTTATGGAATGCTGAATGGGGAGGGAATCGTATTGTTCGTTACAGTCCGGATGGGACCACAGACACTATCCTGCCATCCCCTGGTATCCAGAGCACCTGTCCGATACTGGCCGGTGAGGGCTTCACCAACCTCTACTGCACCACTGCTTCTGTGGGGCTTTCTGCGCCATCAATTTATGACGGTGCTTTACTGAAGGCCGAATCTGCAGTCTTTGCCGGTTTACCAGAAAGCCGGTTTGCAGCATAAACAATGTGAGAGCTCTAATTGCCGCATGCGGGCAGGACTTTATCTGCTTCAGTCTGCCAGTAATGTCCGCTTCTGGCACCAAACTGCTGTAGGTGAAGCCCATCAGGCTGCTTCGAGCGAGCAGCGGATCTTTGACACTGAGATATTCAGCTTCTACTGGCATTTATTTTGTACCAGCCCTTTTCGGCCTAAATACGAACCGGACATCCCATATATATTTTATTTCAGACGGGTGACTCGCCCAGCACCCAACTGGGTCCGGTATCGGTAAAGCCCGCAGGGAAACGACTCGCGGCATTATATGACTGTATCCAGCCCGGATAACGAATCCCTGGATGACTGACCTCATCGAGCATTCCTTTTTCTTCTTCACTGAGCTCAACAGACAGTGCGCAGAGGTTGCCCCTGAGTTGCTCCACATTACGCACGCCCGCTATAACGCTGGTCACCTGCGGTGACGAAAGCAGCCAGGCGAGCGCAATGCAGGCTGGTGTGGTGTTGTGTTTTTCAGAAACTGCTCTGAGCACATCCACGATATCCCATGCCTGGTTCTTGTCGACGGGTGGAAATTCGATCTTCGCGCGCCTGCCCGAAGCGTCATGATTGCCGCTGCGATCAAACTTGCCTGAAAGCAGCCCGCCTGCCAGTGGACTCCAGCACAGAAGTCCGCTGTGGCTGTCCTTGATTGCCGGCAGGAGTTCATGCTCAATGTCGCGGCAGGCCAGCGAATAAAAAGACTGTACGCTGACAAATTTCTCAAGCTTATGTTCAGCCGAGACACCCAGGGCTTTGGCAAGCTGCCAGCCCGCATAATTCGAACAGCCGATATACCTGACCTTACCCTGTCGCACCATATCATCCAGTGTCCGTAAAACCTCTTCAGGCGGCGTTGCAGCATCAAAGTTGTGAACCTGATATAAGTCAATGTGATCGGTTTTAAGCCGCCGCAGGCTGGCTTCAAGCGCCTGCATCAAGTGATAGCGCGACTGGCCTGCATCATTTGGGCCCGCATTCATTCTGCTGTGCGCTTTTGTTGCAAGGAAAACCTGACCGCGGCGCTGCGCCAGCACTTCGCCCAGCACGCTTTCAGAGCCCCCCGAACCATAGACATCGGCGGTATCAATAAAATTGATGCCGGCGTCCAGCGCCTCACCAACGATAATATCCGCCTCTTTGCCCGTCAGACGGCCGATGGCATTACCGGCGGCATTATCCGCCCCGCCAAATGTCATCGTCCCGAGACAAATGCGTGAAACATAAACCCCTGTTTTACCCAGTTCTGCGTATTTCATTTGGTTTTCTCCGTTAAGCTCCAAATGATAATGACGCAGATAAAAGCTTTCTTTTATTATAGAAATCCCTTTTTTATTATTCATTCGTCCAGGATGTTATGGATCCGCTGTCTGATATTCTTTCACTCCTGAAGGTAGAGGCCATTCTTACGGCCCGTATGGAAGCACGTGGCCCCTGGGCAATGCGGTTTCCCTCTTATAAACACATTAAGTTCGGCACTGTGCTTGAGGGGAACTTCTGGCTCTGGATGGTCGGAATGCAGCCTCTGCTGCTTGAAAAAGGGGACTTCTATCTTCTGACCTCGGGTGACGCTTACTGCTGTGGCTCAAGTCCGGCATTGATGGTGAGTGACGGACGGCAGATATTCTCTTCTCACCGTGAAGCGGATGGCGTGGTCCGCTACGGCCAGGGAGAACTTATCAGTGAGGGGATTGGGGGAAGATTCGTATTTGAGGAGGCTTCCAGCCCGCTGCTTTTAAAACATCTGCCTCCGGTTCTGGTTTCACGACGAGAGGAAAGTTCTTCTCCTGCACTCACCGCCCTTATCACTTTGCTTTCGCATGAAACATCAGCGCTTCGTCCCGGACACGACATTGTGGCCAGTAGCATGGCAATACTTGTTCTGGTGCAGATGCTGAGGGAATACTTAGAGGGTAATCAGAAAGGGACATCCTGGCTGAAAGCGCTCGGTGACAGGAAAATAGGAACCGCACTGTCACTGATACATTCTTCTCCATCTGCAGACTGGACGCTGGCAAGTCTGTCTGCTAAATCAGCCATGTCCCGCAGTGCGTTCGCTAGTCGGTTTCACCAGCTTACCGGTTCAACGCCCGGGAATTATCTGACGTCATGGCGAATGGAGCTGGCATGCGCTGAACTCAGGAAACATCACTTAAGTATTAGTGAGATAGCAAGATTAACCGGATATAAATCTGTTCCCTCTTTTTCGCTGGCATTCAAACGTCATACCGGAAGAACGCCAGGAGGCTACCGCAATCTGCATAAGAACACTTAAGAGGCCACTCTGATAATTGTCTTTTTAATGCGTTTGCAAAATTATCAAAAAGTTATCGCAGCGTGCAAAGATACAACGTCCGCTTCTGGCACACAACGGCCAAACAGGAACAGGGCACCTATGAGCGAAATGCAGACCTGCAATTACTGTCTGCGTTTCCACTCATCGACTACATCACCTAAATTTTTTGGAACATCATTACGTATCCAGGCCATAAATTCTCGATTAAATCGAAAGTCGTCCCCACACTCCTTAATCATGAAACGACGGACGTTTTGAGTGTTTTTGTAGTTTTTATCAACATTCGTAGCACGTGTAAGCAATGAGCTATGCCAATCTATTTTCAATTTACAATCCCCCTGTAATGACTCATTTTTTAGCATTCGTTTCATACCCGAAATTGTCTAAACGTCGAATTCATTGCTTGTTAAGAGCGAGGAGCGGACATCGCTATTCATACTTGAATCCACATCAATGGTAGATCTGTGGTTTTGAGAACATCAAAGCATTTTTACAGTGTAATCTAACCAAGCGGGAAGATTTTCTTTGTACCAGTTGAGATATAAATGAAAATCACTTTTCTGCCGTTCATTAAGCAGTACCACTACCTCGGTAACAATCCATGCTTTGGCAATTGCAATTTCTTTAGCCAAATCATTAGGCTTAGAATGGCGAGATATACAGTTATAGCGTTCTGAAAAATCGGTAAATTTTTGTATAGAGCCCATTCCCTTTATTAGGGGGGCAAGGTCAATTGCTGGGCTTCCAATGCTGAACCTCTCCCAGTCGAAAAGAACTAAATCACCGTCATCCCTTTTTCCCCAATTACCGGCATTACTATCACCTGAAATTAAGCACTGACCACTAAACAGAGCATCACTTGCCTGCTGGAAATGCCGTAACTGTTGTGCTGATCTGCCAGGTAATGCCAAAAGATTGAGCGATTTTTCGAGCGCTGATTCTGACCAAGTGTGATTGTGATAAACCCACGAAGGGTCAGATGGATAGCAATGCAAGCGAGACAGAAATGACAAAACTTCATCTCCTGCAACTTCGTCCTGACCAACTTTATGTGGGATATATTCCAGTCTCAGCTTGCTTAAGGATGGATCGGCGTACAAGAGCTTTGGGGTGGCAATGTCTACCTTAGCGAGGCTCTTTGCTGCATGTTGATAAAAACTATACTCAACATTACTGACAGGACATTTCTCGACTACCTGATGACCTGATTCATCCATCAAAAGTGCCACTTTGGCGATACCCATTCTGGATATATTATCAACAGCCATGCTGACATGTTCCCCAATAATTAATGCAGTGTAGAGCTAGCAATGTCTGCTTTGGCACAGAGCGGGCATTTCAGCTTTGCCCTACCCCTGACATCTGAACTTAGCCTTGATACCAGAACCCAGTAATTAGCCCAGCGCACTCATACTGGTCAAACGCGCCTCATGGCTTCATAACGATGCGGCCAAGCGGTTTCGCTGTCTCGGCGAATTCGTGGGCCGCAGCAGCGCTGGCCAGGGGGAAGATGCGGTCAATGACAACCCTGATGCGCCCTGCGGCTAGAGCCTGCAACATGTCGTCCACACTTGCCCGAACTCCGGGCTTTTCAAAAAGGGGTCCCATAAATACCCCCATGAGTGTCTGGTTAGACTGCATTGGCGGCCACAAGTCGACAGTCAGGCTGCCACCGCCCGCATTACCGACGAAGACGAGACGTCCTTGCGGAGCGAGTGCAGCAAGCGAAGCAGGTAACGTCGTCCCCACCGGATCGACGACGAGGTCAACACCGGTGCCATGGGTGTACTGTCGGACACTGTCCACGACGTTATTCTCTGCACGATCCACGACATGATGGGCACCAAGTTCAAGCAACCGGCTTCTTCGCTGCGTCCCGCTTGCCACGGCGATGACCGTCGCGCCTGCTTGTGAGGCAAGCTGAACGGCCGCGAGCCCCACGCCACCCGCTGCTGCCTGAATAAGGACGGTTTCCCCGTGCCGGAGCATGCCTCGTGTGAAAAGGCAATGATGCGCGGTTCCAAAAGAAATCGGTAACACCGCCGCTTCTGCCGTATCCACCCCGTCGGGTATCAGCCAGGTTCGTTCCGCAGGCACAGCCCAACGTTCCGCATGTGATCCCTGTATGTTAAAAGCGGCGACTCTGTCCCCAACCTTACGGCTACTGACTTTCGATCCGACTGCAATAACTGTGCCCGCGGCCGCGTAGCCGACGATCCATAAAGGATGAGGCGGCGGAGTTGAACGGCGGTTGATCAGATCCCCACCTTCAATCGAGATAGCCTCGACAGAAATCAGGATGTCGTCAGGCCCTGTGACCGGATCCGGGATATCGACATATTTCAGGACGCCGGGAGCGCCTTCCACATCATAAACCGCTGCTTTCATAAATTTTCCTCTGCCTCATCAGTCAATCCGGACCGGTCCGGCAAACCATCCCGGTCCGGCCTATAGCACGTCAGAAATCTCTCTGTTGCCTCTGCAGGCTGCGCGGGCTGCCCTGTTGAATTTTCGACGGGCGGAAAGACCCGTAACGCTCAGGGCAGCCTGGCAATCACCTTAATCTCGAACTTGAATCCGTAAAGCCACGTCACGCCGATCCCGGTCAACGTAGGGTAAGGCGCTTCCCCCCAATATTCTGGCAGGATACTCCAGATAGCGTCGAGGTTTGACTCGGGATCGACGACAAAGAGGGTAACGTCAACCACGTCTCCGAACGTGCAGCCCGCAGCCGTGAGAACAGCATTAAGGTTATCGAATGCCAGCCTGATCTGCTCTTTAAGATCCTGTTCAGGCGAACCGTCCTCCCGGCTACCCACCTGCCCCGAAACAAACAAGAAGCCGTTAGATTTGATGGCCGGTGAATACCGGTTGCGCTCATAGAGCGCCTGTCGCCCGAAGGGAAAAACTGCTTCACGTGTTGTCATGTTTGTACCTTTGCAATGGGGCGAAATCTGCCCAATGAATATAAAGACACTTTACAGGTGCCAGATCGGGTGGATAAACAAGCGACTTTGTTCATCATTGTTTGTAAAATCCAAACAATCGGTGAAAAGAGAGGGTAAGGAATGGATCGTTTCGATGCGATGCGCGCCTTTGCTCGTGTGGTGGAGGCAGGTAGCTTCACAAAGGCTGCCCAAACACTTCATATGAGCAAAACCACGGTGACACAACTCATTCAGCAGCTGGAAGCGCGGCTGCGCGTCAGGTTACTCCATCGCACCACCCGCAAGCTTGGTGTCACTCCTGATGGAGCGGCGTACTACGAGCGCGTCCTTCGCCTGCTGGCGGACATGGATGATGCTGAAAACAGCCTGTCAAGGACGGCGATTACGCCCGGAGGACGGCTACGGGTGGATGTGCCCAGTCCGCTGGCCCGCCTTGTGCTGGTGCCGGCGTTACCGGCTTTCCACGCGCGCTACCCTGATATCCAGTTCGACATGGGCGTGAGTGACCGGGTGGTGGATCTGATCGGCGACAATGTGGATTGCGTCCTGCGCGGTGGCGAAATCAACGACCAGTCCCTGATCGCCCGTCATGTCGGCGATTTGCAAATCGGCGTCTACGTCGCCCCCAGTTATGTGGAACGCCTTGGCGCCCCTGCGCACCCGCAAGAGCTGGAAAACACTGACCATCGCATAGTGGGATTCTTGTCCTCACGCACCGGCAAGATTGATTCTCTGGTACTGCACTGTGAGAGTGAACGTATTGAAATCAAGAGCAGTTATGTGCTTGCAGTGGATGATGGCAATGCTTACCTCGAAGCTGGGCTGGCCGGGTTAGGCGTGATTGCGCTGCCAGTCTATATGGCGGCAGCACATCAGGCTTGTGGCTCCCTGATCCCGCTATTTGAACACTGGCGTATTAATCCAATGCCCCTGTACCTGGCATTTCCGCCAAACCGCCATGTCAGCGCCAGACTGCGAGTTTTTATTGATTGGATCGTTGAATTGATGCAGCAGCATGTTCCCAACTCCAACAATAAGTAAGTACGTGCCAGCCCCCTGATTCGCTCATCAGCGTCGATTGGTGCTCAGACCGGGTGGCATTTGCGGTTCGATGATGGCGTGACTACCCAATGTCTCCGGATGATAAATAAATGAGCAGTCTCAGGCCTTCTGATAAACCCTTTAAAGTCTCCGAGATTAACCGTCTCTTCAACATTGAGACGATTTATTATGAGCTTTCTGTACCACATCCCCGGCACGTTCATCTCACCTGATTATTTGCAAATAAAACCTCTTCACATCACTGCCCTCGCCAAAATAAACAATCTTAAACACCGAACAGAAGATGACTCTCAGCGCTAATTTCTACCCTACTGCAAAAAATTAAGGTTTTTCCACTGATCAAATGAACAAACCGTCAGAGCTGTCAGGTGAAACTAAAAGTGAGAGCTGTGTAACGTTCCCTTAACACGACAATTGACGAATGTTTTGCCGTGGGTATTGTCTATATCTTACAAACGAGCAAACAAAACTGATCATATGAGCAAAAAGCTGAGTATCTAAAACCATAAACCCGTTTGTTTGTCGTTCAGTTATCACTTTCAGCTCTGTCATTTCTTAACGATAGTTCAGAGGTAGTTCTATGAAACAGGACCTTGTAGCGGGTATAGATTCCTCCACCCAGTCTTGCACCGTCATGCTGCGTAGTCTTGAAAATGGCAAGGTGATCGCACAGGCTCGTAAGTTGCACCCACCGACCACGCCGCCGTGTAGCGAGCAGGATCCGCAAGCCTGGTGGGATGCTTTAGTCTCCGCGCTCACTGAATTAAAACAATGGTGGCCACGTATTGCAGGTCTGGCTGTCGGTGGCCAGGGGCACGGCCTCGTCATGCTTGATAATCACGATCGCCCGCTGCGTCCTGCGAAGCTGTGGAATGACACGGAGTCTGCGCCGCAGGCGCGTGAATTGTGCGAGAAGATTGCTCCGGAAGAATGGGCACGCCTGACGGGTTCCGTTCCGGGGCCGGCAATGACCATTTCTAAACTGGCCTGGACAGAACAAAATTATCCGGGGCTGCTGGAAAAAGCCCACCGCATCATGCTGCCGTTTGATTATCTGGTTTACCGTCTGAGCGGTAGCTTTGTGTGCGAGCGCGGCGGGGCATCCGGTACGGGTTACTTCAACCCCTTCACCAATAGCTGGGAACCACAGCTGGCAGCGGTGGTTAACAGTCAAATTGACTGGATTTCCCGCTGGCCCACTATCATCCCGTCGCATCAACCTGCAGGCGTGGTGAAGTTGATGCCTGAGCTGGAGGAACTGGCGGGTGCAATCGTGGGTGTCGGGACCGGCGATAACATGTCCGCCGCGTTAGGGATGAACCTGAAAACCGGTGATACCGGTATCTCTATCGGGACCAGCGGTACGTTGTATGGCATCACCAATAAGGGGATTACCGACAGCACCGGCACCATCAACGGTTATGCCGATGCGGCCGATCGCTTTATCCCCATGATTACTACACTGAACTCCGCCAAAGTCACCGATATGTTTCGCAAAATGCTGCGCGTTACCCCTGACGAATTCGACGAGCTCGCGCTGAGTTCACCACCCGGCGCCAACGGTCTTCAGCTTGTTCCGTGGTTGGACGGCGAGCGCACGCCCAACCTTCCTGACGCCACGGGACACATGCGCGGATTACGTACCACCACAACGATGCAGGATATGGCACGCGCCACCGTGGAAGGCGTGCTGTGCGGCCTGCTGGCGGGCGGTCTGGTACTGAAACAACACGGTTTCACTGACGACGGTCGCATTGTTGTCACCGGCGGTGGCGCAAAGTCGCGCGCCTATCGTCAGATTCTGGCTGACCTGACGGGCAGGCCCGTATGGATTTCTCCGGTGGGTGAAACGGCAGCCGCGGGTGCAGCCATTCAGGCTGCCGCTGCCGTGCTGGGATGCACAAATATTGAAATGGCCGATCGCTGGAGTGTGCCGCTTGAGAAAGTGGCCGGGCCACAACAAGATGCGCGCCATGTCCTGGACGCTTACGTTACCTATGCCAATGCATTATCAGGAGAGCTGCAATGAGTTCAATGACTACCCCTGCCAAAATCAAACCGCCTAAGCAGCCGCTCAAAGTCCCTGCAGAAGCGGGTATCGCCGTGGTTTTCTTACTGGTCATGCTGGGCGGGTTTATCGCCACGCCTAACTTCCTGACTGTTTCGAACATGATGGTGCTGCTTCTGAACGGCGCGGTCATCGGCTTCCTTTGCCTGGGACAATCCTTTGTCCTGCTGACCGGGGGTATCGACCTTTCCTGCGGCTCCATCGTGGCGATGACCTGCGTGGTTGCGGCGTTGCTGATGGAGAAATTTGGCATTCCGTGGCAGCTTGCCGTACCCATCGTGTTGGCGGTGGGTGCGCTGAGTGGTCTGGTAAATGGTCTGATAATCGAACGCACCGGCGTGCCGCCATTCATTGTCACTTTTGCGATGATGGGGGTTGCGGCATCCATACCACAAATTATCACCGGCGCCGAATCGATACGCGTGACGCAAATTGGTTACAGCCTCATCGGTCAGTCAAAACCGCTGGGTATTCCGTTCCCTGTCATAGCGCTGCTGCTGGCCATTGTTATTGGTGTCATCTTCCTGCGCCGCACCATCACCGGGACTCACATCTATGCGGTAGGCGGTAACGCAGATGCTGCACGCTTATCGGGGATCAGCATTCCACGCATCACCCTGTTGGTGTATGCCATTTCCGGGCTTTGTGCGGCATGCGGCGGCCTGATTTATGGATCGCGTCTGATGACAGGCTATCCGACGGCGGGCCGTGGTGACGAACTGTTCTTCTCAATCGCGGGTGCGGTGGTCGGTGGCGTCAGTCTGTTTGGCGGCACCGGCAGCCTTATCGGCGCGATGATTGGCGCCATGCTTATTGCCTCAATATCGAATCTGATGAACGTACTGAACGTCAGTGCCTACTGGCAGCCGCTGGTCATCGGCCTGATCATCCTGTTCGGCGTCACCTTCGATACCTTACGTACCTCGAAAAAAATCGTGATCCCCTGGCTCAAAGTCAGGAAGTCACGCAAAACACAACAATAACGCTTCTTAAACCCTGACCTACATATATCCAGGAGATAAACATGAAACTCCGTACCACAATCACCGCAGGTGCAGCGATAGTCGCACTGTCCTGCATGCTCGCCGGCTGTAACCGTGAGGATACTGAAAGCACCGTGGGTGCCGGCAAAAAAACATTGGGCGTTACGCTGCCGAACCTCACCAACCCTTATTACGTTGCCATGAAAAAAAGCTTTGAAGACAATGCAGCGGCACAGGGCCTGAACGTAAAAATTTCGATTGCTGATAATGACGACGCCAAGCAACTTTCGCAGGTGCAGAACTTCATTGAACAGAAGGTGGATGCGGTCGCAGTGAACTGCGTCTCCTCAGGCCCGTGCGTGTCGATCATAAACCAGCTTAATCAGGCAAAAATTCCGGCGTTTGCCATCAACATCCTTCCGGATACCGAGGGGATGAAGCAGCAAAACGTCACGCTGGTTCAAGGTGTTCAGACCGATCAGCGTGAAGGCGGCAAGCTCATTGGCCAGCAGCTGTTGAAAGACATTGGTGAAAATGGCACGGCGACAGTGGGTATCGTGGGAGAACCAACATCCATTGCCGCAAATGCACGTGATGAAGGCTTCAGGGAAGCCGTGGCATCCAACAAAAACATTAAGTTCGTCGCGCTGGTCAATGGCAAAGTAGAAGAAACAACCTCCCTGAAAGTCACCACTGAAATGCTGCAGGGCAGGCCAGAAATTAACGTCGTGTACTCAGACACCGAACCTTCCGCGCTCGGGTCACTGGCGGCAATCCAGCAACTGGGTGTCAGTGACAAAGTGAAGCTGTATGCGTTTGTGGATAAAGAAGGCGTCAAAGCCGTTCAGAACAACAGCATATTGAAAGCCGGTGCGATTCAGGAGCCGGTTAAACTGGCTCAGTTGCTGGTTGAAAATGCCAGGAAGAGTCTGAACGGTGAACAGGTTCCCGCCATGATCAACAACCCACCGCTGCTGGTCACCAAAGACAACGCAGCATCGGTAATGGGTTCAGCATACTGACTTAAGTGAAAGGCGAAGAATGATGAATTATGTGGCGAAGCAGGTCAAAATCGGTTTTTCGGGTGTGCAGGTTCTCCACGGTGTGGATTTCAGCGTAAAGCCTGGCGAGATCCACGGCCTCTTTGGCCATAATGGAGCGGGTAAATCAACGCTACTGAAAATCCTGGCGGGCGTTAACACGCAGGATAGTGGAGAGCTGATGATCGGCGAAACGCCGGTGCACCTTGCTTCGCCACGGGATGCACTCAACAAAGGTATTGCTTGTGTGTATCAGGAACTCCGTCTCATTCCCGGCATGAGCGTCTGGCAAAACCTTTTTCTCGGACGTGAATGTCGTAAAGGCAGTGGCTTTATAGATGATGCAAGTATGATCGCGCATACCGAGAAAGTACTGAATGATTACCATCTGAGTTTCAGCGCTACCGCGCTGGTCAAAAATCTGTCACATCCTGAAAAGCAGATGCTGGAAGTGGTTTCTAACCTTGATCGCGACGCCCGTTTTCTTTTCCTCGATGAACCGACGACCGCGCTGGAAGGTGCGCAGGCAGAAGAACTGCTGCAGGCAGTACAACGTATCGCACGCGAAAAGCAGATTGGCGTGGTGCTGGTTTCTCATAAATTAGATGAAGTGTTGGGTGTTTGTGATGAAGCGACCGTCATGTGCGGCGGCCGGGTGATTTACAACGAAGGCAAAAAGACGCTGAGCAAAAGCGCCATCATTGACGCTATTGTGGGCGATGCAAATGCCTATCAGGCGCCGTCTAACAGCCGTAGTCTGATACGCGGCGCGATGGGCAAACCCTGGCTCTCGGTCACCAACCTGCAGACTGATCGCCTGAAAGGCATCAACCTTGAGGCATATCGCGGGGAAATTTTGGGTATATACGGGCTGGCCGGCGCAGGGCGAACGCGCTTGTGCCAGACGCTGTTTGGGTTGGAAACCGTTACCGGTGGTGACATCCGGCTGGGTCACAAAGAATACCATCCTTCTTCACCGGCAAAAGCCATTGATAAGGGGATTGCTTACCTGACAGAAGAACGTAAAAAAGATGGCTTCATTCCTCAGATGTCGAGCTATGCCAACGCCATGCTGCCGGTTCTGAAAAAATTCCGTTCTGGCGGATTTGTCAGTCACAGCGCGGCGCGGCAGGCCGCCGCTGAGTTGCTGAGCAAGATGAATACGCTGGGAACGCTGAGCGGACCGATTAAATCGCTTTCCGGCGGCAATCAGCAAAAAGTTCTGCTCGCCAGGGTCATTGCGCAAAACGCCAATCTGGTATTGCTGGATGAGCCGACCAAAGGCGTCGACATTGGGGCAAAAGCGGATATTTATCGCATCATCCATCAGCTGGCGGATAAAGGCTGCTGCGTCATCGTGGTATCGAGTGAGGAAGAGGAATTGCTGGACGTGGCAGATACCATTACGGTGTTCCGACAGGGTAAATGCGATGGTGTGATCATTCCTGCACGCGACCTTAAACCCGCAGATCTCCGCAAAGCCGCATGGGAGCATGCTGAAGCCCAGGCTTAGGGCACTCGTTCCCCGGAACTGAACGCATCCAACGGCCAGCTTAGCTGGCCGTTTTTGTTTCAGCGTTTAATTAACGTGCCAGCGGCGAGAGGGCAAAAAAATGGCAGACTTTTACATCTCGGGTATGCGCAGAGACAATGCAGGGCAACACATTCAGCACGTTAATTTTAATGATGCGATGTTATAAGCGAATGAGCGCTTCCGGCGAAGCGCTCAGTGTCATTACTCAAAATCAGCGTGTCGTTTGAACATGGTTTCACTGGTTTCACGCAGTTGTTCCATGAGTTCCAGCACGATGGCATCATAGGTGATAAAGCAGAGTTGCTCGAAAGAGGAACCCATTGGCTGCGAAAACTGGCCCGGTGTGCGATCGTTTTCAGTTTTGACCGTTCCCGGTAATACCAGCACGCAGTTGGCCAACTGGCCAATCGCAGAGTCTTTCTTCATGGTAACCAGCGCCACGTCGACACCACACTCAACGGCTTTCTGCGCCAGGCTCTTGAGACTGCCTGTTTCGCCACTGCCTGAACCAATAATTAACAAATCACCCGCTTTCGTATGAGGTGATGAAATTTCCCCGACTACGCTGACCGAGAAGCCTAAATGCAATAAACGGTTAGCGAACGCGCGGATGGCAATACCGCTGCGCCCCGCCCCTTGCAGGAAAATATGCTTCGCATTTCTAATCTGCCCGATAAAATGCTGCGCCTGATCATTGTCGATATTGAGCGCGTTTTGCTCCAGTTCCCTGAGAATACTGACTGTATTTTCCTGAACACCCATTTTCTTTCCCTCCGGTCAGGCAATTGTACGGCCACCATCCATGAGGATCGTCTGTCCCTGGATGTAGGAATTCGACTTATCAGCAAGGAAAATGGCCAGGTTTGCGACATCATTGATGGTGCCCAGACGACGGACCGGAATTTTCTCCAGTACTGCATCTAAATCTGCCTGCGTCGGGTAATTAACACGCATCATTTCGCCGGTGTCGATAAGACGCGGCGCGATAGCGTTGACGTTAACACCTTTTGGCCCCAATTCCTTCGCCAGACCACGAATAAGGCCTTCCCCCCCCGCTTTACTGGCCGGATAGCTCACCCCCCCGCCAGTACCTGACAGCGCAGAACCGGAGGAGATGTAAACGATTGAACCCTGGTTAGTTAAGAAGTCATCGTAGAATGCTTTGACCGTATTGAATAAACCCGTCAGGTTGATTGAGAGTGTTTTGTTCCACTCTTCGAAAGTAATGTCTTTGACTTTATTAGCAAAAGCGACACCTGCGTTCAAAACCAGAATGTCGATACGGCCATAAGCCTCGATAACTTTTCTGCGCACTTCAGCCAGTGCCTGCGGATCAGAGACGTCCGTTTTGACAAAGAGCGATTTAACATTGCCAAAGGTCAGTTCTTGCGCAGTTTTGATGCCATTAGCCTCGTTATAATCGACAATGACGGTATGCGCACCGCGTTCGGCGAATTGTTTTGCAATTCCTTTACCAATCCCATGCGCACCACCGGTAATTAGCGCAACTTTACCTTCAAAATGACTCATCGGTTGTTCTCCTGAATCTTTGTACTTAACGTGAGAGAAATCCCCCACGTCTGCGGTCTACATAATGATTACGCGCTCAATTAAGAGCGCGTGAATATATGTTGGATACTTAATGCATGACAGACTTTAATGCCTGATAGCTTGCTTTAGGGTTGTCATTAAATAACGCGCCACCGACAACAATTAAATCAGCACCCGCCTCCTGTACTTTTTTCGCTATTTCCAGATTAACGCCACCGTCGACTTCAATTTGAATGTGCCGGTCAGCAATCATTTCTCTGGTTTTCCTGATTTTCTCCAGGCTTTTCTCGATGAAAGTCTGCCCGGGTTGCCCCGGGTTAATGGTCATAATCAGGATGTAATCAATATCGCCCAACAAATATTCCAGAACACTTTCAGGCGTACCCGGATTGATGACCACACCGGCTTTTCGCCCGGCCTTTTTTATTTTCTGTAAAATAAAATGCACATGCGGCGTTGATTCATAATGCACTGAGATCATTTCTGCGCCGGTATTAATAACATCATCAATATGTCTTTCAGGATTAGCCAGCATCATGTGTACGTCGAAAGTCATTTTGCTGGCTTTTTTCATTGCAGAAATTTGATTCGGCCCAAAGGCAATATTATTTACGAAGGTTCCATCCATTAAATCAACATGCAATATTTCAGTGTTCTCTTCTTCTAAAAAACGCAGCTCATCTTGCAGACTTAAGATATTCGCGCCAAAAATTGATGGTAAAATCTGTGCCATGGTAAGCAAACCTCATTTTTAAAATCAATGGAATACAGTGCTCAACCAATACGTCAATACTTCCCACGGGCCAGTCAGTACAAAGTCAGTACCCTGCCCCTGCAAGCCGACGCCTGCGCCATGCAGGAATTGGGTTGCACCCGGAGCCACATACCCTCCTAAATACATCACGACAATACTGAACAGTAAGGTTGAAATAATTGAGCGGATGACGTTTCCGTTGCTGGCCATTACGGTCATGGTTGTCATATAGATGATTGACATCAGAACGCCGATGGGGAAAATCATGATCCCCGGTAAAATCAGTGCGCAAAGCATGGTCAACGGAATGGTGATAACGGTGACGGTGATGGTCGCTGGGTCGCCCAATGCCAGGGCACAGTCCATACCGATGTTCAGTTCGGCGTCTTTACCCATCTGCTTTTGCATAATATCTTTGGCACTTTTCCCAATTGGAGACAGTCCTTCCATCAGGACACCCACCACTTTAGGCAGGAGCACCATTACCGCAGCCACCCCCATTGCCATCGGGACAATAGTGGTCACAGGCTGTTTCGTCAGCAGTCCAAGCAGACAACCTACAATGACACCGATGATAGCGGGTTCACCAAACACACCCAGACGTTTCTGTACGCTCTCCAAATCAACGTCGAGCTTGTTCAGGCCGGGGATCAGGTCGATAATTTTATTGACCAGCAGTGCAAAAGGTAATGTCCAGCCTATATGGATCATGGTGGTACAGGTCGTCCCTTCCAGGCCATAATATTTCTGCCAACGGGGAGCAATTAAATCGCCAATAAACAGAGCGATAACGCTAAGTGCGACTGCCACGCCAAAACCGATAAAGAAGCTGTCAAACACGAAATAGGCCAGCGCGCCGGGAACCAGGAAGTGCATATAATTCCAGATATCAACGTTCAGCGTTTTGGTTAATTTAAGACGAACAAGTAGCAAATTAAGAATAATACCCACTGGAACAACTAAAGCGGCAAAGGGTGCCACCCATGCAGCCGCGCCCACCGCAGGCCATCCGATATCAGCCACAGTGAATCCGCTTCCCAGTTTTGAATAGTAGGCAATTGCCGGCTGCAGGGATGTACTCAACAGATTAACAACCAAACCTAAACCAATAAAACCGATACCCACGGTGATACCAGACTTAATGGCAGCACCGACTTTCATGCGGAAAACCAAACCCAAAATGAAGATGACAAGTGGTAGGATTGCCGTTGCCCCCATGCTTGTTATCGTTAGCATTATGTTTTTTAACATGTCCATCTTGTCATCCCCTGTGTTTTCTTATTAGTTTTTAGCCAGCTCTGTTAATAAATCCCCTAGTTTTTTTCGTAACACAGCTTCATTAATCCCGGTGATAAACCCGGCCACACTCATATGCGGTTTTCCGATATCACCTTTGTAGTTATTCGTGGTTAAAATCACATCAGCATTCTGTAATTCAGAAGGAAGTTCTGACATGCTGCATTTATTTATTTTGAACTGAGTAATGCCATATTCTGTACACACGGATTTCACTTCATCAGCAGCGATAGTTGACGTTGCGACACCGCTCCCGCAGGCTACGAGGATATTAATCATCATTATGCTCCTGAACTCTTATTGCATGACGGTGGAAATAAAAAGTGCCTGCGCTTTCTCGGAAGGAAGCTCAAGTAAATTTTGATAAAAGTCTTCCATTTGAAGATTACTAAAAAGGGCCTTCAGCAGTTGCAGCTGATTAGCCGGATCGGTAACGACCAAATTGATAATGAGTTTGACCCACAATTTATCGTCGCCATCAGCCTGATCAACCTGAACCGGTTCAGGTAAGCGAATAATATAAATCGACGGGCTGTTGGCCTGGTTGCTGTCGCAATGTGGGATCGCCACAGAATAACCATCAAGCAAAATACCGGTTGGATACATGGCTTCGCGTTCGCGCAGTGCTGCCAGATAGGTCTTTTTCACTATCCCTTCTGAATACAGCTTTTCATGGATGTGCTGCAGCACCTCATCGTAATTTTTGAATGCTGCACCATCTGCAACATTAATAGTGACTGTACTCACCTTTTCACCTCGCCTTTTTGCTCATTAGAGCAAATATAATCGATCACATGAGCAGTTATAGCATGCCAATTTTCCGCGCAAACAGAAAACATGCAAAAGTTATAAGCTGATCACAAAATAAATGCATAAGTGCACGCAAATAATTGCTCATATGAGCAATATCGAGTAATTCATCGTTTAGATCAATCAAGTCAACCGGAGAGGGAAAGTGAAATTTTTATTATAAATCAGACGGATAGTAGATTTTTTGAAGGTTTATATATGCGAACTGACCTATGTCAGAGGATTTGGCAATGCTCTGATCTAAGTCATGAGGGTTTACAGAATGACTGATAGCAGTGCCTGATGCATGCCTGAGAGGAAGGTGATCAAGGGCGCGGGCTACGCCCCTGTTGCTGATGTTCCGGGATCTATTTCAATCAGGAATTGACAAGCTTCACCGCAGTATCGAAGTCAGTGATTAACACATCTAAAAGGCCTGACTTCAGTGAAGCGACGATGCCTTCATACTTCTGTTCTCCCCCCGCCACACCAATCACGGTTTTCGTGTTACGCAATTGTTCGGTTGAAATACCAAACCCAAGACGGCTCATCGGGCTATCAAGGATCTCGCCTTTACTGTTAACGAGAGTAATGCAGACATCCGCAGCGATATCTTTCTCAAACAGATTTTTTTGCCACGACTCGGGAAAAATATCACACAAACTGGATGAGCCCGTTTTCCAGGCGCCAATACCGGTGATGACAACATCCAGCTGAGAATAATATTGTTGGGTATCCACCACAGCCGGATCACTGGCCAGTTTTTGGGCCAGGCTTTCATCATCCACCCACATCGGCACATACATAGGATGTGCCTTGCCCTGAGAGATAGTCGACAGTCTGTGGATAAGGTCGATCGGGCCCTGGCTAAATTCAATGCCCGGATGAACGCCAGATAGCTGAACAACATCTAATGCCGGCAAGCTGGTGAGTTGACTCACTGTGCTGGATAAAACGCGTCCCCAGGCAATACCAACCTTCATTCCCTCAGCGAGATTATTGTTGAGATAACTTGCAGTGATACCCCCCAGCTTCTCATTCAGTTCTTCCTGATTGGACCAGGATTCTGACACGGAAAGCACGATTGCCTTCTGCAGACCATACTTTCCGCAGAGATTAAGTGCGATCTCTTCGTCAAGCAGTTGCTGCTTTGGAAAGAGAAACTTCACATACTCTTCCTTTATTGCCTCATCGATAAGACGCGCCGCTTTAAATCTCGAAATCTCGAGTTCTTCAGCAATCTCAGTTTTGGTCTTCATCTCAACAAAGTAACGTCGGACGACGAGAGAATAGATATAGCGGGGATCGTAACCTGACCAGCGGCTGTTTTTTATACGTTTAGGCATAGAGCATTCCATCTTCATCCAAAGACAATATCAGCTGAGTTAAACTGTTACCCCTGCAATTTACTCATAAGAGTACACTTTTACCTGCTCTTTTGACATGAGCAAATGAGTCTTATCTTTTGGCGGTGTGATAGCTGACACATCTGATGATAATGGGTGAAGAGACCAGAGTTTTTTAGACGGTGGCAAGGCTTTACATTATGTGCTCTCAATCAGTGACGCTGTGGCCTGTGATTTCTGTTTTTTGGCGTGAAACGGGTTACATTGCTCATGTGTTCCTCGCAGATAAAAATGCCCATCGGGTGCGGCCTGAGTTCCACCGGGACAACCATTCATCCCAGATTTTCCGTTTTTTCCATTAAGACCAGCCCCACCGTTTTGATTACCGATTACCACGGATCCCCCTTTTCCTCCAGTTCCGCCTTTCCCGCCTTCACCTCCCTGACAGGCAAACGCTATAACGGAAAATCCCGTTAAAAAAAGATAAGAAAACAATTGAGCTCTGTTCATGTCTTTTCTCCAGGTTGCATCGGGTTTCGTTAGTTAGGGTAGCTGATTTACATTTCAATCCGTTCACTTTGCGCTGCGCCATTCTAAATCAGTACAAAACACATAGCGAAAAGATCTGATAGCCACTTAGGTGCAAGATAAAACATAGAATTTTAAGGGATGCACTTATGAAATTCTCACTTCCATGTGTGAATTTACCCATTTCGTAGCCAGTGACTCAGAAACTATTTACACGCTATAAGATTGGCCATCTGTTCCTGGTCCGGCAGACCGACGATCTGTTGAAGCATGTTGGCGTGGTTAAGATAATAAATTGCTGGCGTACCGCTTGCCCCCACATCTTCCATCAATTTCTGGTTGTATTGGATCTGCGAGAAAATCGGCTGCGGCGTTTTCTCCAAAAGTGCAGGCTTGTTTTTGCCACCCGACAACTCGAAATCCTGCCAGACCTTCGCGGGGTTTTCAGAAGACAATATCGCAGCCGCGTAACGGCCACTGTCGGGCTGCATGACACCCACTAACTGCGTTTTCAAAGCGATTTTATTGTCCTTAATATAGGGCTGCACGTCCTGTCTGAATTTTGTACAGTAAGGACAGAAGGGATCGGCAAACACGACAATCTGGCAATTTGCATTATTACTGCCTTCCGTGATACCGGCAGCTTTGGACAGTGTTTTCCACATCTCGCGGCCAGCAGGGATGTAAATCTCCTCTTTTATGACCTGTTCGCTGAGGTTACTTCCATTCTCATCGTACATATAACCTGATATGGCATGTTTTTTATCGGGGGTCAGATAAATTGTCACCCCCGTTCCCTGATATTTTCCCAACCAGCCCTGGACCCCGCCTGGAGCCGTGAAGGGTTTGATTATTTCTATACCTTGTTTTTCCAACTGCTTGACCGGTGCGGGAAGCGCTGCGGGCGTTGCTGCCTGAACCTGCGAGCCGATAAGTGCAGCAGATAACGCGAGGATGTATTTGTTCATTCTTATCTCAATATAATACGTACTCATTACGGGCCGTTGTTTAACAAACCTCCGGCCCTCCCGTCACGTGCTAAATGGCACTACTCACCCTTATCTCATCGTGACAAATTCTTCTGCCGCAGTTGGGTGAATTGCCACGGTATTGTCGAAGTCTCTCTTCGTTGCTCCCATTTTCAGCGCAACAGCAAAGCCTTGCAGTATTTCATCCATGCCTAAACCGATACCGTGGATACCGACGATTTTCTCTTCCAACCCCACACATACCAGCTTCATGCGGGATGGCTGGCGATGACGCGTCACGCCGGTGTACATGGCGGTAAAAGATGACTGATAAACTTTCACCTGATCATCACCATATTCCTCACGCGCCTGGGGTTCAGTCAGGCCAACGGTACCTATTGTTGGGTGGCTAAAGACGACTGTGGGGATATTGTTGTAATCCAGATACTCATCCGGCTTGTTGTTAAACAAGCGTTCTGAAAGGCGACGGCCCGCAGCAACAGCTGCCGGTGTTAACTCAACCGCACCGGTATTATCACCCACCGCGTAAACACCCGGCACGTTGGTATTCTGATATTTATCAACTTTGACGTACCCTTTTTCATCGAGTTCAACACCCGCCATCTCAACGTTCAACTTGTCATTGGCTGGCTCACGGCCAATCGCCCAGATCAAACAGTCAACCGTTTGTTCACGACCATCTTCCAGCTTCAGTGTCAGGCTGCCGTCCTGGTTTTTGACCACTGCAGTGGGGATCGCTTGGGTGTGCAACGTTGGGCCTTCGACGTTCATGACTTCAACCAGTGTTTCTGTGAGCAACGGGTCAAAACTGCGCAAAGGCGCATGCTTACGTACGAACAAATGGGTTTTTGACCCCAATGCATTGAGAACACCTGCCAGTTCAACAGCAATGTAGCCTGCACCAACAACTGCAGTGCGCTCCGGTAGCGCCTCAAGCGCAAAAAAACCATCTGAATCAATTCCGTATTCCGCCCCCGGAATAGAGGGATGGCTAGGGCGACCACCGGTGGCTATCAATATATGGTCAGCGGTAATCGTTTCCCCGTTGACCTCCACCGTATGTCCGTCCACAAACCGGGCAAAACCTTTGATGACATCTACCTTGTTTTTACCTAACACATTTTCGTATGAAGTATGAATACGATCGATATAGGCACTGCGGTTTTTTAGCAAGTTAGTCCAGTCGAGGCGGTTTAATGTGGTATCGAAGCCATAGTCTGGGCCATAAAGATGAATGGCCTCTGCGATTTGCGCAGCGTGCCACATTATTTTTTTCGGTACACACCCCACATTGACGCAAGTCCCGCCCAACTCCCGCGCTTCTATCAAAGCGCATTTCTGCCCATACATCGCCGCACGGTTGATTGAGGCGATACCACCGCTACCACCACCAATCGCGATATAGTCATAGTGTTTCGTCATTTTGTTCTCCAGGCAGCATCGCTGCGGTCATCGTTCAGGTAGCATCGCCAGAACTCGCACTCAATGCCTTGCTTATACGGTTGAGCCCCTCAGCAAGCATAGCGCGTGGACAAGCCAGATTAAGGCGGATGTGCCCGTCGCCGTTACTGACAAACATTTGCCCCCCTTCAAGCAATACACCCGCATGTCTGGCAAAAAAGAGGGTTACTTCTTCCTGATTACTGTCATCTACCAGACGAGAGATATCAATCCAGGCAAGATAAGTCCCTTCCGGAATGATAAAACGGGCCAGCGGATGATATGTCCCTAGGTAGTCCTGCAGAAAACGGAAGTTCTCGTCAATGTAGTGCCTGACCTGAGTCAACCACTCATCGCACTCGGACCAGGCGGCCTTGTTAGCCACCAGGCTCAGCGGAGAGATAAAATCATCATGCAGGCGAAGCCATTCGGCTCTCACTGAGGCATCAGGGATCATGATGTTTGCAAGCAGGTTACCCGCCAGGTTGAACGTTTTGCTGGTCGACATGCAGGTGATAATTTTATGATTTTCAGGAAAAATTGACGCGGCGGGGATATGCGTGACGCCCGAGCGGGATAAATCACAGTGGATTTCATCAGAAATAACCCACACATCATGTTTAAGGCATAACGCTATCATTTTCTGCAACTCATCACGTCGCCAAACTCGCCCGGTGGGATTATGTGGGTTACAGAGAAAGAAGGCTTTAATTCGCTGCTGGTCATCGCTCAGGGCTTGTTCCATTGCCTCAGAATCTACCGCCCAGTGGCCTTCGTTATTTCTAAGCGGGCAATCGACGACGCGACGACCGCTATAGTCCCCGGCTTTTTTAAACGGTGCGTAAGAAGGGGTCAGGATGAGGATGCTATCTTCTTCGTGGGTGAGTAACGGCACCAATCGGTTAAGCGCAGGGATAATACCGGGGGAGAAAACAATGCTTTCTTCCTGAAACCGGTATCCGTAATGCCTTTCACACCAGGCCCCAAAAATCTCATAGTAGTCCCTGTCATAAACGCGGGTGTAGCCAAGAATTTTTTTATCTAACCGGGAACGTATGGCTTCAAGCACCGGCTCGGGTGTGGAAAAAGCCATATCTGCTACCCAGAGGTTTATAAAACCATTCGCCGGTACTTCCGGCGCGGGGCCTTCATGGGCACCAAACATATATTCACGCCAGCCGTCGACGGTTAAGCTGTCTGTCCCTGCTCTGTCCACTGCTTCATCAAAATCGTATTTCATAGAGGTTACCCGATTAGTTTATCCAAAGAGGTCACAGCGTCACTGATTTTGCTAACGATTAGATATTCCTTTGCTTTAAAACCTAAAAAACCATTTGCAGAGTGATCAAGTCATCACTGGCACGTTGATATCAGTGTCGTATTTTCTGACCCGGTGCCTTGATCACCAACAGAATGCCCGCAAGGACTGCCAGCGTTGAAAATGCCATTCTGAGGCTCAGTGACTCGCCCAAAAATGTTACGCCTCCCAGCATCGCCAGACAGGGCACACTCAACTGAACCGTACTGGCTGCAACAGACTCAAGACGAGGTAAAAGTGAATACCAGAGTACATAGGCTCCGGCAGAAGCACCGGCACCAGAGAGTATTGCCAGGACAATTCCGATACCGTCGAAGTGCGCTCCCTGGCTAATGAACGGCGACAACACCAGGGCAAAAGGTACAGCAAGGATGAAATTTGCCGCAGTGGCCTGCGCTGCGCTGGGAGAGCGCTTTCCGCAAAGGGTATAAGCCGCCCAGGCAAGGCCTGAAAGCGCCATCAGAACAGCGCTGCCCAAGGGGGGCGCTTTGGCACCAGGTAAGAGAAGAGCAGCCATGCCGGCTACAGCCAGCCCAAGCCCCGTTGCTCTGGAAAAAGACAGCCTTTCCCCATGGAAAAGGCCATGAGCCACCATCGCCAGTTGCACAACGCCAAACAAGAGCAAAGCACCTGTTCCTGTATCCAAATGGATATAGGCAAGGGAGAAACACAGGGCGTAGGTCATAAGAAAGAACCCGCTTTTCAAGCTCCAGACGCCCTGCTTTTTCCCCTCACGTCTCAACAACAGTGGTAACAAGACCACCGCCCCGCTCATCAGGCGAAGGTCACTGAACGTCACCGGGTCAATATGTTCGCCTTTCAACGCAATCCGACAGAGCACAGAATTGGCTGCGAATGCCATCATTGCTATCACTATCTTGAATCCAACAGACCGCCCCATCAGCGTGACGCCTCAAAATTAATAAATTACGTGGCAATCTATCAATTAGTAGGTAGGATGGCAATATCTACTTATGGCAGCCAGACTAAAATGGTACGCCTTTTCAGGTCATGCCTGGAGCATTGGCCTTTATCATTGCCAGATTTATGTGAAGCCGTAGACCTGTTACTAACAAAGGAGAACATATGCAAGATTTCAACGTACTGCTCGAAGCAGCATCAGATTATAACGAATTTGTTGGCAGCGGAGCAGAAGAAGACCGCAACGCATTGCGGCATTTTGAGGGGCTTGCCAACGAGGCATTACCTGACGATGTCATTAGTAAGCTCTCGCAACTTCCGGGTTCGTACAGCATTCTGGTAGCTGCTGAAATGTGGTGCCCCGACTGCCATAAAAACTTGCCTGTAATCCATGCCATTGCCGCGTCAGCGCCGGCAATACGTCTGGGTATTATCACCCGCAACAAGGCTGAAGCCGTCTTTAAGGCACACTTTGGTGTCGATAAAGTCAAAATTCCGTTTGCCGTGGTACTGGATGAGAACGCGACTCCGCTGGGGCAGTTTATTGAACGACCTGAAAATGCTACCGGCAACAATGGAGAAGTGAGCGAGAGGTACAAAAACGGTGAGCTTCTGGTCGATACCGCCCGCGAAGTGACTTCAATTTTTCCAGGAAAATAAGAGAGCGTTAAAGTTAAATTAATTGAATCTCAACTTGAAGGTAATAAACCTGGAAGTTGAGCAATGCCAGGGAAATAATAAAAATAAACCATAGCAACAATGCCCTTAGCCCTGCATCTAAGCAGGGCTTTTTTCGCGTAAAGAAAGCATGCTACGCAGTTTTGTATGTGCAATCAAAATGCTACGCCCGTTTATTCAGTGGCCAACGACATCACCAGCAGCTTCGCGAAGCTTTACACTCCCTCTAAATGTAAGCAGAACTCCAGGCAACGATAATCCCGGCAACATATTCCGCATCCTGAGGATGCGTCAGAAGATGATCTGCTTCACCCAGTGAGATAAAGCTTTTCGGGTGTCTGGCGGCTTTAAAAATTTTCTCTGCCTGTTCAATCAGCACGGTATCATCATTGGGAGCATGAAAAATCAGCAGCGGCTTATTCATGGTAAATACCTTTTCCGCTATTTTATGCTCCTGAATGTTATCCAGCATTTGCTTTTTGAGCGTGAATACCCGGCCTGCAAGCTCTACCGGGAAAGCGCCATGGTTCCTAATATCTTCGATATTGTCTTTGAACAACCGCTGTACATGCGTCAATTCGCCTGGCGAACCTATGGTTACGACCGCTCTGGCCTCAGGCACTTTGCCTGCAATAGAGAGGATTGCCGAACCGCCAAGGCTGTGACCAATCAGCAGCGAAGGAGCCTCGTATTCCCGACGAAGATAATCGACCGCGCACAGCAGGTCAGAAATATTCGAGGAAAAATTAGTATTGGAAAAATCGCCTTCGCTGTTGCCTAACCCCGTGAAATCAAAGCGAAGCACCGCAATTGAATTTTCTGTCAGTTTCCTGGCAATGCGTGCAGCACCTTTCAGATCCTTCCCGCAGGTAAAGCAGTGCGCCAACAGGGCAAAGGCTTTTGGATTTTCTGGCAATTCAAGCAACCCGGCAAGTTCCTCACCTTCTGCATTTTTGAAGGTAAATTTCAATTTTTTCATTATGTTAACTTTCAGAATGGTTGAATTACAAGCAAGATACCTATCAGCCGCCCCATCATGGGGCGGCTTTGCGAGGTTACGACGAGCTTATCTGCGAACGGCCATGATACCGGCATCGACATCCCAGATTGCGCCAGTCACCCAGGAGGCTTTGTCGGACAACAGGAAGAAGATGGTATTGGCCACATCTTCCGGCGTGCCGACACGCCCCAGCGGATGAAAAGCGTTCAGCGATTGCATTGCGCCGGCAATGTCTTCTTTCGCCATGAAGCCTTCATAAATCGGGGTATGCACGATCCCTGGCGAGACCGCGTTCACGCGGATACCCGCACTGGCCAGCTCAATGGCCAGGTTGCGTGTCAAGGCGTGGAGACCGGCTTTGGCCATGGAGTACGCGGAAGCCGGTGAGTCGCCGAGTGCGGCTTGCGCGCCAATGGAGCCCACGTTCACAATCGCCCCTTCACGGCCGTCGGCCAGCATGTTCTTCACCACGTCCTGTGTGATGAAGAAGGTTGCCCGGTTCAACATCAGGTACATGTCGTAATCGGCTTCCAAATGCTCGGTAAAGCCTTTCGGCATGAAGATCCCGGCCGCATTGACCATCAGGCTAATATCGCGATGATTAGCATTAATCTCCTGACGAATGGCGTTCATGCCCTCTTCGGTCATCAGGTTTGCCGCAATCACGGACACGGAACCCAGTGGGCTCAGCTCTTTCTGTACCGCTTCTGCCTTGTCTTTTTTATTGCCCGTCAGTACCACGCTGCCACCGGCTTTCAGCACCATACGCGCCGTTTCCAGACCCATGCCGCTGGTGCCACCCACGACAAGCAGTTTTTTGCCTTTAAAGTCATCGCTCATTTTGAACTCCGTTATTTGCAGGGTAGATTTGCCGGCAGTCATGCAGCCGGCTCGTTCAGGTTTCAGATGCTGCAACCGTCAGCGCCGCAGGTCTGGCCGTCGGTTTTTGCCAATTCAGCCGCTTTTTCTTCCCAGACTTGCTTCAACGCGTTCAGGAAGTTGTCCGCAGATTGCGCGCCGCTGATGGCATATTTTTCATTGAGCAGGAACAGCGGGACACCGCTGACCCCGATCGACCGGGCATGGGCTTCATCTTCAGCCACCGATGCACGGAAGGCCTCATTGGCAAGGGCACTTTCAGCGTCGGCTCTGGACATGCCCACTTCTGTAGCTAACGCAATGAGCTCCTGCGGATCGAAAATGGAACGCCCCTCAGTCACACTGGCCCGATAAAACCGTTCTGCCATGGCGTCGCCCATATTGGCGTGACGTGCAGCCGCGAGCAGCGTATGGGCATCTTCGGTATCGCCAAAGAGCATGGTGTCAAAGTTATACTGGAGCCCTTCTGCCTTCCCGGCCGTGCCCACCTGATTCATCATCAGTTCCGCCCCATGTTCCCCGCCAAACTTCTTGTAAAGGGCTTTGCGGAACGGCACGGCAGGCCGGTCGCCGGAAATACGGAAACTGTGGTGGCGGACCACGACCTGCTCCTTGTGTTCAAAGGCGGCAAGGCCCTGTTCGAAACGCTTTTTGGCAATCCAACACCAGGGGCAGACCAGATCTGACCAGATATCTATCGTAATAATCGGCTTAAGGGTTTGCATATTGGCTCCTGAATACCCCATTAATGTCGTCTGGCGGTGCCTCTTTATGTGGGCACCGCAAATACCACCAGCTACGTGGCGTTAGTTGGCTTCCCAGGCGGGATAATCGGTGTAGCCTTTTTCCGGCGACCCCGTCACGCCGTAATACGTCGTGCGATCGCTTTCAGCCAGCGGCCAGCCGTTCTGCATTCTTTCGACCAGATCAGGGTTGGCGATGTACGGCACGCCAAACGCAACAAGATCCAGTTCGTCTGCCTCAAGTGCGGTTTCGGCAATCTCGCGGGTGAAACCGCCGGCGGCAATAACGGTGCCCCTCAGGGTTTTACGGAACGCGGCTTTGAAACCGGCAGGTACCGGTGCCTGGGTATAAACAGGTTGATAATAGAGGTGCACATAAGCCAGCTCACGTTGGCCGAGGGCCGCAGCGATACTTGCCCAAATCTCTTCTTCACCTTCATAAGGCGCCAGGTCGTAAATCCGCCCGAACGGTGAAATGCGCAAGCCCACCTTATTGCTACCAATAGCCGCAGAGATGGCATCAACCGTTTCCAGCAGGAACCGCTGACGGTTTTCCACAGAGCCACCGTATTCATCAGTGCGAGGGTTCAGTTCACTGCTGAGGAACTGGTCGAAAATGAAGCCGTTAGCCGCCATGATTTCCACGCCGTCAAACCCGGCCTCCATTGCCAGACGCGCTGAATGGACAAAGTCAGCGGTAACGCGTCGAACTTCTGCGGTTTCCAGCGCACGCGGCTGGCTTGGAACGACAGGCCCCGGTTCGCCAGACTCGGTCAGTGCAAAGACGGTGGTGTTAACCGCTTGTACGGTACCGGCGGAAACTGGCGCGATGTTGCCCGGCTGAATTGAGGTATGAGACATCCGGCCCACATGCCACAACTGAGCAAAAATACGACCGCCCTTCGCATGTACCGCATCGGTCACTTTGCGCCAGCCCTGAACGTGTGCAGCGTTGTAGATCCCCGGGGTATACAGATAGCCGCGCCCTTCTTCAGAAACAGGCATGCCTTCGGTGATAAGCAGCCCCGCAGAGGCGCGCTGGGCGTAGTAAAGTGCAACGACGTCATCCGGCACGTCGTTCATTGTGCGGGTGCGGGTCATCGGGGCCATGACCACGCGGTTTTTTAACTGCATGCCTGACAGATTGTAGGGGGTGAACAACTTACTCATCGTATACCTCGCAAGGCGAAAGTGAGAAAAGCCCCGCTGGGGCCGGAGTTAATACTTAGCGGGCCGGGGAGCTGACGATCACTTCCTGATGCCGGTTAAGCGTATGGCTGCACTATACCTACCTACTAGTTGATTGGTCAATAGGTAAAAGAACAAATCATGCTGTCCTTTTGTCACCGGAGACAGGCACAGGGAATGCTGTGTAAGGTGAGCTCCCGTCGGTGAGATGGTTGTCATCCTGTGAAATCAGGGAATTACAAATATCATTATTGGGCGTTATGGAGCTAAGACTGGCCGGTTCAGGGCGGCGAGGAGTCTTTCTCTCCCCTTATCATTGGGATATTAATCACCCCGATGGAGAAGAGTAAATGTCCAAACTTCACCTTACTGTTATCAGTACATTATGCCTGGCGTTGTCGAGCCAGGTCGCTTTTTCAGCCAGTTTTACGCTGACAAGTCATGAGCTTGAAAAAAACCATTTCCCCGCAGCTCAGACCCTGAGTTCACCTTATGGATTTGGGTGCAGTGGTGGAAACCTTGCCCCCTCTTTTAACTGGAGTGGCGCGCCGGCAGGAACTCAAAGCTTCGCTCTCAAAATTTATGATAGGGATGCGCCGACAGGCCTCGGTTGGATCCACTGGCAGGTGGTGAATATTCCCTCATCTCTTCACTCGTTACCGGCTGGGATAACGGCGGATAACAAAAATCTCCCGCAAGGGGCTCTTCAGACCCGGACTGATTTCGGTATCCCGGGTTATGGCGGCCCTTGCCCGCCGAAGGGTGAAACGCACCGTTATGAGATCACGCTGACGGCACTTCGTGTCGACAAACTTCCGGGAATAACGGCGGACTCGACGCCCGCCCTGGTCGGCTTTATGGCAAAAGCGAACTCACTGGGCGAAGCGCATCTTCAGATTACGCAGGGCCGCTAACCGCAGCCAGGTTGCCGATAGCCTGGCCGGAAACCCGGACCAGGCTGGGGCTGAATCCGAAGCGAGTTCGAAATCTGGCGGCGAACTTAGACGGATTTTCATAGCCGACTTCCAGGGATATGCGGGTGACTGAAAGATCGGTCACCTGCAAAAGTGTCAGGGCGCGGCACATGCGAATGTCAGTCACCAGATGGGTGAATGACGTATTTTCGGCATGCAGATGGCGTCTCAGGGTGGTGGCCGACATACCCAATTCAGCCGCCACCTGCGCAGTATTCCAGTCTTGTGATATGTCTGCTGCAACGAGTTTGCGGATTTTTATCGCCAGTCCGGTATGTTGTTTCAGCGCGAAGAAAATTCGGTATTCATCCAGCCAACTCAGCATCTCTTCCATACGCCTGGCCACGATACTTTCAGGTATGTTTTCAGTATCTGTAATGGCCTCCGCAGTGTGATAAAAGGCCTGGCGAAAACTGTTGCCTGGCTCTGCCATTTTATTTGCTTCGTTCATGCTCATACGTGGGGCATGCATGAAGCAGTAGTTTTGGACGAAATCGGCACAAAAACTCAGCCATGATGCTTCGTACGTACCCGTTAAAGGTGATGGTGTATTGATGATATCAAAAGAGTGCCCCTCCCCGATGACCACCGCGTCCCCCGCTTCCAGCGTTATCTCCTCTTGCGCCCAGCGGATTATTTTCCTGCCATGGCGGACCAGGATGATTGTGGGTTCATCTATAGTGATATGGCGCATCATCAGGGGCTGCGTATGCAGCACATGCGCTGTACTCCCCACATTAATACGACTGGATAATGTTCTTTCCATCATCGCCTTACGAAAAGGAATAGGCCTGCCCTGTAGGCCGACACTTTATGGATGGGCTTGCTTTTTTATAAAGTAATCCCGATTTTGCAATACGTCAGTTTTCTCATTCAGATGGAGTGAAATATCATAATCCTCAGCACGCCGTCCACATAAGATGACGCTTAGCCCTTGATAAAACATGGCATTGTCTTCGCTTAAGCACCTTTCTATCGATGATAGCTTTTTATGTTAATCAAATCTACCAACTGGTAGGTAGCATTACTATTAAGTTACATCCTGCAGGAGTGAATGATGCGTGAATTACCCCTTTACAATGAAGATAATTTTAGAGAAATCGAGAGGCATGAAGGGGTTGCGGTGGTGCGCTTCTCTGCCCCCTGGTGCCCACCTTGTCAGATGAGCGAAGACATTTTTAACCATTTTGCCGAGCAGATAGAAAGCGACGTCAAAGTCGGCAAAGTGAATGTGGATCTGGCACCGGTACTGACCACCAAATATGAAATTTGGGGACTGCCGTCCGTACTGATGTTCAAGGATGGGCAGTTGGTCCAGCGTATACCGGGTGTTAAATCGGCAGGGTTTTATCAGCAAGCATTGTCAGAGCTGAAAAAAGGGCAGTGATGCCATTTTATCTATGTTTAAAAAAGTCTCTTAGCGGTCTGATGCATCATCGGCAAGCGGTTACCCCTCGTTCAGAGTGATAACCGCTTTGTTATAAAATAACCGACCAGTCTGCTTAGCGTTATTTATTGCGTTGGAAGGCCGGCATCAACGCTTTGTTATGTTCGATCACTTCATCCAATGCATTTTCAAGCAGTTGACCGCTTTTGACTAGGGGATTAATAACCAAGGCACGCCATGCCGTATACCGATTACCACTGATGGCTGCCTCAATGGTCAATTGCTCAAAGCTTTTCATCAGTTGAATCAGACGAAGTACATCTTCCGGGAAAGGTTCGACATTCAGTGGTATCGGTCCAGAACGGGTGATCATTGAACTGACCTCAACCGCACAGTCATCCGGCAGGCCCGCAATCGCACCATCGTTTCGCGTATTGACATGCATGATGATGCGTTTGTCGTTATATATTGCGCTCATCAATTCACATGCCGCATCCGAATAGTACTGCCCTCCCCGACCTTCCAGCGCTTTCGGTTTCTCGGCGAGTTCCGGGTTTCGATAAATTTCGAATAGTTCTCTTTCGAGCTCCTTTACGATCTCACCACGAGTCCCTTCCCCTTGTGCTTCGCCAAGCTCCTGACGGTACATGTCGTCGCTCATGTAGTAATAACGCAGGTAGGGGCAAGGTATCATTCCCATATTCGCCAACAACCGATCCGGCCATTTGAAAGGAGGAATATTTTTAGGCACCAACGGATCATTCCCCTCTGAAATCAGCTCAATGACCTGAGGAAGCTTATCCTTACCCTCATGATAAATATGGCGCGCAAAAATGAAGTGATTAAGTCCCGCGACCTGCATGATAAATTCATTGATATCGCTGACACCTAAAGCACTGGCAATACCCTTTTGCATAATAACAGGCACGTTGCACAGCCCTACGGTTTTGACTGTGCTGTGTTTCAGTATCGCTTCAGTGACCATTCCCGACGGGTTGGTGAAGTTCAGCAACCAGGCATCCGGGCACAGTTGTTCCATTTCTTTCGCTATAGCCAATGCAATCGGGATAGTGCGGCATGCATTGGCAAATCCACCCAGACCATTGGTCTCCTGACCGATCATGTCGTATTTCAGCGATATCCTTTCGTCGCTGATCCGTGCGTCCAGGCAGCCGGCCCTGAACTGAGAACAAACAAAATCGGCACCGAGCAGTGCTTCTGTGCGGTCAAGGGTTTCATAAACCGGTATATCCAGCCCATTTTTTTCCAGCATCCGTCGGGTGAGGCCCGCGATAATCGCCATTTTTTCACGGCCATCCTCAATATCAACCAGCCATAACTCGCGGATCGGAAATTCATTTTGACGCTTGATAATGCCTTCCATCAGTTCAGGTGTGTAGCTTGAACCCGCTCCAATAACCACTAACTTAAGACCCTTCATTAGATATTCCCCTCATCGTTGTTGTCAGGACGTCTGTTGGGCCAATTAAAGAGGACAAGGGGCTTAGTGGACAAACGATCAATTCCGGGGTATGCATTACTGTAAATAATGCATAAGAGAAAATTAAGAAGGAAAATGATGAATGCTCGCTCAACAGAACATACTGGCACTATTGCATACGTTTGAAACGGCAGCACTGCATATGAGCTTTACTAAGGCGGCGACTACTCTCAATCTGACGCAAGGGGCCGTTAGCCAACGCATTCGTTCTCTTGAATCCATGCTCGGATTCAGACTGTTTATTAGAATGACCAGAAAGCTTCAGTTGACCGATGAAGGGGAGCGTTTACTTGGCGTACTCGCGTTTTCACTTAAACGCATCAGTGATGAAATAGAAGATATTCGCGTGCAGGGGCTGAGAGGAACCTTGTCTGTCGGCCTTCCACCTACCTTCGCTTTTCTCTGGCTGATGCCGCGCTTACCGGTATTTACCGAACGGTGGCCGGGGCTGAATATCAATTTCAGAGTGAGAGCCGGTCTGGTAGATTTTAATCTCGAACGAGTAGATGTCGCTATATACTACAGTAATCTGAAACACCCCGATCTCTACTGCGAACGGTTATCTGAAGAGACGCTGGTTCCCGTCTGTATTCCATCTCTTGCAAAAAAAATCAGGCAAGCAAACCATTGGTTAGCTGAAGTCCCATTCATTCATACGTCTGAATCCGTTGACTCCCAGAATGTTTTTTCCGAATGGCGAGAATGGTGCAGGGAGTCTGGCAAAAACCTGCCTGTTGAAGATAATTTTTTGAGCTTCAACAATTGTCAGATGTCTATTGAAGCGGCACTCAATGGCGGCGGTATCATCATGGGCAGAAAACGACTCATTCGACATTACCTCGATGAGGGCCGACTGATTGCCCCTTTTGAAATAGAAATACCCGCCGGGCGAGGATATGACCTCATTATGCCACGAGAAAACCTTAACCGACCGGGCGTTCAGGCTTTGGCCGAATGGGTAAGAAATGTGTTTAACGAGGAATAAAGTCTGTTTTCGTTCTGATAAAGGGCAATGTAAGCCATATCAGACCTAATGCCAGAGAGCATGATGAAAATGTATGTCAGAAGTGAAAAAAGGGCAGTCATGCCCTTTTATATTTTCAACGCGATAACTATTGCGCTTTCAGTTGCTTAATCGCATCCAGCGTACGTGCGGAATAGACAACGGCAGCGCCTGCATTTAGGTTGATTGCCACACCCAGGGCTTCAGCAATTTCTTCTTCTGTGGCGCCAGCTTTAACGGCAGCTTCGGCATGGACGGCGATGCAACCATCACAGCGAGTCGTCACCGCACAAGCCAGTGCAATCAGTTCACGCACTTTCGCGCCCAGGAGGTTGGTCTTATTGCCGGCGTTGCCCAAAGCCATGACGCCTTTTAGTGTTTCCGGGGTCAACTTACCCAGATCACCAACACGTTGCATCACTTCTGAGCGGTATTCATTCCAATCTAACATGGGGTCATCTCCAGAATTATTTTCTTTTAACAATCATTAGGATCTGTTCAAGCGTATCGTTGAAAAGCTCAGGCTTATTAATCGCCCGGGAAACAACGCTGGCGCCCTCGCATAAATTCAAAATAAGCAGAGCCATTTTTGATGGCAGCAGGTCAGCAGTCAGCTCCCCTGCATCAACGCCACGGCTGACAATCCTGGTCAGCCAGGCAATCTGCATATCGAAATATTCGGTCGCCCGAACTCTGATATTCGGTGGCAGATTGGCCATTTCCGAAGACAAAGCACAGCACAGCGGCATACGCGACGTGCGATAGCTTTCGATGAAAAGCTCCACGTAGGCGGTAAGCATCTGCGCAACCGTATTCTCCGTCGCTTCAATCTGTTCAAATCGGTTTTTGGTATCGGTATGGGCCTGAATCACCACTTGTTCGCCCAAAACATCTTTGGTTGGGAAGTGGTGATGAATACTGGCCTTAGTGATACCAATGCTCTTTGACAAATCAGCATAGCTGAATGCAGAGTAACCCCGTTCGCGCATCAGATGGTCCGCTTCATTCAGAAGCCTTTCTCGTGTCATGACTGACATATAATCCTCACAATTATAATCTACTAGTTGGTAGATATTATCTGCGCCTGTTGTTCCCTGCAAGGGGACATCAGTTCACAACAGTAATTTAACCTTCTCTGATAACGCGTTTTGGTCGGAGTTAATAGCCATCAGGCAGTAGGGAAATGACAGTGTTCAGTCATTTCCCTCTCTGAGCTTTACCTACGCCAACCGAGTATCAATATTGACCGGGTTCGCCAACGTATCGTGGATCGGCGAGCTTTCTGGCAGTGCACGAACCATTTCTTCAAGCTGTTCACGGCTGGCGGTCGGACTGGAGAGCTTAACGCCAACACGGATCGCTTTCGCCCCGTTGCGAACTTTTTCGTCAAGACCCAGGAAACCGTTCAGATTAATGTCGAAGTTCAGGTCAAGTTCAATACCATCAAGCTCAATGCCCTTTTCTGCCGCCATCACAGTCAGAGTCGCGGTATAACAGCCGGCAAGTGCCTGCAAAATGTACTCAGCTGGGCCCATACCGCTATCAGTACCCGATAAATCAGCAGGTTCATCGCCAACATTAGCAAATTTTCCGGCGCGACTGGTATCAACCTGGCCGTTCTGGATAGTCGCATGAGTTTCCACCCGGACGGATACCCCACCGTTGGATTTACTCTTCATGTTAAAGGTGAGATTGCCCAGCTCTGGCTGCTGGCGAATAGCTTCTCGTGTACCGCGAATAACATTAGCGTCAGCAAAAGGTTTTTTTGAATTAGTCATGACAACTCCTGAAGTGTCGAGTGATCTCAAAGATAAGGTTGGTGCCAAACGCAATCAACCTACTAGATGGTAGATTACTTTAAGATTGAGGTGTTGTCTACCACTATGGGGGCAACTTCTTAAGATAGAGCTACAAACAGGGACGTAAACGCTGCGATATCTACATTATGCGATGTATCGTGCTGACGTCCGAGTTCGGCATCTTGCTAAGCATCTTAATCGCTTGTGAGCTATGACCTCCTGACGGCATAGAATCTATGCATCTTTAACAGTACCCAAGTATAGAAGCATAGTTTTCAGTAATTATTGAGTATGAAGGACTGATCAAAAGAAACAATATAGGCAATCATCATAAAAGTTATTTCTCTCGTACTAAATAACCGTTATAGACTGAAATCACAGAACGATTGACCGAAGTGAAATCAACATTCAGCAATTCAATTAGCGGGGGAGCGACCATATGGAAATCCACAACCGGACTCCAAATGTATATGACTTGCTTGAAATAAACAAAATCCTACTTTCAACTTCAAATAATGGTGAGTCATTTGAGAAAGACTTACATCTCAATGGATTCATAGAAAAACCATGGGGATATGAGTATAGAGTTTATTGTGATTCTATTTTTGATGTATGGCGCCTTCATATATCAAAGAATCAATCCACTTCAATGCATTGTCATATACTCAAAGACACCGTCCTTATATGCCTACATGGTGATGGCGAGACCAGATTTCTTGATGGTACACATCAGGCGTTAAAATCTGGGGACAGCATATATATTGCAAAAGGTGTATTCCATCAGACTATTTCGGGAAAATCAGGCATCGAATTAATCGAAGTTGAAAATCCAAGAAACAAATTCGACTTACTCAGACTTAAAGATAATTATGGCCGGCAAAATATGGCATATGAAAAGAAATCACAGGAACATGATCTTTTACCTCTGACCTGCTCCCCGTTGATTAATACACCACGATGTTAGTAATGTCTTCATAAGCCACATGAGGACATCCCCATGAAG
>NZ_JBHZPO010000018.1:0-86287 GCF_042788165.1 Kosakonia sp. YIM B13588 | reverse complement strand
CACCTGACAGGCCGGTGTGTTTGCCGTTGTGCCGTGTCAGTGGAGGCGCATTATAGGGAGTTAATTCCCGCTGACAAGTATAAATTTAAAAAAAGTTTTCGTTCGCTTAATTTTCAGTCGCAACGGCCGCTAATCGGTCGATTTGCATTTTAATTGAGCGATTTCGCGGGCAAAACTCGCTACATGCTGCCAGTCGGTATAGACAACTTCCTTCGTGGGATCCGTTTCGCCGCCGGTCATCTTCATAATCAGTTGAATCATCAAGCGGTCATACCAACGATAATGTGGATAACGCAGCGCACCGGCAAACACTGCACACTGATCTGGCTGCCACGGTGAAGAGAGTAAAAATTTGCGCGTATAGCTATTAGTTTGCGGAGAGCTTTTCTCCGGCTTACGCGCAACAAGGTTAACGGAGTAGAACGCGCTCGGTAGCGCATTCAACTGCTGCAGGTGCTTTTTCACAAAGCTCGCCAGCGCCGGGTGGAAATGGCCGTAACGGATAGACGCACCAATCACCACGCGTTCATAGTTATCCCATTCAATATCTGGCGTACGGTTCAGGTTCACCACATCAGCATAAACACCAAGCTCTTTCAGCTCGGACGCCAGGTAAGAGGCGATTTCCCGCGTTTGCCCATCCCGGGTCGAAAATAGAATCAATGTTTTCACGTCACGCTCCCTTATTCACGCCAGAAAGTTGGGGTAAACAGTACCAACAATGTGAAGACTTCAAGGCGACCAAACAGCATATTCGCGATGAGGATCCACTTCGCCACCGGGTTCATACTCGCGAAGTTATCAGCAACTACGCCCAGCCCTGGTCCCAGGTTATTCAGCGTGGCGACAACCGAAGCAAAGGCAGAAAAGTCATCAACACCCGTAGCGATAATCGCCAGCATGCTGACAATAAACACCAGCGCATAAGCAGAGAAAAACCCCCACACCGCTTCAAGAATACGCTCCGGCAAGGCGCGATTCCCAAGCTTAATGCTGTAAACCGCGTTCGGGTGCACCAGACGTTTCAGCTCGCGGTTACCCTGTTTAAACAGCAGCAATATGCGGATCACTTTCAAACCACCCCCGGTAGAACCCGCACAGCCACCAATAAACGCCGAACACAGTAGCAGCACCGGCAAGAACAGCGGCCAACGCGCAATACTGTCAGTGGTAAACCCGGCAGTGGTTGCCATCGACACCACCTGGAAGAAAGCCTGGTTCACCGTCGTCACCGCAGAGCTGTAAACATCGTGGAACCACAGCACCACGGTGCAGATCACCACCAGCGTCAGTTGCACGCCAATAAACATTCTGAATTCAGGATCGCGCCAGTAAACTTTCAAGCTGCGCCCGCTCAGTAAAGAGAAGTGCAGGCCGTAGTTACAGCCGGAGATCAATAAGAAGATGGCAATGATGGTGTTGATGGTTGGGCTATTGAAGTAACCCACGCTGGCATCGTGTGTCGAGAAGCCGCCAATGGCGATGGTCGCGAAGCTATGGCCGATAGCGTCAAAAGCGGGCATTCCGGCAAACCACAGCGCCAGCGCGCACGCTACGGTCAGCAACACATAAATAAGCCATAGCGTTTTCGCCGTTTCGGCAATACGCGGGCGCATTTTGTTATCTTTCAGCGGTCCTGGCATCTCCGCACGGTAAAGCTGCATCCCCCCCACGCCCAGAATCGGCAGTATCGCGACCGCCAGGACAATGATCCCCATCCCACCAAACCATTGCAGCATCTGGCGGTAGAAGAGGATGGCATGCGGCAACGAATCCAACCCTACCAGCGTGGTCGCCCCGGTTGTCGTCAGGCCAGAGAAGGATTCAAAAAAGGCGTCAGTCACCGTCAGGTTCGGGCTTTCCGAGAAAATAAACGGCAGCGCGCCCACACTCCCCAGCACGGTCCAGAACAGCACGACGATCAAAAAGCCTTCGCGGGATTTCAGTTCCTTTTTCTCCCGACGGTTCGGCCACCACAACATGGAGCCAATCACCAGCGCAGCGAAAAAGGTCTGGGTAAATGCACGACCCGCACCATCGCGGTAAATAAGGGCTACCAGTCCGGGTAAGATCATCGTTCCGGAAAAGAGGATAACCAGCAGTCCAACGATTCGGGTTATGGCGCGAAATTGCATCTCTGCCGCTTCCTTAGGTGTTCAGAAAATCAGGTGGGGGATTATTCTTCAGTTTTTAACAATTGCAATGCGCCACGACTAAAATCAGCAAGCCTTGCTGAAAATGCGTCCAGTCTGCTGTGAGGAAGCGCCACTCGCAGATGCACGGAAGCCTGATACTCGCTTGCGACAATTTTCCCCTCAAATTGCCCAAGCAGCGTTTCAACTCCGGCGAGCTGTGCGTAATCGCACCACAAAGTATATTCGGTTAATGGCGTTTTGCGGACGGTGGTTAACAGGCTTAACGCCTGTTGCACACCGCCACCATAAGCTTTCACCAGCCCACCGGTTCCCAGCAGCACGCCGCCATAATATCGCACCACGACGGCGGTAATTTCGCCGATACCGCTGCCCATTAACTGCGAGAGTATCGGTTTACCCGCCGTGCCCGCCGGTTCGCCATCGTCAGAAAAGCCTAGCTGCTGCGAATCATCCGGCGCGCCAGCGACCCACGCTACACAGTGGTGACGCGCGTCCAGATGTTCCGCCCGAACGGCGTCGACAAACGCTTTTGCCGCGTCAACACCATCCGTGTGCGCCAGCAGCGTAATAAAGCGGCTCTTTTTGATCTCCTCGCTAAAGGTGACCGGTGCCGCCGGGATCAGCCAGCTCTCCATTACGCCAGCTTCTGGTCCCGCGTCATGTTTTCAATGTTGTTTTCGTGGATAACCACGTTATCTTCAATACGAATGCCGCCAAACGGTTTCAGCGCATCAATCTTCTGCCAGTTGAAGTGCTTGCTGAGCGGGCCATCACGCCACGGCGCTAACAGCGACTCAATAAAGTAGATACCCGGCTCGATGGTCAGCACCATGCGCGGTTCCATCACGCGTGTGCAGCGCAGATACGGGTATTTCGATGGCGCAGCCAGATGCGTACCGCTGTCATCTTGCATAAAACCAGCGACATCATGTACTTGCAAGCCAAGCGGGTGACCAATACCGTGCGGCATAAACGGCCCGGTAATATCCTCCTCAACCATGGCTTCTTCACTGATATCGGTGATGATTTGGTGGCGACGCAGCAACTTCGCGATACGCTGATGGAACTGCACATGGTACTCCACGTAATTGACACCCGCTTTCATGGTGGCAATCAGCGCCAGTTGTTCATCATTGACGTCTTTCACCAGTTGCGCGTAATCGGTATCGCTGTTCGCCGCCCAGGTACGGGTCAGATCAGCGGCATAGCCGTTGTACTCCGCGCCAGCATCTAACAAGAAACTGCGCATTTCCGCCGGTGCGCGGTGATCGAGTTTGGTGTAATGCAGCACAGCGGCGTGTTCGTTCAGAGCAACAATGTTGCCATAAGGCACGTCAGTATCGCGATGGCCGGTGGCGGTCAGATAGGCGAGGTTGATGTCGAACTCGCTCATGCCAGACTGGAACGCTTCATGCGCTGCGCGATGACCAATCACCGCCGTCTTCTGCGCTTCACGCATGCACGCCAGTTCATAATCGGTTTTATAGGCGCGGTAATAGTGCAGATAATCGATCACCCCTTTCGGGTTGATATTGCTTGCCGCGATATCAAGGCTCAACGCGCGTTCCGCAACCGGACCAATATAGGCAATGTTGCCACGCGCTGCTGGCAGTTGGCTGCCAATGCCGTCCGCTTTCGGTAGCGCAATAACGTCAATTTCTTCGGTCCAGAAACTGGTCGGCAGCGGTTCCACGTTGTGCCAGTAGTCCACCGGCAAATAGAACCACAGCTTCGGTTTATTCACACCATCAACCAGCAGCCAGCAGTTCGGCACCTGCGTGACCGGCACCCAGGCTTTAAATTGCGGGTTCACTTTAAACGGATAAGGGTGGTCATCAAGAAAGACGTTAAACAACTCGCCGGAGTGAATAAGTAACGCGTCGAGTTTAAACCGCGCCAGCACGTCACGCGTGCGTTCCTGCAAAGTAACAATATGATTTTTATAAAGTTCAGCCAGTGAGTCCATCGTTTTTCCTTCTGTTTCTTGTGACCTCAAGTTTTCGCATCTTAGCACACCTGCCCGCAACTGAGTGATTTCCGCCGAGCGTGATCGGCGCTGCATTTTTTTAATGAGTTATTTGCATTTTATTAACATAAAAACCACACTCCGCTTCATCTGGTACGACCAGATCACCGCTGGATTCAGGAGACTGACATGCTCTACAAAGGCAACAATCTGTACCTCGACTGGCAGGAAGACGGCATCGCCGAACTGGTGTTCGATGCGCCTGGCTCAGTTAACAAGCTTGATACCGCTACCGTCGCCAGCCTTGGCGAAGCGTTGGGCGTGCTGGAAAAGCAATCAGATTTAAAAGGGCTGCTGCTGCGCTCGGAAAAAGCGGCCTTTATTGTCGGTGCCGACATCACCGAATTCCTCTCCCTGTTCCTGGTCCCGGAAGAACAGTTGAGCCAATGGCTGCACTTTGCTAATAGCGTCTTTAACCGTCTGGAAGATCTGCCTGTCCCGACGATCTCCGCCGTGAATGGCTATGCCCTCGGTGGCGGCTGCGAATGTGTCCTGGCAACAGACTACCGCTTAGCCACACCGGATCTGCGCATTGGCCTGCCGGAAACCAAACTCGGCATCATGCCAGGCTTTGGCGGTTCGGTGCGCATGCCGCGTCTGTTGGGCGCCGATAGCGCACTGGAGATCATCGCCGCCGGGAAAGATGTCGGCGCGGAACAAGCACTGAAAATCGGCCTGGTCGATGGCATCGTCAAACCGGAGAAACTGCGTGATGGCGCGGTGGCGATTCTGCGTCAGGCGATCAATGGCGATCTCGACTGGAAAGCCAAACGCCAGCCGAAGCTGGAGCCTTTGAAGCTCAGTAAAATTGAAGCCGCCATGAGCTTTACCATCGCCAAAGGCATGGTGATGCAAACCGCCGGTAAACATTACCCGGCACCGATCACTGCGGTTAAAACCATTGAAGCCGCCGCCAGGTTTGGCCGAGAGGAAGCGCTGAAGCTGGAAAACCAGAGCTTTGTTCCACTCGCGCATACCAATGAAGCCCGCGCACTGGTCGGCATTTTCCTCAATGACCAGTATGTGAAAGGCAAGGCGAAAAAACTCACCAAAGATATTGAAACGCCAAAACATGCGGCTGTGCTGGGCGCTGGCATTATGGGCGGCGGTATCGCTTACCAGTCGGCCTGGAAAGGCGTGCCGGTATTAATGAAAGATATCAATGAGAAATCCCTTGCGCTTGGCATTAATGAAGCGGGCAAATTACTGAATAAACAGCTTGAACGCGGCAAGATCGATGGCCTGAAACTGGCGAACGTAATTGCGACTATTCAGCCAACGCTGGAATACGCTGGTTTTGAGCGTGTCGATGTGGTGGTTGAAGCAGTGGTAGAAAACCCGAAAGTGAAAAAAGCGGTGCTGGCGGAAACAGAAGACAAGGTTCGCCCGGATACCGTTTTGGCCTCGAACACCTCGACCATTCCGATCGGTGAACTGGCAAGTGTGCTGAAGCGGCCTGAAAATTTCTGCGGCATGCACTTCTTCAACCCGGTGCACCGTATGCCGCTGGTTGAGGTCATTCGCGGCGAGAAAACCTCTGACGACACTATCGCGAAAGTGGTGGCCTGGGCGAGCAAGATGGGCAAAACGCCGATTGTGGTCAACGACTGCCCTGGCTTCTTTGTTAACCGCGTGCTGTTCCCCTACTTTGCCGGTTTCAGCCAGTTGCTGCGCGACGGCGCGGATTTCCGCAAAGTCGACAAAGTGATGGAAAAACAGTTCGGCTGGCCGATGGGCCCGGCTTATCTGCTTGATGTCGTCGGCATTGACACCGCGCATCACGCGCAGGCAGTGATGGCAGCTGGATTCCCGCAGCGGATGCAAAAAGATTATCGCGATGCGATTGACGCGCTGTTCGACGCTAACCGCTTTGGACAGAAGAATGGCCTCGGTTTCTGGCGCTATAAAGAAGACAGCAAAGGCAAACCGAAGAAAGAAGAAGACAGCGCCGTGGACGGCATGCTGGCGGAAATCAGCAAAGGCAAAAACGACTTCAGCGACGACGAAATTATCGCCCGTATGATGATCCCAATGGTCAACGAAGTGGTGCGCTGCCTTGAGGAAGGCATCATCGCCAGCCCCGCAGAAGCGGATATGGCGCTGGTTTACGGCCTGGGCTTCCCTCCGTTCCACGGTGGTGCATTCCGCTGGCTGGATACCATCGGCAGCGCGAAATACCTCGATATGGCGCAGCATTATCAGCACCTTGGCCCACTGTATGAAGTGCCGGCTGGATTGCGTGAAAAAGCGCGTCACAACGAACCTTACTATCCTGCGGTTGAACCTGCGCGCCCGGTGGGCGATTTGAAAACGGCTTAAGGAGTCACAATGGAACACGTTGTCATTGTCGATGCGATTCGCACCCCGATGGGCCGTTCAAAAGGCGGCGCATTTCGCAATGTGCGGGCGGAAGATCTTTCCGCTCATCTGATGCGTAGCCTGCTGGCGCGTAACCCGGCGCTGGACGCAAGCGCTATCGACGACATTTACTGGGGTTGTGTACAGCAGACACTGGAGCAGGGCTTCAACATTGCCCGTAACGCCGCGCTGCTGGCTGAGATCCCACATTCCGTACCCGCCGTAACGGTTAACCGTCTGTGCGGCTCCTCAATGCAGGCGTTGCACGATGCCGCACGCATGATCATGACCGGCGATGCGCAGGTCTGTATGGTCGGCGGCGTGGAACATATGGGCCACGTACCGATGAGTCACGGCGTTGATTTTCATCCGGGCATGAGCCGTAACGTTGCGAAAGCGGCGGGAATGATGGGGCTGACTGCTGAAATGTTATCGCGCATGCACGGCATCAGCCGTGAAATGCAGGATGCCTTTGCCGCTCGCTCCCATGCTCGCGCCTGGGCCGCGACGCAATCCGGTGCGTTCAAAAATGAGTTAATCCCGACCGGTGGCCACGATGCAGATGGCGTACTCAAACAGTTTACCTATGACGAAGTGATCCGCCCGGAAACCACGGTCGAAGCACTGTCGACTCTGCGCCCGGCCTTTGATCCGGTAAGCGGCACCGTGACCGCTGGCACCTCTTCGGCGCTGTCAGACGGCGCATCAGCAATGCTGGTGATGAGCGAGAGCCGCGCCCGTGAGCTGGGTCTGAAGCCGCGCGCGCGCATTCGTTCGATGGCGGTTGTCGGCTGCGATCCGTCGATCATGGGCTATGGCCCGGTTCCGGCATCTCAACTGGCGCTGAAAAAAGCCGGATTGAACGCCAGCGATATCGACCTGTTTGAGATGAATGAAGCGTTTGCCGCACAGATCCTGCCGTGTATTAAAGATCTGGGGCTGATGGAGCAGATTGACGAGAAGATCAACCTCAACGGCGGCGCGATTGCGCTTGGTCACCCGCTGGGCTGCTCCGGAACACGTATCAGCACCACCTTGCTGAACCTGATGGAACGCAAAGACGCACAATTTGGTCTGGCGACCATGTGCATCGGGTTAGGTCAGGGGATCGCTACGGTGTTTGAACGCGTTTAGTGCTTCAAACGGGAAAAGTGCAGTCTCAATACCCTGAACGCCACAGTAAGGCAGCAACAGCGCGGATCCCCGGCGCGCAGCCGGGGTGAGCAAAAGCAGCCAGCAGTGCTGATGGCGATTAGGGCAAAGAGAAAAGGTCTGTCATGCCATTGGTGCCAGAGCAAGGCGGCAACTGAGTGAATACCCGGCAGCATAGTGGTATGTAACCGGGGTGAGCGAAAGTAGCCAGCACCGCGATGGCGTCAAGGGTAAAGAGAAGGTTTAGTTGCCGTTCTTCCCGCCTGTCAGGGGCGGGTTTTTTATTTCTGTTATCCGGCAGGCGACCACGGCATAGAGAATGAAGAAAAGGCGATATTAAAGCCGTTGGTGGCAGAGCAAAGCGGCAATAAATCAATCCCCGGCAGCATAGCGAACTATGTAACCGGGGAAAGCGAAGGCAGCCAACGCGGCAAAGGCGAAGACAGGTTTAGATAAACGCAAACGCATCGCCAAACAGGCGATCTTCACGCGCACTGCGCTCATTACAGAACAGATCGCGGGCGATTTTCGCCATCTCGAAACGACCCGCAATATAGATATCGTGCTCGGCCAGCGAACCGAAATCCTGCAACACCGCAGCCAGCACTGTGCCTGAGCGGCCGCGCCAGTCCGCTTCCGGTTGCTCAACGACGGGCACGACACGCAGATTCGGATGATCCACCGATAACGCTTCCAGCTCGCTTAAATCATAGAGATGTTTCTCTTCGCGACCGCCCCAGTAAATGGTGATTTCACGATTCGGGTTTTGCGCCAGCGACGTCAGCAAAATAGAGCGGACATACGAGAAGCCGGTACCACCGGCAATCAGCACCATCGGACGCTCTTCATCGTCGCGCAGCCAGGCATCGCCGTGCGGAATATCGATAACGATTTCGCGGTCTTTCAGAATGCGATCCATCACCGCCATGGCGTAGAGATTCAGCTCAGACGCGCCAATATGCAGTTCGATAAAATCATGCTGATCCGGCGTAGAAGCCATAGAGAACGGGCGCTTGTCTCGCTCATCCATCACCACCATCAGATACTGGCCCGCGCGGAACGAAAAAGCCGCCTCCGGCACTAAACGGACACGATATACGGTATCAGTGATGGCCTCTACCGAGGTCACTTTACAGCTTAAGGTTGTCATGCGCTCTCTCTGTCGGGTCTATTTTCGTCGTTCAGTATGGCCAGTTCATCCCAGATGGCGTCGATTCTTGCCGTAACCTCCGGGTCTTTCTTGATGGGGCGACCCCATTCGCGCTGGGTCTCACCCGGCCATTTATTGGTGGCATCCAGTCCCATTTTGGAGCCCAGACCGGAAACCGGCGAGGCAAAATCCAGATAATCAATCGGCGTGTTTTCCACCAGAACCGTATCCCTCGCAGGATCCATTCGGGTGGTAATCGCCCAAATAACGTCATTCCAGTCGCGGGCGTTCACATCGTCATCGCACACGATCACAAATTTGGTGTACATAAACTGACGCAGGAAAGACCAGACGCCCATCATTACGCGCTTGGCGTGACCGGGGTACTGTTTCTTCATGGTGACTACCGCCAGGCGATAGGAGCACCCTTCCGGCGGCAGGTAAAAATCAACGATTTCCGGGAACTGCTTTTGCAGGATCGGCACGAACACTTCGTTTAGCGCCACGCCCAGCACTGCCGGCTCATCTGGCGGGCGGCCAGTATAAGTGGAGTGGTAAATCGCATCTTCGCGCTGCGTAATATGGGTAACCGTAAACACCGGGAAATTATCAACTTCATTGTAATAACCGGTGTGATCGCCATACGGCCCTTCCGGCGCCATCTCACCCGGCTCAATATAGCCTTCCAGCACGATTTCTGCACTGGCAGGAACTTCAAGATCGCTTGATACGCACTTCACCACTTCGGTTTTTGTGCCGCGCAGTAACCCGGCGAAGGCATATTCAGACAGCGTATCCGGCACCGGCGTCACCGCGCCAAGGATGGTTGCCGGATCGGCACCCAGCGCCACCGCAACCGGGAAACGCTCGCCAGGATGCGCTGCCTGCCACTCCTGAAAATCGAGCGCTCCACCGCGATGAGAAAGCCAGCGCATGATTAATTTGTTTTTACCGATCAGCTGTTGGCGATAAATGCCCAGATTCTGCCGCTCTTTGTGCGGGCCACGCGTCACGGTCAGCCCCCAGGTGATCAGCGGCGCGGCGTCTTCCGGCCAACACTGCATAATCGGGATGTTGCGCAAATCAACATCATCCCCCTGCACCACTTTTTGCTGGCAAGGGGCACCGCGCAGACGCTTTGTCGGCATGTTCAGCACCTGCTTAAACTGCGGCAGTTTATCGAACAGATCGCGAAAACCTTTTGGCGGCTCCGGTTCTTTGAGAAACGCCAGCAGTTTGCCCACGTCGCGCAAAGCACTGACATCATCTTGCCCCATGCCCAGCGCTACGCGGCGCGGCGTGCCAAATAAATTGCACAACACCGGCATGGTGTAGCCTTTGGGATTTTCAAATAACAACGCCGGGCCACCCGCACGCAACGTGCGATCGGCTATTTCCGTCATTTCCAGATAAGGGTCAACCGGAAGAGTGATGCGTTTCAGCTCGCCCTGCTGCTCAAGCAGCGTCAGGAAGTCGCGTAGGTCGTTGTATTTCATGCGGTCTATTATCGCCTCCAGGTAAGGGGCTTATTATACGGTGTTCGCCCGGCGGTTGCTGTATTTTTGTTAAATCTGCGTGAATTACAACGACATCTTTAGGTGCAGGTTATAATCAACTTAGCCATCATGCCGCGGTTTTGATATTCTTGCGCCCGAACTTACGGAAAAGAGTCATTATGCGATCCTGGTATCTACTTTACTGCAAACGTGGCCAGCTCCAGCGCGCCCAGGAACACTTAGAACGCCAGGCGGTCAGCTGTCTGACGCCTATGATTGCACTGGAAAAAATGGTGCGCGGCAAACGCACAACAGTGAACGAACCTCTTTTCCCGAACTATTTGTTTGTGGAGTTCGATCCTGAAGTGATTCATACCACCACGATCAACGCCACGCGCGGCGTCAGCCATTTTGTCCGCTTTGGTATGCACCCGGCAACCGTTCCGCAATCCGTTATTCAGCAGCTTTCGCTCTACCAACCAGAAGGGATTACCGACCCTGACACGCCTTATCCAGGCGATGATGTGGTGATCACCGAGGGCGCACTCGAGGGGTTGCAGGCGATCTTTAAAGAACCGGACGGCGAAGCACGCTCCATGCTCTTGCTCCACCTGCTCAATAAGCAGGTACTGCAAAGCGTCAAGAACACCGATTTTCGCAAGGCGTGAGCGTCGCGTTAAAAATCCACGCCGAATAACCGCCGCACGTTCTGATCCGTTACCGAACTCAGCCACTGAGCATCTTCACCGCGAAGCTCAGCCACTGCGGCAAGAATATGCCCTAACAGAGCCGGTTCATTACGCCGCGACGCAGGCTTTGGTTTGAGATCGCGCGGCAGCAGGTACGGCGCATCGGTTTCAATCAATAGCCGCTCGGCGGGGATCAGCGGAACCACTTCACGTAATTCCAGCCCGCGACGTTCATCGCACACCCAGCCGGTAATGCCTAAGTAGATGCCGCGATCGAGACAATCTCGCGCTTCCTGCGCCGAACCGGTGAAACAGTGCAGTACCGCACCGGGCAACTTATCCAGCCACGGATCCAGCAGCGTCAGAAAGCGTTCATGCGCATCGCGGCAGTGCAGAAACACCGGCATGTTTAGCTCGGCGGCCAGCGACAGTTGCGCGTCGAAAGCGCACTCCTGCTCCTGCGGCGTCGAAAAATTACGGTTGAAATCCAGCCCGCATTCACCCAAGGCAACAACTTCCGCTGTAGCCGCCAGCGTGCGGATCGCCTCTGCGGTTTCATCCGTCCAGCCACTGCTATCATGCGGATGCACGCCAGCAGTGGACCAGCAATGACAATAACGTTGGGCGAGTTGCTGTGCCTGCTGGCTTTCATGCAGATTGGTTCCGGTAATGAGCATCCCCGTCACACCTGCCGCTTGCGCTCGCGCCACGGTGTCATCCTGGTCTTTTGCAAACTGGCTGCTGGTTAAATTCACACCGATATCAAACATGCTTTTTCCCATACAACAACCGCCCTGTCGGGCGGCTGGTAATTACTCTTCGCTGGTTTCTGTTTCGTTCTCTTCGTCTGTTATGCGGCGCTTGCCGACATAGAAGCGAGCAAAAAAGACGCCGACTTCGAACAGGCAATACATCGGGATTGCCAGTAAGGTCTGCGAGAAGACATCCGGCGGCGTCAACAACATACCGATAACGAACGCGCCAACCAAAACGTACGGACGTTTTTGCCGCAGATCGGCAGGTGTGGTGACGCCCATCCAGCACAGCAGCACAATGGCAACCGGCACTTCAAACGACACGCCGAAGGCCATAAACAGCGCCATTACGAAGCTAAGATAACTGGCGATATCCGTGGAAACCTGCACGCCTTCCGGTGCGGTGTGTGTCAGGAAACCGAAGGCCAGCGGGAACACCACGAAATAGGCGAACGCCATGCCGATGTAAAACAGCAGCGAACTGGAGACCAGCAGCGGCACTACCAGACGACGCTCATGCTTGTATAACGCCGGCGCGACAAACGCCCAGACCTGATACAAAATGACCGGCGCGGAAAGGATCAGCGACACCATGAAGGTCAGTTTGATCGGCGTAAAAAACGGTGAGGCTACGTCGGTGGCAATCATCGTCGCGCCCAATGGCATCTGCTTGATGAGCGGTGCGGAAACCAGTTGGTAGATATCATTCGCGAAGTAAACCAGCGCGAGGAAAATCACGATAACGGCGATAATGCAGTTCAGCAGACGCTTACGCAGCTCAATAAGGTGTGCGATCAGCGGTTGGGTATCGTCTACAGCCATGTTCAGGATTTATCACTTGAAGAAGGTGTGGAGTCGGAAACCGGCGAGGCCGCTTGCACCGCGGTAGTCACCTGCGGTGCTTTTTTCGTTTCCGCAACGTCGGGGACTTGCTGCGGCGAACTGGCCTGGTTTTCAGCGGCGGCAGGCGTAATGCCTTCATGCTGCGCTTCGTTATCTTTCACCACCGGGTTATGGATGGTATGCGCTTCATCGCTGGCTTTTTCGGCATCGTTAGCGCTATAAGAGCGTTTCATCGATTCCGCCGCCTGGCGCAGCTCATCCATCGACTGCTTTAACTCTGGCGTCAGATTTTCCAGGCTCGCTTTTTCCACCTTTTTCAGGCTGTCCTGGAACTCCTGCAGCTTCAGTTCCTGCGTCAGCTCATTTTGCACCGTCGTTGCCAGCGAGCGCAGCGCGCGAACCCAGCCCGCCACCGTGCGCACAGCCACGGGTAGTCGTTGCGGCCCTAACACCACGAGGCCAATGATGAAAACGAGTAACAGTTCGCCAAAACCTATATCGAACACGAATTACACCTGCTCTTTGTCGTGACGTTTTTCGTCTTTTTTAGCGTCGTCGGATGTCTTGCTGTCGGAAAGAGACTTAGCCGTAAAATCCGCATCTTGTGCCGATTTATCCTGCTTTCCCTCTTTATCGTCATCACCCATGGCCTTTTTGAAGCCTTTAATGGATGCGCCAAGGTCGGAACCAATAGAACCGAGTTTTTTGGTGCCAAACAGCAGCACAACGATGACCGCAATAATCAACAACTGCCAAATGCTGATACCACCCATACATAGTCCTCTGTAACAGATGATGTTAAAAACAGGCCCCAGTATACACTTTATCCATTAAGCTGCCTCTTTGCTGACAGCTTCTGTGCACCATGCCCACCCAGGCGGCGTTTCGCTTAACGTGTTTTATACCAACCTACAAACCAGGTCAGAACGCCACCTGCCATTAGCCACGCAGGCGTTAAACCCCACTCTGGTCGATTAATCAGTAACAGCGTACCGCTCAATAACAGCGTTGCGCCAATGCCAAACAGATAGCGCGATTGCCCCTGCCGCACATGGTTTGCCTGTAATTCCCGGGCAATCTTATCCACGCTTTGCTGCAAATGCTTGCCTTGCTGCAACCCGTTGTAGATCAGTTCAGGAATTTCCGGCATTTTTTCGATCCAGAATGGGCCTTTCTCTTTCAGCGCTCTGACCAGAGCCGGAATACCCACTTGATCTTTGATCCACGTTTCAAGGAAAGGTTTCGCGGTTTTCCATAAATCCAGTTGCGGGTAGAGCTGACGGCCGACACCTTCGATATAGAGCAAAGTTTTCTGCAACAACACCAGTTGCGGCTGCACTTCCATATTAAAGCGACGTGCCGTGTTAAAGAGGTTGAGCAGCACATGACCAAAGGAGATTTCCGCCAGCGGCTTTTCAAAAATCGGCTCACAAACAGTGCGAATAGCAAATTCGAACTCTTCTACATTGGTATCCGGCGGAACCCAGCCTGAATCCACATGCAGCTCCGCTACTTTGCGATAGTCGCGGTTAAAGAAAGCAATAAAGTTCTCCGCCAGGTAGCGCTTATCTTCTTTGTTCAGTGAACCGACAATACCGCAGTCAATACCGATATATTGCGGATCTTCCGGGTGATCGTAGCTGACGAAAATATTACCCGGATGCATGTCTGCATGGAAAAAGCTGTCACGGAAAACCTGGGTGAAAAAAACCTGCACACCGCGTTCGGCCAGCAATTTTAAATTGGTGCCGTTTTTCTCCAGCGCAGCAATATCGGAAACCGGTATGCCGTAAATACGCTCCATTACCAGCATATTTTGGCTGCAATAGTCCGAATAGATTTCCGGCACATACAGCATTGGGCTGTTTTCGAAGTTGCGGCGCAACTGGATCGCGTTAGCGGCTTCACGTAGCAGATCCAGCTCATCAATCAGCGTCTTCTCATACTCGCGCACCACTTCACGCGGGCGCAGGCGACGACCATCCGGTAACAGGCGTGGAACCCAGCCCGCCAGGCGGTAGATCAGTTTCAGATCCGCTTTGATAATCGGCAGAATGTCCGGGCGGATGACCTTAATCACCACCTCTTTGCCACTCTCTTTCAACCGTGCTGTATGCACCTGCGCAATGGACGCAGAGGCCAGCGGTTCAATGGCGAAATCATCAAACCAGGTTTCAACTGGAAGATCACCCATCGCTTTTTCAATCTGCTTTTTGGCGAGATGACCATCGAAAGGCGCAACGCGGTCCTGCAACATCGCCAGCTGATCGGCAATCAGCGGCGGGAATAGATCACGGCGAGTAGACAACATTTGCCCGAATTTAATCCACACCGGCCCCAGCTCCTGCAAGGCAAGACGCAGGCGTTCCCCAAGCAATTTTTCTTTGTGCCGGTTTGGCATCCAGAACAGCGTCCGTCGCCATAACCGCAGCGGCAGGGTGAGACGCATTTTGGGAATGAGCTCATCAAGCCCGTAACTTAAAAAGGTTTGGATGATGAAATAGAGGCGCCGTAATTCTCCAGGCGTCATTTGCCCTCCAGTTTATCCAGGCGTTTGGCTAAGGCATCCGCAGCCCTTTCCACAGCAGCCGTTTCTTCAGCAAACCAGGCAACTTCCAGTGCGCCCGGCGCAAGGCGCCACTCTTCCGTTAGCACTTCAGCGACATAGCGTTGCTGGCGTTGAAAACCGAGTTGCAGAAAGCGAGCCCCACCGCGCAGGAATTTACTGATCCCCTCAGCGGCGATATCGCCTGTCCATGGCGCGAGGATCTCGGCAGGATCGAATTCCGCTAAATCCATCAGCGAAACCAGGTTTTGCACTACCTGGATATCGCCCTGCACTTCCAGCTCGCCGCTGCGAATAAGCGCGGTCAGCTGCTGGCGGTCGCGCAGCTTCGGCAGTACCCGCAGTTGCGTAATCACGGAACAGTCGGCCTCACCTTCCCACTCGCCTAATACATCAATCTGGCGCTCACTGAACACCAGCACAAAGGGGGAAGAGAACTCTTGCAGCACTACGCGCAACACCTTGCCATGCAAACGCTGGCGCGCGGGTTTCAGCGCGCCTTCACGGTATAAAAACGTATTCAATACGCGTTCAATCCCGGCGGCAACCATCGGCTTAAAAGGCATACGCACTCCTGTCAGAATTTGTAGCCACGGTGCAGAGCAACGATACCGGCCGTCATGTTGTAGTAATCGACGTTTTCGAAACCGGCGTCCTGCATCATCGCTTTCAGGGTGTCCTGATCGGGATGCATACGGATGGATTCAGCAAGATAGCGATAGCTTTCCGCGTCGTTTGCTACCAGTTGACCAATACGCGGCAGAACGTGGAAAGAGTAAGCGTCATAAGCTTTGCTCAGCGGTTCAATAATTGGCTTGGAAAATTCGAGCACCAGCAGGCGGCCACCCGGTTTCAAAACGCGGAACATGGAGCGTAGCGCTTTCTCTTTTTCCGTCACGTTACGCAAACCAAAAGAGATGGTGATGCAGTCAAAGGTATTATCCGGGAACGGCAAGGCTTCAGCATTCGCCTGCACATATTCTACGTTACCGATCACGCCGAGGTTGCGCAGTTTTTCGCGCCCCATTTTCAGCATCGAATCGTTAATATCTGCCAGCACAACCTGGCCGGTTTCGCCCACCAGGCGGGAGAACTTCGCCGTCAGATCGCCCGTCCCACCGGCCAGATCGAGAACTTTCTGCCCACGACGCACGCCGCTGCAATCAATGGTAAAGCGCTTCCATAAACGGTGAATGCCCATCGACATCAGATCGTTCATCACGTCATATTTTGACGCGACCGAATGGAAGACATGCGCCACCATGTCGGCTTTGTTTTCTTTGGCGACGGTCTGAAAACCAAAGTGTGTTGTCTCTTTTGAATCTTCCGCCATCTTAGTGCCTGCTATTCAAGAAATTGTTTGTGAAGTGTATCAGATTGGAGGCGATTGCCCTACGATTCAACCACCCGAAGAAGCCTTCGATTCAGGCTCATCGCCTGCGGCCATGCTATCTAATGCATTGTCTTCAAAGCAATCGAGGGAATCGTTTTGCCCGGAGCGCAAACGAAACTCTTCGTCCTGTTCTTGTGCTTGCGCCGCCAATTCCGGATTAATCTCGCGTTTGATTTCGACACCGAGCCCGCGAAACGCCTCTGCCTGGGCCAGCAAATTGCCGCGCCCGGAACTCAGTTTTTTCATTGCCTGACGGTAATTGTCCTGCGCTTTATCCAGGCTCTGACCAATGGATGACATGTCGTCAACGAACAGGCGCATTTTGTCATACAGGCGGCTCGCCCGCTCCGCGATCTGCTGCGCATTGCGGCTTTGATGTTCATAACGCCACAGGTTGGCGATGGTGCGTAGCGCCACCAACAGCGTGGTAGGGCTGACCAGCATAATGTTATTTTTCAGCGCTTCGGTGATCAGTTCAGGCTGTCTGTCCAGCGCAATCAAAAAGGCCGGCTCCACCGGAATAAACATCAACACATAATCCAGACTGCGTAGCCCCGGCAACTGCTGATAATCCTTACGACCAAGCAAGCGAATATGGTTGCGTACCGAGGCGATATGTTCCTGTAACGCCCCTTCACGAGTAAAATCGTCGTCGGCATTGAAGTAACGTTCGTAGGCAACCAGCGTCATTTTGGCGTCGATCACCACGTCTTTGCCCTGCGGCAGACGCACGATCACATCCGGCTGCATTCGCGCGCGATGGTCATTTTCAATACTGACCTGGGTTTCATATTCATAGCCTTCACGCAGACCAGAGGCTTCCAGCACACGGGTCAGCACCACTTCACCCCAGTTACCCTGGGTTTTGTTATCGCCTTTCAGCGCACGCGTCAGGTTTATCGCTTCCTGCGCCATCTGGGCATTCAGCTGTTGCAGGTTGCGAATTTCATGCGCCAGCGTGTGTCGTTCACGTGCTTCCTGACCAAAACTCTCCTGCACCTGACGGCGAAAGCCATCAAGCTGCTCGCGCAGCGGCGTTAGCAGCCCGTTCAGACTTTGTCGGTTTTGTTCATCGACGCGACGATTGCTCTGCTCAAAGATACGATTAGCAAGGTTTTCAAACTGTTCGCTCAGCCGCTGCTCGCTGCTGTGCATCTGGCGCAGCTTCTCTTCGGCATGTAACTGGGTAGATTCCAGCCGGGTAGTGACTTCACGCAGATCCGCTTCCAGCGAGCTATTGATATGTTGCAGGCTACGCAGCTCGTTATTGAGCAACTCGCACTCTTCACGCCAGTGTTCGTTTTGGGTTATCTGCTGCCGGGCGGCGCTCAGTTCGCTAAAGACATCTCGCTGCTCCGCGAGCAGATCCGCCTGCTGCTGCGCCCCGCGCCAGCTTGCGGCCAACCAGCCGACCAATAAACCCGCCAGCGCAACGGCTGCCATGACGATGATTGAAGTGTCCACCACGTCCCCTTAGTGATAACGCATATAGCGGAGGATTGTGCTGTATAAACGTCCAGTTTGGAAGGGGTTTTCCTGCGAGGCAGTACGCAAAAAGAAAAGGCCGAACACGTCGGCCTTAGCAAATGGGAAAGTGAATTACAGAAGACGACGCGCCGCTTCCACCACGATTTTCACCGCGTGGCTTTCGGTCTGCTTCATGGTTTCCGCATTCGGGATCTCTTGCTGGGTACGGTTCACAATCACACCGGCAACCATACCAGCACGCAGCCCCTGGCTTGCGCACATGGTCAGCAACGTGGCGGATTCCATTTCATAGTTCATCACGCCCATGGATTGCCACTCTTCCATGGAACCTTTAAAGCGGTTCACTACGCGACCAGAGAAAGTGTCGTAACGCTCCTGGCCTGGGTAGAAGGTGTCAGAAGAGGCAGTAACGCCGATGTGTTTCGTCGCGCCAATCGCATCCGCTGCCGCAACCAGCGCAGTAGTGCACTCAAAATCCGCCACCGCCGGGTATTCCATCGGCGCAAAGTGCAGGCTCGCGCCGTCAAGGCGCACGGACGCGGTGGTGATCAGCACGTCGCCAACATTAATGTGCGGCTGAATCGCACCGGTGGTGCCCACGCGCAGGAAAGTGCGGATGCCAAGCTGCGCCAGTTCTTCTACGGCGATAGAGGTTGACGGCCCGCCGATGCCGGTGGAGCAAACGATAACCGGTTTGCCATCCAGCTCTGCGCGCCAGCTGGTAAATTCGCGGTGGGAGGCCAGTTTGACCGGCTTATCCATCAGCGCGGCGATCTTTTCCACACGCTCCGGATCGCCAGGGACGATGGCCAGCGTAGCCCCTTGTAAATCGTTTTTGGTGAGGCCGAGATGAAAAACATCAGACTTGGACATAACAGACTCCTCTGTGGTCGGTTTTATCAGTAGAGGCAAAAAGATACTTTACAGAAGGCACGGACATAATTTCGTGACTGATATCACCATGAATGAAACTGATTGCATTTCATTTCCATAAATTAGTGACTTACATCACATTAACATGACGTATCCCACAACTCAGCAGCAAAGATAGTCTACGGCACGGCGATTTGCGCGCGCGGCAACTCTTCCCGTCTATAGTTATTGAAGCGCTAAAAAAGGTATGGAGAATGCCATGACAACCAACAACACACCAGGCTTTGCACCTGCGGCTTCACCCCTTGCTTCAACCGTTGTGCACACGCCGGAAGACGCCTTAATCGCGGGCGAAACGTCTATTCCGACACAGGGCGAGAACATGCCCGCGTTTCACGCCCGGCCGAAAAATGCCGAAGGCCCCTTGCCGATTGTCATTGTGGTACAGGAAATTTTCGGTGTGCATGAGCATATTCGCGATCTGTGCCGCCGTCTGGCGCTGGAGGGCTATCTCGCCATCGCACCAGAGCTCTATTTCCGCCAGGGCGATCCGAATGATTTCGCCGACATTCAAACCCTGCTGAGCGGCCTAGTAAGCAAAGTACCGGACGCGCAAGTGCTTGCCGATTTGGATCACGTCGCCAGCTGGGCGGCGCGTAACGGCGGGAACGCTCACCAACTTTTAGTGACCGGTTTTTGCTGGGGCGGGCGTATTGCCTGGCTGTATGCCGCGCACAATCCGCAGTTGAAAGCCGCCGTCGCCTGGTATGGCAAGCTGGTGGGGGAGAAATCGCTCAATTCTCCACGCCACCCGGTGGATATTGCCACTGAACTTACCGCGCCGGTGCTCGGTTTATATGGCGCACAGGATACCGGCATTCCGCTGGAGAGTGTGGAAACTATGCGCCAGGCGCTAAGAGCCGCGAACGCCAAAGCGGAAATCATCGTCTACCCCGAAGCAGGTCATGCGTTTAATGCGGACTATCGCCCAAGCTATCACGCAGAATCCGCCGCCGATGGCTGGCAGCGGATGCTGGCATGGTTTGCGCAGTACAGTAAAAAGTGACGGTTTGCGCCGGAAAAAACGCCCGGCGCAGCTCATGCTGTTTCGAGACGCCAGCCCTGCGTCAAACGTACCGCCACTGCCTGTTTGCGTTGCAGCGGTGCATGATGAAACGCACTCAGCGTTTGCCCATCGCGCAGACGTAAATCAAGCAAATAGCGCTCGCCCTGATAAATACAGCTTTCCACCTCAGCACTCAGTCCCCCACTCGTTACCTGCACATGTTCGGGGCGAACCAACACCGGCTGGCGGGGATCTGCGCCAGCGTACGCCAAACCTGTATGCATTTGCGCACCATCCAGTTGTTGCGTCCCGGCGGGCGTCGCCAGCATCAGCACGCTGCCCTTCCCAATAAAACGCGCCACCCAACCATTCTGCGGCTGCTGATACAGCGCTTGCGGTGCGCCCCACTGCATCAGTTCGCCCTGGTGCATTACCGCGATATGGCTGGCGAGCGCCATTGCTTCCGCCTGATCATGGGTGACATAGACAAATGTCGCGCCAGTACGGCGGTGAAAATCACGGAAAGTCTGTTCCATGGTGGCGCGCAGATGGCGATCGAGGTTTGCCAGCGGTTCATCAAGCAGCACCACTTGCGGTTCTGCGACCAGGCAGCGCGCCAGCGCCACGCGTTGACGCTGACCGCCGCTTAACTCTTGCGGTGAACGTGCGGCGTAAGCACCCAGTTCAACCACTTCCAGCGCGTCCATCACTTGTTTATGGCGCGCAGCGCCGTTCACGTTGCGCAGCTTTAACGGATAGCCAACGTTCTCGGCAACCGTCATATGCGGCCACAACGCGTAAGACTGAAACACCATCCCCATATCGCGCTGCTCTGGCGGTGTGTGCAGCGTTTTATCCGCCAGCAGACGATCGCCCAGCCACAAGCGCCCTTCGCTCAATGTTTCAAGCCCCGCAAGAATACGCAGCGTGGTGGTTTTGCCGCAGCCGCTTGGCCCCAACAGGGCGGTAAACGCCCCCTGCGGAATGGTCAGATTGATATCCCGCACCACCATCTGATCGGCAAACGCTTTGCGTAGATGTTCCAGTCTCAGCTCTGCCAAGGGATCACTCCTTTCGGTAAATAACGGCCAAGCGCGCTGAGTAGTAGCATTACCAGTGCCACAAGGATGACAACCAGCACGGAAAGCGCCGATGCCAGCACCTTATCGCCGCTCTCATCAAGGTTAAAAATCACCACGCCCAGCGTCTCTTTCCCGGCGCTCCACAGCAGCGCCGAGACGGTAAGTTCATTCACCGCCGTGAGGAATACCAGTAACGCCCCGGCAAACGCCGCCGGTGCCAGTAACGGCAGGACGATATGGCGCAGCCGCTGGGAAAAATTCGCCCCAGCAAGGCTGGCGGCTTCTTCCATTGCGGGATCCAGTTGCAGCATGCTGCTGTGCACAGGCTTCAGGCAAACCGTGAGGAAACGTGCAAGGTAGGCGAAAAAGATAATGCTCAGCGTGCCGCTAAGGCTGATATCGATCAGCGGCAATGGTCGGGCAAACAGCAGAATACAGGCAATCGCCAGTACCACGCCGGGCAAGGTATAGGGAATGTCGATAATTAAATACAACCAGCGCAACGGCCGGGTCGGGTAGCGCACCAGCAGCCACGCCAGCGGCAGGCTGAGCAGCATCAACACCAGGGCGGCAGAGATCGATAAAAACAGGCTGTTGCTGAGCGCGCGCAATGTCGAGCTTTGCGCATCAAAGATGCCGTGCCAGGCGGCAAAAGTAAGGGTTTCACTGTTAAGCGATACGCCAAGCGTCGGCACCAGTGAGGTGCTAATCAGCGCCAGCAGCGGCGCGAGCAGGATGGCACACAGCACCGCCCCAAGTAATAACTCAACCGCCAGCCGCCATTTGCCGAGGGTGAAACCCAGCGCGCGCCCTGCCATACCAATCAACGGCAGCGCATAACGCCGCTGCATGTGGCCTTGCAGCGTGACAATACCAATCGCCAGCATCCCCATCAGCACCGACAGCGCCGCCACGTCGTTCAGCATCGCCGGGCCAAAGCTGGAAAGCGTCTGATAGATATACACAGGCAGTACAAAGTAGGAAATCGGGATACCCAGCATCGCCGGAATACCGAAGTTACCGAGCGCCGAAACAAACGCAATCGCCGCCCCGGCCCACAGCGCAGTGCGACACAGCGGCAGCACTATGTCGAAGAACACCCGCCACAGCGATGCGCCGTGCAGCCGGGCGGCTTCAATATGCTCTTTTGGCAAACACTGTAACTGGGTGCGCAGCGCCAGAAACACCAGTGGCGCATGTTGAATACCGAGCAACAACGCGATACCTTCCGCCGAATAGAGCGGGTTGCTGCTGCCAAACCCAGGTGCAAGACCAATGCTATTGAGCAAGATGCTGCCCGGCCCAAAAAGTTGCAGCCAGCTTAACGCGGTGACCTGCGGCGGGATCATCATCGGCAGCATAAACAGAAATACCCACAGCTGTTTGAGGCGGATATTGGTCAGCGCCAGGCAAAAAGCGAACAAGCTACCCAGCAGCAGTGACAGCAGCATGCCCAGCCCACTGGTATACAGGCTGTGCCACAACGCAAGCCAGGTGGAAGGGTTACTCAACACGCGCCACAAACTGCTGTCGCTGCCGTGGCGTCCGTCAATCAGCGCAGAGATCAGCAACCGCAGGCTGGGCAGCAGGCTCAGTAGCGCAACGAGAAACAATAACAGCCAGAGCAGCCCTTTGGCCGGGCCGCCGCTGGCGTGCTGGCGCAGCGTCATACTGGTCATCAACTAGCGGTTTCCGAACAGGTCGGCAAAGCGTTTTTTATTGGCTTCCGTATCGGCCAACGCTTTTGCTGCATCAAACGGCATCAGCTTGATGCTGTCGCGCGGCGGGAATCCGGCCGGAACCGGCAGGTTGGCATCGGCGGGCAGGTAGCCCTGCTGGAGCACCAGTTTTTGCCCCTCATCCGAAAGCACAAAGTCGATAAACGCTTTCGCCGCCTGCGGGTTTTTCGCGTTTTTCATCATCGCTACCGGTTCGGTAACAATGCTGACGCCCTCTTTCGGAAACACGAACTCAATCGGTGCGCCTTTGGCTTTTTCACGAATCGCCATGTAATCCACCAGTACGCCGTAGGCTTTGCTGCCAGAGGCAATCGAGCTCATCACCGCGCCGTTACCGCTTTGCGGCATCGCACCGTTCTCTTTCAGTTTCTCGTAGTATTGCCAGCCGAGCGCCGGATCGTTCATCAGCGTCGCCTGGTGGATTTGCGCCGCGCCGGAATAGAGAGGGCTTGGCAGCGTGGTCATGTTTTTCAGCTCCGGTTTGAGCAGATCCTGCCAGGAGGTAGGCTTAACCGGGGCTTTGCTGTGATAAGCAATACCGGTGGTGATCAGTTTGGTGCCGTAGTAGTAACCGTCTTTGTCGTATAACTGCGCATCAAAACGCGTCGCTTGCGGTGATTTATACGGTGCCAGCAGGTTTTGCTGTTTCAGGGATTCCATGGTCACGCTGTCGGCAATCAGCAGCACGTCCGGGGCGGCACCACCGGCGGCTAACTCTGCCTGCAAGCGCGCGGTCAGCTTGGTCGTTCCGTCGCGGATCCATTTCACTTCAATGTCCGGGTGCGCTTTTTCAAAGGCACTGACGGTCATTTGCGCATCTTCATTGGGCTGGCTGGTATAGAGCGTCAGAGTGGATTTGGCGAAAGCCGACGTACTGATCACGGCCAGCAGTATTGCCGCCAGCGCACTTTTTTTACTCATGGTTCAGTCCCCTGTGTTTTCGTTGCGACGATTAAAACAAGGGAGTTTGACAAAAATGTTACCGAAGCGATGTTGGCTTGTTACAGAGGAATGATGCGCCGCCGGTTTCACACCGGACGGCGCGGTAAGGCTTACTGCTGGCGCAGGTTCTGCGCGGCTTTCACCATGTTTGCCAGCGCGCTACGGGTTTCCGGCCAGCCGCGGGTTTTCAGGCCGCAGTCCGGGTTCACCCACAGGCGTTGTGCCGGGATACGCTGCGCCGCTTTCTGCAACAGCGCTTCGATCCACTCAACGCTCGGTACGTTCGGCGAATGAATGTCGTACACGCCTGGGCCGATTTCGTTCGGGTACTCAAACTCTTCGAACGACTCCAGCAGTTCCATATCCGAACGCGAGGTTTCAATGGTGATCACATCGGCATCCAGCGCGGCAATGGAATCCATGATGTCGTTAAACTCGCAGTAACACATATGGGTGTGGATCTGCGTGTCATCTTTCGCCACCGCCGCGTTGATGCGGAAGGCCTCCACGCCCCACGCCAGATAGGCATCCCAGTCGCTGCGACGCAGCGGCAAGCCTTCGCGCAGTGCCGGTTCATCAATCTGGATAATGCCAATCCCTGCCGCTTCCAGATCCGCCACTTCATCACGCAATGCCAGCGCAATCTGTTTGGCGATGGTTTCGCGGCTCACGTCTTCGCGCGGGAACGACCAGCAAAGAATGGTCACCGGGCCGGTCAGCATGCCTTTCACCGGTTTATCAGTCAGCGACTGCGCATACTTCGCCCACTCCACGGTAATGGCTTCCGGACGGCTTACATCGCCGATAACTACTGGCGGTTTCACGCAGCGGGAACCGTAGCTCTGCACCCAGCCGTTTTGTGTAAAGACGAAGCCATCCAGGTTTTCACCGAAGTACTCCACCATGTCATTACGCTCGGCTTCACCATGCACCAGCACGTCTAAGCCCAGACGTTCCTGCTCGACAATCGCCTGTTTGATATGTTCAGCAATACCGGTACGGTAGTTGCCCGCGTCGAGATTGCCTTTTTTGAAATCCAGGCGCAGGCCGCGTATTTCCGTGGTTTGCGGGAAGGAACCAATAGTGGTGGTCGGCCAGGCGGGCAGCTTAAAGCGCGCGCGCTGGGCTTTCGCACGCTCGGCGTACGGGCTGTTACGCTGGCTGTCCTGCGCGGTGATCGCCGCCAGACGCTGTGCCACTGCCGTATTGTGAACGCGCGTAGAGTGGCGACGCGCCTGAATCGGGGCGCTCCATTCCACCAGTTTTTCCGTGTTACCGCTGTTCAGCGCATCGCGCAGCAGCGCCAGTTCCTGACATTTTTGCAGGGCGAAGGCGAACCAGCTTTTCACTTCCGCATCCAGACGCGTTTCAACACTCAGATCGATCGGGCTGTGCAGCAAAGAACAAGAAGAGGCAACCCACAGCGGACGTTTACCGACCACTTCGTGGATTTGCGCATATTTCTCGGTGAGATCGGCGCGCCAGACGTTACGACCGTTCACCAGACCAGCAGAGAGCAGCCAGTCAGCAGGCAGACGCGAGTGCAGCTCGGCCACGTTGTCCTTGCCGTGTACCAAATCAACATGCAGCCCCTGCACCGGCAGCGCGGTGATCACATCAAGGTTCGGCGTCACGCCTTCAAAATAGGTGGTCAGCAGCAGCTTCAGCTGGCCGGAAAGCGCGTCGTAAGCTGGTTTAAACGCATCCAGCCAGGCTTGTGGCAGCTCCAGCACCAGCGCCGGTTCGTCGATTTGTACCCACTCAATACCGCGTTTTGCCAGCTCGCCGAGCACCTGTTTGTAGACCGGCAGAATGTCGTTCAGCAGGCTTAAACGATCAAACTGTTCGCCTTTCACTTTGCCCAGCCACAGGTAAGTGACCGGGCCCAGCAGCACAGGTTTCACCTTATGGCCGAGCGCCAGCGCTTCGTCTACTTCGTCCAGCAGTTGCGTCCAGGTCAGTTTGAACTGCTGGCCTTTGCTGAATTCCGGCACCATGTAGTGATAGTTGGTGTTGAACCATTTGGTCATTTCCGCCGCTGCCGCCGGTTCGCCGGTTGGCGCACGTCCACGACCAATGCGGAACAGGGTGTCGATATCTACGGAACCGTCGTTGTTCTGATGACGAGCCGGCACATTGCCCAGCAGCAGGCTGGTGGTCAGAACATGGTCGTACCAGGCGAAATCGCCCACCGGCAGCAGATCGATACCGGCCTCTTTTTGCTGCTCCCAGTGGCGGGCACGCAGCTCGCGCCCCACTGCCAGCAGCTCTTCACGGGTGGAGTTACCCGCCCAGTAACTCTCTTGCGCTTTTTTCAGCTCGCGACGCAGGCCAACGCGAGGGAAACCGAGGGTGTGATTAAGAATTGTCATTTTTAGCCTCTTCAATTGGGTTAATCCAAAGGATTTCGGATTAAGGGAAGGCGGCAAGTTCATGAATCCCCAGGAGCTTACTGAAGTAAGTGACTGGGGTGAATGAGCGCAGCCAACGCACCATTAATTCGAAAGACGCAGGATTTTTAGACGTCCAGATGTTTACACATCTATAATTCGCAAGTACTGTATATTCCTCAAGCGCAAAATGTTCATGCCGGAGTGAAGGACTTTCATGATCGAAATTAAACACCTGAAAACGCTACAGGCGTTACGAAACAGCGGGTCGCTGGCGGCAGCGGCGGCAACGCTGCATCAAACGCAGTCCGCGCTTTCCCACCAGTTCAGCGATCTGGAACAGCGCCTTGGCTTTCGTCTGTTTGTGCGGAAAAGCCAGCCGCTGCGCTTTACGCCGCAGGGTGAAATCCTGCTGCAACTGGCGAATCAGGTGCTGCCGCAGATTAGCCGCGCGCTGCAGGCCTGCAATGAGCCGCAGCAAGCCACGCTGCGCATCGCTATTGAGTGCCATAGCTGTATTCAGTGGCTGACACCTGCGCTTGAGAACTTCCGCCAGGACTGGCCGCAAGTGGAGATGGATTTCAAATCCGGCGTCACGTTTGATCCGCAACCTGCGCTGCAACAGGGCGAGCTGGATCTGGTCATGACCTCCGACATTCTGCCGCGCAGCGGTCTGCACTATTCGCCGATGTTTGATTTTGAAGTGCGGCTGGTGCTTGCTCCCGATCACCCGCTGGCGGCAAAAGCACGTATCACGCCGGACGATATCGCCAGCGAAACGCTGCTGATCTACCCGGTACAGCGCAGCCGCCTGGATATCTGGCGTCACTTCCTGCAACCGGCGGGCGTGAGCCCGTCGCTGAAAAGCGTTGATAACACGCTGCTGCTGATTCAGATGGTTGCCGCGCGGATGGGCATTGCGGCGCTGCCGCACTGGGTTGTGGAGAGTTTTGAGCGCCAGGGTCTGGTGGTGACCAAAACCCTGGGCGAAGGATTGTGGAGCCGGCTGTATGCCGCCGTGCGCGATGGCGAGCAGCGTCAGCCGGTAACGGAAGCGTTTATTCGCTCAGCGCGGAACCACGCTTGCGACCATCTGCCGTTTGTGCGGAGCGCGGAGCGACCCAACGGCGATGCACCCACAGCGAGGCCATTATCACCGCACCACCAATAATAAAACTCGGCCAGTGCGGCTGTTCCTGCCAGATAGCAAGGTTAACCAGTAACCCGGCGGGAACATGCACATTGTTCATGATGCCGAGCGTCCCGGCGTCCACCTGGGTGGCGCCGTAGTTCCACATAAAATAACCCAACCCGGATGCCACCACGCCAAGCCACACCAGCACGCTCCATTGCAGCGTCGTGGTTGGCAATTTCTGCGGATTACCCATCACAAACCACGCCACAACGGCGACCACGAATGCGCCAAGATAAAACCAGGCGAACGCGTTGTGTTGCGGCATCGGGCGCGTCTCCATCAGGCGTTTGTAGCCGACCATACCAATGGCAAAGCTGATATTCGCCAGTTGCACCAGAATCAGGCCAATCCAGAAGTGATCGCTCACTTTGTCGTAGCGAATAATCGCCGCGCCAATTACCGCCAGCCCGGCGCTCAGCGCGTAGCTCCAGCGCAGCCCGCGCTTACTGAGCAGATCGTAAATCAGGGTGACATACAGCGGTGTGAAAACGGTAAACAACAGGAATTCAGACACCGTCAGGTAGAGATACGCCTGGAAGCTGAACAGGTACATAATACCCAGTTGTAGCGCGCCCACTAGCATGTACAGGCCAATGGTTTTCAGGTTGTGACCGCGCGTGCGCAGGAACGGTAAAAAGATCAGCGCCGCCAGCCCCACGCGCATCAGCACGGAGAAGTAGCTGTCGACATGGCCCGCAAGGTATTCGCCAATCAGGCTAAAAGAGAAAGCCCACAAAATAGTGGTGATGATGAGTAACGCCACAATGAATGTCTCTTCGATAAGTGGACAGGCATTGTAGCGAACTCAGTTGCGCAAAGTTTGAGTATTTAGTTGACGAGTGGTTAATTTAAAGCCATTTGTCAATCTTAATCGAGAAACAGCTTACGCAGGTAATTCGGCACCGCGTTATCGGCATTGGTGCCGATAACTTCCAGCTCCGGGTGCAGCTCTTTCAGGCGCTGGTGAGCGTTACCCATAATGCAACCTTTGCCCGCCATCGACAGCATTTCCGCGTCGTTCATGCCGTCGCCAAAGGCGATGCATTCTTTCAGGCTATAACCCAGCGCGCCCGCGACCGCTTCCAGCGCATGCCCTTTCGACACGCCGCCCGCCATCACTTCCAGGCAGGTTAAGGTAGAGAAACTAACGTTCACGCGATCGCCCCAGCGAGCGTTGATAGCCTGCTCCAGCGGCAGCAGTTTTTCATGGCTTTCGCAACTGAAGAAAACTTTGCTGATCCCTTCCGGCTCAAGCAAACCCGGCTCATACAGTGAATACTGGAACACCGCTTCTTTGAAGAAACGCATCTCATCCGGGCGGTGGCGGTTCATGAACCACTCATCGTTGCGGTAGACGTTGGTAATGATATCCGGCTCGTTATGCACCACGCCGAAAAGATCGGTGGCGATATCGCGATCCAGGTTATGGGTGAACACCAGATTGCCATCGGTGTCGTGTACCCGCGCACCGTTGGAGGTGATCATATAGGCTTTAATGCCCAGATTGTCGCGGATTTGTCCGACATCCACATGGTGGCGGCCGGTGGCGAAGACGAAGTTGATGCCGCGCGCGGTAAGCAGTTTTAACGTTTCTTTGGCAAAGGGCGACAGTGTGTGGTCGGGGGAGAGCAATGTGCCATCTAAATCAGATGCAACAACCTGGTACATAAGAAAATTTAACCTCAATAATTCATCAGTTATGCCGGTCGAAGAATTCGACGATGGCGTTGAGCGCGACCGAGCGCATGGCGTCCTTTTCAAAAAGGATCTCATGGTACGCGCCTTGTATGACCAGCGGTTTCCCTCCTTCACAAGGGTGGCCCGCTGCGGCGCGTCGTTCACAGAAGCGTTGATGCATGCGGTTATCCACCACGTGCTCCTCTTCTGCCTGAATAATCAATGTCGGCGTGGCGTCTTTTTCCGCCCCCGCCAGCGCGTGTTCACCGGCGAGGATCCCTTCGCGTACCCAGTGCCAGGTGGGCCCGCCAACGCGAAGCTGCGGTTCATCGGCATAAAAACGCAAATTACGGCGATAGCGCTCGCGGCTGTGGGTTAACACGTTTATCGCGAACGGCAACGGGCGCCAGCTCCCGGTGCCAATAGCGTAACCTTCACGAAGACTCGGGTAGCTTTCGGCCCAGTCCAGCAACGGGCGCACCATCCATTCAGGCAGGCGAATGATAATGCCGAACATGGGCGCGCACAGGGCAATCGCATCGCAGGCTTGCGGATAGCGCTGTAAAAACAAGGTGGAAATGGCACCACCCATCGAATGGGCAAGGATATAGCGTTTGCGCCACGGCCCGCTGGCCACTTCCTGATCCCAGAACGCCGCCAGATCGTCGACATAATCGCTGAATTTCACCACATGGCCACGATGCGTGTCCGGCAACATTCGCCCGGAACGCCCCTGGCCGCGATGATCGATAATCAACACGTCATAACCGAGGTGGAACAGGTCATACGCCAGCTCTGCGTATTTTACGTAGCTTTCGATGCGGCCGGGACAAATCACAATAACGCGGTCGTTACTTTGCGCGCGAAAACGGACAAAACTGACCGGCACATCGTCCACGCCGGTAAAGACCGCTTCTTCCCGCGAACGCCAGAAATCCATCAGCGGTCCCATGGTAAAAGCCGCGAACGCTTTTTCTCTGGTTTCCCATGTCGATTTGTGCCGAAACATTGGGATTTCGCCCCTTTTAGCCATGTAAAATCGTTTTTTTGTGACCCATAGCAAATTCCGCTGCCAATAGCGTATTGTGGCATAAAAACCGATATCCAGGGAGTTTCTCATGACCTTCGAATGGTGGTTCGCCTACCTGCTGACATCCTTAATCCTGAGCCTGTCCCCCGGCTCCGGCGCGATTAACACCATGTCCACGTCCATCAGCCACGGTTATCGCGGCGCGGCGGCGTCGATTGCCGGGCTGCAAACCGGTTTAGGCATTCACATTGTGCTGGTGGGCGTTGGTCTTGGAACGCTGTTCTCACGTTCGGTTCTGGCTTTTGAAGTGCTGAAATGGGCGGGCGCGGCTTATCTGATTTGGCTTGGCATTCAGCAGTGGCGTGCCGCTGGCGCTATCGATCTCAATACTCTGGCGAAGACGCAAACGCGCGGGCATTTGTTTAAGCGCGCCGTATTCGTCAATCTGACCAATCCGAAGAGCATTGTTTTTCTCGCCGCCCTGTTCCCGCAGTTTATCGTTCCGCATCAACCGCAAGTGATGCAGTACGTGGTACTCGGCGCCACCACCATTGTGGTGGATATCATTGTGATGATTGGCTACGCCACGCTGGCGCAGCGTATTGCGGCATGGATTAAGGGCCCGCGCCAGATGAAAGCGTTGAACAAAGTGTTTGGTTCGTTGTTTATGCTGGTCGGCGCGCTGCTGGCATCGGCAAGACACGCCTGAGAAGAGAGCCGGATAACGACTATCCGGCGGCTTTTATCGCTTAGCGGGAAATAATCAGGTGGATACCAAAACCGGCGAACAGTGCGCCAGCAAAACCATCAATCCACTTCGCCAGACGCTGATAACCCCGACGGATTTGCGGTAAGGCGAACAGGCTGGCTACTACGGTAAACCAGGCGAAAGTTTCCACCGCAATCAGCATAAAAATACCCCAGCGCGCACCAGCGCCCACGCTATCGCCAACAAACAGTGAAAACACCGAGCCAAAGTAAATGATCGCTTTCGGATTGGCGAGATTGGTCAGTAATCCTTTGATAAAACTACGTCCACTAGCGGCCAGCTCAACCTGCGGCGCGTCGCTGTTTTGCGGCCCTTTCTTCAGCGCGCCGCGCAACATCTGGTAGCCCATCCAGCATAGATACAGGCCGCCACCGACCATAATGATGTTATGCAGCCACGCCATTTTCGCGAGGATCAGGTTCAGGCCGAGCAGCGCCACGCCTGCCCAAATCATGACGCCGGTGGTGATACCGAGCACGCCCATCATCGCTTCTTTGCGCGAGCGGCTGACAGCGGTTTGTGAAACGAAGAAGAAATCGGGGCCGGGGCTCATCAGTGCGACGATATGCACCAGCGCCACGGTGAGAAATAACATCAACATAGATAACTCGCGGGAAAATAGTTCAGGGGGAAACCATCCTCCCATTTTTTTCGCTGGCTGACTACTCTTCTTCGCCGTCGACATGGGCGCGGATCAGCGCCATAAACTCCTGGCCGAAGCGCTCAAGTTTGCGCGTTCCCACACCGTTGACGCTGAGCATTTCACCGGGAGAGAGTGGCATCTGCTCGGCCATTTCAATCAGCGTCGCATCGTTAAATACCACGTAAGGCGGAATGTTCTCTTCATCGGCAATCGCTTTACGCAACTTGCGCAGCTTGGCGAACAGCTTGCGGTCATAGTTACCGACCGCCGCTTTCTGCATCACTTTTGGTTTCAGCGCCACCATACGCGGCACCGCCAGCATCAGCGGCACTTCGCCGCGCAGTAGCGGACGCGCCGCTTCGGTGAGCTGCAACGCCGAGTGCTGAGCAATGTTTTGCGTGGCAAAGCCTAAGTGAATCAGTTGGCGGATCACGCTCACCCAATGTTCGTGGCTTTGCTCGCGACCAATTCCATATACCGGTAATTTATCGTGACCAAACTCGCGGATGCGCTGGTTATTCGCCCCGCGCAGCACTTCCACCACATAGCCCATGCCGAAACGCTGATTCACGCGGTAGATAGCCGACAGCGCTTTTTGCGCGTCCTGTAAGCCGTCGTACTGGCGCGGCGGATCGAGGCAAATATCGCAGTTACCGCAGGGCTCCTGGCGACCTTCGCCAAAGTAATTAAGCAGCACCAGACGGCGGCAGGTTTGCGCTTCAGCAAAGGCGCCCATCGCATTGAGCTTGTGTCGCTCAATATCCTGCAACGGCCCGGCGGGCTTCTCTTCCAGGCAGCGGCGCAACCACGCCATATCCGCCGGATCGTAAAACAGCATCGCTTCCGCAGGCAGGCCGTCACGCCCGGCGCGACCGGTTTCCTGATAATAGGATTCGATATTGCGCGGAATGTCGAAATGCACCACGAAGCGCACGTTAGGCTTGTTGATGCCCATACCAAACGCGACTGTCGCCACGACAATTTGCAGATCGTCGCGCTGGAACTGTTCCTGCACGCGCGCCCGCACCTCGTTTTCCAGCCCGGCATGGTAAGCCGCCGCGCTAAAACCGCGGCTTTGCAAACGGGCGGCGGTGTCTTCCACTTTCGCCCGGCTGTTGCAATACACGATGCCGCACTTGCCGCGCTGCTCCTGCACATAACGCAGCAGTTGATCGAGCGGCTTAAATTTTTCCATCAGCATGTAGCGGATGTTCGGACGGTCGAAGCTGCTGACCTGAATCAGCGGATCGTTAAGCCCCAGCAAACGCTCAATGTCGCGGCGGGTGGTGTCATCTGCGGTGGCGGTCAGCGCCATAAACGGCACGGAAGGCAACATTTGGCGCAACTGGCCCAGCGCGGCATATTCCGGGCGGAAATCATGGCCCCATTGGGAAATACAGTGCGCTTCGTCCACGGCCAACAGCACCGGGTTCCACTGGCGCAGTTGATCGAGGAAGTTGTCGAGCATCAGGCGCTCAGGGGCGATATAGAGCAGGCGAATCTGGCCATTGCGACAGCCGTTGATCACCTCAAACTGCTGCTCGCGGCTCTGGGTAGAGTTCAGACATGCCGCCGCAACACCGTTTGCCAGCAGTTGATCGACCTGATCTTTCATCAGCGAGATGAGCGGTGAAACCACCACCGTCAGGCCATCTAACACCAGCGCCGGAATCTGATAACACAGGGATTTCCCGCCGCCGGTCGGCATTACAACCAGGCAGTCGCGGCCGCTGAGCACGGTATCGATAATATCCTGCTGGCCCGGGCGGAATTGCTGGTAGCCGAAGGTCTCTTGCAAAACCTGTTTCGCCAGCGATTCCTGATTCAATACTTCCGCCTGTGCCACTCTGACCCCATCTGCCTGAAATAAAAACAGGCGCTATTTTCAGCGCCTGAGAGAGAAACTGCAATGCTTAAAACAGATCGTTAAGCATCACGCCCACGCCGACACGTGTCTGATTGAAATTGTAGTCAATCAACGATTCGCCGTACCCGCTGTAGACCTGCGTATAAAGGCGCACGTGTTTGGTAACAGGATAGCTTAGCCCGATTTCCGCGCCGCCGTAGCCGGTATTCCAGTTATATTGGCCTTTTGCGCTGAGGATCGCATCGCCCAGTTGATAACCAATCTTCAACTGGTAATAACCCATATATTTGGTGATATCCGGGTTGTCATCGACCGACCCCACCACATACCAGGGTTTCACTTCCACCAGCCAGTTGCCGTTTTGCGCCATTAAGCGCGTATAGGCGCGGTTCCAGCTGCGTGAAGTCGGGTCGGAACGCCCGTTCGAATCGTGGTTAAAGCCAAACTCCACGTCGCGCAGCGTCCAACCAGCAAACTCGTAATCGGTGGCGAAACCGAGGAACAGTTGCGGTTCGTAGTTGGTTTCACGGAATGGCGAGGACTCGCCGCTATTTGACAGCTGCCACCAGGATTTTTGCGTGTAGGAACCACCGAACACCGAGTTTGGCCCCAGAATCCCGCGCCAGAGCGGGAACGCCAGGCTGAGCTGGAACTTCACTTCATCTTTGCGCGCATTATCCGCCCAGTTATAGGAGCGAATCGCTTCTTTGTTCAGATCGCTGGTATCGGTGTAGATAACGTAGTTGGATTCATACGGATAGAGCGTGAACGGATTGTCGTGCTCCTGCAATAAATTGGCGATGATGCTGCCGCGCACGGCGGGTGCATCATGAACTTCTTTTACCGTCGCTTCTTGTGCGTAAGCCATAAACGGCAGTGCAAGCACTGCGAAAAACCAACCCAGAGAGGTCCGCATCGGTTTGCTGCTCCAAATCATATTGTTGAATTGACGAATTTCCCCGCAAGTATTCTACATATTTATTGAGTCACTGCTCATGTATCGGTTCCGAAAGTGGAAATCAACAATCGATAAGCATAAAATCAACATTTCATTAACTCATCGGATCAGATAGCCATGTCAGTTGTTCTCACAGCGGAAGAAGTCCTGAAAACGGTCGGCGAGATATTCGTTTACCACATGCCGTTTAATCGTGCGTTAGGGCTTGAGCTGGAGCGCTATGAAAAAGAGTACGCGCAGCTGAGTTTTAATAACCAACCTATGATGGTCGGCAACTGGGCGCAAAGCATTTTACACGGCGGCGTGATTGCATCCGCGCTGGATGTCGCCGCGGGTCTGGTTTGCGTGGGCAGCACGTTAACGCGCCATGAAACCATTAGTGAAGAGGAGCTGCGCCAGCGTTTAGCACGCATGGGCACTATCGATTTACGCGTCGATTACCTGCGACCGGGTCGCGGCACGCGTTTTACCGCCAGCAGCAGCTTGCTGCGCGCGGGTAACAAAGTTGCCGTCGCGCGCGTAGAGTTGCACAACGAAGAACAACTCTATATCGCCAGCGCGACCGCCACCTATATGGTGGGGTGAGCCACTCAGAAAAATCGGGTACCATGAGGATTCATTTCAGCTAAGAGCTTTCCCGATGGATGCAAAACAGACGCGGCTGGGCGTGCTTCTCGCCCTGGCCGCTTATTTTATTTGGGGCATTGCCCCGGCGTATTTCAAAACGATCTGGTTCGTTCCGGCCGACGAAATTCTTACGCATCGCGTAATCTGGTCTTTCTTCTTTATGCTGGCGTTGATTAGCGTAAGCCGCCAGTGGAGCAGTGTGAAAGCCCTGCTGCAAACGCCAAAAAAGATCCTGCTGCTGGCGCTCTCTGCCGTGCTGGTCGGGGGAAACTGGTTGCTGTTTATTTGGGCGGTCAACCATAACCATATGCTGGAAGCGAGCCTGGGCTACTTTATTAACCCGCTGGTGAATATTCTGCTGGGGATGCTGTTTTTGGGTGAACGTTTTCGCCGCATGCAGTGGCTGGCGGTGCTGCTGGCGGCGATCGGTGTGCTGGTACAACTGTGGACATTTGGTTCGCTGCCGGTAATCGCGCTTGGCCTGGCTTTCAGCTTTGCTTTTTACGGCCTGCTGCGCAAAAAGATTGCGGTGGAAGCACAAACCGGCATGTTGATAGAAACGCTGTGGCTGCTGCCGGTGGCGGCGATTTGGTTGTTTGGCATTACCGACAGCCCGACCAGCCATATGGGGCAAAATAGCCTGTCGCTTAATCTGCTTTTAATGGCCGCAGGTGTCGTAACCACGGTGCCGCTGCTCTGTTTTACCGGTGCGGCAACGCGTCTGCGCCTGTCGACGCTCGGCTTCTTCCAGTACATTGGCCCGACGCTGATGTTCGTGCTGGCGGTGCTTTTTTACGGCGAACATCCCGGAGCGGATAAAATGGTGACCTTCGGTTTTATCTGGGTTGCGCTGGCTATCTTTGTCCTCGACGCGGTTTATACACAGCGCGGGTTACGCAAAAAAGCCTGATTAAACACATGGGCGGAATAGCCGCCCAATACCTACAAAAATTTAGAGGTAAGGATTTACTCAATCGCGTAATGCGCAATGGAATGCTATGTTTGCCCCTTCGTCATTACGTTATTCAGGATGAATCAGCGATGATCCGCAGGATTTTTTTGCCGTCGGGCAAAACGTGCCTCGCGCGTGGGCCGTATATCCTTATCTTTTTACTTCTGCATATTCTCTTTTTAGTGGTCGCCTTTAATGTGGCCGAACTGCCTGTTCTGCCGCTGGTGTGCTTTCTGCTTTACACCTATTTAAAGCTAAATATTAACGCGCAACGCTGCAGAGATAGCGGTGCAAAAGGCCGCTATGTGGTCATTTTTTCATTGCTGGTCTACCTGGCCTCGCTGGCGGTTACCGCCACCGGTGTTGTCAGCGATGTAGAGTGCGTGAGCTTAGGTATCAGAATCTATTTCGGTTACGACGTGCTGGTATTTTTTGTCTTTATGCTCGCACCGACGCAGTTAAAGCAACAAATTAATTCGACGGACCACGTGTCTATTTCAGGAGGGGAAAATGAGTAACATCAACACTTATGATTATAAAAGCGACCATTCATTAAGCGACAAATGGAAGTATCGTTTCGCATTCTATGAAAAGAATGGCTATCCCTCTTTTTGGGGAATGAGCCCGGCATGGAAAAACGCCTATAAAGAAATGACCTTCGGGCAGAAGATAAAAGTCTCTTTCAATTTCTTCGCCTGGTTTTTTTCTATTATCTATTTGCTGATCCTTGGTTTGTGGAAGAAAGCCCTGTTAGTTTTAGTTATCAACGTTGTCGTTATCGTGGTTGCGGTTATTTTTAACATTGGCTTCCTGGGTTATATGGTCAACGCCATCATCGCCTGTCGGGCCAACATTTGGTATTACGATCTAAAAGTGAAGGGCAAACAGGACTGGAGCCTGTAATAAAAAAGGTTCAGCGCGATGCTGAACCTTTTTGTTTTACAGCCAGTTACGGCGCTTGAAGTAGAGATAAGGCGCGAGCCCTGCGAGGATCATAAAGATGATTGCGCCAGGGTAGCCAAAGCTCCAGTGCAGTTCGGGCATAAATTCAAAGTTCATTCCGTAGCTGGAAGCCACCAGCGTCGGCGGCAGGAACACGACCGATACCACCGAGAAGATTTTGATGATGCGGTTCTGCTCGATATTGATAAAACCCATCGCCGCCTGCATCAGGAAGTTCACTTTCTGGAACAACGATTCGTTGTGCGGCAGCAGGGATTCGATATCGCGCAGGATCTCGCGCGCCTGCTCAAGCTGACCTGCCGGTAAACGCGCCTTACGCACCAGGAAGTTCAACGCGCGCTGGGTATCCATCAGACACAGGCGCACTTTCCAGCCGATATCTTCCTGTTCCGCCAGCGTCGAAAGCGCGTCGTCATACTCGTCGCCCTGCTGGCCTTCCATAATGACGCGACTCAGCTTTTCCAGATCGCTGTAAATGTTTTCGATTTCATCCGCCAGTTGCTCAATTTTGGTTTCGAACAGATCCAGCAGCAGTTCATAAGCGTTGCCGTCGACCATCTCCTGGCTACGGGCGCGCATACGATACAGGCGAAACGCGGGCAGCTCGCGCTCACGCAGGGTGAACAGGCGACCTTCGCGGATGGTAAATGCTACGGTTGAGTTTCCTGCATGATCTTCAGCATCTTCAAAAAAGAAGAAGGAGTGGATGTGCAGGCCGTCTTCGTCTTCAAAAAAACGCGCCGACGCCTCAATGTCTTCCAGTTCAGGTCGGGTGGCCAGGTTCTGACCCAATTCCGTTTGCACGCGGGTACGTTCTTCATCGTCCGGCTCGACCAAATCAACCCAAACAGAGCTGGCGAGGTGCTTGATTTCGTCAGCCTCAAGGCGGGTTAAACGATTGTTTTCCAGTTGAAATGCGCTCAGCATAGCCGGGACTCCCAATGCAAAAAATATCGGACAGTTCGGTGGGCACACAGAGAAACAAATTGGGTTTCAGACCATTAAACAGCCTGACTCAGCGCGACGGGGATACAGCGGGTCGCTGACAACCTCTAAGGCCATCAGCATGAGGAGATAGCCTTAGGAGTTGTTCCTGAAAACCAGGAAATTGAGCCAGTATCTACTGGGTGTGTCCAAGGCGAATGTCCTCTTAGCGTGATCGTGCGCGCATGTTACGCCAGCACTCAGAAGGCGTCAACACGCAACGAAACGCTAAAGAGCAATATTTGCCCTTCAGCGTATAAGGCTAGCAGAATATTACAAAATAATGATATTTTTCTGAAAGTTACACGGTTTCGAGCTTGGCGTAAGCCGCCACCAGCCATTTGATACCCTGCCCCTGGAAAGCCACCTGCAAACGGCTGTGCTCACCGCTGCCTTCCATGTTCACCACCGTGCCTTCGCCAAATTTGGCATGGCGTACGCGCTGGCCAAGTTTATAGCCGGTATCGCTTTGCGCAACCGGCGTCCCCATGCGCTGATGGCTAACCGGACGGCTGATGCTGGCGCGCAGACGCACCTCTTCCACACACGCTTCCGGCAACTCGCCAATAAAGCGCGACGGGCGGTGATACACCTCTTTGCCGTAAAGGCGGCGCGTTTCCGCATAGGTTAAGGTCAGTTTTTGCATGGCGCGCGTCACACCGACATACGCCAGACGGCGCTCCTCTTCCAGCCTCCCGCCTTCATCCAGTGACATTTGGCTGGGGAACATGCCCTCTTCCATGCCGACAATAAACACCTGCGGGAACTCCAGACCTTTCGCCGAGTGCAGCGTCATTAACTGCACGGCATCCTGCCAGGTATCCGCCTGCCCTTCGCCCGCTTCAAGTGCGGCGTGGGAGAGAAACGCCTGCAGTGGCATCAAATCTTCGTCTTCTTCGTTGTAGCTGAACTGGCGCGTCGCGGTAACCAGTTCCTCTAAGTTCTCGATACGCGTCTGGCCCTTTTCGCCTTTTTCCTGCTCGTACATCATGCGCAGGCCGGAATCGCTGATCACCCGGTCGGTTTGCACATGCAGCGGCATATCAGCCGTTTCCTGCGCCAGCGCGTCAATCAGCTCAAGAAAACGTTGCAGCGCGCTCGCCGCGCGGCCCGCCAGCGCTTTCTCCTGCAACAACTCGCGCGTTGCCTGCCATAACGTCAACTGGCGGTCACGCGAGGTTTGGCGTACCACGTCCAGCGTACGGTCGCCGATGCCGCGCGTTGGCGTATTCACCACGCGCTCAAAGGCGGCGTCATCATTGCGGTTGGCGATCAGGCGCAGGTAGGAGAGCGCATCTTTAATTTCCTGACGTTCGAAGAAGCGCATACCGCCATAAATCCGGTACGGCATACTGGCTTGCAGCAGCGCTTCTTCCAGCACGCGCGACTGGGCGTTGCTGCGATAGAGAATGGCGCACTGCGTCAGTTGCCCGCCGTTATCCTGCCAGGCTTTAATGCGATTGACGACATAACGCGCTTCATCCAGCTCGTTAAACGCGCAGTAGAGTGAAATCAGCTCGCCATCGACGCCATCGGTCCACAGCTTTTTACCCAGACGCCCGTTATTGTTCTCAATCAGGGCGTTCGCCGCGCTCAGGATATTGCTGGTCGAACGGTAGTTCTGCTCCAGGCGGATCGTCTGCGCGCCGGGGAAATCTTTCAGGAAGCGCTGGATGTTTTCCACCTGCGCACCGCGCCAGCCGTAAATGGACTGATCATCGTCGCCGACGATCATCACTTTGCCGGTATCACCCGCCAGCAGGCGGATCCACGCGTATTGAATGTTGTTGGTATCCTGGAACTCGTCCACCAGGATATTGGTAAAGCGTTCGCGGTAATGCTGCAAAATATGCGGCTTGTTGAGCCACAACTCATGGGCGCGCAGCAGCAGCTCGGCGAAATCCACCAGCCCGGCACGGTCACAGGCTTCCTGATAGGCCTGATAAACTTTCTGCCAGGTTTGTTCCACCGGGTTACCGAAACTTTGAATATGGTGCGGACGAATGCCTTCGTCTTTCTGGCCGTTGATGTACCACATCGCCTGGCGCGGCGGCCATTGTTTCTCGTCGAGGTTCATCGCTTTGATCAAACGCTTGAGCAAACGCAGCTGATCTTCGCTGTCCAGAATCTGGAAATCCTGCGGGAGATTGGCATCCATATGGTGCGCGCGCAGCAAACGGTGCGCGAGGCCGTGGAAGGTGCCAACCCACATCCCGCCCTGCGAAGTGCTCATCAACTGGCCGATGCGGTGACGCATTTCCGCCGCCGCTTTGTTGGTGAAAGTCACCGCCATAATGGAGTATGGCGAGCAGTTTTCCACAGTCATCAGCCAGGCGATACGGTGTACCAGCACGCGCGTCTTACCGCTTCCCGCCCCTGCCAGCACCAGCATATTGCTGCGCTCGGCGGCTACGGCGTCGCGCTGTTTGTCATTGAGGCTGTCGAGCAGATAAGAAACGTCCATTGGCACCGCCGCGAAATATTACTGGGAATTTATACAGAACAGCTGGTGATTATATCAGCGTAGTGAGGGATGCCAACCGCGAAATTTCCACATGCGGCAGTAACCGGCTGTCGCTGGCTTGCAGCAGATCTGCGCCTTCCGGCTTGATCCAACAGGCCTGCATACCGCAGCGCACAGCCCCGGCGACGTCGGTGGTTAAATCATCGCCGACATGCAGGATATCGCCAATCGCCACGCCAAGACGCTCAGCTGCCAGGTGATACATATCGCTAAACGGTTTTGAGCGCCCGTCCGGCCCGGCGCGCAACACGAATTCAAAGTAGTCGCCCAGACCGAACAACTCCGGCTGCGCGTTACCGTTGGTGATCGCCACCAGCGGCCACTTTTTGGCGAGCTTCGTCAGTGTGTCGTGGGTTTCCTCCGGCACATCAATGCGGCTGCGCCATTTGGCAAAATTGACCATCGAGGCATTTGCACCGGCCGCCGCTTCTTCCGCGGTCAGACCGGCATCCAGCATCGCACGTTCGACGGCACGCCGGCGCCACTCGGTGACATCGTGGTAAATATCCGGTTCGGTTTCCCGCAGCGACTGGCGCAGACGATGGAACTCTGTGTTTTCCAGGTTGCTTAACGCCGGGTGATAACGTTGCACAAACGCCAGCGCTTCCTGTTCAGTGCGCTGGATAACCAACCGGTTGTCGTAAAGAGTGTCGTCCAGGTCGAAGGTGATCGCGGAGATCTGACCTAATGGGCGGTAAAAACGCATTATTTCCCCCGTTTGGCGCGCGGGTGCGCCGCATCGTATACCGAAGCAAGGTGTTGAAAATCAAGATGAGTATATATTTGAGTGGTAGACAGATTGGCGTGACCGAGCAGCTCCTGTACGCCGCGCAGATCGCCGCTCGATTCGAGCATATGGGTGGCGAAAGAGTGGCGCAGCTTATGTGGATGCACGTGGCTGTTCAACCCTTGCTTAATGCCCCATTCAGCGAAGCGCTTTTGCACATTGCGCGCCGAGATGCGTTTGCCAAGCTTCGACAGAAACAGCGCATCGTCTTGTGCGCCAAACAAACCGCGTAAATCAAGCCAGTGCTCAATCCAGGCAACCGCGTTGCGGCCAATCGGTAAACGGCGTTCTTTACTGCCTTTGCCCAGCACCCACACTTCGCCGCTTTCCAGATCCAGATGTTTAATATCCAGATTCACCAGTTCAGACAAACGCAGACCCGCGCCATACATCACTTCAAGCATCGCGCGATCGCGCACGGCGAGCGGATCGTTAAGATCGATATCCAGCAGTCGGTTAATATCATCAACATCGATATTTTTCGGCAGATGGCGCGGCGCTTTTGGCGCGGAAATGCCTTTTGCCGGGTTAGCGGGCAACTCGCCCTGGCTGACCATCCAGTCAAAGAAACTGCGCAACGCCGAGAGCCGCAGCGCCAGGCTCGCGGCGCCCAGCCCTTTGCGTCGGCTGCGCACGGCAATGGTACGCACCATCGCAGCATCACATTGTTGCCAGCTTTTCAGACCCGTTTCTTCGGTCAAAGCAATAATGGCATCAAGCTGACGCTGATAATTTAAAAGCGTGATGGGGCTGAGCTGACGTTCAACGCTAAGGTAGCGCAGAAAACGGGTGACGAACGAAAACAGCGGAGAATCGGTCATGCGCGCTCAATCCAGCGCTCCAGCAGATCTGGCAGCATCTGCGTGATCTCTTCCAGCAACTGGGTGCCTTGTCCCTGTTGATAATGATGAACGTCGCGGCTGCTGAACAACACAACGCCCAGATCACCCTTTTGTCCCATCAGCGACATCGCGACGGAACCGATCGCTTTCGCTTCTGGCAACAGCAGCAGTAATTCCGGCCCGTTGAGCGGCCCAAGATAGTGATGCTGCTGGCCAAGGCGCTGAATACGTAGCGGCTCAAACGCCTGTCGGGAGAGCGCAAGATGGGTAAACTTCGACGGTGCGCCAAGACGCCAGCGATCGGGAAACAGGCGGATAGTGGCGCCCGCCAGCCCTAAATCACGCGCCCAGCGATGGAAACGGTTGAGCAATTCATCAAGGCTCGGCGCAGACGCCAGCCGTCCCTGCAAACGCAGCAGGCGATAGAACAGACCTTCGTTAGCGCTGGCCTGCTCCATCAACAGCGTCATGTTCTCTTCCAGCGCATTGATGTGATTGCGCGAACGCGCCATGTGCCATTCCACCAGTGAAACGGTGTCGCGTACCGCATGCGGTACGCGCATCTGTTCCACCAGCCGTGCATTGCGGATAAAGAAATCAGGGTTACGCAGCAGATAATCAACGACATCGCTGTCATCCAGCTGTGTAAAGGTGTCCTGTAGTTCTTCCCCTGGCTGCTTCATAACTGAATAAACCCGTCGTAGACATGTGCCGCCGGGCCAGTCATATACAGTGGTTGGCCCGGGCCTTTCCATGCGATATCAAGTCGACCGCCTGGTAACTCCACGCGAACATTTTCCGCCAGCAAACCCTGCGAGATGCCGACAGCGACCGCTGCGCAAGCGCCGCTGCCACAGGCCTGGGTTTCCCCGGCACCGCGTTCATAAACGCGCAGGCGAATGTTGTCCGGTTTAACGACTTGCATAAAGCCGATGTTCGCGCGTTCAGGAAAACGTTCGTGGCTTTCCAGAACCGGCCCCAGCGTTTCGACGGGGGCGGTGTTGACGTCGTCCACCTGAATCACGCAGTGCGGGTTGCCCATCGAGACAACGCCGCACAATACTGTTTGCTCTGCTGCACGCATAATATAGGTCTTTTCCGCTTTGTTCGCGCGAAACGGCACCTGCGACGGTTCGAAGTTCGGCTCGCCCATATTCACGCGCACTAACTCATCTTCCGTTACGCTCAATACCATACGACCGTTCGCCGTACTGACGCGGATATCACGTTTATTGGTCAACCCTTTCAGGCGAACAAAACGGGCGAAGCAGCGCGCGCCGTTGCCGCACTGCGACGCTTCGCTGCCATCGGCATTAAAGATCCGATAGTGAAAATCAAGTTCAGGATCGTAGGGCGGCTCAACCACCAGTAACTGGTCAAATCCTACACCAAGATGGCGATCCGCCAGACGACGGATCAGCTCCGGGGAAAAAAAGACATTCTGCGTTACCGCGTCGACGACCATAAAATCGTTGCCAAGGCCATGCATTTTTGAGAACTGCATCATCTACTCCATTTGCGCGGATACAGAACGGTAACGTCAGTAATTCACCTGCGTCGGCGAGCCGTCATCACCACGATCGTTTTTATCCGGCGTGATCGGCTGAATCGTGCTGGTTTGCGTTTTGGTTGGCGGCGGCGCGTTTTTATCGGCGGGTGGGAAGTAGAGTGGGCCTTTCAGACCACAGCCCGTCAGGCTGAACAGAGTCAGCAGTACGGCCAGCGTGCGAAACACATCTTTCATTATAAGTTGCCTGTAAGTTCGTTCTTTCTGCTTTCTATCATCGCAGGAGAAGACACAAAAGCAAGAGTTTGCGCGTTTAGGGCATCGGGAAATGTTTCGCGTTATACTGCTGCCATCATAAAAAACGGGATAAGAGAATGAACGACAGTGAATTTCATCGCCTCGCAGACGGCCTGTGGCTGACCATCGAAGAACGCCTGGATGACTGGGACGGCGACAGTGATATCGACTGCGAGATCAACGGCGGCGTGCTGACCATCAGCTTTGAAAACGGCAGCAAAATCATTATTAACCGCCAGGAACCGCTACACCAGGTCTGGCTGGCAACCAAACAGGGCGGCTACCATTTTGATCTGAAAGGTGACGAATGGGTGTGCGATCGCAGCGGTGAAACATTCTGGGATCTGCTGGAACAGGCGGCAAGCCAACAGGCGGGAGAAACCGTCAACTTCCGCTGACATTCATTGCCCGGTGAAACGCCGGGCAAATCGCTTAAGAGAAATACTGCTGCAGCAACGGCGCGTCGTTATCCTGATTTGCCGGCGTCGCGGTGCTGATTGCCTGATTACGGAACGGAATCACCTGCGCGCGCCCTTCAACGTTCACAATCTGGTAGAACTGCGGCAAGTTAAAGTTGATAAAGCTCGAACCGTAAGTAAAGCGATCGTGAGATGAAGAATAGAAACGGCTGACATCGCGCACCAGCTCTTCTTTGCTGCCTTCGCAGTGGTGATAGACTTCCGCGCGGTTGCTCTCATCTAAGATATAGATGTTAAAGCCCTCTTCGCCGGTCTCTTCAAAGAAGAATTGAATAATCCCTTCACTGGCAAAACCATCTACCACCGCAGGTAACTCAACGTGATTGGTTTCCACCTGCACCGAAAGACCATGCAGCTTGTTATGAGAAATCGCGCCGTAAAACTCAATCGCGTTTTCCAGCTTCTGCACGGAGACATTGAGACGTTCAAAGAACAGCCCCCAGGTCTGACCGGCAACACGCAACGCTTTGAAACGCCCGGTTTCCTGCCGCGTACTGGAAAGGCGCAGCTCAATACACTCCGACACCAGTTGCTGCACACGCGTACGAATAAGACCACGTAAATGCTGGCTGTAGCAGAACACTTCCACGCTGTCCGGTGGCGCGGCATCCTGGTGCATTTTCCCCAGAATGGTTTTCAGCGCTTCGGTCATCGCCTGCTCGCCGTTGAAATGCAGGGTTCGCACTTCATTCCACGAGTTGCGATAGAGCAAATCGACGCTGCCAACGAGGCAATTTTGCTGCTCACCAAAGCTGAACACATCAAGTTTGCGGAAATCAAAATGTACAACCTGGTTACGGAACGCCGCGGTTGGGTCGTATTCCAGGTTAACGATGATCGCCAGGTGACGGATTTCGCAAGGGCTGTAGAGCGCTTTCGGCGTCGGGGCGGGCAGCCGCAGCGGGAAGTGATGGGAAACATCTGCCACCATCTCCTGCAACTTCGGCAAATCAACAATGCCGTTGCCTTTAATAAACAGGTGCGTACGCGAAGTCAGCAGACCGTTAAACCACGCCCAGGCGACCAGCTTATTAAGGTAGCGGTTATATTCCAGCGGTTGGTGGCTAACGATCGAATCCATATTTGGCGCGCGGTTGTAAAGATACCAACCCGTACGGTTAGCGCGGCCCGGCGGCACATGAATAAAGGTTAAATTCGGTTCGGAGAGATCCGGTGAAATTTGCGGGTTCACCAGCGTCACTTTACCCGGCAGCGCTTCAAACGCCGCGTACAGCTTACGGGTTAATACGCCAATATCCTGCGGGCTGGCGGAAACGCTCAGATTGTTGCGGCGCGCAAAGCGAATCAGGTTCCGGTAACTCTGCATCATCGCGTCGAGCAGTTCGTTGTGCGCTTCGCGTACCTGATCGATTTTCCAGTTCGCGCGGTTATCCAGCATCGCTACACGCGCGTCGTCCCAGCCCCACTCTTTCACCAGCTGCGAAATTACTTCACGACGCCAGCCAACGCAGGCGCGCTCGCGGCTCAGTTTTTCGCAGACTTTTAAATAGAAACATCGACGAGCAAGATCGAGACGCGCGGTGTCTTCAATCGCGATCAGGTATTCCGTCACGCGCTCCAGCATCATGCAGTAGTGATCGAGACCAAACGAGACAATCTCGCCATCGTGCAAACGCTGTTTAATATCTTTCGCCAACAGACGCGTGTTTGGGTATTCCCAGGAGTAGGCTTCCAGCAGCAATGTTTTCAACACCGCTTTGTACGGTGAATCAATACTTTTATAGAGCTGCCACAGGCTGGCACCGAAGTACTCTTCAGCCGAAAGCGAACTTAAGCCACCCAGATCCAGCCATTCGTTCGGCGTTAAAACGCCCTGCGCATAGAGCGTCATGACGTAGTCGTCGTAATGTTCCTCTTCGTCTCCCGGCACCATATTCCACAGAATACGTTTACCTGCCAGGCGCACGGCGGTGCGGTAAAATTCATCAAGCAACAGAATATGCTGCGTAGAACCGCAGTCTTCACCACCGAGGCTGCCGCTTTCATTGTGGCGGAAACGGTTTTCATCAATCAGGAAGAAGCTTACTTCAACACCGAGCGAGGCCGCCCAGCTTTCCAGCAGGCTGCACTTACGCTGCAACAGTTGGCGCTCTTCATTATCAAGCCAGGATTGATGGCAGACCCAGATATCGAGATCCGAGGAACAGCTTTGCCCAACCGATGAGGTACTGCCCATAGAATAGACGCCGGTGATCGGCAGTTCGCCTTTTGGCGAAGCCTGCGGCGGCAAGCCACGGTGCAGCTCAAGTTCGTTCAGGTAGTGAAGTTGGTTTTCATCAGGCGTGTAAAAGCAAATGCCCTGGGGAACGTTACCTTCAAGGTAGCCCGGCATCAGCGGATGGTGGTAATGCAACAATGTAGGCAGCAGACTGTAAACCTGCTGGAAAGCAGGCCCCATGGCAGCAAGCGCGCGATCCACACGCAATTGATTGATGGCATCCAGTCTCTGTTTCAGAGTCTCAATATAGAGGTACAAGACATATCGCCTGATGTTTACAGAAAATCCAAAATAGCCGTCACCTTTTTTCGCCCTTATCTTTATAGGGGGAGCGACGAAAAAATGGTCTAAAACGTGATCAATTTAACACCTTGCTCATTGACCGTAAAGAAAGATGCGCTACAAACCAGTGTAGCAGCAAACGCTCTCTGTAAAGTCCGAATTACAGCCCGGTTGCGCCTGCATTGCAGAGGTGCCGCCTTCTCGCACCTATGCAATCCACCGCGAGCACTGACACCCTAATGCAACAATGTTAGGATGGTCAACGGACGATAAGGACGGTAACAAGCATGTTAGACAATGTTTTAAGAATTGCCACACGGCAAAGCCCTCTTGCGCTCTGGCAGGCACATTACGTTAAGGAACGCCTTGAGGCGAGCCACCCTGGGCTTACAGTTGAACTGGTGCCGATGGTCACTCGCGGAGATGTGATCCTCGATACACCGCTGGCGAAAGTGGGCGGTAAAGGCCTGTTTGTCAAAGAACTCGAACTGGCACTGCTTGAAAACCGTGCCGATATCGCTGTGCATTCGATGAAGGATGTGCCGGTCGATTTCCCGCAAGGGCTTGGCCTGGTGACCATTTGTGAGCGCGACGATCCACGCGACGCGTTTGTATCAAATCGCTATAACTCGCTGGACGAATTGCCCGCTGGCAGCATTGTTGGCACATCCAGCTTGCGCCGCCAGTGTCAGTTGGCAGAGCATCGCCCGGATCTGGTGATCCGCTCCCTGCGCGGGAATGTCGGCACGCGCCTTAGTAAGCTGGATAACGGTGACTATGACGCGATTATTCTCGCCGTTGCCGGTCTTAACCGCCTTGGATTAAGTTCCCGTGTACGCACCGCGCTGCCACCGGAAACCTCGCTGCCAGCTGTCGGTCAGGGCGCAGTAGGTGTTGAGTGTCGTCTGGACGATGCGCGTACGCGCGCCCTGCTCGCGCCGCTCAACCACGACGACACCGCCGTTCGCGTGAAAGCCGAGCGCGCAATGAATACGCGTCTTGAAGGCGGCTGCCAGGTGCCAATCGGCAGCTATGCTGAACTGATTGATGGCGGGATCTGGCTGCGTGGGTTGGTTGGCGCGCCAGACGGCTCCATTATGGTACGCGGCGAACGTCGCGGTCTTCTGGAGGATGCCGAACAGCTTGGCATCTCACTGGCGGAAGAGCTACTCGATAATGGCGCTCGCGCCATCCTGGCCGAAATTTATAACGGAGACGCCCCCGCATGAGCATTCTCGTCACCCGCCCGTCCCCCGCAGGGGAAGAATTAGTGAGCCGACTGCGCACACTGGGGTTGGTGGCCTGGAGCTTTCCGTTGATCGAATTTACACCGGGTCGTGAGTTGAATTCGCTCCCCGCCCGGCTTGCCGCGTTAACCGCAAACGACATGGTTTTTGCGCTGTCGCAACATGCCGTTTCATTCGCTCACGCGCACCTGCAACAACAAGGTCTGCGCTTTCCGGGCGAACCGCACTATTTCGCGATTGGTCGCACCACCGCGCTGGCACTGCACACCGTCAGCGGAATTGACGTGCGCTATCCCTTCGATCGGGAAATCAGCGAAGTGTTGCTACAATTACCTGAATTACAAAGTGTTCAGGGCAAGCATGCGCTAATCTTACGAGGTAACGGCGGGCGCGAAGTGCTGGCGGAAACGCTGGCAGCACGCGGTGCCGACGTTGAGTTTTGCGAGTGCTATCAACGCAGCGCGAAATGTTATGACGGCGCGGAAGAAGCGATGCGCTGGCACACACGCGGTGTGACCACACTTGTGGTCACCAGCGGCGAAATGATGCAACAACTGTATTCACTTATTCCTCCCTGGTATCGGGAGAACTGGTTACTTCGCTGCCGCCTGGTCGTGGTAAGCGAACGTCTGGCGCACCTCGCCCGGGATCTGGGCTGGCAGGATATTCAGGTCGCTGACAATGCCGACAACGATGCGCTGCTTCGCGCATTACAATAACTCTCATAATGGGAAGCCATAATGACGGAACAACAACACTCCTCCGCCGAGGTTGAAGAGACCAAAGCGGCTGACGGCGCAACGCCGCCGCCGGAGAAAGCAGAGAAAAATGCACGCGCTAACAGGACCAGCCTTGCACTCAGCGCGATCGCCATCGCGATTGCACTGGCATCTGGCGCAGGGCTTTATGGCTGGGTGAAACAGCAGACCGCAACCCTGAACAACAACAATGGCGAACTCGCCGACCAGGTTATTGCACTACAGCAGTCGCAGGATAAGCAGCGTGCGGAACTGGAAGGCGTAATCAAGCAGCAATCCAGCGAGCTTGCAGCGGCTAAACACCAGAATGACGTGCTGGCAAAAGAGCTAAATGAAGTACAGCAGAAAGTGGCAACTATTTCCGGTTCCGACGCAAAAACCTGGCAGTTGGCTCAGGCTGATTTTCTGGTGAAACTGGCCGGTCGCAAACTGTGGAGCGATCAGGACGTCACCACCGCGGCGGCACTGCTGAAAAGCGCCGATGCCAGCCTGGCGGATATGAACGATCCGAGCCTTATCACCGCCCGCCGGGCGATTACTGACGATATCGCCAGTCTTTCCGCTATCACTCAGGTGGATTACGACGGTGCCATTCTGAAGTTAAATCAGCTTTCCAACCAGATTGATAACCTGCGTCTGGCGGACAATAACGATGACGACTCCCCGATGGATGCTGACAGCAGCGAGCTGTCCGGCTCAATCAGCGAATGGCGGGTAAACCTGCAAAAAAGCTGGCAGAACTTTATGGACAGCTTTATTACCATTCGTCGCCGTGATGAAACAGCCGTGCCGCTGCTCGCACCGAATCAGGATATCTATTTGCGTGAGAATATCCGTTCGCGTCTGCTGGTTGCCGCGCAGGCCGTTCCGCGTCACCAGGAAGAGACTTACAAACAAGCGCTGGATAACGTCTCCACCTGGGTGCGGGCCTACTACGATACCGATGATGCCGCGACCAAAGCGTTTCTTGAGGAAGTGGACAAGCTGAGTCAGCAAACCATTGCCATGGATTTGCCGGAATCACTGCAAAGCCAGCCGATTCTGGAAAAACTGATGCAGACACGCGTACGCAATCTGATGGCCCAGCCCGCCGTAGCGGCTGAACAGGCACCTGCCGCCGCCGCAGCACAAGGAGAGTAACCATGTTAAAAGTGTTATTGCTCTTTGCACTGTTGATCGCCGGGATCGTGCTTGGCCCTATGCTCGCCGGGCATCAGGGATACGTGCTGATCCAGACCGATAACTACAACATTGAAACCAGCGTTACCGGGTTGGTCATTATTCTGGTGCTGGCGTTAGTGGTTATCTTCGCTCTCGAGTGGGTACTGCGCCGCATTTTCCGTACCGGCTCGCATACGCGTGGCTGGTTCGTCGGCCGTAAACGCCGTCGCGCCCGTAAACAGACAGAGCAGGCGCTGCTGAAACTGGCGGAAGGCGATTATCAGCAGGTTGAAAAGCTGATGTCGAAGAATGCCGATCACGCTGAGCAACCGGTGGTTAACTATCTGCTGGCGGCAGAAGCGGCGCAGCAGCGCGGTGATGAAGTCCGCGCGAATCAGCATCTGGAACGCGCCGCAGAGCTGGCGGAAAACGATCCGATTCCGGTAGAAATCACCCGGGTGCGTCTGCAGCTGGCGCGCAACGAAAATCATGCCGCACGTCATGGCGTGGATAAGTTACTGGAAATCACTCCTCGCCATCCCGAAGTGCTGCGTCTGGCGGAGCAGGCTTATATTCGCACCGGCGCGTGGACATCGCTGGTGGATATCATTCCGTCGATGGCGAAAGCCAACGTTGGCGACGATGAACACCGCGATCTTCTGCAGCAGCAGGCGTGGATCGGCATGATGGATCAAGCGCGTGCCGATCAAGGCAGCGAGGGGCTGAAAACCTGGTGGAAAAACCAGAGCCGCAAAACCCGCCAGCAAGTGGTGTTGCAGGTGGCCATGGCCGAGCACTTAATTGAGTGCGACGATCACGATACCGCACAGGAGATCGTGCTTGATGGCCTGAAGCGACAATACGACGATCGTCTGGTATTGGTCATCCCTCGCCTGAAAACCAATAACCCGGAGCAGATCGAAAAAGTCCTGCGCCAGCAAATCAAAACGCAGGGCGACCGCCCATTGCTGTGGAGTACGCTGGGGCAATCGTTGATGAAGCACGGTGAATGGCAGGAAGCCTGCCTTGCGTTTCGTGCCGCGTTGAAACAGCGCGCGGACGCGTTTGATTATGCCTGGCTCGCCGACTGCCTCGATCGCCTGCATCAACCGGAAGAAGCCGCCACCATGCGCCGTGACGGTTTGTTACTGACGCTGCAAAATAACCCGCCTCACTAACACTTTGATTCGAGTTGCAGGAAAGACAAAGCATCTGCAACTCGAAACATGGAGTGTTACGACATAAAAAAACGCCTGCCGGAATACTCAGGCAGGCGTTAAAACAGGTCTTTGACAACTAAATGGGTGCTTCACTCAACGTTATGTCCATGGTGTTTGATGAGGCCGAAGCGACATCTGTCTGTGGACGATAAGCACCGTAAACGGCTCTGCATCATTCCTGAGTTTATGAGGCCTGAAGGCGAACATAAGAGATGGAATGAGCATCTACGCATAGATTATTGCACATACCGTGCCACAACTGCATTAACTAATGTTACCGAGCGCAAACTTTTAAAATATCAGCAAATTCAGCGTATCTTGCCCCGCAATCACGCCCTAGTCGTCTTTCCCAAAAGCCAGTATGTCGCTAGCTGGCGACAAATAGCAGGCTAATTATTTTAGTCATTTAAAATCAGTGAGTTACATGTCACCATTAAGCGACACAGCAGGTGCTCATTGTCGCTCAGAAGCAACACAGGCAAAAAGGACGATGGAAAGGCGCGAAATGCAGAAGATGTGGCAGGAAAGCCAAAAACAAAAAACCCCGCTTACGCGGGGTTCAAAATTGGTCGGCGAGAGAGGATTCGAACCTCCGACCCACTGGTCCCAAACCAGTTGCGCTACCAAGCTGCGCTACTCGCCGTTTTACTGCTTTTTGAATTTTTCGTTCAATCTAAGTTGTGGTGCGAGGGGGGGGACTCGAACCCCCACATCCTAAGGACACTAACACCTGAAGCTAGCGCGTCTACCAATTCCGCCACCTTCGCATTCCACGAAACTTGTACTGCAAAATAATGGGGTGGCTAATGGGACTCGAACCCACGACAACTGGAATCACAATCCAGGGCTCTACCAACTGAGCTATAGCCACCACTGTAAATCTTTTCACACGGTATCGTGATATTTCACGAACCACCGCAGCTCAAGCGCCGGGTTTAAATGGCGCGCCCGACAGGATTCGAACCTGAGACCTCTGCCTCCGGAGGGCAGCGCTCTATCCAGCTGAGCTACGGGCGCGTAGCGCCGTTGCGGGGGTGGATAGTACGGACTTCGGGCGCGGCTGTCTAGTGCTTTTTTTAAAGAAAATGCGCGTTTGGTTATGCTTTGCGCATTTTGCCTCTTATTCACCCACCCGTTGCGTAACAGCATGCCGATGGAAGCCAAATACCTTATACGCCACCGTTACCGCAGCGAGGAAGATAATGCCGACAAACAGCGACATACGCGTGTCGTCGTTGAAGCCCATCCCCACCAGCACGCAAATCAGAAATGCCATGGTTAACCAGTTTGCCCACGGGAACAGCATCGAGCGGAACGGATGGCTGGCAATCGCTTCTTTATGTGCCTTACGAAAACGCAGTTGGCTTATCAAGATCACGAACCACGGCACCATACCTGGCAATACGCTGGCGCTGTAGACGTAAACAAACACCCGTTGTGGGTTCGGAATCACGTAATTCAGGCAGGAGCCGACCAGCAGAATAATGATGGAAATGGTCACGCCCATCGCCGGAACGCCGCTTTTGGACACTTTAGCCACCGCAGCCGGCAACTGGCGGTTCTTCGCCAACGCGTAAAGCATACGCCCACAGCTATACATACCGCTGTTACAACCGGATAGCGCCGCCGTCAGCACGACAAAGTTAATGATCCCGGCAGCCGCCGTGATACCGATTTTGGCAAAAGTCAGCACGAACGGGCTGCCATTGGTGCCAATTTCATTCCACGGGAAGATGGTGACGATGACAAAAATGGCGCCCACATAGAAAATCAGAATGCGCCACAGCACCTTGCTGACCGCGCTACGCAGCGTCACTTGCGGGTTTTTCGCTTCACCTGCGGTGATACCAATCAACTCGACACCCTGATAAGAGGCTACAACGATACAAAGCGCGGTTAAAAAGCCTTTCCAGCCGCCGGCAAAAAAACCGCCATGTTCGGTCAGGTTGCCAAAACCAATCGAGTGACCGCCGTTACCAAAGCCGAAGAAAATCACGCCCAGGCCCACGACAATCATCACGATAATGGTGGTGACTTTGATCATCGCAAACCAGAATTCAATTTCACCATACAAACGCACCGCTGCCAGATTGGCCAGGGCGACCAGCCCCACCGCAATCAGCGCGGGTATCCACTGCGCAAGATCCGGGAACCAGAACTGGACATACACGCCAATCGCGGTGATTTCCGAGATGCCAACCGCCATCCACATAAACCAGTAGGACCAGGCGGTGAGATAGCCAAAGAACGGGCTCATATAGCGATGCGCATAAACTGCAAAGGACCCGGCGACCGGCTCCAGAAACAGCATTTCGCCCATGGAGCGCATAATAAAGAAGACGAAAACACCGGCGATGATATACGCCAGCAATACCGACGGGCCTGCCCATTTCAGCGTACTGGCAGCCCCCATAAACAGGCCTACGCCTATAGTGCCCCCGAGGGCAATTAATTCGATGTGACGAGACTCCAGACCACGCTGAAGCTCTGGTTTGTTTTCGGCCATAAATCCTCTGTTGTGTTTGCTTCTTTCTTTGCCCGCTCTGCGGGTTATTGTTATGAGTTTTCCCTCAGCTCATAACAGGCCATGCTGCACCGACCCGGAAATGGTTGGCGCAAAAAACACCACGGCACTGCAATGAGTGAGCGAATGGTTTCTTAAAATGAGGGAAATGGCAAACGATGTATAAAAAAAACAGGCGTAATGCACAATAAAACAACAACAGGAAGGGAAAAGGCAGCGCATTACGCCGCCGGGAGAGTGTCAGAGTTTTCCACTATAGTGCCAGCGGAGATAACGCAGCAAACGTAACTGGCGTTTCAGCCGCGTCGGTTGTGACAATAAGCGATAGAGCCACTCCAGCCCTAATTTCTGCCAGAGCGTCGGCGCGCGTTTCACATGCCCGGTAAAGACATCGTAAGTGCCGCCCACGCCCATATACAGCGCATCCGGCCAGACAGCACGGCAATCACGCATAAAAATCTCTTGTTTTGGCGAGCCCATGGCGACGGTGACGATTTTCGCCCCGCTATCGCGGATCCGCTCAAACAGCGCTTGTCGCTGCGCTGGGCTAAAGTAGCCATCCTGGCTTCCCACCACATTCACCTGCCATTGCGTGCGCAGTTTCTGCTCTGTTTGCGCCAGCACTTCGGGTTTTCCACCGACCAGAAACACCGGTGTGCCCGTTTTTCCTGCCCGCGCCATCAGTTGTTCCCAGAGATCGGCACCCGCAACACGAGAAACCTGTGCCTGCGGGAATTTCTTGCGCAGCGATCGCACGACGCTGATGCCATCGGCGTACTTATATTCCGCCGCCTCAATCAACGCGCGAACTTGCGCGTCATCTTCCAGCGTCAGCATTTTCTCGGCGTTGATCGCCACCAGTGTGCCCTGTTTGATTTGCTCATCCGCACAGAGAAAATCCAGCGCGTGTTGCATATCGCGCCAGCCGACCAGTTTCAGACCGCGCAGGTCATACAACGGCGCTGCCGTCTTATCCGTCATGTTAAATCCTTTTTCACACCTGGGAGAGGGGTTTCACTACACGCGTATCGCGACGATGTATAAGTCCTGCACTGTCAAACAGCCAGTAGAGCAGTTTCGCTATTAACAGGCAGAAGCCGAAAATGACAAGGAAAAAGACAACCCGCGAGGTAAACGCATCCAGCCCTTCGCGCGCCAGCACAATCATGTTGAAAATAGCGCCAAAGCAGAAGCTGTGAAGAATCGCGGCCTTATAGCGGTTGGTTTCCCGGTTTCCTAAAGTATATAACCAGTCGAACCATTTAATGATCAGTCCCACCACCACCGCACCCAGCGGGATAAACCACGCGCCGCCCATCACCACTAACGAACCAATCAGCGTGGGCGAAATCGCCAGCCCGGAGTGGTTGTTGAGCACTTCCCAGGTGAAGTAGTTCGCCGTGTTGAGCACAATGCCAGGCCGGGAAGGCCATAACCAGGAGGGAATAAACACGTAGAAGTCGCGCACAATCGGCGCCAGCCCCTGAAAATCTATCTTGTCGTAGTTTTGCAACAGCAACGACAAGTTTTCCCACGGCGAGAAAGTATCGCGCGTCAGGTATAAAAAGGTGTAAAACGCCTCGTCGCCGCTGACATTTAAGCCATAGCGTTTCAGCGCCAGCCAGAACATACCGACAATCCCCAGCACGCCCGCAGCGGCCAGCATCCAGAGCGAAATCCAGCCGCGAATAATGCCGATAAACAGGAAAATCGCGAACGCGATAATGATATTGGCGCGCGTACCGCCAACAATCATGTAGGTCAGCAAACCAAACGCCACGGTGCTGACCAGAAAGAATAGCCATGCCTGTGCGCTCTGACGCAGAAAGTAGACCACCAACATCGCCGGAATAAAGAAGTAGAAGAAACGCTTTAACGCGACGCCGGACACTTCGCTGGAGAAGATCTGGCTATAGGAGTGCAAGCGGAATAACAGAAAGCCGTTGTGCATGAAGAAGATCCCCACGCTCACCAGCGCGATGATCATCAGCATCACCCATGTCAGATGCGCCTCCACCCGGTTAATGGTGAACAGCGGGCGACGTGTCGCCTGTTCGGCTTTCGCCCGCAGCCGCGTTTTATAGGTGACGTAATAGATGCCATAGAAACACGCCGCCGCCAGCAATGACTGCATCATAATTCCCGGCGGTGCCACGGCGACGTTAAAGCGGAACACCAGTACGCACGTCAGCGGAAAACCGAAGAAAAAGGTCAGCAGAAACAGCAGCGAAAAGAAAACGTTAAAGTTAAAACGCACACGGCGGAATTCAAACCAGGTCAGCGTGGCGATAAAGAGTGTCGCCAGCAGCCAGATGATAAACAGTCCGCAAAACTCAAGTGGGCTCATCCGACGATCCCCGCAGCCATACGCAGCGTTTTATGCCAAAGCGTAATGTAATTCGGGCTAAAGAACGTAATGCCATTCTTATCCACGGCCACCAGTTGTCGCCGGGCCTCGCGGATCACCGATTCGCTTAGCGCATCGCTGGTAAACAACACCGGAATATCTTCTGCCACCATATCGCGCCAGAACGGATTTTCCCGGTTCAGTACGCAGGGAACGCCAGCCTGAATCAGTAAGCAAAGCGTGCCGATCCCCTGCTGACGGGCGAAAATAAAGTAACCTAAATCGCATTGCGCCAGCAGTGCCAGATAGGCATCAAAGTCCATTTTTTCGCTCAGAATACGCAAGTTATCTGCGCTAAATAGCGCCAGACCGGCGTTGCGGACCGCGGTGATATAGCTGTCGTTATTCGCCGGATAACCCATCGGTACAATGATATTGACCGTGTCGCCAAACTGGCGGTGAATCGCTCGCAATGCAGCAATGTGCTCGTTGCTCGGGTCGCCGGAGTTACCCACCAGAATCGTCAGTTTGCCTTCCCGTTGCAGCTCGTGCGCCATGGTATTCAGCGCCGGATCCATACGCGTAGGGAAATAGAGCAGCTCGCCGCGCACAGCTGGGTTACGTTGCCCGAACCAGGCCAGATCGCCACGGGTAGCAAAAATGCAGCCCACCCGGCGTTGCGCTAAACGGCGCAGCGGATAAAAAAGACGGAATTTGAGGCTGCGCGACACTTCATACAGATCGGCGCCCCAGGCATGCCAGTAGAACTGTTCGCGCTTAATGGCACCGCGCAACAACGCCAGCCACAGGCCGAAGTTAAACTGGCCGTGAAAGAAGAAGCGTTGCTGACGATCGGCTTTTGCACGCGCGACAACGGCCTTTGCCAGCACTTTTTTATCGGCATAGAAGTGCAGCGTTAATTCCGGATACGCCGCGCTTTGCCCTTCGTCGCAGCCAACAACCATAAATTCACGGGCATACGTGCCCGAAGCCGCGAGGTTTTCGTTAAAAAACCGCAGAACAGTCTGGTTATGGTGTGGGATATCCGATCCCAATACGTGAATCAGTGCAGTCATGCCTTCTTACGCCAAATCAAAAAAGCGCCGCAACATGCGGCAAAATAAATAATGTAGGTCGCCATATAGGCCTGCGCCGCGCCGATAGCGCCATGTGCCGGGATAAGCACGCGCGAAAACAGCGTTAACAGCGCGAACTGGCTCACTTCAGCCAGAATATAAAAGCGCAGCGACGCTTTGGCGATCACCAGATAACCAAATACGTAAGCGCCCACTTTCAATACATCCCCGACCAGCTGCCAGGCGAACAGATCGCGCATCGCAGTGAACTTGTCGGAAAATAGCAGCCAAATCGCCACATCGCGCAGCAGCCAGACGCAAAGGCTCACTGCCGCTACCGCCGGTAACACAAAACGCAGCGATTTAACGATTTCGCGCGAGATCTCTGCTTTTGTCGTCAGTCTGGACAATGTGGGTAACAGATAAACGCTGAACGAGGCGGTAATAAATTGCAGATAAGCATCGGAGATACTGCTGACCCCTTGCCAGATCCCCACATCATCCCAGCTGTAGTGCGCAGCCAGTTGGTTTCGCATCATCACGTAGGCCAGTGGCAGGGTCGCCGAGGTGATCAGCGCCATTAACGTAAATTTGCTCAACTGCCCCGCTAATCCGTTGTCCCATCGCGGCGCAAAGTACCCCAGCGGAACACTGCCACGCCGCAGCAGCATGATCATTGCCGGGATAACCACCAGCGCCGGAACCAGCGCCATTCCCAGCAGTGCGCCCTGATAGCCGCCCAATTTAAAACAGAGAAACCATGCCAGCACGCCGATCACGCTACCGATAATCAGCGAGAGTGCGTTACTTGCTGCGTCGCGAAACCCTTTCATTACCGCCAGCAGCAGGTTGGCCCATGCAATGCCCATCTGCACCAGCGCCACCAGACGCACCAGACCCTGATAATCTTTATGACCAAATAACCCCTGGCTGATTGGTGCTGCCGCCAGCAGGAAAATCAGCGCCAACAGCGCCGAAAAGCCCAGCACCATCGCGGACGATGTGCCCACAGCAATGCGTAAGCGAGCCGGATCGTCATGGTATTGCGCGACAAATTTCGTTACGCCGTTAAAAATCCCGGCCCCTGCCAGCACACCCAATACGGTAATAAGCTGGCGGAAATTCCCCGCCTGCCCGACGCCTGACGGCCCAAACGCCACCGCAAGCAATTTGACCACCAGCAAGCCCGCGCCAATCTTGACCAGCGTGCTGGCGGCCGTCCATATCGATGCTTTTGCCAGCGACATGTCAGTTGAAGTAGCTCAGAAGCGTGCTGATAACGGTGCGCTGATTAACCGGTGCCAGGTTGTAGAACAGCGGCAGACGAAGCAAACGCTCACTTTCTTGTGTGGTGTAACGATCTTCGCCGTGGAATTCACCGAATTTTTCACCGGCCGGTGAAGCATGCAGCGGGATATAGTGGAACACCGCGAGGATTTCCGCTTCTTTCAGGAAAGCAATCAGCGCACTACGGTCGGCTTCATCGCGCAGCTTGATATAAAACATATGCGCATTATGGCTACACTCCGCAGGGATCGAGGGCAGCTCAATACGACCCGCGCGCGCCAGCGGCTTTAACGCGTCGTAATAGGTTTGCCACAGCGCCAGGCGCTGCTGGTTGATGCGTTCTGCCGCTTCCAGTTGCGCCCATAAATAGGCCGCCTGGAGATCCGCCATCAGATAGCTGGAACCGATATCCCGCCAGGTGTATTTATCCACCTGCCCACGGAAAAACTGGCTGCGGTTAGTGCCTTTCTCACGAATGACCTCTGCCCGCTCTACCAGCGCGCGATCGTTAATCAGCGTCGCGCCACCTTCGCCGCCGGCGGTGTAGTTTTTGGTTTCATGGAAACTAAAGCAACCAATATGGCCGATGGTGCCCAGCGCCCGCCCTTTATAGGTCGACATCACACCCTGTGCGGCATCTTCCACCACATACAAATTATGGTGTTTGGCAATCGCCATGATGGTATCCATTTCGCAGGCAACACCCGCGTAATGCACCGGCACAATGGCGCGAGTATTTTCGGTGATGGCGGCTTCGATCAGCGTTTCATCAATGTTCATGGTATCCGGGCGGATATCAACAAAGACGATTTTCGCACCGCGCAGTACAAACGCGTTGGCGGTTGAAACGAAGGTGTAGCTCGGCATGATCACTTCATCGCCAGGCTGGATATCCAGCAGTAGCGCGGCCATCTCCAGCGATGCCGTGCAGGAAGGTGTCAGCAAGACTTTCGCGCTGCGAAAACGCTGCTCCATCCACTGCTGACAACGGCGGGTAAAACCGCCATCGCCGCACAACTTACCGCTGCCCATCGCCGACTGCATGTAGTCGAGTTCCGTTCCCACCACTGGTGGAGCGTTAAAGGGGATCATAGAGTCACCTGTATAGCCACAAGGCGGTGCTTTCAATATTCGCCCCGCTCTGAATATAGCGTTTAAGTGCGGCAGTATTCCCAAGCTGAGTCGCTACCCGCACACGTTTTAGCTCGCGCTGGCGCGCCCAATGGCACGCCGCCTGCATTAATTTTTCGCCCATACCGCGTCCGGCCAACAGGCCAATGCGGGCTTCCTGTTCGTTGAGCTGGCGCAGCGAAACAAAGCCTGTGAAAGCGCCCTGCGCATTACGAAAGACCAGACATTGATGGTCAAACTCGCCTTTTACCGCGTTTTCAATCCATTGTGCATAAAAACGCCCGCTCGCCTCTGCTGGATACCAGGGGGCGCGGAACCGGCTCTGCACAAAGATTTCGGCTGCCATCTGACGTAGCACAGGGATATCCGCAAGCGTTGCCACTTCAGCCGCCGGATCGACGCCCTGTTCCTCTACCACCAGCGAGAGGTCGATCTCGCCTTCAACCAGTTGAAAACCGAGCTGCTGCAATGCATCTAACTGGTGGGGCTGCGATGCCGGTAGTTTCACCTGCACACGCGCCCAATTAGCGAAATCCGCGCGGGTCAACGCTGGCGCCGAGGGTTGCAGGCGAACAATCGCGCTACGCAAGCTAAAAAAGCGGCTTTCCCATGCCAGTTCTTCTACCGTGCCGTGAATGGTCATGCTGTTCCCTTTGTGCTCGCTCGCTTAGCGCCAGACACCTTTGGTATCGACAACGAACTGCTGGCCAATGCTGGCGCTCTCCACCGCTTTAAACTCATTATGATCAACCAGCATCACCAGCACATCGGCCTGCGCCAGCGCATCATGGGTATTTACCAGCGTGGCGTGTCCGGCGAACTTAGCCGGCAGTTGATGAATATTCGGCTCCACCACCAGCGTTTCACCGCTGTGCCACTGCGCGATGTCGAGGGCAATTTCCATTGCCGGGCTTTCACGCAAATCATCGATATTGGGCTTAAAGGCCAGCCCGAAACAGGCGATTTTGATTTCACTGGCGCGTTTGCCACTGGCCGTCAGGCAATCGGCAACCATCGCTTTAACCTGATTCAGCACCCAGTGCGGCTTAAAGTCGTTAACTTCACGCGCGGTGCGGATAAGCCGTGACTGCTGCGGATTCTGCGCGACAATAAACCACGGATCAACGGCGATACAGTGCCCGCCGACGCCAGGCCCAGGCTGGAGAATATTGACACGCGGATGGCGGTTCGCCAGGCGAATCAACTCCCAAACGTTGATCCCCTGATCGGCGCAAATCAGCGACAGTTCGTTGGCAAACGCGATGTTGACATCGCGGAAGCTGTTTTCGGTAAGTTTGCACATTTCAGCGGTGCGCGAGTTGGTCACCACGCATTCGCCTTCGAGGAAAATTTTGTACAGCTCGCTGGCACGCGCCGAACAAACCGGCGTCATCCCGCCAATCACGCGGTCGTTTTTAATCAGCTCGACCATCACTTGCCCCGGCAGCACGCGCTCCGGGCAGTAGGCGATATTGATGTCCGCATTTTCACCCGCCTGCTGCGGGAAAGTGAGATCCGGGCGCGCTTCGGCAAGCCACTGCGCCATCTGCTCTGTTGCCCCTACCGGCGAGGTCGACTCAAGGATCACTAACGCGCCTTTGCTAAGCACTGGCGAGATGGATTTAGTCGCCGCCTCAACATAGGCCATATCCGGCTCGTGCTCGCCTTTAAACGGCGTTGGCACGGCGATCAAGTAAGCATCTGCGACGACAGGTGTGGTGCTCGCGCGAAGATAGCCACCGTTTACCGCCGATTTCACTACACTTCCCAGTTCCGGCTCGACGATATGGATTTCGCCGCGGTTAATGGTTTCCACCGCGCTGGCGTTGATATCGACGCCAACAACCGTCTTCTGCCGTGAAGCAAATGCCGCCGCGGTAGGCAGACCAATATAGCCCAGGCCAATAACGGAAATGGTTTTAAAGCTCATAGTGTTACCCGATTATTTTTAAGTGCGTGCAAAATGCGACCACAGGCCAGCCCGTCACCATAAGGGTTATGCGCGCGGCTCATCGCCTGCCAGGCATCGTTGTCATGAAGCAGGTGCGAGACCTCTTCCACAATGCGCTGGCGATCCGTGCCAACCAGTTTAACCGTGCCCGCATCGACGGCTTCCGGGCGTTCGGTGGTATCACGCATCACCAGCACCGGCTTGCCGAGCGAAGGAGCTTCTTCCTGAATACCGCCCGAATCCGTCAGGATCAGCCAGGCATGATTCATCAACCACAAAAACGGCAGGTAATCCTGGGGTTCGATTAGCGTAACGTTCTCAACGTGGCCAAGAATGCGGTTAACTGGCTCGCTGACGTTGGGATTCAGATGAACCGGATAAACAATTTGCACATCATCGTGTTGCGCGGCGATATCCGCCAGCGCATGGCATATCTGTTCAAAACCAAGCCCAAAACTCTCACGGCGATGCCCGGTGACAAGAATGAGTTTTTTATCTCTATTGAGGAACGGATAACGCGCCGCCAGCGCCTCGTAGCGCGAAGGGTTGTTCATCACGCTGTCGCGAACCCAGAAAAGCGCATCAATAACGGTATTGCCGGTGACAAAAATGCGGTTATCCGCAACATTCTCACGGCGTAAATTGAGGCGAGAGTTTTCCGTCGGCGCAAAGTGATACATCGCCAGGTGACCGGTCAGCGTGCGGTTTGCCTCTTCTGGCCATGGCGAAGAGAGATCGCCAGTTCGCAGGCCCGCTTCAACATGCCCGACAGGAATACGCTGATAAAACGCGGCAAGGCTCGCCGCAATCGTCGTTGTCGTGTCGCCATGCACCAGCACCACATCCGGGCGGAAGGATTCAAGGATGGGTTTTAAGCCTTCAAGGATGCCGCAGGTAATTTCCGTAAGCCCTTGTCCCGGCCGCATAATATTTAGATCGTAATCCGGAACAATAGAGAAGAGTGTTAGCACCTGATCAAGCATCTCCCGATGCTGCGCAGTGACGCAAACTCTTGCTTCAAAGTCTGGATCCTTTGCCAGCGCATGTACCAGCGGAGCCATTTTGATGGCTTCTGGCCTCGTGCCAAATACGGTAAGTACTTTCACAACGATTCTCTTCGATTAGAGGATGAAGGCATCATGCCTTCATCTCGGACAGCGTTTAGTTCGAACGGCGGCGCATTAATGCAATACCCGACCCGATTAGCGCACCGACAATTCCCCACATGATCATCAGGAAAGCACGACGCGGGCTGTCGCGTTTTACCGGTTCTTCCGGCGTACGCAAATAACGATATGTCTGAAAACGGGGATCAAGGGTCGGACCGACGTTAAGCGTATTCAGCATTGCCCGATTTTGATCATAGTCCAGATCAAACTGCGGCCCCACTGCCCGCAGGTTTTCCAGCCGCGCTTGCAGCATTGGGCGCCCCAGCATAAACAGTTCTGAATCTGGCAGTTCATCTGGCGGAACTTCTGTCTCAGTGCGGGAAATGTTGTGCTGTTGAGCGATTTGAAGTGCTTGCTCAACGCTGTGCAGACGGCGGTTAAAAATTGCCTTTGCTACTTCTTCCTGGCGTTTAACCTGTGCTTTCATCTGGATGGTACGCGCGGCCCAGGCACCTTTCAGCTCATCGTTAAGATGGCTGGCGGCACGCTGGCTGGCAAAAGCGACATACTGACGCAGCAAATTGTTGGCATCTGGCGCGGTTTCAGCAATCAACTTAACATTGTCATTAAGGTTGCGGACAACATCTCCGGGCGTGTACTGGATGTTATTGATCAGATCATCAAGCATTGCCGCATCCGCTTTGCTGTTACCAACCAGACGCTGTTTGTAGTAATCCGTCTGCGACCAAAAATCACGCCGTGTATCCCAGGAGGCGAGTTGCATAATGAACTCTTTATACGCCTCATCCATGACCGATAGCTGATCGGTAGGTGTCTGGTTAGCTTTGTCGTCCAGGTTACGCAGGAACTGTTGCTGGGAATAATAGCCCCCCAGCATATTAACCGTGGGGCGATCGGTAACTGCGGTTGCACTCCACTCCTGGGTAGCAAAGAAGGTCCAGACTAAGGCGAGCAAAGCAAACAGCAGTGCTATTCCCACGATCCATAATTTTCCTACCCACAAAGTACGGAATAAGCCCCGGATATCCAGTTCGTTTTCCGTCCCCATTGAAGGTGTTCCTGACGCTGGTTGAATCATCGCTTTCCCGGATTTACTTGGTTAGTGTTGATTTAGAAACGCTATTACGGCGCATTCTGCGTTTAATTCGCTTGATAAAGCGCGCCACTTTCCATGCGCGCTTAATACAGTAGCCATATAAAAAGAAGCATAGCAAAAATAATGCCAACATCACCCATTCAGGAATAAAACGGAGATACTCTGTGACGACACCAATACTGGCCAAAAGGGAAGCCGCGAGAGTTATCAGCACGAAGGCCTGACGGGAAGTAAATCCTGCGCGCATGATCAGATGATGAATGTGCTGGCGATCTGGTGAAAAGGGGCTCATTCCTTTACGTAGTCGACGGAACATTATCGCTACCATATCCATCAGCGGAATGGCAATGATCCATAACGCAGTGACCGGGCTAATTGAGTGGATAGGGCCTTGTGTCGTTTGCAGTAAAATCCAGATGATCGTAAAACCAATCAACGTACTGCCCGCATCTCCCATAAAGACTTTGTAACGTCGTCCCAATACACCCAGATTCAATAGAATATAAGGCAAAATAGCCGCAATCATGGCAAAGCACCACATTGCGAGGCTAACCTGGCCATCTAACAATAAAATCACGCCAATAGCAGCAAAAGAGACGCAGGAAAGCCCGCCTAACAGACCATCAATACCGTCAACCATATTGAACGCGTTAATTGCCGCCCAGACTGCAAACAGGGTAAGTAAGTAGCCAAAAGGCCCCAGCACCATCTCCCATGAACCAAAAATATAGCCGAGGCTGCTGAGATAAAGCTTGCCGACTGCCATCATCACTACAGCAATAGTCGCCTGGACAGCCGCACGGATTTTTACACTAATATCGAATCGATCGTCCAGCGCACCGATAAAGACCAAAACACCGGCACAGCAGAGATAGAGGGCAGCATGAGGAATGTAATAATCCGTGATACCAAACGTAAAGCAGACCCCTGCGAATACTGAGATTCCCCCAACAAGAGGGATCAATCCCTGATGCCGTTTACGATAGTTGGGTTTGTCCACCAATCCAACATGTCTTGCCATTTTACGAGCAACAAACAGGAAGACGGTTGTGAACAAGAAAATACTGAATAATTCAGTAAACGCAGTGAGTAAATTCACAATGGATGCTCTCAGCGAATGTTAATCCTGGCAGTATAACGACGTTGTCATGCCCCATAAAATGAGAAAGCAGGTCGTTTACAAGCTTTATTGTCTGTTTTTCAACCGAACGAGATATTCAACAGATTTATCTATCACTCTTGAGCGGCCAGCATCGGACAGTGCCTGTCCCGGTGCATATAGCGTATAGCTCGCAAATAAAAAACGCCACGTAAAAACGTGGCGTTTCCGAGGTTTATTTATATTAAGAGCGCTTCATCATGTCGAAGAATTCATCATTGGTCTTCGTCATTGCCAGCTTGTTAATGAGGAACTCCATCGCGTCGATCTCACCCATCGGGTGAATGATTTTGCGCAGGATCCACATTTTCTGCAGCTCTTCCTGAGTGGTGAGCAGCTCTTCTTTACGCGTACCAGAACGGTTGTAATCAATCGCCGGGAAGACACGTTTTTCAGCGATTTTACGCGAGAGGTGCAGTTCCATGTTACCGGTGCCTTTAAACTCTTCGTAAATCACTTCGTCCATTTTCGAACCGGTATCAATCAGCGCGGTTGCGATAATGGTCAGGCTGCCGCCCTCTTCCACGTTACGCGCGGCACCGAAGAAGCGTTTCGGGCGGTGCAGGGCGTTCGCGTCGACACCACCGGTCAGCACCTTGCCGGAGGCCGGAACAACGGTGTTGTAAGCGCGTGCCAGGCGGGTGATGGAGTCCAGCAGAATGATAACGTCTTTCTTGTGCTCGACCAGGCGCTTGGCCTTCTCGATAACCATTTCTGCAACCTGCACGTGACGGGAAGCCGGTTCGTCAAAGGTAGAAGCAACCACTTCGCCTTTAACCAGACGTTGCATCTCGGTCACTTCTTCCGGACGCTCGTCAATCAGCAGCACCATCAGTACACAGTCAGGATGGTTGTAAGCAATGCTCTGCGCGATGTTCTGCAGCAGCATGGTTTTACCGGCTTTTGGCGGTGCGACAATCAGACCACGCTGACCGCGACCGATCGGCGACGCCAGATCCAGTACGCGTGCGGTTAAGTCTTCCGTCGAGCCATTACCACGTTCCATACGCAGACGAGAGTTCGCGTGCAGCGGCGTTAAGTTTTCGAACAGAATCTTATTGCGCGCGTTTTCCGGCTTATCGAAGTTCACCTCGTTAACTTTCAGCAATGCAAAGTAACGTTCACCTTCTTTAGGCGGGCGAATCTTACCTGAAATGGTGTCACCAGTGCGGAGGTTGAAACGGCGGATTTGGCTGGGGGATACATAGATGTCGTCGGGGCCGGCGAGGTAGGAGCTGTCTGCGGAACGGAGGAAACCAAATCCATCCTGCAGAATCTCCAGCACGCCATCGCCAAAGATATCTTCGCCACTCTTCGCGTGCTGCTTCAGGATGGCGAAAATGATGTCCTGTTTGCGCATACGGGCCAGGTTTTCCAGCCCCATATTTTCGCCGAGAGTGATCAGCTCAGAAACCGGCGTATTCTTTAATTCGGTAAGATTCATAATGGTGTGGGTTCTTAAACTCGGGGTAGATCTCGAACTTAATGTTGTGAATGGTATGGCAGGGTCATCCATGCCTGTTAACGGCCATCAACTTATGTCTGATCGGTGCCTGGTCACAGGAAAGTACGCAGAACTGAAACGATAAGACGGAATAAGTGATAAGCCCGGAATCTGTCGACTTCTCTCGCGATGGTGTTGCTCTGCGGGAAGTATCGGGGTAATGCAAGATTCAAACAACTAAAGGTATGTTCAAAACGAAGTCAAAACTAAATTAGCACGGCTGAAGCCGGGCGTCCAGCGATCCAAAAAAATTAGGACTGCTGGCACGCCGGCGGAGTCTGGGGTTACGCCAGGTTGGCGTCCAGGAACTCTTTCAGTTGGCCTTTAGACAAGGCGCCAACTTTGGTTGCTGCAACTTCGCCGTTTTTGAACAGCAGCAGGGTCGGGATGCCGCGGATGCCGTATTTCGGCGCGGTGCCCGGATTCTGGTCGATGTTCAGTTTCGCAATGGTCAGCTTGCCTTCGTACTCATCAGCGACTTCATCCAGAATCGGGGCGATCATTTTACACGGTCCACACCACTCTGCCCAGAAATCAACGAGCACAAGCCCGTCCGCTTTGAGTACATCCGTGTCAAAACTATCGTCAGTCAGGTGAATAATTTTATCGCTCATATATAACTCCACAGGAATAAGCCTGGCATGTTGGTGTAGCATAAAACAGCAACGTGTTGATGCCACAATAACCAACTAAAGGTTGACTTTATTTCACCGGATACGCTTTCGTAAAGCAATAGTAAGCTGATATTCTACCACACTATGAGCAAAACACATTTAACAGAACAGAAGTTTACCGACTTCGCCCTGCACCCAAAGGTGATCGAAGCCCTTGAAAAAAAAGGGTTTCATAATTGCACGCCTATTCAGGCTTTGGCTCTTCCGCTGACGCTGGCGGGCCGTGATGTTGCAGGTCAGGCACAAACCGGTACCGGAAAAACGATGGCGTTTTTAACGTCAACGTTTCATTATCTTCTCTCTCACCCGGCAATTGAAGACCGTAAAGTGAACCAGCCGCGCGCGATTATTATGGCGCCGACACGTGAACTCGCGGTGCAAATTCACGCCGATGCAGAACCGCTGGCGCAGACGACTGGCCTGAAACTGGGTCTGGCTTACGGCGGTGATGGCTACGACAAACAGCTGAAAGTGCTGGAAAGCGGCGTCGATATTTTAATCGGCACCACGGGTCGAATGATCGATTACACCAAACAGAACCATATTAACCTGGGCGCGATCCAGGTCGTGGTACTGGACGAAGCAGATCGTATGTACGATCTGGGCTTTATCAAAGATATCCGCTGGCTGTTCCGCCGCATGCCACCCGTGACTTCACGTTTGAACATGCTCTTCTCCGCCACGCTGTCCTACCGGGTGCGCGAGCTGGCGTTTGAGCAGATGAATAACGCTGAATACGTGGAAGTGGAGCCGGAACAAAAAACGGGCCACCGTATTAAAGAAGAGCTTTTCTACCCGTCTAACGACGAGAAAATGCGCCTGCTGCAAACGTTGATCGAAGAAGAGTGGCCAGATCGCGCCATTATCTTCGCTAACACCAAACACCGCTGTGAAGATATCTGGGGCAGCCTGGCTGCAGATGGTCATCGTGTTGGTTTGCTGACCGGTGATGTTGCGCAGAAAAAACGCCTGCGTATTCTTGATGAGTTCACGCGCGGCGATCTCGACATTCTGGTGGCGACTGACGTTGCCGCACGTGGTCTGCATATTCCTGCGGTTACACACGTCTTTAACTACGATCTGCCGGATGATTGCGAAGATTACGTTCACCGTATCGGTCGTACCGGTCGTGCTGGCGCCAGCGGTCACTCAATCAGCCTCGCCTGTGAAGAGTACGCATTGAACCTGCCGGCGATTGAGACCTATATCGGGCACTCAATTCCGGTCAGCAAATACGATCCGGATGCCCTGCTCACCGAGCTGCCGCCGCCAAAACGTCTGACACGTTCACGCTCTGGCAACGGCCCGCGCCGCAGCGGTGGCGCTCCACGTAATCGTCGTCGTTCAGGTTAAAAATATGCTCGGTTCCGCCTCGCTCTATGCCGCTATTGATCTTGGATCCAACAGTTTTCATATGCTGGTTGTGCGCGAGGTGGCGGGAAGCATTCAGACGCTTTCTCGCATCAAACGTAAAGTTCGCCTGGCTGCAGGATTAAGCCCCGATAATCGTCTTTCTCAGGAAGCGATGGAGCGAGGCTGGCAGTGCCTGCGGCTGTTTTCCGAACGTCTACAGGATATTCCCCAGGAGCAAATCCGCGTCGTAGCAACGGCCACGTTGCGCCTGGCGGTTAACGCGCAGGAATTTATCGACAAAGCGCAAGAAATCCTTGGCTGCCCGGTGCAGGTCATTAGCGGCGAGGAAGAAGCGCGGCTGATTTATCAGGGCGTTGCGCACACAACGGGTGGCGCGGATCAGCGTCTGGTGGTTGATATTGGCGGTGCCAGCACAGAGCTGGTTACCGGCACCGGGGCACAAACGACCTCTCTTTTCAGCCTGTCGATGGGCTGTGTCACATGGCTTGAGCGCTTTTTCACCGACCGAAATCTCGGACAGGAAAACTTCGCCGCCGCCGAACAGGCCGCGCGTGAGGTGCTACGCCCGGTTGCCGATGAGCTTCGCCGCCATGGCTGGAAAGTTTGTGTCGGGGCATCGGGTACGGTTCAGGCACTGCAAGAAATCATGATGGCGCAGGGCATGGATGAGCGCATCACCCTTGCGAAATTGCAGCAGCTTAAACAGCGCGCCATACAGTGTGGACGGCTTGAAGAGCTGGAAATCGAAGGCCTGACACTCGAACGCGCTTTGGTGTTCCCGAGCGGTCTGGCAATCCTTATCGCTATCTTCACCGAAATGAATATTGAAAGCATGACGCTGGCCGGTGGCGCATTACGCGAAGGTCTGGTCTACGGCATGTTGCACCTGGCGGTAGATGAAGACATTCGTAGCCGCACGCTGCGCAATATTCAACGCCGTTTTATTATCGATACCGATCAATCCCGCCGCGTGACAACGCTGGCCGGGCGGTTTGCGCAGGACGTCGCTCAAGTGTGGGAATTAGATGCGTACAGCATCGAAATTCTGAAAGTTGCCTGCGAACTGCATGAAATTGGTTTGAGCATTGAGTTTAAGCAAGCACCGCTACACGCGGCATGGCTGGTACGCAATCTCGATCTGCCAGGGTTTACCCCCGCGCAAAAGAAACTGCTCGCGACGTTGCTGCTTAATCAGACGAACGCCGTCGATCTCTCGTCACTGCATCAGCAAAACGCCGTACCGCCGCGCGTAGCCGAGCATCTTTGTCGTCTGCTTCGTCTTGCCATTATTTTTGCCAGCCGTCGTCGCGACGATCTGCTGCCGGAAATTACGGTTACCGCGCAGGGAGAGAAGCTGGTGCTGACGCTACCGCAAGGGTGGCTGGCAAGTCATCCGCTTGGCGCAGAGCTGATTGATCAGGAAAGCCAGTGGCAAAGTTACGTGCACTGGTCGCTGGAAATTCAGTAATTCTCATACGAATATAGCCCGCTCGCTGCGGGCTTTTTATTGCTCGCTGAAAACCAACGTTCCGCAGCTCTGCCGGGTTCAAACCTTACAGAGCGGGCAGACGCTTCTTTTTAACTTTTTCAGCGCGCTCTTCGAGAGCGTAATCAACGCCGCCTTCACTGAAAGCAGATTTTATTTGTCCTTCGCTTTCGCCAGCATCGCGCGAATATTCGCCACGTTAGCCTGGCCTTTATGCATGCGCTCTTCGGCGCTGACCACTTTGCGTTCCTGCTCCCAAATCAGATCGTCCTGCGGCAGTTCCAGCAGGAAGCGACTCGGCTCAGGGCGGACTAACTCACCGTACTGGCGGCGTTCTTTGCAGAGGGTGAAAATCAGCTCTTTCTGCGCACGGGTGATGCCTACATAAGCCAGCCGCCGCTCTTCATCGACGTTATCTTCATCGATACTGCTCTGGTGCGGTAATAATCCCTCTTCCATACCAACGAGGAAAACATACGGGAATTCAAGGCCTTTAGAAGCGTGCAGCGTCATCAACTGCACCTGATCGGCTTCGTCGTCGCTCTCGCCACGCTCCATCATGTCGCGCAGGGTAAAGCGCGTGACGACTTCCGCCAGCGTCATCGGCTCGTCCAGTTCGCTGCCTTCCAGCATCTCCGTCATCCAGCCGAATAGCGTGTTGACGTTTTTCATGCGCATCTCCGCCGCTTTCGGGCTGGCGGATGTTTCGAACAACCAGGACTCGTAATCGATGCCGTGAATTAAATCGCGCACTGCCGCGATAGGCTCGCGTTCCGACAAACGCTGAACCTCGCCCAGCCAGTGAGTAAACCGCGTCAGCGCATCATAGCCACGTCCGGTCAGCGTCTGATTCAGGCCAACGTCAAAGCTGGCAGCAAACAGGCTCTTATTGCGCAACATCGCCCATTCGCCCAGCTTCTGCAGCGTCGCCGAGCCAATTTCACGCTTTGGCGTATTCACGATGCGCAAAAACGCACTGTCATCATCCGTATTGGTCAGTACCCGCAAATAGGCCAGCAGATCTTTGATTTCCGGGCGCGAAAAGAACGAGGTGCCGCCGGAAATCTTGTACGGAATACGGTTTTGCATCAGGAATTTTTCGAATACTCGCGACTGGTGGTTGCCGCGATACAGGATCGCATAATCCTTATATTCGGTTTTATTCACGAAGTGGTGAGCAATCAGCTCACCGGTCACGCGCTCGGCTTCATGTTCTTCGTGGTTGGCGCTGAGCACTTTCAGCTCAGCACCGTAACCCAGCTCGGAAAAAAGCCGCTTTTCGAACACGTGTGGGTTGTTGGCGATGAGGATATTCGCCGCTTTCAGGATGCGCCCGGAAGAGCGGTAGTTTTGCTCCAGCTTAATCACCTGCAATGCCGGAAAATCCTGGCTCAGCAGCACCAGGTTTTGCGGTCGCGCCCCGCGCCACGAATAAATAGACTGGTCATCGTCACCCACGACGGTGAAGCGCGCACGCTGGCCCACTAACAGCTTTACCAGCTCATACTGGCTGGTGTTGGTGTCCTGATATTCATCCACCAGCAGATAACGGATCTTGTTCTGCCAGCGTTCGCGTACCTCTTCATTGCGCTGTAATAACAGTGTTGGCAGCAGGATCAGGTCGTCAAAATCGAGTACGTTACACGCCTTCATATGGGCGTCGTACAGACCATAGCAATGAGCAAAAATACGATCGCGTTCGCCGTTTGCGCGCGCAGCGGCCTGCGACGGTGTCAGCAGATCGTTTTTCCAGTTTGAGATCGTAGAGATCAACTGTTGCAGCACCACTTTGTCATCGTCGATCAGCCCTTCAGTCAGATCTTTCAGCAGCGCAACCTGATCGGTATCGTCAAACAGGGAAAAGTTAGATTTCATCCCTAACGCGGCGAACTCACGTTTGATGATATTCAGCCCCAGCGTATGGAACGTAGAGATCATCAATCCGCGGGCCTCTTTGCGCCCCAGCGTCTGCGCAACACGTTCTTTCATCTCGCGCGCCGCTTTGTTGGTGAAGGTTACCGCCGCGATATGTTTCGCCTGATAGCCGCAGCCACGAATCAAATGGGCGATTTTATTGGTGATCACGCGTGTTTTACCGGATCCCGCCCCCGCCAGCACCAGGCATGGTCCGGTGACAAATTCGACGGCTTGTTGTTGTCCGGGGTTTAAACGCATAAAAAATCACTCAATGAAAAGTCTGGAGGGGAAATATATACACAAAATCATTCAGGCCGTGAATCTTCAGCCGCTTACTAATGTAAGTGGTGGGATAACGAATCTGCCGGGATTCAGATTTTAACGCAGCTTACTGCGGCACCAACGGCCCTCGCATAAGTTGAACCGCAGACGCAACTCGAAGCCGGGGCAGAATGAAGATCGAAGTGTATAAACGCGTGGTAGTATAGCCAGCCTCAACAACCTCACTCAAGGCACGATCATGGCAAAAACCGCAGCAGCACTGCATATCCTTGTTAAAGAAGAGAAACTGGCACTGGATCTTCTGGAACAGATCAAAAACGGCGGCGATTTCGAAAAGCTGGCGAAAAAACACTCTATCTGCCCGTCAGGCAAAAAAGGCGGACACTTGGGCGAATTCCGTCAGGGCCAGATGGTTCCCGCGTTCGATAAAGTGGTGTTCTCCTGCCCGGTGCTGGAGCCAACCGGCCCGCTGCACACCCAGTTCGGTTACCACATCATCAAAGTGCTGTACCGCAACTAATCATTGAGCCTCTCACTCCAGAGAGGCTGTTTTTTATTTGTGCGATTGCAGCTTCTGCTGCGCGTCATGCTTCATCACATGCATACCGATCGCCGCCTGGAACACTTTAAACATCAAGCCATTAATCAACGTCGCCAGCGTAATGGTAATAAACGCCGTCATCACCCAGTCAATCAATGCAAAGCCGCTGTGCAACAGCGCAGGACGGTACACCAGCATGCCGCCAAACACCGCCCAGTGGCTCAGACAATAGAAACACTGAAACAAGTGCCCTATCATTGCATTTTTTTTCACCGTCCATTCACGAAAAGCCGCAAATAGCTCCGTTTGCGTCACCGTTATTGAAATGCTGCTGGCAGCCAGCGCAATCATCAGGCAGGTGATTAAATCTGCAATCATCAGTGGTGCCCCTTTTCGTTGAAGTAACTGATAAATTCCGCGCCGACATCTTGTAGCGTCAGGTTTTTAAAACGTTCAAGCATCAGCGATTGAGCGTCGGCAAGCGTCGATGACATCACCCGGTTCACCCCTTGTTCAACCAGACATTCGGGGTTCTCGTTACGATTACCCAATGCGAACAGCGCAGGCGATCCCAGTGCAATGTAGATGTCATAGAGAGTGACATGACTGGCGGAGCGACAAAGCCGCCAGCCGCCGTGGTGCCCTTTGGTCGCGCAGACAATCTGCTTTTCCCGTAACCCGGCGAGCAGTTTGCGAATAAACGCAGGATTGCCGTCGATGTACTCAGCCATCTGTTCCGATGTCATCGGTTTATCGGCCTGTTCCATATGGAGCAGGATGTGCAATGTCGCGGAGAAGGAGTTATTTATTTTCATGTAACTTACGATATTACATAAAGACAAATTCAACAAGACAAATAGGCAAAAAAGATCGCGTCCATTGCCGCGCATAAAAAAGCCCGGAAGCGCTAACGCCTCCGGGCTTAAATTTTTCGATGAACGTCGGCTTGTCGCTACCGAAAGATGATGCGGAATTAACTCGCGACGGCGATACGTTTCATATCCGTCATATAACCGCGCAGTTTCTGGCCCACTTTCTCGATTTCGTGGCTGCGAATCGCATCATTCACATCGCGCAGCTGTGCGTTATCTACCGCGCCTTCAGCAATCGCTTTACCCAAATCGCCCGTTTGCAGCGTAGTCATAAACTCTTTCAGCAGCGGTACGCAAGCGTAAGAGAACAAGTAGTTGCCGTACTCTGCGGTATCGGAAATCACCACGTTCATTTCATACAGACGTTTACGCGCGATGGTATTGGCAATCAGCGGCAGTTCATGCAGCGATTCATAGTAAGCGGACTCTTCGATAATGCCGGATGCCACCATGGTTTCGAACGCAAGTTCAACACCCGCTTTCACCATCGCAATCATCAGCACGCCTTTATCAAAGTACTCCTGCTCGCTGATTTTGCCTTCAAACTGCGGTGCGGTTTCGAACGCGGTTTTACCGGTTTCTTCACGCCAGGTCAGCAGTTTCTTATCGTCATTGGCCCAGTCAGCCATCATGCCGGAAGAGAACTCACCGGAGATGATGTCGTCCATATGTTTCTGGAACAGCGGCGCCATAATACCTTTCAGCTGTTCTGACAGCGCGTAAGCACGCAGTTTCGCCGGGTTGGACAAGCGATCCATCATCAGCGTGATACCGCCCTGTTTCAGCGCTTCGGTGATGGTTTCCCAACCGAACTGAATCAGTTTTTCTGCGTAAGCCGGGTCAGTACCTTTCGCCACCAGCTTGTCGAAGCACAGCAGGGAACCCGCCTGCAGCATGCCGCAGAGGATGGTCTGCTCGCCCATCAGGTCAGATTTCACTTCCGCAACGAAAGAGGACTCCAGAACGCCCGCCCGGTGACCACCGGTTGCCGCAGCCCAGGCTTTAGCAATCGCCATCCCTTCACCTTTCGGGTCATTTTCCGGGTGGACGGCGATCAGGGTCGGAACGCCGAAACCGCGTTTGTACTCTTCACGCACTTCAGTGCCAGGGCACTTCGGCGCCACCATCACAACGGTGATATCTTTACGGATCTGCTCACCCACTTCCACGATGTTGAAGCCGTGAGAGTAACCCAGTGCCGCGCCGTCTTTCATCAGCGGCTGCACGGAACGCACAACGTCAGAGTGCTGTTTGTCCGGCGTCAGGTTCACGACCAGGTCCGCCTGCGGGATCAGCTCTTCATACGTGCCGACTTTAAAACCGTTTTCGGTCGCTTTGCGCCAGGACGCGCGTTTTTCCGCAATGGCTTCTTTACGCAGCGCGTAAGAGATATCCAGACCGGAGTCGCGCATGTTCAGGCCCTGGTTCAGGCCCTGAGCGCCGCAGCCGACGATGACCACTTTTTTACCCTGAAGGTAGCTTGCGCCATCGGCAAATTCGTCACGCGCCATAAAGCGGCATTTGCCCAGCTGCGCCAGCTGCTGGCGCAGGTTCAGTGTATTAAAGTAGTTAGCCATTTGAGACCTCGTCGTGTGATGTTGTGTTGTGCCGTTCTTCTTTTGCGCTAACGCGTTGGATTTTCTGTTGCGCAAATTATTCAGGGCAATATTTATTGTTCAGTTCGCTGAATCGCGAGATTGAACCCACTATATGACAGGAAATGCGTTGCTTAAATTGATATATTAACAATGTCACATTGCAATTTTTGCAATGTAAATTTGTGGAGTCTGTCTCATGGATTTACGCGATCTGAAAACATTCCTGCATCTGGCCGAAAGCCGCCATTTTGGCCGCAGCGCGCGCGCCATGCATGTCAGTCCCTCCACGCTTTCGCGACAAATCCAGCGGCTGGAAGAAGATCTTGGGCAGCCGCTGTTTGTGCGCGATAACCGTACCGTCACGCTGACAGAAGCGGGCGAAGAGTTACGCGTTTTCGCGCAGCAAACGTTATTGCAGTATCAGCAATTGCGCCACACCATCGACCAGCAAGGCCCGTCGCTCTCCGGTGAGCTGCATCTTTTCTGTTCCGTTACCGCGGCTTACAGCCATTTGCCGCCAATTCTCGATCGCTTTCGCGCAGAGCATCCGTCGGTAGAGATCAAACTCACCACTGGAGATGCCGCCGATGCGATGGAAAAAGTGGCCACCGGCGAAGCGGATCTGGCCATTGCCGGGAAACCGGAAACGCTGCCCGGCGCGGTAGCGTTTTCGATGCTGGAAAACCTGGCCGTGGTGCTGATAGCACCTGCGCTTCCCTGCCCGGTACGTACCCAGGTTTCGCAGCCCGAACCGGACTGGTCAACCGTGCCGTTTATCATGGCGGATCAAGGCCCGGTGCGCCGCCGTATCGAGCTGTGGTTCCGCCGCCACAAAATCAGCAACCCGTCGATTTACGCCACCGTCGGTGGTCACGAAGCAATGGTGTCGATGGTCGCGCTCGGTTGCGGCGTGGCGCTAATCCCGGAAGTGGTGCTGGAAAACAGCCCGGAGCCGGTGCGCAACCGCGTGATGATCCTTGAACGCAGCGATGAGAAAACGCCGTTTGAGCTTGGCGTGTGTGTACAAAAAAAGCGGCTCTATGAGCCGCTTATTGATGCGTTCTGGAAAATCCTGCCAAACAACTAACCGGCAAGGAAAAAGCGGAACGCCGGGTTATTTGTTTCGTCGTGGCACTCGTAGCCCAGCTCGTTGAGCCGGGTTTCGAAATCCGGCTCATGCTCGCCCAGTTCAAATGCGGCCAGAACGCGCCCATAATCGGTACCGTGGCTACGGTAATGGAACAATGAAATATTCCAGTGCGTACCGAGCGTATGCAGGAATTTCAGCAGCGCGCCGGGCGATTCCGGGAACTCAAAACTGTACAGACGTTCACGCAGCGGTTTTGACGGTCGCCCGCCGACCATGTAACGCACGTGCAGTTTCGCCATCTCATCGTCGGAAAGATCCACGACGCTATAACCGCCTTCGTTCAGCAGCGCGAGGATCTCTTTGCGCTCTTCCAGCCCGCGGCTTAAACGTACACCGACAAAAATGCAGGCATCTTTGGCATCGGCAAAGCGATAGTTAAACTCGGTAACGGAGCGCCCGCCCAACAACTGGCAGAACTTCAGGAAGCTACCTTTCTCTTCCGGAATGGTCACCGCCAGCAGCGCTTCCCGCTGCTCGCCCAGCTCGCAACGCTCAGAAACATAACGTAAGCCGTGGAAATTGACGTTCGCGCCGGAAAGTACATGCGCCAGCCGTTCGCCGCGAATGTTGTGTTTAGCGATGTATTTTTTCATCCCCGCCAGCGCCAGCGCGCCGGACGGTTCCGCCACCGCGCGGACATCTTCGAACAGATCTTTCATCGCCGCGCAAATCGCATCGCTATCGACGGTGATGATATCGTCGAGATACGCCTGGCACAGGCGGAAGGTTTCGTTACCAATGCGTTTTACCGCCACGCCTTCGGCAAACAAGCCCACGCGCGGTAGCTCGACCGGATGACCCGCATCCAGCGCCGCTTTCAGGCACGCGGAGTCTTCCGCTTCCACCGCAATCACTTTGATTTGCGGCATCAGCTGTTTAATCAACACTGCCACGCCCGCCGCTAAACCGCCGCCGCCGACCGGCACGAAAACCCGATCGATATGTGCGTCCTGTTGCAGCAACTCCAGTGCCAGCGTGCCCTGCCCGGCGATCACCATCGGGTGATCAAACGGCGGCACAAAGGTGAAACCTTGTTGTTCGGCCAGTTCAATGGCTTTCGCTTTCGCTTCGTCGAAGTTGGCACCGTGCAGCAGCACTTCGCCACCAAAGCCGCGCACCGCATCCACTTTGATATCCGCAGTGGCAACCGGCATCACAATCAGCGATTTGATACCCAGGCGCGTCGATGACATCGCCACGCCCTGCGCATGGTTGCCCGCAGAAGCAGTAATCACACCGTGCGCTTTCTGCTCAGGCGTCAGCCCGGCAATCATTGCGTACGCGCCACGCAGCTTAAAGCTGTGCACTGGCTGGCGGTCTTCGCGCTTCACCAGGATCACGTTGTCGAGACGCGAAGAGAGCTTCTCCATTTTTTGCAGCGGCGTTACCTGCGCCGCTTCGTAAACCGGCGCGCGCAGCACCGCTCTCAGATACTCCGCTCCTTCGGGAGCGGCTGAGAGGGGTTGAGATTCGGCCATCATTAACCCCCAAGTTTGGATTTATCGCGAACCGCGCCTTTATCCGCACTGGTCGCGAGGCTGGCATAAGCGCGCAGCGCGAAGGAGACCTGACGCTCACGGTCAACCGGTGTCCAGGCTTTATCACCACGGGCTTCCTGTGCTTCACGGCGCGCCGCCAGTTCACGGTCGCTCAGTTGCAGTTGAATGCTACGGCTCGGAATATCGATAGCAATGATATCGCCGTCTTCAATCAGACCGATATTGCCGCCGCTTGCCGCCTCCGGGGAAACATGGCCGATAGACAAACCCGATGTTCCGCCGGAGAAACGCCCGTCGGTGATCAGCGCACACGCTTTGCCGAGGCCCATCGATTTCAGGAAGCTGGTTGGGTAGAGCATTTCCTGCATCCCCGGCCCGCCTTTCGGCCCTTCGTAGCGAATCACCACCACATCGCCAGCGACAACTTTACCGCCGAGAATGGCTTCCACCGCCGCATCCTGGCTTTCATACACTTTCGCCGGGCCGGTGAATTTCAGGTTGCTGTCATCAACGCCTGCGGTTTTGACGATACAGCCGTTTTCCGCAAAGTTACCGTACAGTACCGCCAGACCACCGTCCTGGCTGTAAGCGTGCTCCAGCGAACGGATGCAGCCTTCAGCGCGATCGTCATCCAGCGTGTCCCAGCGGCAATTCTGCGAGAACGCCTGCGTGGTGCGGATGCCCGCCGGACCTGCGCGGAACATGGTTTTCACCGCGTCGTCTTTGGTCAGCATCACGTCGTACTGCTCAAGGGTTTGCGGCAGCGTCAGACCGAGCACGTTTTTCACGTCACGGTTCAACAAGTTAGCGCGATCCAGCTCACCCAGGATGCCCAGCACGCCACCGGCGCGGTGCACATCTTCCATATGATATTTCTGCGTACTCGGCGCGACTTTACACAGCTGCGGAACTTTGCGGGACAGCTTATCGATATCACTCATGGTGAAATCAATTTCCGCTTCCTGCGCGGCGGCCAGCAGATGCAGAACGGTGTTAGTGGAGCCGCCCATGGCGATATCCAGCGTCATGGCGTTCTCGAACGCCGCTTTGCTGGCAATAGAACGCGGCAGCGCGCTGGTGTCATCCTGCTCGTAATAGCGTTTGGTCAGCTCAACAATGCGTTTGCCCGCGTTGATAAACAGATCCTTGCGGTCAGCATGGGTCGCCAGCAGCGAGCCATTACCCGGCTGCGACAGCCCCAGCGCTTCGGTCAGACAGTTCATCGAGTTGGCGGTGAACATGCCGGAGCAGGAGCCGCAAGTTGGGCAGGCGGAACGTTCTACCTGATCGCTCTGATCGTCAGAGACTTTCGGATCTGCGCCCTGAATCATCGCATCCACCAGATCGAGTTTGATTATCTGATTGGAGAGTTTTGTTTTCCCGGCTTCCATCGGGCCGCCGGAGACGAAAATCACCGGAATATTCAACCGCAGAGAGGCCATCAACATCCCTGGGGTGATTTTGTCGCAGTTGGAAATACACACCATCGCGTCAGCGCAGTGGGCATTGACCATATATTCAACGGAATCGGCAATCAGCTCGCGGGAAGGCAGTGAGTAAAGCATGCCGCCGTGGCCCATGGCGATGCCATCATCAACGGCGATGGTGTTGAACTCTTTCGCCACGCCGCCTGCGGCTTCGATTTGCTCCGCAACCAGCTTACCAAGATCGCGCAAGTGAACGTGGCCCGGCACGAACTGGGTAAACGAGTTCACGACGGCGATAATCGGCTTGCCGAAATCGGCGTCGGTCATCCCGGTTGCGCGCCACAGCGCGCGGGCACCCGCCATATTGCGCCCGTGGGTGGTGGTGGCGGAACGGTACTTAGGCATGCTCTTTTACTCCCGTCTATCTTGTCGATGGGGTGGTGCGTGCCATCCCATATTTATTTGCTACACCCTAAATAATTCGGGTTGTAGGAAGGCGGCAAGCGAGCGAATCCCCGGGATCTTACATAAGTAAGTGACTGGGGTGAACGAGTGCGGCCAACACACCTACAACCTGAAGTATGACGGGTATTTATGGATTAACTTGATCCAACCAGCCCCATTTATCTTCCGTTTCACCGGTGAAGAGGCCAAAGAATGCTTGCTGAATACGTTTAGTGACCGGGCCGCAACGACCTTCGCCAACCTGAATACCGTCGACGCTGCGTACCGGCGTGATCTCCGCTGCGGTACCGGACATAAACACTTCATCCGCCAGATACAGCGATTCGCGGGACAGCACTTGCTCGCGAACTTCGATATTCAGCTCTTTCGCCAGCTTGATGATCGCATCGCGGGTGATACCCGGCAGGGCAGAAGAGGTGAACGGCGGCGTGAACAGGATGCCGTCTTTTACTTCAAACAGGTTTTCGCCTGCACCTTCAGAGATGTAGCCGTTAACATCCAGCGCAATCCCTTCCTGGTAGCCGTGACGGCGCGCTTCGCTGCCAACAAGCAGGGAAGAGAGGTAGTTACCGCCCGCTTTCGCGGCTGTCGGGATGGTGTTCGGCGCGACGCGGTTCCAGGAAGAAACCATCGCGTCGATCCCCTGATCCAGTGCTTCCGCACCGAGGTAAGCGCCCCACGGGAACGCGGCGATGATCACATCAGTGGTGTAGCCCGCCGGAGGGTTAACGCCCATGCCAACATCGCCCACAAACACCAGCGGACGAATATAGGCGCTGGTCAGATTGTTTTTGCGGATCACTGCGCGGCAGGCTTCCATCAGCTCATCAACACTCTGAGATACCGGGAAACGATAGATTTTGGCGGAATCGCGCAGACGTTGCATATGTTCACGATGGCGGAAGACTACCGGACCTTTGTGCGAGTCATAGCAACGGATACCTTCAAATACGGAGGTGCCGTAATGCAGCGCGTGGGACATCACGTGGACTTTTGCATCTTCCCAACGAACCATCTCGCCATTAGACCAAATGTAGTCTGCTTTTTTCGTCGTCATTATTCTTCCTTTTGCGCTTACGCGCGGATTTGTTGTGATTGTGATGATGTGGCACGCTGGCGGATATCAACCCGGGCAACGTCAACAAGTTTGCTTAACTGGCTAAACAGTAATTCGACAGGCCGCGGGCTGGCAACGGTCAATTCGATATTTATGTTCCGTGCATCACTGGCGGTTTCCATATTCATGGCACACACCTGAAAGCCACGGTGGCGCACCACACGCAGTACGCGTTCTAATGTTTCCGGATTGAAGCGGGCCTCAACGGCAACCTGATGTTGCATCATGATAATTTCTCCAGCATTTGTGAGTTACTGGCGCCGGGCGGCACCAACGGCCAGACATTCTCAAGTTCATCGATTGAGACATGAAGCAGGTATGGCCCCGGGCTCGTGAGCATCGTGTCGAGTGCCGCTTCAACCTGGTCTTTTCGGGTGATGTGCTGGCCGGGGATGCCAAAAGCGCTGGCCAGCGTGAGGAAATCGGGGTTATCAGTCAGGGTGGTTTCGCTATACCGCTCGTTGAAGAATAACTGCTGCCACTGGCGAACCATCCCTAAACGCTGGTTGTCCAGTAAGACAATCTTCAGCGGTAATTGCTTACGTTTAACGGTGCCGAGCTCCTGAACATTCATCATGAAGGAGCCGTCACCGGAGATACAGATTACCGTATCGTCCGGGCGGGCAACCTGCGCGCCAACAGCGGCCGGCAAACCAAAACCCATCGTGCCTAATCCACTGGAGGTAATGAAATCTTCCGGGCGGCTGAAACACAGATGTTGCGCCGCCCACATCTGATGCTGGCCAACGTCGGTAGTGACTACGCTGTTTTCCGGTTTGCGATCGGAGAGCTGTTTTAACAACAGCGGCGCATAAATAGCTTCGCCTGGATGATCGTAACGCCAGGCGTGTTCGCGACGCAGATCCGCGCTGTATTGACGCCATGCATCAATTGCCAGCGGCTGTTGCAGCGCAGGCAGCAACGCATTTAAATCGCCCTGCAACGCAACGTGCGCCTGGCGCAGTTTGCTCATTTCCGCCGGGTCGATATCCATATGGATCACTTTGGCGTTCGGCGCGAAGGTATTCTGCTTGCCGGTCACGCGATCGTCAAAGCGAGCGCCAACGGCAATCAGCAAGTCGCACTCCTGCACGGCAAAATTCGCGGCTTTCGTACCGTGCATCCCCAGCATGCCAAGATAGTAAGCATAATCGGCTTCCACCGCGCCCAGCCCTTTCAGCGTGCAAGTAACTGGCATTTGCGTCACGCTCAGAAACTCACGCAGCACCGGAACCGCCTGCGCCATGCCAACACCACCGCCAACGTACAGCATCGGTTTTGTTGCCTGCGAGAGCATCTGCACGGCCTGTTCAACTTCAGCCTGCGGGAAATAATGCTCATCGTCGACAGTCGCGAACCAGGGATCCAGATCGCCTACAGCCAGTTGAATGTCTTTCGGAATATCAACCAGAACCGGGCCAGGGCGGCCAGAATTTGCCACGTAGAAAGCCTCAGCCATGACACGCGGTAATTCTTCCAGCGATTCAACCAGAAAGCTGTGCTTCGTGCAGGCGAGGGATAAACCCAATACGTCCACTTCCTGAAACGCGTCGGTGCCAATAAGTGGAGCTGCAACCTGACCGGTAATGGCAACAACCGGAACGGAATCTAATAATGCGTCAGCAAGACCGGTGATCAGATTCGTCGCACCCGGGCCGGAAGTGGCGATACAAACGCCGGTCTTACCGGTGGCGCGAGCATAGCCGATAGCGGCCATCGCCGCGCCCTGCTCGTGCCGGCAAAGTAGGTGTTCCACGCCGCCGTCATACAATGCATCGTAAACCGGCATAATTGCGCCGCCCGGATAGCCGAAGACGATATCGACTTTCTGCGCTCGCAACGCATGTACTACCCACTGTGCACCATTCATAGTCAGTTCCCCGCCGGATATCGGGAGAAACAGAATTTTGTGCTGCTACTCATTCTTTGCTCCTCGTTTATGTTTTTAGGTCATAAAAAAACCCCCGGACCTTTCGGTGCGGGGGTCTTAGTTCGTTAAGGCTTGTTTTTTAAGCCTTTCCTCGTCCAAGTGCAGCCCCGCACGGTGGGATAATAATCACCACCACGCTAATCACAACCAGGCTAATCACTCGTAGAAGGGCTTTCATTTGTGTTCGTTCTTGCTTCATGTTCGAAGGAATGCCTAAAGAGGTAACACAGATTTAAGACAAGAAACAAGAAAAATTTATGACGCAGTTTGCGGCCGCACCGACAAATTGACAAAAAATGTTTGTTTTATATAGAGAAAAGTCTTAATGAAAATTTCTCACACCTCGCAGTCGTGATAAAACGCTGCGATCAACATTCCAACACGATGAAATAAGTGACTAATTGCAGCGAAATTCAGGAAACGTGCGCGCAAAAACAGCTTTCCGAGAATGAAAAACGATAACCAAAACAGATAATGTCTGCGAAAAGGAGAGCCTATGGCATTGTCTGTAATTTTTACGCGAGCGGCGTTAGGCGTGACGGCCCCCCTGGTTACCGTTGAAGTGCATATCAGTAATGGGCTGCCGGGGCTGACTATTGTCGGGCTACCGGAAACCACGGTTAAAGAAGCACGCGATCGTGTTCGTAGCGCCATTATCAACAGCGGATATGAATTCCCGGCGAAACGGATCACGATCAACCTGGCACCTGCGGATCTACCCAAAGAAGGTGGACGATATGATTTACCCATCGCTATCGCGCTTCTGTCCGCTTCTGAGCAGCTAACGGCATCAGAACTGAGTCGTTATGAGTTTGTCGGCGAACTTGCCCTTACAGGCTCATTACGCGGGGTTCCCGGCGCCATCTCTTCTGTCATTGAAGCGGTAAAAGCCAACAGGCGCATTGTTATTGCCAGAGAAAACGAAGCTGAAGCTAGCCTTACAGAAACACAGGAGTGTCTGGTTGCCGACCATTTACAGGAAGTGTGTGCGTTTCTGGAAGGAAAACAGGCACTAGCTTCACCTGTCCCCTTTTGTGGCAGCCAGGAGGCCTACAGTGAGGATTTAAGCGATGTTATTGGGCAGGAACAAGGGAAGCGCGCACTGGAAATCACTGCGGCAGGTGGACATAACCTGTTGTTAATAGGACCTCCGGGCACGGGCAAGACCATGCTGGCTAGTCGATTGGGGGGATTGTTGCCGCCATTGAATAACCAGGAGGCGCTGGAAAGTGCGGCCATTATGAGCGTGGTAAATTCAGCAGCACTCTCTCGTCACTGGCGCAGACGCCCATTCAGAGCGCCGCATCACAGTGCTTCACTAGCGGCGCTTGTCGGCGGCGGCTCCATACCCGGTCCGGGGGAGATTTCATTGGCGCATAATGGTGTTCTATTTCTGGATGAATTACCGGAATTTGAACGCCGTGTGCTGGATGCACTCCGCGAACCTATTGAATCCGGACAAATCCATCTCTCGCGGGCAAGGGCCAAAGTTACCTATCCCGCACGTTTCCAGTTAATCGCCGCCATGAACCCGAGCCCGACCGGACATTACCGGGGAAACCATAACCGCTCGACACCGGAGCAAACGCTGCGCTATTTGGGAAAGCTATCAGGCCCTTTTCTCGATCGCTTCGATCTCTCGCTTGAAATCCCCCTGCTTGCACCGGGGTTGATGAGCCAGCAACAGCATAAAGGTGAAAGCAGCGAAACAGTACGCTTACGGGTTATTCAGGCTCGGGCACGGCAATACCAGCGGCAGAATAAACTCAACGCACGTCTGGACAGTAGCGAAACGAAACAGCTTTGTATACTTACCAGAGAAGACGGGAACTGGCTGGAAGAGACGTTAACACGGCTGGGATTGTCGGTACGGGCCTGGCAACGCCTGTTGAGAGTTGCACGAACGATAGCCGATCTTGAAGAAGAGCCAGCGATCCAGCGAGCGCACCTGCAGGAAGCGTTAAGTTATCGCGCAATCGACAGACTACTGATTCATTTGCAAAAGATGCTGATGTAAAAAAAGGGGCCTTAGCCCCTTTTCTCTTAATCTTCGGAATCCGTATAGTCTTCCGCGCCTTCCATTTGTGGTTTCCCACCTGAAAGGGTGTGAAAGCGTTTCGGACGCTTAATGCGTGCCATATATTTGATCCAGACGCGTTCAGCTTCGGTGTCTGGCTCACGCTCTCCACGGCACACTGCAACGAATTGCGTTTCTTCTGCAGTCACTGGTTCACGCTTACCGAGTTCCAGCTCGTTAAAAGCATAACCATGGCGCTCAAGCAGTTGCGCCTCTTTGATGGTGAAGTCACCGTGGCGAGAGAACCCGCGCGGATAATTCTTATTGTCGAAAAAACGATTCGTCGTCGTAAAGCTTTCCGCCATCCTGCACGCTCCTAATTCTTTGGCCGAGCTATTTATGGCGCGGAGTATTAGTTACGCTTGACAGAGTGTAAAACAAAACATTTAAATCATTACGACAAATATTTTTGTGGAGAAAACTGTGGATACGGAATTATTAAAAACTTTCCTCGAAGTTAGCAGGACTCGTCACTTCGGTCGTGCAGCCGAAGCACTCTATCTGACCCAGTCCGCGGTGAGTTTTCGTATTCGCCAGTTAGAGAACCAACTTGGGGTTAATCTCTTTACACGCCATCGCAACAATATCCGCCTGACAGCAGCGGGCGAAAAGCTGCTGCCGTATGCGGAAACATTGATGAGCACCTGGCAAGCAGCAAGAAAGGAAGTGGCGCACACATCGCGACACCACCAATTTTCAATTGGGGCCAGCGCATCCCTGTGGGAATGCATGCTTAGCGATTGGTTAACCCGGCTGTATAACCTGCAAGGGAACCTTCAGTTCGAAGCACGAATTGCACAACGGCAATCATTGGTTAAACAGCTACATGAACGGCAACTGGATCTGCTGATCACGACTGAAACGCCGAAGATGGATGAATTTAGCAGCCAGTTGCTCGGCCATTTCACACTTGCGCTTTATTGCGCAACCCCCGAAAAGAGCAAGTCAGAATTGAATTACCTGCGCCTCGAATGGGGTCCGGATTTTCAGCAGCATGAGGCGGAGTTAATCGCCAGTGATGACGTGCCAACATTGACGACCAGTTCAGCAGAAGTGGCGCATCAGCAATTACCGCAGCTCAATGGCTGCACCTGGCTGCCTGTCTCATGGGCAGAGCAAAAAGAGGAGTTATATCCAGTTGCTGACACGACAATGCTTTCTCGTCCACTTTATGCAATTTGGCTGCAGAATAGCGATAAACAGAATCAGATACGTGATCTTTTGAAAATCAAAGTGATTGATTGAATATTTTTGGCAAGGATGCCATGCGAGAGATTATTTATAGCTTGGGCACTGAAAAAGAAGCAAAAAAAATCCTTAGCAGATGCTAAGGATTATTTCTGGCAGGGGCGGAGGGACTCGAACCCCCAACACCCGGTTTTGGAGACCGGTGCTCTACCAATTGAACTACGCCCCTAATAAGGGTGGCGGAACGGACGGGACTCGAACCCGCGACCCCCTGCGTGACAGGCAGGTATTCTAACCGACTGAACTACCGCTC
>NZ_JBHZPO010000017.1:0-93714 GCF_042788165.1 Kosakonia sp. YIM B13588 | reverse complement strand
CTTCATGGGGATGTCCTCATGTGGCTTATGAAGACATTACTAACATCGCGGTGTATTAATCAACGGGGAGCAGGTCATTATTGCTGAAGGTGGGGAATTAAAAGATTTTGAAATCAGCTAAAAAGAGCCGGGTATAACCCGGCTCTTTTTTGTGTAGGCCTCAAGTTGCCTTAGAGAATAGTCGAGAAACATTTAGTTCTGTCGATGTAGCCGAGAAGCTGTTTAAAATCACAGTGCTGCTTAAGAGACAAACCGGTTATCTTGCAGATCGTTACAGCGAGCAAAAAGGGAGCCATCAGGAGCTTTCATCCCCATTCAATCAGGACAATATATAATGTATGTTCTTCGTGAATCCATACTGCATGAGCTTAACAACGTCCGTTATTGGCACACAGCGGACTTTACTTACATAGATGAAGCGTCAGGCTGCTAGTTACAGGGCGCTAACTATTATGCCATGATTGCAAAAAAATACTGTTATTTTAATTTTTCAGGCAGATTCACTATTTTTATGAAGCGCTTGTATCCGACAAACCTGTGAAGCACTGTAGCCCGTAGCATCAGCTATTTCCCGGAAACTCAGTTTCTTTGCTTGTCGGTAGTACTGGACTTTCTGATGCAGTTCCTGAACGGCCTGCTTACCCCCGTATTTCCCAAGTGTATGAGCCTGTTCGATTCCCTACTTTTGCTGCTAGCGACGGCTCAGCCAGCCCTTATGTGACATTGCGGCCATCAGGTCGATAAGCATGTTATTGATGGCGATTATTACTGCGCAAGTCATCGGGGCGGCCTGCGAAGGGGCCTTATCTGACAGCTCCTGCCATGATATGGGCATATCAAGGCTGAAAGATATTCAAACTGATCCATTATAGTAGTCTTATCTGAGATGGCATTGCTCCGCGAACGAATTTAATGGTTAGCGGAGCATCAGTTCTGACCTGCAAAAGTGCTTTTACTTCCTCTTCAATTTCAGGCCAGTACAGGCCTGTTTTCTTATATGCAGGGAAAAAGAAAAACCTGATAACGGCAACGATCCTGTTCATCCAGTTTGCCTTCACGGAATTTTGGATGTATTCAAACTCATCCAGTGTCATAGCGCCAATTTCCTTCCCGTTGGCTTCGACTACCCAGAACACATCTTTCATTCTGTCACCTCATCGTTAAGGCTTTCCCGTTTATCTGCATCGTCTTTTAAGGTGTTTGCCTGGAGATGACGAAGTGCGGATTCCAGTGAGGGAAACCCCATCGTTTCCTGACGTGACATAAAGCGATCTGTGGCGATGCCATATGTGCCTGTTTCGATGTTAAAAACGAAGCTGTGGCAGCAGTCCACTGCGGGGTAGTTATAAATCATTAATGATTTTTCTTTTCGCTCATCAGCAATAAGGTATGGCAGAACAAACTCCACCATGTGGATTTTTTGCTCCAGTTCTTCCTCAGACTTTGTTGTGAAGCCGATCCCGTAAACTGACTGTCCGGTATAAATATTGCCGAAGGCAGTCAGACGCAGACCTGCGATCGTACCGACCCATCTATCACGGTATGCTCGCATGGCAGTTGAGGCATCCTCACCCATACTAAATATTCCATGCCAATTGGGAGCATCTCCCCAGCTCGATATGACGAGTTCATCTCTCTGATTTTCAAGGTCTGCAAGGTGGTCTTCGGCTATTTCCAGATTTCGTTCTGCACGTCTGACTGAGCGCTCGCGTTTTGAAATAACCTCTGAGGCATCGCTAATTAGCTTTTCAATGGCTTTGATATTTTCACCAGTTGGTAAACTGGACACATCAGTCTTCTGCGTCCGTGGAGAAGGTGACTTGTTCATTGTCCGACCTCCCGGCTAACCTTCGTACCTCGTGCGACTTCCGGAATTTGTTTCCACAGGCGCGCGGTCCATTCGGGTTTAAGATGATCCGGATTGGAGGAACGATAAGTTGCTGTCACGTTGCTGTGTTTAGCATCGCCTGTGACTTCTATTGTCAGACGATCATTAGCTGCCCAGTTCCGGCTCATGCGATAATAAGACCCAGGTTGGGCTGACCAACTGGCACCTTCTGAAATTGCCGATGCTGACCAGCCAGCATTTCCCTGACCATTGTTTCTTGCGGCTGAAACATCTTCATCAGAAGGAAAACCATAATGCTGCTTCAGGCGTAGTGCAGCAGTGTCTACGCCGACTGGCAGGCTGAATGCCTGGGCAATCTCATTACGTTCAGCCTGTTTTTCAGAAGGATGCTGCTCACCAGGTGATATCATCGTGCTGACATCTGACAGTTGCCGCTGAAACTGATTGAGCTGGTTCTGGCTACACCCAGCAAGAGCCATAAGTACAAAAGAGATACCTGAGCAAAGAATGAGTTTTTTCATAGTGTTCTCCTGAGGACTTCCAGGGCTGTCAGTAAACAGCCCCTTCATTTTGCTGGATCAGAAAGTGAATTGAAGTTGTGCAACCGCCCCGTAGGTACGATCAGTGCCTGCGATGCCCGTGATATCCAGGTGAACCACATCAAACGGAGAGAACCCCAGGCCGGCAGTGAAAGCATTGCCTTCTCCGGAAGCCATGTTCTGGCGGTAACCCGCGCGCACCTGCATCCAGTTCCAGGCATTAATCTCGGCACCTAGACTTGCAAACTGACGCTTATTATCACTGGTGAAACCACTCGCCTCAGTCAGGTCGACATCGAGCGCGGTTGTGATGAAGCTGTTGTGCCATGAGGCGCCGGCAGTGGCCTGCGGTTTAATCTTGAACGTTCCCTTTTCACCATTTACTTCTTTGGTATCGATTGAGCGGGGGATGATATTTTGTACGGCCAGACCAAGAGTCCAGTTGTCGTTCAGGTTTGTGGACAGACCGACGTCGGCGTTAAAACCGGTTTTGGTATTGCGGTACTCGATGGAGTCAATGTCGTTTTTGTCAAAATTACTGACGGAAACGTTGTAGTTAAACAGGTCAACGCGCTGGTATTTTGGTGTGATACCAAAGGACCAGGCATGTCCTGCAGTTTCGAACTCATGCGCCATGGCCACTCCGACATCGGTGATCACAGCCGCACGACCGTAGGCTCTTGACGTAAGTGAGTCAGTATCCACTGCAGAAGGGGGGATTGTGCCATCGGCGACCTTGTCGAGGTATTCCAGGTCGTGATCGCTGACCTTACCATCGACAGAGACAGTACCCCATGATTTCACCACAACGGCGAACGGTAGTGTCTGGTTCGGCACAGTTGCAATAACTGAAGCCCCGACCTGGCCGTTCGCATGTGTGTTTTTCAAATCCTGAAGCTTACTCTTGAGTGCCGCAGCGCTTTCGCTGAAACCGGACTGATTAGCGACGGCGCTGTCGAAACGATCCCAGAGGTCCTTAACATCATCCGCTTTATCCACGGTTTTATCCGGGTCAGAGACCTGGGCGCCCACCGATGGCAGCACCAGGCTGAAATCATCGGTTGGTCCGGACGTAGTTAACAGAGCAGGGTTAGACAGAGCAGCTGTACCGTAGTGCGCGGATGCCACGCCGGTGCCACCCATAGCATCACCGCGTGCCTCCATCCAGTTCGTCGCAGCATTAACCGACTGCGCTGCGGAAACCAGAAGAGCAAGGGAAACGCAGCGGGTAATCATTGAAATTGAAGCTTTCATCATTTATATCCTTTGTCGTTTATGGTGTTTAAGGCAAAAAAATCCCCTGGCGCTGGCGCACCAATAAAACAATGTGTCTGACTGGTTATTTCACTTAATATTGAGGGCTGTTATTTGGCTAACAAATTTACTCCATTCTGGTGTTATAAATTCCTCAGGGAAAAGAAAAGGTTCTCTTTCCTCTTCGGTCCATATATTTTGAGAAAACTTACCTGACTCTGTTCGTTGAAGTTTCTGAATTTCCCACAGTGCAGCGGCCGGAAGTATCTTTCCTTCTCTCAGCGCATCCAGTAAATAACCGGATGCATAAAATGTGTCGAAACTGTTGAGAATATGCGCTCTGAAGAGAATGTTGCTCATACTCAGGAATGAATTAAGTTGTGTTTTATAAGCACCTGAAGATGGACAATGCCCGATACATTCAACTACACGAATTGTTGTGTTATTAACGGTTTTATAGCGCCGAATAAAAATGAAAACATGTCCGGATTCGTCTTTGATATCTCCTGAGGTGTATTGATTCTCTCTGACCAGGAATATGTCAGGACGGGTCAGGTTGTCGTCAGATGTATATTCCTGAATTCTTTTTTTAATTATCATGGCAACCTGAATCCATTCGCTGAAAGCGGTCAGATACACTGGCCGGGGATCACTTCCTTCCAGCCATCTGGTACTTACACAGAACCAGTCAGATAGCTGTTTCAGCAAAGGTGCAGTTAAGTAATCCATCGTTCTTTCACGGCTTTCCAGAACGCTCAGACCGATATTCCAGTCCGAGAGCAGGCGAGCCACGTCCAGTACCGACAGGCGGTGCTCATCCATCAGCAGCCAGAACCGTTCGTGGATATGTGTGATCACAGCCTGTCGGGGGATAAGCGTCTCGCGCATGATACCCTCGACGAGAATATTGACCAGTTCAGCTGATGAAATACCCAGGCGTCCTGATACCAGTGTGACGAAATCCCTGACAGCTGGTTTAAAACGTATTGCAATAGGGCTGCCAGACGTTTTCTTTCCGTCCGAAAGCTGGGCTACCAGCTGCTGCATATTTTCATCCCGTTCAGTGATGATACTGGCAAGGATGGAGGTGACGTTCAGACGGTTCATATAATTTCCCGGTGTTGGCTAATACATTAATTCGACTTAAGTTATTAATTATTGTATCCACTGTGGATACGTTACCGCGCACCAGAGTGGATGTATAACGATGAAAATCGATCGTTCAGATCGACTACATTGATGTAGCCAGTGTGACAACGGGTGAAAAATCAAAACAGGGGAAATTATTTTTCCGGATTGAAAGTTTTTCGTATGACAAGAACGGGCCATAACGTTCTGGACGGTACACGCCAGCGCCACTGTGCAAGAAGAATTTCCAGTTGCATAACTGCACGCGCAGCGGGTGTGAAGGGGACATGTATGACATGGCTTCGGTAATGTCCGGCATGAATCTGAAGATGCCTTCTGATACGTTTAATTCGATAAGAGGTGAGGAGATGGGAGGCAATCACGATGGTGTTCTCTCTGCCACTGAGAGCGTCCTCTATACTGGTTAGCACTCCATTCCAGAACCAGGCCACACGTTCGGATGAAATACTGACGGTTGGCTGGTTTGGCGACAGATGCACGAATATCCTTGAGCTGCGCTTATGGTAGCTCAGGATGCAGGGCTGGTTGATGAGTCTGCGCTGCATCCAGTTCACCACTCTCAGAGAAAAAGGGGATATCAATACAAGCCCCCAGAGATACACCATCCCATCCTGATACCCCGTAATTAGAGCGATGAGCCCGTAACTCGCAAGACTCCAGCAGAGGATAATTCCAGAGACCACTAATCTTTGCATTCCTGTCGCTTCCCTCAGATTTCTGATGGCGCTTAAGGAAGCATGCTGATTAATTCTCTTCATCTGAAAACTGTGAACCGGCCTTTAAGGATTAATGCAAGTTCGTTTTGTTTAATCAGGAACTAAGGCTTTTGACTTGCAAAATACAACCGTCTCCATAGCGTAGCGTCAATTCGGAATTTGGTTATGGGGTGGTTATGCGTGGACTGAAATGGTTAACAGGCCTTGGGCTGGCAGTCGGAACGGAACACTCAGTAAGGCCATCCGTGCAGCCGGCACAAGCGGGAGGGTTCCGGAACGTACGGTCCGGTCAGTTGTTACTGGGAACTGCGGAGCGACAGAAGAACGTCCGGATGTTGCGGGAAAATTGCCCACTGTCACAGTCAGCCTTTGACGAATTCTGGCTAAAACCCTTAGAGCAAATGGCTGCTCGCGTTCAGGAAGTACCGGCAGCCTGGGCGGGGCCGTTCGCCACACCAGGGAGCTTTACTGACCTCAGTTTATCCGTGGCCGCAAGTGCCGTGAGGCTGGTACGCGGTATGATGTTACCTCCGGGAGCGACGCCTGAGGAGCAGGCAGAGCAGGGGCCTGCCTGGATATGCGCAGTGTTCTGGGCTGGGCTTTTTCATCATCTTGACTGGTTGTCGCAGATTGAAGGGAGCCTGGCGAACGGAAAAGCCTGGTGTCCGGGGATGGAAATACCCGGTGCAAACTGGCGGGTGCGTCCCCGGCAGGGGAGAACGGCTTCAATGAACGGCATGTACATTGCCAGTAAACTCATCCCGGATGCTGCGGCTATCTGGCTTCAACGCTGGCCGGCGATTTCAGGTGCGCTATTTTTATACCTCAGCGGACAAAAAGCTCAGTCTGGAATTCTCAACAGCATCATCAGCGATGCGCTTGCCAGCGTTGCCAATAAATCAGGAACCGTTTCTGGTACAGCAAGCCCCTCTGAAAGCGATAAGGTGATCACCTCAGGGGAGGAAGGGGAGGAAGAATCCAGAACAAACAATATCCCAAATTTAATAGACGACGATATGCATCAAACGTCCAGTCACAAAAATATAACACCGGTTCCAGAGCCAATTAACAATGCTTCAATAGGTTACGATACTAACCAGACAGGTGATTATGCTGCTAAGGATGTTACCGGTCAGGTTACGTTGCTTTCGGCATTTGATAATCATGATACACAGTCATCCGATGAACGAACAGGTGATGAAACTGTCCCGGATGAGTCGGTATCAACCGCAGAACTTCTTAGCGTGCTTGACCAGATGTCGGGCTCTGGTGCTCCTGTTGTTGAAGAGAAGGTTGAAACTACTTCTTCTGAAGAGCCTTCGCTGGTCGGGATGGAATCTGGCACTCCAGGAGAAAAGTTTCTGGACTGGCTGAAATCCTCAATCCTTGACGGTACGGTTAGTGTCAATGAGGGCGAGAGTTTTGCACATATTCTGGCTCAGTTTGTATTCATTGTTTCACCTGAGTGTTTTTTTAAATATTTATCGCTGAATACAAACGAGTCACTGGATAAATCAGAGTTACAAAAAAGCTTTGAAGCTCTGAACGTTCATTATTCACGAAATGGTAAAGGCCTCTGGCATTACCATAAATACGATACGCCGGACAAAAGCGGTCGTTACACCAAAATGTCAGGATACATGCTGAGTGCTGACATTATTTACAGAAAAGGAACCTGTCCACCGGACAGTTTATGGCTTGCACGAAGAAATTAATACTATTGTTTAAGTCAGAATAACAATATACGAGGTGAATATGAACAATGCATTTGAAGAAGTGCTGGATGATTATTTTTTCAGTAAATCTTTGCGCCCGGCTACGGAGTGGAGCTACAGGAAGGTAGTCAGATCATTCATTTCCTTTAGCGGGAAAGGTATTTCACCTGAGCAGGTTGATAAAACGCTGGTTTTAACGTGGCGCCGAAAAATTATCCATGAGGAAGGACTGAGCAGAACGACATGGAATAATAAAGTGACTCATATGCGCGCTATATTTAATCACGCCATCGTTAATGGGCTTGTAGCGATGAGGGAAAATCCTTTCAACGGGGTAATTACCCGACCCGATGTCAAACGCAAAAAAACACTGACTGATGTACAGATGAATAAAATTTATCTGCACATGCAGGCGAGGGAGGAGGATGAACGGACTGGTATGATGGAGTTAAGAAAAAGCGCCTTACGGCCAGCATGGTTCTGGTTAACGGTACTGGATGCATTGCGGAGAACAGGAATGCGCCAGAACCAGCTGCTGCACATTCGCCTGGAGGATGTAAATTTTGAGCACCGATGGATTAATCTCCGGCCTGAGGGTTCCAAGAACCATAAGGAACACCGGGTTCCGATTACTGAAAACCTACGACCCAGACTTGAAAGGCTCTATAACCTTTCCCTTGAGCGTGGCGCGAAGATGCAGGACCAGTTGTTTAATCTTTCTCGCTTTGATGGCCGGAAGAATGAAATCAGTAGCAACATGGATTATCCGCCGTTGCGTGCGTTTTTCAGACGACTTTCACGAGAATGCGGTTTTACAGTCAGTCCGCACAGGTTCCGACACACCATCGCGACTAACCTGATGCGTTTGCCGGATCGTAACCTGAAGATGGCACAGGACCTGCTGGGTCATTCAACACCGGCGGTCACGCTGGAGTATGTTGAAAGTGACCTAGATAAGGTCCGGGACATGCTGGAGGAACTGGATGCGGCATAAGACTAATCTTAAGTTAAATCTAAGTTGATGAAATTAAAAATGGAAAAAAAAGGGATGTTTGCTTTACAAAAGATTGACACAGGGAAGATCTGAGGGTAAATACGTTCGTGAAGTAAATTGTGGACGTGAGAAATACAGAGGATGTTGGCATCATCCTCTGGATTTAAGTCCCGTGTTCAACTGATGCGGTAACGCAAGTACCATCATCATGCCGTCTGGGGATTACTGTCTTGCCCGTTAAGGATCTCATCTCTTAACGAACAGGCTCTGAATAAGTGGTGCCCGGACTCGGAATCGAACCAAGGACACGGGGATTTTCAATCCCCTGCTCTACCGACTGAGCTATCCGGGCAACGGGGCGCATTAAACCTGATTCGCCGCGCTCCGTCAACGAAATTTCTTCAATTCGTTGCGGACTGCACAATCTATCACCACTTTGCGCATAATGCACGTTCGCTCAGGCAAAAAATGCTGTCCACAGGGCAGAAATCGGCATCGCAATCACCAGCGCGGGCAGCATATTCGCCACGGCAAACATCTTTATGCCGCAGATGCGCAACCCGGTCGCCAGCAGCAGGATGCCGCCAACGGCGGTGAAATCGCCCATCATTGCGGGCGTGGTCAGCGGCAGGATCAGTGTCGCGCAGGTGGCGAGAGTAAGCTGGATAATCAGCATCGGCACGGAAATCATCGCGACAGCAAAACCGAGCGAAGTCGCGAAGATCACGGCGGTAAAGAAATCGAGAAAAGCTTTGGCGATAAGAATGCTCGGATCGCCGGTCATTCCTTCGCGCATGGAACCAAAAATCCCGGTGCCGCTGGCGCAGAACAGAATAATGATTGCCACCAGGCTCTGAATAAACGACTCGTGAGCGCTGTTGGCATCCCCGTCTTTGCGTTTTTGCAGCAGATTACGTAACGCGTTAACACCGCCGCTGATACCACGCTCGACGTAACAAAGTTCGCCAATTAACGTACCGACCAGCGTGGCGAGCACCATTACGGGTAAATTCACGCATTTGATCACCAGCAAAATACCGATACCCAGTGACGCAAGGCCGAAAATCGAAGGCATGGAGGAACGGATGCGCTCGGGCAGGCGATGGCTGAGCAACGCGCCAAGGGTGCCACCAATTAATACCGCAGCGGCGTTAATAAAAGGACCTGTAAGCACGAGTCACTCCTGTGTTTCATATAACTGAATAATATGCCGCGTAGAATAGCATTTTTATGCGCGACCACGCCCGGCCTGGTTGCGCCTCTTTGGGAAAGGTGACATGATTGCGCGAATTTTATTCCACCTTACGGGAGCTGCCAGATGACGCACATGACTGCTGTTTGTCACGCGTTTTGCACCTGCATGCCTTCGGGCACCCGTGTCATTTTCCCCCATACTTCACTCACCATGCGGTGAGGGTAACGCACGCTCACTGTAGGACAACAGTAAGATCAGAAGCTGTCTGCTTTTACTGATGTCTGGCGGTCGGAGCTGGTTCCAGTCAGACACGTTCGTTGGGCGAAGCAACTGCTTTGTCCGGGGTCTTTTACTCCCCTGAAACGGGTATTCGTGCTTATGAAATCAATGAAAATTGCCGTCAGCCGCGAGCTGATATCTGCGCTTTCCACCCACCGCGAAGTGGTGACGCTGGACAGTACCGATTTTACGGATGTGGCGGCAGTCGTCATGACATTAGCGGAGAGTCGCAGCGGCATTCTTGCGTTACTCAAACGGACGGGGTTTAACCTGCCGGTTTTTTTGTTCACTCAAGAGCCGGAGAGTGCGCCGCAGGGCGTGACAGCGGTGATCGGCGGTAAGGATCAGGACTGGCTGGAGCTGGAAACCGCCGCCTGCGACTATGAAGACAATCTGTTGCCGCCATTTTTCGATACGCTGCGCCAGTATGTCGAAATGGACAACAGCACGTTTGCCTGCCCCGGTCATCAGCACGGTGAGTTCTTTAAAAAGCACCCGGCGGGCCGCCAGTTTTACGAATTCTTCGGCGAGAACGTTTTTCGCGCCGACATGTGCAACGCCGACGTCAAGCTTGGCGATTTACTGATTCACGAAGGTTCGGCCAAACATGCGCAGAAGTTTGCCGCGAAGGTATTCAACGCCGATAAAACCTACTTTGTGTTGAACGGCACTTCTGCCGCCAACAAAGTGGTGACCAATGCGCTGCTAACGCGGGGCGATCTGGTGCTGTTCGATCGTAATAACCACAAATCCAACCATCACGGCGCCTTGATCCAGGCCGGTGCAACGCCGGTCTATCTGGAAGCGGCGCGTAACCCGTTTGGTTTTATTGGTGGCATTGACGATCACTGCTTTGACGAAACTTACCTGCGCGAGCTGATCCGCGAAGTCGCGCCGGAAAAGGCCGATCAGCCGCGTCCGTTCCGCCTGGCGGTGATCCAGCTAGGTACTTACGACGGCACGATCTACAACGCACGGCAGGTGATCGACAAGATCGGCAGCCTGTGTGACTACATTCTGTTTGATTCTGCGTGGGTAGGGTACGAGCAATTTATCCCGATGATGGCGGATTGCTCGCCGCTGCTGCTGGAGCTGAACGAGAATGATCCGGGCATTTTTGTCACCCAGTCGGTGCACAAGCAGCAGGCCGGGTTCTCACAAACCTCGCAGATCCACAAAAAAGATAACCATCTGCGCGGGCAGGCGCGTTTTTGCCCGCATAAGCGGCTGAACAATGCGTTTATGCTGCATGCGTCAACCAGCCCGTTTTATCCGTTATTTGCCGCGCTGGACGTTAACGCCAAGATTCATCAGGGAGAGAGCGGGCGTCGTCTGTGGGCAGAATGCGTAGCGTTGGGTATTGAAGCGCGCAAAGCGATCATCGCGAACTGTAAGATGATCAAACCTTTTGTGCCGCCGGAGATCGCCGGACGACCGTGGCAGGATCATCCGACAGACGTGATCGCCCGCGAGCGGCGCTTCTTCAGCTTTGAGCCGGGTGATAAATGGCACGGTTTTGAAGGGTATGCGCACGAGCAATACTTTGTTGATCCCTGCAAGCTGTTGCTGACCACGCCGGGCATCGACGTGGAAACGGGTGAATATACCGAGTTTGGCATTCCGGCCACCATTCTGGCGCACTACCTGCGTGAAAATGGCATTGTGCCGGAGAAGTGCGATCTCAACTCGATCCTATTCCTGCTGACGCCGGCCGAAAGCGCCGAGAAGATGGCGCAACTGGTGGCGATGCTCGCCCAGTTCGAACAACATATTGAAGACGACACGCCGCTGGCTGACGTGCTGCCAACCATTTTTAACAAATATCCGGTGCGTTATCGCGACTACACGCTGCGTGAGCTATGCCAGGAGATGCACGATCTGTACGTGAGTTTTGATGTAAAAGATCTGCAAAAGGCGATGTTCCGCAAAGCCAGCCTGCCAGCGGTAGTAATGAATCCGCAGGATGCCAACAGCGAGTTTATTCGCGGTAATGTTGAGCTGGTGCGCATCAGTAAGGCGGAAGGGCGCATCGCCGCCGAAGGTGCGCTGCCTTATCCGCCGGGCGTGCTCTGCGTGGTGCCGGGAGAAGTATGGGGCGGGGCGGTGCAGCGCTACTTCCTCGCGCTGGAAGAGGGCGTCAACCTGCTGCCGGGCTTTTCACCGGAGCTGCAGGGCGTTTATTCAGAGACTGACACCGACGGCATCAAACGCCTGTATGGTTATGTACTGAAGTAGTTTTTAGCCCCTCGACCGCACGGTGAGGGGCCATTTCACGCAGCCACCCGGCGGTACATGCGCCTCGGGTGGCCAATTTTCCCGTACTGCATCTCCACCGCCAGAAACCCGGCTTCCACGCAGTGTTCCAGATAGCGCCGGGTGGTGGTTTTGCTCAATCCCGTTTCGCTCACCACTTCATCGACGGAGAAACAGCGCGCGATCTCGTCGGCAAACAGTTTCTGAATCAGCGCCAGCGTACTCTCTTCAATGCCTTTACTGCCATTATCCTGGCGGAAATTCTTTGCCTGTAACTGGTAAAGCGAGTCCACGTTCTGCTGGTCGACAATTTTCCATACGCGTTGCTGCTCGGCGAATTGCACAAAGCGCTCCAGCGACTGGCTCAGCCGCTTCCACGACACGGGTTTGAGAATATAGTCGAACGCGCCATTACGGATCGCCTGGCTACAGGTGTCCATATCACTGGCGGCGGTAATGAAAATCACCGAGCAGTTTGCGCGAATAATCTGCGGATCGTTAATAAGGGTAATGCCTTTGCCATCCGGCAAATAGTTATCCAGTAACACTAACTGTGGTTGCGTATTGCTCAATAACTCCCGCGCTTCGGCAAGCGACGAGGCAATGCCCACCAGGCGCAAGCGCGGGTGTCTGCTGACCAGTTCCGCATTAAGCTGCGCAAGCGTGTTTTCATCTTCTACTATCAGCACGTCTATCAGTTCATGTTGCATAATTCTGATCTTCCAGGGTCGGCACGGGACGCGGTACGTTACCCGTTTCAGGAATAAACAAAGAGAAAATCGTGCCGCGAGGCGTGTTAGCGGAGACCTCAATCGATCCGCCCACTTGCGTGACATAGCTGGCAATCAGGTACAGACCGATACCATGATCGCCACTGCGCTTGGTGGTCATCCCGCGTTCAAAAATATGATCGCGAATCGCTGGATCAATGCCGATACCGCGATCCGCCACTTCAATAATCAACTCCCGTTCGTTCAGCAAAATCAGCACTTCAACCGGTTCGTGAGGCAGTGTGGCGCGCTGGGTTGCTTCAATAGCGTTATCCAACAGGTTACCGATGATTGAGATAAGCTCCGCTTCACCCAACAACCGGCAGGCTCTGTCCATCTGACACAGCGGATCAAAGGCCAGTTCTACCCCTTTTTCACGGGCGCGTGCCGCTTTCCCCAGCAGCAAACCGCACAGCGTCGGCGAGCTAAAACGCGAAGAGATAAAGTCCAGCAACTCCTGCGCATGCTCTGACTGAGCCTGAATGTAGCGCACAGCTTCATCGTAGCGCTCCATATGCAGCAGGCCAGAGAGCGTGTTCATGCGGTTCAACTGCTCATGGCGCATAATGCGCAGGTTATCCACATAGCGCTTCACCTGGCTGAGTTGCGCGCTCAACGTGTCTATCTCGTTGCGATCGCGAAAGGTAATCACCCAGCCCTGCAATTTATTCTCCAGCATGATGCGTACCCGGCTGGCAATCACCGTTAACTGATTAAAACGGCAAATCTCATCGTGCGTGTCGTTTTCCAGCATCATCGAACGGTCAAAAAACGGTACCGGAGCAATGACTTCATCGATGGTTTGCCCGCGCAGCTCGCGCGTCGGCTGGCTTAACTCCAGAAGCTTGCGTGCTGCCTGATTGATCACTTCTATGCGCAGTTCGCTGTCAATTGCAATCACCCCTTCGTAGATCGATTCCATCATCGCCTTTTGCTGGCGTACCAGCAGGCCAATCTCCCGTGGCTCAAGGGAGAAAATCTGTTTTTTAATGCTGCGGGTAAAGAACCAGGAAAAAATAAACAGCGCTGCCAGCAGCAATACAGCGGCAATAAAAATATTGATCACTTTACCGAGCGTGATGGTATCGAGATAACTGGTCAGATACCCCACCGACACAATCCCGACAACGCGCCCGGCATCATCAAAAATCGGCGCTTTACTGCGTAACGAAATACCCAACCCGCCCTTGCGGATAGTGGTGATGCTTTTCCCGTGCAACACCTCGGTATTATCGTCACCCACTAATGTTTTTCCGACCACATCAGAATCGACTGAATGAAATAAATGCATGCCTTTGTTATCGCCGATAACAATAAAGCTTGCATCGCTATGCGCCACCACTTTATGCATAAATTGCGCGATAGCTCGAATATCTTTATCGGCAACCGACTGGCGTAAATTCGGAATAATGGCTATTTCCTCAGCCTGTATTTTTGCTCGTGCGCTCATTTCCTGATATAGCTGGCGACCGACATCCTTGTAATAATAAACGCCAAGCAGAACGAACAAACCGGAGAAAAAAAGCACCAGCGAAATAAAAAGTTTGATTTGGAAAGAGACTTTCATGACGGTTCGCACAGCAGCCAGCAAAGCGCCAATGTAGCATCTTTTTGCGCACGCGTGCGCAGTTTACTGGAAACTTGTGATCCCTTGCACAGCCAGCACTGAAGCGGAAAAATGGTCTGTTAAATATTCTTTTTTGGAAATGTTATTAACTTGTATTTCTATTTAAAAAAACCATAAAAACCACGCCAATAATTAAGGCGTAAATCACACAAAATAAAAGAAACCTTAAAAACCATAGGAGCCATTAAAACTCCGGTTTTAATATGCTATTCCTCACATAAAGTATGCGTTTAGCCCTTTACTCTACAGCCACAAAATAACCAAGGGGCTTAATTATGAGCACAACTGACGATTCATTCTCTGTTACCTCTGAATCGCTGGCGATTCAAAAAACATCACTGAAGGATAAGTGGTGGCACATTATGGATACGTGGAAAGTTGGGATTATTCCACTGCCATTATTCCTGCTAGCCGGTGCGTTAATTGCTATCGATTGTCTTGGTGGCAAGTTGCCGAGCGATATCGTCGTGATGGTAGCGACGCTGGCGTTCTTTGGCTTTGCATGCGGTGAGTTCGGTAAACGTCTGCCGATCGTGGGCAAACTGGGCGCAGCGGCGATTTGCGCCACCTTTATTCCTTCGGCAATGGTGTATTACGGTTTGCTGCCGGATGTGGTGGTCGAGTCCACCACCAAGTTCTACAAATCAACCAACATCCTCTATCTCTACATCTGCTGCATCATTGTCGGCAGTATCATGAGCATGAACCGTACCACCCTGATTCAGGGCTTCCTGCGCATCTTCTTCCCGATGGTGTGTGGCGAAGTGGTTGGCATGCTGGTGGGTATGGGCGTTGGCCTGGCGCTGGGTATGGAACCGTTCCAGATTTTCTTCTTTATCATTCTGCCAATCATGGCGGGTGGTGTAGGTGAAGGCGCCATTCCGCTCTCTATCGGTTACGCCACCTTACTGCATATGGATCAGGGCGTTGCTCTGGGTCGTGTATTGCCGATGGTGATGCTGGGCGGTCTGACTGCAATCATTATTTCCGGCTGCCTGAACCAGTTGGGTAAACGCTTCCCGCATCTGACCGGCGAAGGCCAACTGATGCCAAACCGCAGCAATGGTGATGAACCAGCGCCGGCTGCCCCCGCGTTTTCCGGTAAAACTGATGTCACCACCATCGCGGCGGGCGCACTGCTGGCTGTGTTGCTGTACATGATCGGCATGCTCGGCCACAAACTGATTGGCCTGCCTGCACCGGTCGGCATGCTGTTTGCCGCCGTGCTGGTAAAGCTGGCGCACGGTGTTTCTCCGCGCCTGCTGGAAGGTTCTCAGGTGGTGTACAAATTCTTCCAGACCTCTGTGACTTACCCAATCCTCTTCGCCGTGGGCGTTGCCATTACGCCGTGGGAGGAGCTGGTTCACGCTTTCACTCTCGATAACCTGCTGGTGATCGTGAGTACCGTTTCCGCACTGGTTGCCACTGGTTTCTTCGTAGGTAAAAAGATTGGCATGCATCCGATTGATGTCGCCATTGTTTCCTGCTGCCAGAGTGGCCAGGGCGGTACAGGGGATGTTGCCATCCTGACTGCCGGTAACCGTATGAGCCTGATGCCGTTTGCACAGATTGCGACCCGTATTGGCGGTGCGATCAACGTGTCGGTATCGCTGCTGGTTCTTGGCAATTTCCTCGTCTGATTAAGCACTACAGGAACTGATATGAAACTCGCAAGCTTTGTCCATCAGGGGATCCGTAGCTACGGCATCGTCAAGGCTGATGGTGTCATCAATCTGGGCCAGCGCCTGGGTGACCGCTACGGTGATTTGAAATCGTTGCTCGCAGCCGACGCGCTGAGTGAGGCACAACAGCTGAGCGGTGAAGCGACGGATCTGCGCTTTGACGATCTCAACTTCCTGCCGGTTATTGAAAACCCGGGGAAAATTCTCTGCGTCGGCATGAACTACGCCGAAAAACGCAAAGAGTTTGATCAACATAACCCGGCACCAACGCTGTTTGTACGCTTCGCCGACTCGCAAACCGGACATAACGCGCCGGTGCTGAAACCGCGCCACTCCAGCGAATTCGACTACGAAGGTGAGCTGGCGGTGATCATCGGTAAAGGCGGAGAAAACATCTCTCGTGAGACGGCGTTAAGCCATGTCGCAGGTTACAGCTGCTACATGGATGGCTCTGCGCGTGACTGGCAGCACACCTGGTTCACCGCCGGTAAAAACTGGCGGCAGACCGGCGCGTTCGGCCCGTGGATGACCACGGCTGATGAGATCCCCGATCCGCATCAGCTCGCTATCCGCACCTGGTTGAATGGCCGCATGGTGCAGGACGACAACACCGCCAGCATGATCCATAAGGTCGCCGAGCTTATCGAGTACATCAGCACCTTTACCAGCCTGACGCCGGGCGACGTCATCATCACTGGCTCACCGGGCGGCGTTGGCAAGAAACGCAATCCGCCGCTGTTCATGAAAGCGGGCGATCGCATCGAAGTGGAGATCGAAAACATCGGTCACCTCAGCAATGTGATTATTGATGCGCCAGCCCATGCGCTGACAGCAGCGCACTAAGGACGAAGGCAATACGATGCAAGCACGACCCTCCATCGACTTCCGCGTTGCGGAAGTCAACGGCAATACTCAACGGCTGGCCTCTATCCGCGCGTTGCTCGCAGACAGTGGTTTAGGTATGGACAGTGATATCACCACCTTCGTTGAAGCCTGGTCGGGAAACCGGCTGGTGGGTTGTGCAGGTCTCGCCGCCAACGTCATCAAGTGTGTAGCGGTTGAAGAGCAGTTGCGTGGGGAAAACCTTAGCGCGCGGTTGCTGGCGGAAGTTGAGCACCTGGCGCTGGCGCGTGGACATTTTCATCTGTTCCTGTGCACGCGCCCTTGCAATCGGGAGCGTTTCCAGCACAGCGGTTTTTGGCCGGTTGCCCAGAGCGGCAACAATGCGATATTGATGGAAAATACACCGTCTGGCATTCAGCGTTACTGCCGCACTTTGCAGGCGCGCCGCGTTGCCGGAAATCGCATCGGTGCCATTGTGATGAACGCCAATCCCTTCACGCTTGGCCATCGGCATCTGGTTGAGCAGGCCGCACAGGCCTGCGACTGGCTGCACTTGTTTGTGGTGCGGGAAGATGCTTCGTTCTTTCCTTTCTCCGCACGGCTGAAAATGGTGAAAGCGGGCGTGGCGCATCTGCCAAATGTCACGGTTCACGAAGGCTCTCAGTACATTATTTCCCGCGCTACCTTTCCGGCCTATTTCCTCAAAGAGACTGGCAAAGTGCAGCAGGCGTGGAGCGAAATCGACCTGCTCATCTTCCGTAACCATATTGCCCCGGCGCTCGGTGTTACCCACCGCTTTATCGGCAGCGAGCCGTTTTGCGATATCACCCGCCAGTACAACCAGACTATGCATCAGTTGCTCGCGGGGGCTGTCGAGGTGGTGGAAGTTCCGCGCATTAAAGCGACCGGCACCGCCATCTCTGCCTCGGAAGTGCGTCGTTTACTCAAAACACACCAGTTTTCCCGTATTCGGGAAATTGTACCGGATACCACTTTTGCGCACCTTGAGTCTCATTACAGCGCGGAAGTCGCTTAAAAATCAGGAAAATAACTATGAAAATTGTAAGGGAGGCGCTGGCCGGGACGATGGAGTCCAGCGACCTGATGGTGAAAATCGCCCCCGCAGAAGGCGAGCTGGATATTGTTATCCATAGCGAGGTGATGAAGCAGTTCGGCGATCAAATCCGCAAGGTAGTGGATGCCACGCTGCGCGCGATGGAAGTCCGCCAGGGCTTAATCATCATTGAAGACAAAGGCGCACTGGATTGTGTAATCCGTGCCCGCCTGCAAAGCGCCATTCTGCGCGCCGCCGAAGGCACTGAAATCGACTGGGGGAAACTGCTGTGAAAAAACTACGTCGTAGCATGCTGTTCCTGCCAGGCGCTAACGCCGCCATGCTCTCCACCGCATTCATCTATCGCCCTGATTCGATCATGTTCGACCTGGAAGACGCGGTAGCGCTGCGCGAAAAAGACACCGCGCGCTTGCTGGTGTTCCACGCGCTGCAGCACCCGATGTATCAGGATATGGAAACCGTGGTACGTATTAACCCACTGAACACGCCGTTTGGCCTGCCAGATCTGGAAGCAGTGGTTCGTGCCGGTGTTGATGTGGTGCGTTTACCGAAAACGGATACGCCGGAAGATATCTACGAACTGGAACGCCACCTTGAGCGCATCGAACTGGCCTGCGGTCGCGAAGTGGGATCGACTCGCGTAATGGCGGCGATTGAATCGGCGATTGGCGTGATTAACGCTGTCGCGATTGCGCGCAGCTCGCAGCGCTTAATTGGCATCGCGCTGGCCGCGTTTGACTACGTAATGGATATGCAAACTGAACGTGGCGACGGCACTGAGCTGTTCTACGCGCGCTGCGCAGTGCTGCACGCCGCGCGCGCCGCCGGAATTGATGCGTTCGACGTGGTGTGGTCAGACGTCAATGATGAAGCCGGTTTCCTGCGAGAAGTCGACCTGGTGCGCAAAATGGGTTTCAACGGCAAGTCACTGATCAACCCGCGTCAAATCGATCTGCTGCATAACGCCTATGCGCCAACTCAGCAGGAAGTGGATCACGCGAAAGTGGTTATCGAAGCGGCAGAAGAGGGCGAGCGCAACGGCCTGGGCGTGGTTTCGCTGAACGGCAAAATGATTGACGCCCCGATTATTAATCACGCGCAGATGGTGCTGGAACGTGCAGCTGCGTCCGGCGTGCGTCGTTAAGGACAGAACAATGAATCAAACAGAGCTTCTTCACGTTAATTTTCCCCATCTGCGTGATTTAAAACCCTTTGAAAGCGCGCACTCGGCGACGCCGTGGCTGGCGGATATCAACACCAAACACACGCGCAAACTCTGCGCGACGCTGGAAGACGCGATTTCGCGCAGTGGTCTGAAAGACGGCATGACCATCTCTTTCCACCACGCTTTTCGCGAAGGCGATCGTGTGATCAACAACGTCGTGGCAACGCTGGCGCGGCTGGGTTTTAAAAATCTGACGCTGGCGTCCAGTTCGCTGATGACCTGCAACGACGCGCTGATCGAGCATATTCAGAACGGTGTGATTTCGCGTATTTACACCTCCGGGATGCGCGGCAAGCTGGCGGATGCAATCTCTCACGGCCTGATGGCGGAACCGGTCCAGATTCACTCACACGGCGGCCGCGTGAAGCTGTTGCAGGATGGTGAGCTGAACATTGATGTCGCTTTCCTCGGCGTGCCGTGCAGCGACGAGTTCGGTAACGCCAACGGCACACAGGGGAAATCCTGTTGTGGTTCGCTGGGTTACGCGATGGTGGATGCGCAGTTTGCCAAAAAAGTAGTGTTACTGACCGAAGAGCTGGTGCCGTTCCCCAATATGCCTGCGAGCCTTGGTCAGGATCAGGTTGATCTGATCGTGCAGGTAGAGAGTGTGGGCGATCCGGCGAAAATCAGCGTCGGCGCAGCACGCGTCACCAGCAATCCGCGCGAGCTGATGATCGCCCGCTATGCGGCAGATGTGATTGAACATTCGGGGTATTTCAGAGACGGTTTCTCCATGCAGACCGGCTCCGGCGCAGCAGCGACCGCAGCGACGCGTTTCATGGAAGAAAAAATGGAGCGCCACGGGGTAAAAGCCCGCTTCGCGCTTGGCGGCATCACCGGTAGCCTGGTGGATCTGCATGAGAAAGGGCTTATTGAAAAACTGCTGGATACGCAGTGTTTCGATGGCGAAGCGGCGGCTTCGCTGCACCGTAACCCGAACCACGTTGAGATCTCCACCAACGTCTATGCCAATCCGGGCGGTAAAGCTGCCAGTTGCGATCAGCTGGATGTGGTGATCCTCAGCGCGCTGGAAATTGATGTCGACTTCAACGTTAACGTTATCACCGGTTCTGATGGCGTGATGCGCGGCGCATCCGGCGGCCACTGCGATGTGGCGGCAACGGCTAACCTCACCATTGTCGTGGCGCCCTTGCTACGTAGCCGCATTCCTACCGTTGTAAAACGCGTCACCACGTTGCTGACGCCAGGGGAAAGTATCGATGTGCTGGTCACCGATCACGGTATTGCTGTTAACCCGGCGCGCCCGGATATTCGTGAGCGTTTGCTGGCGGCAGGGCTGAAAATCGTCGACATCGAAGCGCTTTACCAGCGTGCGATTTCACTGACCGGCGAACCGAAACCGATCGCATTCACTGACCGCATTGTTGGCGTGATCCGTTATCGCGACGGCAGCGTGATCGATGTGGTTCGTCAGGTTAAAGAGGACAATCTATGACCACTCTGACGCCCGTGAGAGCGGGCGTCAGCCTCGAAGCGCTGCTGGCGGCGAAAGATAGCCGCGCGGCGCGTCAGGCTGACTGGCTCACTCACTATCAACAACCGGTTATTTCGCTGACGCTGGTTACCCCCGGCGCGATAAAAGACAGTATTCGCTACCGCAATACCATGGGCGTGGCACTCCAGGCCTGCGACCAGTTGCTGTGGCAAAACCACTGGCGCGTGCTGGACAGGCAGGTGTTGTGGCTGCCAACCGGTGCGGAAGCGCTGTGGTGCGTGGAGCATCCGGCAGTGGAAATCAAAGCGCAATGCGTGGAGATGGAACAGACTCATCCGCTTGGCAGACTGTGGGATTTCGATGTGTTTTGCCCGAAAGAAGGACAGGTTGGGCGGCATTCGCTGGATTTAAATACCCGACGCTGCCTGGTATGTGATGAACCTGCACACGGCTGCGCCCGCTCGCGTCGCCATTCGGTAGAAGAAGTCGTGGCTCGCGTGGAGAGATTAATCGATGGCTGGTTTGCTCGCGACTAAATCCGCCATTGCTGACGTGCCTGAGCTTGCGGCGCAGGCGCTGCGTCTTGAGCTGGATTTAACCCCCAAACCGGGGCTGGTGGACAGAGCCAATAACGGCTCGCACCAGGATATGGATCATGCGCTGTTTTTAAAAAGTATTGCGGCGATCGCGCCGTGGTTCAGGGTTTTTGCCGAAGCAGGAAAAACCCATGCACATAAACCGGCCAGCGAACAGCTACGGCTGCTGCGTCCGATGGGTATCGCCTGCGAGCAAGCGATGTTCACGGCGACAAGGGGCGTGAACACACACAAAGGCGGCATTTTTTCACTGGGTCTGCTCTGTTTTGCTGCCGGGCGTTTGCAGGGACAAGGGCGCATGGTTAGCGCTGACGCGCTTTGCCAGCAGGTGAGTGAAATCTGTTGTGGAGTAGTGGCACGTGAGCTGGCAGATCGCCCGCAGGCTATCACGGCGGGTGAAAAACAGTTTCGCCAGTATGGGCTGACGGGCGCACGCGGTGAAGCGGAACAGGGGTTTATCACTGTGCGCCGCGCAGTGTTGCCGTACTGGCATCAGGAGCACGGGGAGCGGCGGTTACACAATGCGCTGCTGCGCCTGATGGCCGCAAACCGCGACAGCAATCTGGTATCTCGCGGTGGTATTGAAGGGCTGCACTACGTACAGGATTATGCGGCGAGATTGCTGGTAACGGGCTGGGATAGCGACGCGCTGCGCGAAATGGATAAGGCGTTAATGGCGCGCCGGCTAAGCCCCGGCGGGAGCGCCGATCTGCTGGCGGTGGCCTGGGTTCTTGCCGGGCTGTAAGCAGGCCATAAAAAAACATTTGTCTGGCAAATGGTATTGATTACGACCCAGAGGCGCGCATTAAAAGCTTTAATAAAACGTCTCTGCCTGTTCTGAACAATTTACATCCAAAGACACTAAGCCAAAGCCTGTTGCTGACCACCTCCGCAAAAAGAGGTGGTCAAATGGCCACAAAAAACCCGGCGCTCAGGCCGGGTTTTGTCTTTGCATCTTTAACCACCTTCAGAGAGGTGGTTAAGGGGCTCAGGCTTTCTGCGCTACGCCTGCCGGCTCGCGCACATGTTTGTATTTAAACAGCATCACGAAAGCGAAGGCCAGCACCAGCGAGTAACCTGCGAAAATTAGCCACACGGTTTTCCAGTCGGTGATGCCCGCAGTGGTGTAGATCTCAACCACTTTGCCGCTCACCATCCCGCCGAGAATACAGCCGAAGCCGTTGGTCATCATCAGCAACATACCCTGCGCACTGGCGCGGATAGCTGGATTCACCTCTTTCTCCACAAATACCGACCCGGAGATGTTGAAGAAGTCGAATGCGCAGCCGTAAACGATCATCGACAGAACCAGCAGCACGGTACCGAACGGCGTCGGGTCACCATAGGCAAACAGACCAAAACGCAGTACCCAGGCAATGATACTGATCATCATGACGTTCTTGATGCCGTAACGGCTCATAAAGAACGGGATCGCCAGGATAAACGCGGTTTCGGAAATCTGCGAAATCGACATCATCACCGACGCATGCGTCACGATGAAGCTGTTGGCGAACAGCGGGTTCGCGTCGAAGCTGTGCAGGAAGGTGTTGCCGAACATGTTGGTGATTTGCAGTTCGGCGCCCAGCAGCATCGAGAAGATAAAGAAGATTGCCATGCGCTTGTTTTTAAACAGCGCGAAAGCGTTCAGGCCCAGCATTTCCACCCAGGTCTGTTTCTCTTTGCTTTTGGCAACCGGCATATGCGGCAGCGTCAGAGAGAACAGACTCAGCACCAGCGACAGCGCCGCGCCAATGTAAAGCTGCATGTGGCTCAGTTCGAAACCGGAGAAGCTCACCGCCCACATCGCCAGAATAAAGCCGATGGTGCCCCAGATACGAATCGGTGGGAAATCGGTCACGATATCGTGGCCTGCGGATTTCAGGCGGAAGTAAGAAATGGTGTTCACCAGGCCCAGCGTTGGCATGTAGGCCAGCGAGTTAAGCAGGATGATGACAAACATTGCGCCAGGCGTGGTGACGCCTGCGGCGATAAATAACGTAATCGCCCCAATCAGATGGCACAGCGCATAAACCCATTTTGCGCTTAGCCACTTGTCCGCAACGATACCGAGCAGCGTTGGCATCAACAGTGATGCAATACCCAGCGAGCTATACACCGCGCCAATTTCCGCGCCCTGGAATTTCAGGGTAACGAACATATAAGAGCCAAGCGTAGTCAGCCAGCTTCCCCACAGGCAGAACTGCAGAAAGATAATGACTTTCAGCTGCAGCTTAAGATTCATGCTAATTTCCTCACAAAGGAGAGTGATAGATGTTGGAATGGGCACAATTGCGTTTGTTATGTGTCAGGATTCTACCATCTACGGGGTGGCGAATTTGTTATGCCCGACATAAAAATGCAAACTTCCTCTGATTGCATTTTTATATGGTGACGTATCTCACACTTTAGCGCAACCGTTTGCATCACTCACATGAATACCTTATGCCTCTTTCGTCGGGGCAGACGAAAGAGGCAGCAGATTAGTTGCGACGGTAGGTTTTTTGCGCAGCGTTAACTTTGTAGAGATAGCGGCGGGATTCCGCCGAGGGGTGACGGGTAGTCAGGGTTTGGTACACATCTCCTGGCGTCATGGTGTTGATGATATTTGCCGCCTGCACTTTATCGGCGGAAAAGACGCGCAACACGCTGCCGGCACCGCCGTTATAAGCGGTAATAACCGCATAGCGCCGTGACGTTGGGTTATTGATCCCGGAGAGATAAATGTTATTCAACATCGCCAGATAGGCAGTGCCGGTATCAATGTTACTTTGTGGATCAAACAGATAACTGCGATCGGGCGTGCCAGATTTCCCCTGTGCGCGGAATACATCTTTACCGGCGCTATGCTGCACAACCTGCATTAAGCCCAGCGCATCGGAGCGGCTAACGGCGTACGGGTTAAAGGAGGATTCGGTTTGCATAATCGCCAGAATCAGCGACTCTTCAACGCCATATTTATGCGACGCTTTTCGCACCATACCGACGTATTTATGTGCGCGTTTATCCAGGTGGTTTGGCACCAGTTTAATGGTCACGCTGTAGATCATACGTAAACCATTGCTGCGGCTTTTCAGCCGTGTTTGCAGCAAATAGTCCGCAAACTGCGCGGCACGCCATTGCCAGCGAATGGCTTCGCCGTTGTTATCCAGCACCTGGCCGTACAGGAACGGCTCTTTCGAGATCTGGATATCGTCAACATCAGAGTAAAGATCGATAGAACCCGGATCGTCGCCCATCAACAGGGTTTTAATAATCGCCTGGCGCAAATGCGCCGCAGGATCGGTGCCGGAGATCGTCTCGACGGTGATCGTTCCCTCATCGAAGTTGATGTGGCTGCGGGTTTGGTACTGGTCGGTGTATTTAACGTAGTCCTTTGGGCCTGCGATCAGAACTTCGTTAAACCCCCATAAATTCTCAATATTATGGGCAAATTGACCCATCAGGATGTCAAAACCGTTGGTGTCTTTAATCCAGGCTTCGTTGTAGTCGTCGCCCGTTTTATTCGAACTGGAACAAGAAATCAGCAACGGCGCAATAATCGCTAGCGCTAAATATTTTTTCATCATTCCGGGATGCAATTGTGTTGGTGTGTTAGCGCCGGTGTCCTCTGCGCACTGGCAATGCCTTCCCATGCATTCGCGGCATTACCAGTGATTGCGCATGAACAGCGGCTTATTTTTTTTCTTGCGGCGTATAGCCTTCAATGTGCACGTCTTTGCCTTCAAACAGGAAATTCACCATCTCCTCTTCCAGCAGCTTGCGGTGCTCGACGTTCATCATGTTGAGTTTTTTCTCGTTAATCAGCATGGTTTGCTTATGCTGCCACTGTTTCCAGGCCTCTTTCGAGATCTCGTTGTAAATGCGTTTTCCGAGATCGCCCGGATAGAGCTGGAAGTCTTGCCCTTCCGCTTCACGTTGCAGGAAGGTACAAAAAATAGTTCTGCTCATAACATAATCCTCTTTGCTTGCGCGCTTAACGGACTTCGGCGCGTAATTGCTGTATCAGGCGTTCCACGGGAGCCGCCAGACCGACGGATGGCGGTTGCGCTAAGTTATACCAAAGACCTGCGCCCTCATCCATGCAAGACGAGAACGAGGACACGCCAAGCCACATAGGCACAATATCCAGATGGAAATGGCTAAATGTATGGCGAAACGCCACAAGTTGGCTGAGATTATCGGCGCTAATCTTCCTCTGCGCCAGCCAGGCGCGCAGGCTGGCCTCATCGCTGAACTGCGGGAAGCAGAATAACCCGCCCCACAGCCCGCTTGGTGGTCGCTGCTCAAGGTACACCTCACCTTCATGCTGCATCAGCAGAAGATAACCGGTGCGTTCGGGCAGTGTCTGTTTCGGTTTTTTACCCGGATATTGCGCCCAGGCGTTCGCCGCGTAGGCTTCACAGCCCGTTTGCAGCGGGCAGAGCTCGCATTTCGGTTTCGAACGGGTGCAAACCATCGCGCCCAGATCCATCATCGCCTGGTTAAAGCGCTCGACGCCCTGAGCCGGGGTGACCTCTGTGCTGATCTCCCACAAACGCTTTTCCACCTCTTTTTTACCCGGCCAGCCGCCGACAGCGTAACAGCGCGCCAGCACGCGCTTCACGTTGCCATCGAGAATAGGATAGTGTTTACCCAGCGACAAAGAGAGGATGGCGCCCGCGGTCGAGCGGCCGACGCCCGGCAACGCAGCAACCTCCTCGAATGTTTCCGGGAAACTACCCGCGTGCTGGTTTGCGACCTGCTGCGCGGCTTTATGTAAGTTGCGTGCGCGAGCGTAATAACCCAGCCCGGTCCATAAATGCAGCACTTCATCCAGCGGTGCGTTCGCCAGATCGGTCACCGTTGGAAAACGCGCCATAAAGCGCTGGAAGTAGGGGATTACGGTTGTTACTTGCGTTTGTTGCAACATCACTTCCGATAGCCATACTTTGTAAGGCGTTTTTTCAATTTGCCAGGGCAGGGTTTTTCGCCCGTATTTGTCGTACCAGCCCAGCACCTGGGCTGAAAATTGAGACGCTTGCATGGTCACCAGAATCACGTAATCAGGGGCGAAGATTGCAGCACAGAGGCGATGAGCTGTAAACCGGAACTTTCCGGTGCTTGCATCGGGCGATTAACTTTGGATAATGCCCGTTTCCTGAACACTCTCACAAGCAGATCACTTTATGAATAACGACGTCATTTCACCGGAATTTGATGAAAACGGCCGCCCGTTGCGCCGCATTCGCAGCTTTGTCCGTCGCCAGGGCCGCCTGACGAAAGGGCAGCAACACGCGCTGGATAATTACTGGCCGGTGATGGGCGTTGAGTTCACTGAACAGCCGCTTGATTTCACCGCGCTGTTTGGCCGCACTGCCCCGGTTACGCTGGAGATCGGTTTTGGCATGGGTGCGTCGCTGGTTGAAATGGCGAAGATGCGCCCCGAGCAGAATTTTCTCGGCATTGAAGTGCACTCGCCGGGCGTTGGCGCTTGCCTCTCCTCCGCACATGAAGAGGGCGTGGAAAACCTGCGCGTGATGTGCCACGACGCAGTAGAAGTGTTGCACAAGATGATTCCTGACAATTCTTTGAATATGGTGCAGCTCTTTTTCCCTGACCCGTGGCACAAAGCGCGTCATAATAAACGCCGCATCGTTCAGGTACCCTTTGCTGAGCTGGTGAAAAGTAAGCTTAAGCTGGGCGGCGTGTTTCATATGGCGACAGACTGGGAAGCTTACGCGCAGCATATGCTGGAAGTGATGACGTCCATCGATGGTTACAAAAACCTGTCGGCGACCAACGACTTTGTGCCGCGTCCAGAGTCACGCCCGGTAACCAAATTTGAACAGCGTGGCCATCGTCTTGGTCACGGCGTATGGGACTTAATGTTCGAGAGGGTGAAATAATGGCAACAAACCGCAGCCGTCGTTTGCGTAAAAAAATGCACATCGATGAATTTCAGGAACTGGGTTTTTCTGTTGCATGGCGCTTCCCGGAAGGCACCAGCGAAGAGCAGATTGATAAAACGGTTGATGACTTTATTCAGGAAGTGATTGAGCCGAACAAGCTGGCGTTTGACGGTAGCGGTTATCTGGCGTGGGATGGTCTGATTTGCCTGCAAGAGATTGGCAAATGTACCGAAGAGCATCAGGCTATCGTGCGCAAATGGCTTGAAGAACACCAACTGACCGATGTGCGCGTCAGCGAACTTTTCGACGTTTGGTGGGACTAACTAAAGCATAAGGGGCCAGCATTTGCTGGCCCGTTTTGTCTCTACAGGAGTTTTTATGATGCGCAAAACGCTACTGGCGGCGGCTCTAACGCTCACAGCATTCGCGGCTCAGGCCGACTATCAATGTAGCGTCACGCCGCGTGACGATGTGATCATCAACCCGCAAACCGTGCAGGTGAAAGGGGAGAACGGCAATCTGGTTATCACACCGGATGGCAATGTGATGTTCAACGGCAAACAACCGACACTTAGCGCCGCTCAGCGCGAGCAGGCAAAAGATTACCAGGCCGAACTGCGCAGCGCGCTGCCGTGGATTGACGATGGAGCGCGTAGCCGCGTTGAGAAAAACCGCATCGCGCTGGATAAAATCATCGTTAAAGAGGTAGGTGAAAGCAGCAGCATGCGTAATCGCCTGACAAAGCTTGATGCACAATTAAAAGAGCAGATGAACCGCATTATTGAGCATCGTAGCGATGGCCTGACCTTCCACTATAAAGCGATTGAGCAAGTGCGCGCGGATGGCCAGCAACTGGTGAATCAGGCAATGGGTGGCATTCTGCAGGACAGCATTAATGAAATGGGCGCGAAAGCGGTGCTGAAAAGCGGCGGCAACCCATTACAAAACGTCTTAGGCAGCCTGGGCGGTTTACAGACCGCTATCCAGAACGAGTGGAAAAATCAGGAAGCGGATTTCCAGCAGTTCGGGAAAGATGTTTGTAAGCGTGTAGTGACACTGGAAGAGAGCCGTAAGGCATTAACCTCTGGGCTTAAGTAACCGCTATCAGCAGCCTTTTTTCTACGAAGGCTGTTATTTTACCTTTCGCGTCGTCATTTTCTCGTTGCGGCAGTCACCCTGACTGCGTTAATCGACGGGATGTTCTGCGGTACTTGCGGAGTATTTTGTAGGGCCTGGCTAATATCTGGCTGGCTGTTCAAATAACCGAACAGCCAGCACCTGAATTATTCGGCAAGAAATAGTTCCAGCAGGGAATTAAGAAATAACTTACCGTGTTCTGTTATCTGCCAGCTCTCTTCATTTTCCGTCAAATAATTCAGCTTCAGTGCTTCCTCAATTTGCGGGCGAATAACGCGTTCATCCAGCCCGGTATACCGTGAAAAATCAGCACGCGGTGCGGGTTCCAGCAGGCGGAAACGGTTCATAAAGAACTCGAACGGTTTATCTTGCGCTTCCACATCGTGCTGCTTATCCAAGTAATTGCCCTGCATATAACCGCGCGGATGACGTGTTTTTGCCGTACGTAGAATACGTCCATCCTGAAACGTCACTTTACCGTGCGCACCGCAGCCAATCCCCAGATAGTCGCCAAAACGCCAGTAGTTGAGATTGTGCTGGCACTGATAACCGGGCTTCGCGTAAGCCGAGGTTTCATATTGCTGATACCCGGCGGCGGTCAGGATCTGGTGGCCCTGTTCGAAAATGTCCCAGAGCGCATCGTCGTCTGGCAGCACCGGAGGACGTGAGCCAAACAGCGTATTAGGTTCAATGGTGAGCTGATACCACGACAAATGCGGCGGGTTGAGCGCAATCGCCTGGCGCAAGTCATCCAGCGCTTCTTCCAGCGACTGATCCGGCAGCCCGTGCATTAAATCAAGGTTAAAGCTGCGTAACCCCAGCCCGCTCGCCAGGCGCGCGGCGCGTTTGGCTTCCTGCGGGCCGTGAATACGACCCAGGCGCTGCAACTTCGTTTCGCTAAAACTTTGTACGCCAATGGAAATGCGGTTCACGCCGGCACGTTGGTAGTCGACAAAGCGGTCGGCCTCCACGGTTCCGGGGTTGGCTTCCATCGTTATTTCTGCATCCAGTGCGAGCGGCAAACGCGCACGCACGCCGTCCAGCAATGTTTGCATTGCCGGGCCAGAGAGCAGGCTCGGCGTACCGCCACCAATAAAAATGGTCTTTATTTCACGCCCCTGTGCGTAGGCGACATCCGCATCGAGATCGCTAAGCAAATGCTGAACGTAGTCATCGTGCGGCACTTCGCCCTTCAATGCATGGGAATTAAAATCGCAGTACGGGCATTTCTGCACGCACCACGGAATATGTATATAAAGGCTCAGAGGTGGCAAATCAGCCATTACGCAGTGCTTCCAGTAACAGTTTCAATGCTTGTCCACGGTGGGATATCGCGCTTTTTTCTTCGCGGGTGAGCTCCGCTGCGGTTTTGCCCTCAGCAGGGACAAAGAAAATCGGATCGTAGCCAAAGCCGCCGTTACCCGCAGCCTGCCGCGTAATTACGCCAGACCAGCGGCCGTGGCACACCTGCGGGGTCGGGTCATCCGCATGACGCATATAGACCAGTACGCAATGGAATTGCGCTTTGCGCTCAGCGTCCGGCACATCTTTTAGCGCGTCGAGCAGTTTTTCCAGGTTCTGCTGGTCGCTGGCATCAACGCCGGAATAACGGGCGGAATAAATCCCCGGCGCGCCGCCGAGGGCATCGACAGCCAGGCCGGAATCGTCAGCGATAGCGGGCAGGCCGGTAACCTGTGACGCGTGGCGCGCTTTGAGGATCGCGTTTTCAATAAACGTCAGGCCGGTCTCTTCGGCGGACTCCACGCCCAACTCAGTTTGTGCGACAACATCAAAGCCAAAATCATTCAGCAGCGAGGCCAGCTCGCGCACCTTACCGGCATTACCGGTAGCGAGGACAACTTTTTGCATAGCGGATCCTAATGTATCAGCGCCGCGACTTCCGTCGGGATCTGTTGCGGATGTGAGATTTTAATCTGTTTGTGGCGGCCCAGTTCGCCTTTTTCAATCACGACCTGGTTTTTCGCCACGCGGAACTGCTTAGCGAGGAATTTTACCAGGTGCGCATTGGCCTGGCCGTCCACTGGCGGGGCGGTGATGGCGACTTTTAACTCGTCGCCATGCAGCCCGATAATGGCGTCACGGCTGGCTTTAGGCTGAATATACAGCCGCAACACCAGCCCGTCTTTACAGGTAACAACGGCACTCATAGTGCCATCCACAGCCCCGGCAGCAGAATATCGCCGGTAGACTGCAGCACTTCCGCAATCCCCATATTCAGAACATACAGCAGCAGCACCAGAATCATCGGTGAAAAATCGATGCCGCCCATGGCTGGCAGCAAACTGCGGATTGGGCGCAGCAGGGGCTCGGTCAACTGCATCAGCACATACTCTACCGGGCTGCGTCCCTGGCTGACCCAACTCATGATGGCCATCACCAGCAGTACCCAGAAAATCATCAAGCCGATGGTTTTCAGTAAAATAAGCAGGGCGGAAATCCAGATAATCGGCTGGAAAGTGATCACCATAAATATCACTATCGCTTTGATAAACGACAGAATAAAGGCAATCAGCAGCGAGGCGCTATCCAGCGGCCCCATTGCGGGCAGCACGCGGCGCAGCGGCCCGACAATCGGCTGCGTGGCTTTGACCACGAACTGCGAAAACGGGTTGTAAAAATCGCAGCGTGCCCACTGCATCCAGACACGTAACAGCAGAACCATTGTGTAGAGTTCAATCACTGTCGAGAGCAGGAAAGTCAACGTCTTCATGGCGTTCCTCAGTTTTCCTTAATTTTTCGTGTAATCGCGCGCACCAAAAATGGCCGTACCAATGCGCACCATCGTGCTTCCCGCCGCAATGGCGGCGGTCATATCGTCGGACATGCCCAACGACAGGGTATCCACCGTCGGATAGCGTGTTTTCAACGCCTCAAATGCTACAGCCATTTGCCGTGCCACGGCAAACTGGCGTTCGTAATCTGCTTGCGGCGCGGGTATCGCCATCAACCCTCGCAGACAAACGCCAGGTAGCTCGACCACCTGAGCGGCCAGCGCATCCAGCTCGCTGAGCGCAATACCGGATTTGCTCTGCTCATCGCTGATGTTGATTTGAATAAGCACATTCAGCGGCGCCAACGTTGCCGGGCGCTGCTCGCTTAAACGGCTGGCAATGCGCAACCTGTCTACCGTGTGGCACCAGTCGAAGTTCTCTGCCACCAGACGGCTTTTGTTGGACTGTAGCGGGCCAATAAAGTGCCATTGCAAACCCTGAAAGCCTAGTTGCCTGAAGTGATTAATTTTATCCACCCCTTCCTGAACATAGTTTTCGCCAAAAGCACGTTGCCCGGCGTCGATCGCTTCTGCGACAGCGCTCGCAGGTTTGGTTTTACTGACTGCAAGCAATGTCACTTCTTCTGAAGCACGGCCGCAGCGCGTTGCGGCGGCTGAGATTTTGTCCCGGACCTGTGCCAGGTTATGCGCAATATCGTTCATGATTCCAGGATGGCTATATGGATATAGAAGAAATAGTGGCGCTTAGTGTAAAGCATAATGTCTCGGATCTACACCTGTGCAGTGGCTCAGCGCCGCGCTGGCGGCAGCAAGGCCGTCTGGAACCCGCGCCGTTTGAAATAGCAGATCTCACCGGGCTGATTGATCTGCACCTCAATACGGCTCAGCAGCGTCTGTGGCGAGAGCGGGGGCAGGTCGATTTTGCCCTGACGACAGCCGCAGGGCATAGGCTGCGGGCAGGTGCCTTTACACGTCACGGTGGCGTTTCGCTGGCGTTACGTGTGCTGCCGCAAAGCTGCCCACTGCTGAGTGAGCTGGATGCGCCCATATCGCTGAGCGAATTACTTGGGCGTGAAAACGGCCTGATACTGGTGACGGGCGCGACCGGCAGCGGCAAATCCACCACTCTGGCAGCCATGGTGGACTACCTGAATCAGCATAACGATGCGCATATTCTGACGCTGGAAGATCCGATCGAGTTTGTTCACACCAGCAACCGCTGCCTGATTCAGCAGCGGGAAGTGGGTCTGCATTGCATGTCATTTGCCGACGGCCTGCGCGCGGCGTTGCGTGAGGATCCGGATGTGATCCTGCTCGGTGAGTTGCGCGACAGCGAGACCATCCGTCTGGCGCTGACCGCCGCAGAAACCGGGCATCTGGTGCTGGCGACGCTGCATACGCGCGGTGCGGCACAAGCTGTAGAGAGGTTGGTCGATACCTTTCCGGCGCAAGAAAAAGATCCTGTGCGCAGCCAGCTGGCGGGAAGCCTGCAGGCGGTGCTGGCGCAAAAACTTGAGGCGGACAAGCGAGGAGGACGAGTGGCGTTATTCGAGTTGCTGATCAACTCTCCGGCGGTGGCGAGCCTGATTCGCGAAGGCAAAACCCACCAGTTGCCCGGCGTAATGCAAACCGGGCAACAGGCGGGAATGCAAACTTTCGCACAAAGCCACCAACAACGGGTACTGCAAGGTTGGCTTTAGCGGATGTTTAGCGAGTAAACCGCAGGCAGCGCACCCGCCGTTTTTAGGACCTCCAGCCTGACGCTACGCACCGTCAGCGGTTCTTCCAGCCTGTGCTGGCACACCGAGTGGTGGTTGTTTTCCACCTCGGCCAGGAGCTGTTCATCGGCCCACAGGCGGTAGTGCGTGATGCAATGCGGCGTTACGGCATAGTGGTGACCCATCTGGACCGACTCCATCGCGTTATCGAAGTCGTTATCCTGTACCAGTGTAAGATGCTGCAACGTCTGCGGCTCCGCCCAGCGCCAGATGATCTCCGGGGCGACATCGTCAGCGGCGGGCGTCCATGCGTTGGTTTGCTGCTCCGGACGCAAGCGGCCATTTAATACATTCTGCGCACACCAGGCATTCAGTGGCTGGCTGAAACGCAGGGCAGGGAAAATCTGCTGCGGGTGGCGGCGTGGCAGCCAGAAATCGAACTCGTCGACGCCATAATCGCTGTCTGCGACCTGCCGGGTGTGTTTTGCCACACGGGCGTTAAGGCTGTTAAAAACCGTCATAATGCCTGGCAGGTGGGTATCCGTGAGCGCAATTTCGATACCTTCCTGCGCTTCGAAAGCGACAAACACATACTGGTCGCGATCGCTTTGCCACTGGAAGGCCAGGGTATACTCCGCTTCGCCGGAGACCTGAAGCAGGTTTTCGTCGTATTGATAGTCCGGGGTGAAGTTCCCGGCGCGTGCGCTGCCAAGCAGCGAAACCGCCAGTGGCTGCGGTGTTGATGACCGTAAACGCAGTGTCATCTCGGGTAGTTGCGCGCCTGCGCGTACGGGTAACAGTAACGCCATGCGTTCCGAAAGCGACTGCCAGCTGCCGTTGGGTTTCAGCTCGCTCAGTTGGTATTCGCTGCTGGCGCTGACGGTGGCGCCTTGCGCCGGGTCGTTCAGCCACTGGCGTGGGATATAACAGCCAGTGGCCTGTAAATGTTGCTGCAAAGCGCTGATATGCTCGCGCTGCGCCAGCTCACGCGGTAGCAGGTTAAGTGCTTTACACTGCGCGGCGGCGCGCCCGACAACTTCGCCCAACAGACCGCAGGTACACATCACACGGGCGCTGCCGAAGGCGACATGCGAAGCGGAGATCAGCCGCCCGGTAAGCAATAAGTTATCGAGCGAGCGGCTGTAGAGGCTGCGAAACGGAATGGTGTAGGTGCCTTTGCTGTGAAACTGCCGGCAACCGTCGTGGGTGCTGTAAACGCCATCCGCCGGGTGCAAATCTATCGACCAACCGCCATAACCTACGGCGTCGTAGTGATCGCGCTGCTCAATAATGTCCTGCTGGCACAGCAAATGATCGCCAAGGAAACGGCGGCTTTCGCGTTTGCCGGGGATCGCGCCGACCCATTCGATAGTCATATTGGCAGCTTCAGGGAATTCGCCAGAATTTTTAATGTGATCCCAGACGCCCCAGACTATCTTCCACAGTTCCCATTTGATCTCTTCACTTTCATGCACGGTATCGAGGCGGCCTCCCCACTCCAGCCACCATAAATCGCAGCCGTTCAGCGTTGATGTCAGGCGCTTATAGCGCGGGATCTCAGTGATATCTTTCAGGGCAAAAGAGGGGGGCACAAAGTTTACTGGCCCGGCGGTTTGCTTAGTGTAGAAATAGATGGAGTGCCCCAGCTTATGACCAAAATTGTCACCGGGCGCCATTTTTTCGCCCAGCTCTTCTGCTTCTTCCGCGCCTTCGCGGTATTCTGCACCCGCCAGAAAACCGAGCACGCCGTCGCCGGTAGCGTCGCAGAACTGCGCGGCGCTGACGGTGTAAAAGGTTTCGTTAATGGGGTTGAAGGCTTTTACCGCAGTGAGGGCATTTTCCGTTTTTTCGACCTCAAAGACGGCAGTATTGAGCAGCAATGTCAGCCCCGGCTGGCTTTTGGCAAGATCCAGCAGCACCAGGTCGAACATCACCGGATTCCCCTCTTTGTTCCGCCAGAGGTTCTCTTCCATGATTTCGCCCATGATGCCGCCTTCGCGCGCCCAGCGGTTATTATTGCCCATATGTGACGTTGCGCCGTTGGCCCACAGACGCACTTCGCTGGAGGCATTACCACCCAGCACTGGCCTGTCCTGAACGAGCACTACCTGCAGGCCGTCTCGCGCTGCCGCCAGCGCGGCACAAAGCCCTGCCAGCCCGCCGCCTGCAACTAACAGGTCTGCGTACAGTTGCTGCGCTGGAAATGTTCTGGCATCGGTTTGAGGAAAGATTTTCATAACCTTGTTTCCTTCTTTACTGGCGGTAAAATCGGTTTTTCGAGCAACCTGAAAAGTGAACCTGCAATGTCTTCACAACCCAATCAAAGCCTGATCGACGGCATTCGCTGCCTGCAGTATCTGGTTTCCAGCGATCGTGCCATTGGCTGTCGCGAACTGGCGCGCCTGATGGGCATTAACACAACCCGTGTAAACCGGCTGTTGATGACCATGGCTTCTATTGGCCTGACGATGCAGGACGCACAGCGTCGCTATTTGCCTGGCCCCGGTATTCATGCGCTGGCGGCGCAGGCCATCCGTGGTTCAGCACTTTTCTCCCAGGCGCTGCCTCTACTGGAAAGCCATGCCCCGAAAGACATCGTGGTGGCAATGGGCGTGCTCTGGGAGGATCAGGTGATCTATATCTATCACTCCGAGCCCGGTAGCCAGGTCAGCCAGGCGCTGGCTGGTTTTCATATGCTCCCGGCCTGGCAGTCCGTCATCGGCATGGCGTTACTGGCGGCAGAAAGTGATGAAACCCTGCAACAGCGCTTTAGCGAAGAGCAGTGGCTGCTGCTTGGTCCGCATGTCGCTGAACAGCGCGAGCGTGGCCATGTGGTCTGGCACCATGACGACGGTGAAGTCTCAATGGCAAAACCCCTTGGCGCGCACTCCGCCGCGCTCGCCTTTGCCGGAATGTGGCACGTTGACGACACGGTCGTGGAAACACGACTGCAGGCACTGCACGCGCTGGTCGAACGCCTGACGGAAAAATCGTGATACTGGCTAATGTCTGTATGTTTCTTTTATAGAAACAAGCGGTGAAATGCAAAAAGCACAGCCAGAAATTGTGAGAACGATCGGCAGAAAGCCGCGAACAGGTCGCGGCTTTCGTCGGGTCAGTAACAGGGAGAACTGCTGGTCGGGGCAGGTTCAGAAGTGTTGTTCGAAGTAGCTCTCAAGGATGATAACTGCGGAAGCGGAATCGACACTGCCTTTATCGAGTGCGCGAAACCCGCCGCGTTCGAACAGCCCGGCGCGGGCTTCTACGGTGCTTAAGCGCTCATCATGCAACGTAACCTGCACGCCAAAACGGCCATGAACTTTGTTGGCAAAATTACGGGCACGGGCGGTGAGGGGTTGCTCGGTACCGTCCATATTCAACGGCAAACCCACAATCACAGACTCGGGCTGCCACTCTTTTAATAGCTTTTCGATAAGCTTCCAGTCCGGCGTGCCGTCCTGCGCTTTCAGCGCGCTGAGCGGGCGAGCCGTGCCCGTAATGCGCTGCCCTATGGCAACGCCAATGCTTTTGGTGCCGAAATCAAAGGCTAGCAGGGTTCCGCTCATCAGGCGTGCCCCGCCACGCCAGGCATGGTGGAGATATCGATGCCGATAAGTTTGGCCGCTTCACGCCAGCGATCGGCGATCGGCGTTTTAAACAGAATGTTGAGATCCGCAGGCGCAGTGAGCCAGGCGTTATCAAGGATCTCCTCCTCGAGCTGCCCTTTCTCCCACGAGGCATAGCCCAGCGCTACCAGCACTTCGCTCGGTTGCTCTGCCGTGCCAAGCGTCTCCAGCACATCGCGCGAGGTGGTGATCACGGTGTTATCCGACACGCGAATGCTCGACGAGAATGCCGCTGGTGGCGTGTGCAGAATAAAGCCGCGATCTTCGGCCAGCGGGCCGCCAAGCAGCACCGGCTTATCCAGGCGGATTGCTGGATCGCGTTCTGTGGGCTGGATTTTGAGTTTTTCCAGAACACCTTCCACTTTCAGGTTTTCCAGAGGCTTATTAATAATCAGCCCCATCGCACCTTCATCGTTGTACTCGCAAATGTAAACCACGGAGCGACGAAAGAGGGGATCCTGAAGAGCAGGCATGGCAATAAGAAAGTGATGCTGTAAATTCATTGTCAGAGGTTCTGTTTCCTGGTTCAAAAAAGCGACAGCTTAGTATGGGGGGAAAGCGGAGTGCTGTCACTAGCCAAAGCTGGCGAGGGGCGGGATCCGTCCCGCACCTTTCTATGATAGTTATTTTTCGAGGCGTTTCTCGATAGCGTCCATCAACATACCGGTAATGGAGATCGGGAATTCCGCTTCGATTTCGCGTATGCAGGTCGGGCTGGTAACGTTAATTTCGGTCAGGCGATCGCCGATAATATCCAGGCCGACAAAGATCAACCCTTTGGCTTTCAGCACCGGCGCGACTTTACGCGCGATAGCCCAGTCGCTTTCGCTTAACGGGCGTGGTTCGCCACGTCCACCTGCGGCGAGGTTACCGCGGGTTTCACCGCCCTGCGGAATGCGCGCCAGACAGTAAGGCACCGGTTCGCCATCAACGACCAGCACGCGTTTGTCGCCATCTTTGATGGCGGGCAGGTAGTTCTGCGCCATGCAGTAGCGGCTGCCCAGCTCGGTGAGCGTTTCGGCGATAACCGAGAGGTTTGGATCGCCCTCTTTCACGCGGAAAATTGAGGTGCCGCCCATGCCGTCCAGCGGCTTAAGAATGATGTCGGTGTGCTTTTGCCAGAAGGCTTTCAGTTGTGCTTTGTTGCGGGTGACCAGCGTTTCCGGGGTTAATTCCGGGAACCAGGCGGTGAACAGCTTTTCGTTGCAGTCACGCAGGCTCTGCGGTTTGTTAACGATCAGCGTGCCTTTTTCTTCCGCGCGTTCAAGGATGTACGTCGCATAAATATATTCGGTATCGAACGGTGGATCTTTACGCATCAGGATTGTGTCCAGCTCAGCGAGAGCAAGATCCTGTTCGCTGCCGAACTCATACCATTTGTCGTAATTGTGTTCGACGGACAACGTACGGGTACGGGCGCGGGCTTCACCGTTAATCAGATAAAGATCTGCCATCTCCATATAGTGCAGCTCGTAGCCGCGGCGCTGAGCTTCCAGCAGCATGGCGAAGCTGGAGTCTTTTTTGATATTGATGTCCGCGATGGGATCCATCACGATGCCGAGCTTGATCATTCTGCTTCTCCTTTCATCCCAGGTCGCCGAAGCGCACCTGAAGCGCGGTGATGGCGGTAAGCGCCGTAGTCTCTGTGCGTAGCACACGGGGGCCTAACAAAATATCTGTGAACTGATAACGCGCGGTCATCGCAATCTCGTCGGCGGATAACCCGCCCTCCGGGCCAATCAGTAAGCGCACGCGTTCAACGGGCAACGGCAGCGTGTTGATGCTCTGGCTGGCGCGCGGATGCAGATTCAGCTTTAAACCTGCTTCCTCTTCGGCGCACCAGGCTTCGAGATCCATCGCCGGGCGAATTTCCGGCACCCGATTGCGCCCGCACTGTTCACAAGCGGCAACGGCAATCTTTTGCCACTGCTGAAGCTTCTTGTTCAGACGTTCAGCATCCAGTTTAACCCCGCAGCGCTCAGAAAAAAGTGGCGTAATGAGGCTTACCCCAAGCTCAATCGATTTCTGGATAGTGAATTCCATTTTTTCACCACGCGACATCACCTGGCCGAGGTGAATATGCAGCGGCGATTCACGATCGTCCACTTCACTGCTCAGGATTTTCACCACCACGCTTTTTTTATCAGCGCTGATAATTTCGGCCTCAAACACCTGATTGGAGCCGTCGAAAAGCTGAATGGCCTGACCTGGTCCCATACGCAGCACGCGTCCGACATGGTTGGCAGCATCTTCGCTGAGGGCGATATCATGGCCTGGCTGGATAAGTTCTGGGTGGTGGATGCGGGGAATGCGCATGGTATTTCGAATCCGCTTAGGTTGCTGCCCCGGCCGGGATTAACGGGCGGGGCGGACTGTAACAAATGTCGCTAGTGTAGGTTAGCTCTTTCGCGCCATGCAAGCGCGCTGCACGTAAGGGTTATGGTTGCCCTGCACGTTGGCGATGCGCTCATCACGTTTGCACTCCCAGTCAGTTACCGGATAAAGCTTGTCCCATGCAGTGAAAAGCTGAGTTTGCTGGCGTGAAAGGCTGAGCTGGTACTGGTCACGCATATAGAAATAGGTACGGGCAATCGCACCGCGGGCGCGCACCGGCGGTTCGGCGAGTTTTTCTTTGAAATCGATTTTCATGCCGCACTGACCGTACTGGCTTTCACCGCCGTTCCATTGACCGTACATAAAGTTGCCGCGATCGCCATTTACCTCACCAACGGCAGGTTGCAGGTTGTGCATATCGCTTTCGATTTTACGGTACACCGGATCTTTGGCGCAGTTTTTACGCCCGCCATCCTGCCAGCACTGGCGCAGATGGCCGAACTGCCAGGCGGGCATGACATGTTCCCATTCGACCCGGCTGGCGCGGTTTTCGTTTTTACGCACCTGATAGCCGCAAGACGCGAGGTCGATAACCCCTTTTTTACCCTGCCAGTTGATTTTACAGCCGCAGTAGAAATCACCCGGCACATCGGCGTTAACTTTAACGCCCGCTGCTTTGGCCTGGGCAAAACTGTTAATGCCGTCCGCTGCGAAGGCGGGAACAGCGATCAGCGCGAAGAAGAGTGAGATAAAACGGAACATGGCGAACTCCCTGTCAAAACGAGTTCGCAACGTAGCGGAAGCTGTTGCCTGATGCAATCAGTTCGCGCGGAAAACTTCTTAATGGATTCAGTTACTCGCGCCGCCGGCAGCCAGCGGCTCGCCGCAGTGTACGCAGCGGTAAACCGCCTCGCCGCGCAGCACACGGTTGTGTCGTCGCACCGTTAACTGGTGCTGCTGGCATTTGCAATGGTATGGGAAAGTATTGCGTCGCACGGATTCCAGTTCGAACTGATGAGTGCGGCGAGCGGGCACACCGAGCACGCTCTCCATCATCCACTTCCACTCTTTGCCGTGCGGTGCGACGCGCCCAAAGTGCTTCCACACCAGCAAGTGCGCCAGTTCGTGGGGAACCACCTCTTTAATAAACGCCTGCTGGTTTTCGAGTAGCAAAACGGGGTTAAGCCGGATCTCATAATCGGCCAGCCAGGCGGTGCCCGCTGCCGTGCCGCGCTGTTGATACACCAGCTTCGGTTCCGGGTAGTTGCGCCCCAGTTTCAGATTCGCTTGCGCGAGTTTATCCCGCAGGCTGCGCATCACGGCTTGCTGAAGGGCGATTGGGAGACGGGGTGTTTTCATAAGTGCAGAGAATAGGTGGGGCGGGGCATGAGTGCAACAGGCAAAAGCAAAGGCTTCCTCTGCGGAGGAAGCCTTTAGGGTTAGTTATGGGAACCAATTTCGCGCAGCGGGCGGCCACGCATCAGGTTACGCTCGATGTGCTCCAGCGAAACATGTTTGGTTTCAGGCACCAGCCACAGTGTCAGTACGATGAACAGGACGTTCAGACCGCCGTAAACCCAGAAGGTATTTGCGTTGCCCAGCGTGTTCAGCATAGTCAGGAAGGTTGCGCCGACAATCATATTGGCAATCCAGTTGGTCGCGGTGGAGCAAGTGATACCGAAGTCGCGGCCTTTTAGCGGCTGAATTTCGGAACACAGCACCCAAATCAATGGACCGGCACTCATGGCGAAGCCAACAATAAACATCAGCAGCATGGCGACCGCAAAGTATTGTGCCGACGGCGAATGGATACCCAGATGCAGCATGGTGCCCAAAATGCCCATACCGGCCGCCATTACCATGAAGCCCAGTACCAGTGTGGGTTTGCGTCCCCAGCGATCCACAAGGCCGATGGCAATAAAGGTCGCCAGTACGTTAGTCAGACCGACAATCACCGTGCCCCACATCTGCTCGGTGGTGTTGGTGTAACCCGCCAGTTCAAAGATCTTCGGCGCGTAATACATGATGACGTTCATCCCGGTGAACTGCTGCATTATCTGCAACAATACGCCCAGGAACACCGCACGGCGGAAGTTGCTGTTCTCTTTGAACAGCGCCCAGCCTGACTGTTTTACCTGCAGGCTTTCGCGGATCTCTTCCAGCTCGTTTTTCGCTTCGGCGCTGGTATCACGCAGGCGCAATAACACGCGTTCGGCGTCATGGAAGCGGCGCTTGGCAGCAAACCAGCGCGGGCTGTCCGGCAGGAAGAACACGCCAATCAGCAGCAAAATCGCCGGAATGATGATAACGCCCAGCATCCAGCGCCATGCGCCACTATAGCTGAACGCGGTGTCAGAGAGATAAGCGCCCAGAATCCCGATAGTGATCATCAACTGATACATGGAAATCATGCTGCCGCGAATTTTTTCCGGCGCGATTTCAGAGAGATACAGTGGCGCGGTATAGGAAGCAATACCAACGGCCAGACCAAGCAGTACGCGGGAAATAATCAGCACTTCCACGTTTGGCGCAGCCGCAGAACAGAGCGAACCGATGACAAACAAGATCGCGCCAATCATCAGGCTTTTTTTACGTCCCAGGCGCCAGGAGAGCCAGCCGCTGCCGACGGCACCAACAGCGGCACCGAACATCATTGAACTGACCACCCACTCCTGCGTGTGTGCGCTAATCTGAAAATCTTTGGTAATAAAGGGCAACGCACCAGCGATTACCCCAATATCCAGGCCAAAAAGCAGTCCTGCCAGTGCAGCGAGGAAACAAACAAAGAAGGTCATTGCCTTGTTTGAATACCCCTGTTTTTTATTGTCAGGCATTATGCCCTCCATTCATGTCATTGGTTTTTTCGATGTAAAAGGTAGGCCACTCGTCACTAAAAATACGTGATTTACATCACACGAGTGTAATCGGTTACATTGCGATAAGGCCGTCAATGTAAATAAAAGTGTTAATTATTATAGAATTGTTGGGCAGTAAAGGAGAGGAGACGCGGCGAGTTTCAGACTAAACCGAAACGGAATGTAACAGTCATGTTGTATTCGATTTTCAAAAGGAAAAGTCTGAAAAATCAGCGAAGCGCAGCGGTGTAATCGCTTTCAGATAGATGCGGTGCGGGATAAGTGAGTATAGGTGCTGGAGAAAATCGTGGCGGAATGAACAGAAGTAAAAAATGAAAAGGCCAGCACAAGGCTGGCCTGAATAGCAACACGGTTAGAGAATTATTCCAGACCGGCCGCTTCACGCAGCAGCGCCGCTTTGTCGGTTTTTTCCCATGGGAACGTTTCGCGACCAAAGTGACCGTATGCAGCGGTTTGTTTGTAGATCGGATGCAGCAGATCCAGCATCTGGATCAGGCCGTACGGACGCAGATCGAAGAATTCACGCACCAGCAGCGTCAGCTGTTCGAGGGCAATTTTCTCCGTACCGAACGTTTCCACCATGATGGAAGTGGGTTCAGCCACGCCGATAGCGTAAGAAACCTGGATTTCGCAACGATCGGCAAGGCCAGCCGCAACGATGTTTTTCGCCACGTAACGCGCAGCATACGCCGCAGAACGGTCAACTTTTGACGGATCTTTACCGGAGAATGCGCCGCCGCCGTGACGAGCCATGCCGCCGTAGGTATCAACGATGATTTTACGCCCGGTCAGACCGCAGTCGCCCATTGGGCCACCGATAACGAAACGGCCGGTCGGGTTGATGAAGAATTTGGTTGAGGCATTCAGCCATTCGGTCGGCAGGATCGGTTTGATGATCTCTTCCATCACCGCTTCTTGCAGGGATTTCTGATCGATATCTTCTGCGTGCTGAGTAGACAGAACTACAGCGTCGATACCGACGATTTTGCCGTCGTCATACTGGAACGTCACCTGGCTTTTCGCGTCCGGACGCAGCCACGGCAGCGTACCGTTTTTACGCACTTCAGCCTGACGCTCAACCAGACGGTGAGCATAGGTGATCGGTGCCGGCATCAGCACGTCGGTTTCATTGGTCGCGTAGCCAAACATCAGGCCCTGGTCGCCAGCGCCCTGTTCCAGCGGGTCTGCACGGTCAACACCCTGGTTGATATCCGGAGACTGTTTACCAATTGCGCTCAGTACGGCGCAGGAGTTCGCGTCAAAGCCCATGTCCGAATGCACATAGCCGATTTCACGTACGGTGTTACGGGTGATCTCTTCGATATCTACCCACGCGCTGGTGGTGATTTCGCCACCTACCAGTACCATGCCGGTTTTGACGTAGGTTTCACAAGCAACGCGTGCTTTCGGATCCTGCTCGAGAATAGCGTCCAGCACGGCATCGGAAATTTGGTCTGCGATTTTGTCAGGATGCCCTTCAGAGACGGACTCGGACGTAAAAAGGTGTTTTGCCATAGTAAGTTTTCACCCTGGAGTAATACGGTTAGCTCGAATTCTGTGTCCGGAGGTCTTCGCGTCTGGCGGACGCGGACTGCAGAAGGTGACACATGAAGTCTGCGTGTTAATCGGTTCTGCGCATACATTCTTCACGTATGGACGGATTAACATCTGGATGGCTATTCTAGGTTAACTCTTGACCCTATTGCCAGCGTTTTTTGATGCTCGCCACATCCTGTCACAAATAGTGACGGAAAATTTTCCTGGCAATGCGGCAAACACAGCTTTTTTATTTTGCATTTTCACCCCGTTATCGGTATAAAACGCCGCGCGCGGCTCATTAAAAAAGCGCACGGCAGAAACGCTGTGTCGCCACTTCCAGCCGGGTTAAGCAGTGAATTTAATGGCTTTGGCTTGTCGCGGGTCTTAACGGCTTGCGTGGAGGTGATAAGAGATAATGAAGCGCTGTTTTCTACAGGACCTGTCGCGTCGTTCTGACGTGCGTTTATTCCCCGCAACCTGCATTTCGAATCTGCAAACCTGCCGATGTTATACCCATTTCGGCGCTTCTCAGGACTCCAGGGCCGGTAAGGCATTGTGATAACTGAACAAGGGCTCTCCTGTTAGATCAGGGGTTTTCTCGTGGTTTCGCCGGGCTGTCATACTCGAGTCCCGATACGTGTTTTACAATGAAATGAATAAGAAACCGGTCGCACAGTCGGTGCTTCAGCATATTTCGCTGAAAAGTCAGACTGTTTATGGGTTGTTATCGCTATGTGTCACTGCGATAGTAGTCAACTATTTTATCCGTATGCATTTTCGCGCAGCCGCCTTTGGGCGTCGTGATGTGCACAGGGTATACACTTTCATCTATTGAGGTTCGTTATGTCTGACGACATGTCTTCGTTTTCGCCTTCGTCAGCAGGCGAACAGGGTGTACTACGTTCCATGCAGGAGGTTGCGATGAGCTCCCAGGAAGCCAGCAAGATGCTTCGTACTTATAACATTGCCTGGTGGGGCAATAATTACTACGACGTCAACGAGCTGGGCCATATCAGCGTTTGCCCGGATCCGGACGTCCCACAAGCCCGTGTCGACCTGGCGCAGCTGGTGAAAGCGCGTGAAGCGCAGGGGCAACGTTTGCCCGCGCTGTTCTGTTTCCCGCAGATCCTGCAACACCGTCTGCGTTCGATTAACGCCGCCTTCAAACGTGCGCGTGAATCCTACGGTTACAACGGTGACTATTTCCTGGTTTACCCGATCAAGGTGAACCAGCATCGCCGCGTGATTGAATCGCTGATCCATTCCGGCGAACCGCTGGGGCTGGAAGCGGGCTCCAAAGCGGAGCTGATGGCGGTACTGGCGCATGCGGGCATGACCCGTTCAGTGATTGTGTGTAATGGTTATAAAGACCGTGAATACATTCGCCTCGCGCTGATTGGCGAAAAGATGGGCCATAAGGTCTATCTGGTGATTGAGAAAATGACCGAAATCGCCATCGTGCTGGAAGAAGCCGAACGCCTGAACGTGGTACCGCGTCTTGGCGTACGTGCGCGTCTGGCATCGCAAGGCTCCGGGAAATGGCAGTCCTCCGGCGGCGAGAAATCAAAATTTGGTCTGGCGGCAACCCAGGTTCTGCAACTGGTGGAAATGCTGCGCGAGCGCGGGCGTCTGGACAGCATTCAACTGCTGCATTTCCACCTCGGTTCGCAGATGGCGAACATTCGCGATATCGCCACTGGCGTGCGTGAATCGGCGCGTTTCTATGTTGAGCTGCATAAGCTTGGCGTCAATATCCAGTGTTTCGACGTGGGCGGCGGCCTGGGCGTGGACTATGAAGGTACGCGTTCCCAGTCAGATTGTTCAGTGAACTATGGCCTGAACGAATACGCCAACAACATCATTTGGGCGATTGGCGATGCCTGTGAAGAGCACGGCCTGCCGCACCCGACGGTGATCACCGAATCTGGTCGCGCCGTCACCGCGCACCATACCGTGCTGGTTTCCAACATTATTGGCGTTGAGCGTAACGAATACACGCCAGCGATCCCTCCGGCCGAAGACGCGCCGCGCGCGTTGCAGAGCATGTGGGAAACCTGGCAGGAGATGCATGAGCCGGGTACGCGTCGTTCGCTGCGCGAATGGCTGCACGACAGCCAGATGGATCTGCACGATATCCATGTCGGTTACTCTTCCGGCACATTCAGCCTGCAAGAGCGCGCGTGGGCCGAACAGCTGTATCTGAATATGTGTCACGAAGTGCAGAAACAGCTCGATCCGAGCAACCGCGCACATCGCCCGATTATCGATGAGTTGCAGGAGCGCATGGCGGACAAAATGTACGTCAACTTCTCTCTGTTCCAGTCGATGCCGGATGCGTGGGGTATCGATCAGCTGTTCCCGGTTCTGCCGTTAGAAGGGTTGAATCACGCGCCGGAACGCCGTGCCGTGCTGCTGGATATTACGTGTGATTCCGATGGCGCTATCGATCACTACGTGGATGGCGACGGGATTGCGACGACCATGCCGATGCCGGAATATGACCCGGAGAACCCGCCGATGCTGGGCTTCTTTATGGTCGGTGCTTACCAGGAGATCCTCGGTAACATGCATAACCTGTTCGGCGATACCGAAGCGGTTGACGTATTTGTCTTCCCGGATGGTAGCGTTGAAGTGGAGCTTTCTGATGAAGGCGACACCGTGGCGGATATGTTGCAGTACGTGCAGCTCGATCCGAACACGTTGCTGACGCAGTTCCGCGATCAGGTGAAACAGACCGGGCTTGATGAGACGCTGCAACAGCAGTTCCTCGAAGAGTTCGAAGCCGGGCTTTACGGTTACACCTATCTGGAAGACGAGTAACGCATTTATAGCGTCTGACCGGTAACGAACGGAATCCCTTCCTCGCCAGCACGGCGCGGAAGGGATTTTTTTATCAGCAGGTCAAGCTGCTCTTCTGGTAGAGACTGACTTTATTTCGGCGGGATAACTCGCCATTGCAACCGCTGACAACATCCTGCCGCGTAATCGGGAAACACGCGTGTTGTAAATTATTCACCGTGTTGCGATCCGTTCGAACTCTTTGGTAATTGAAGCGTTTTATTCGCTGTGCTTCTTTTCAGGTGAAACAAAAAGGGAGGCAAGGTTGCCTCCCAATAGATTATTTAATGCCATCTGCCGCCATGCGATCGCGGATATGCTGCGCACGTTCAGCCGAAGCCGGGTGATCGTCAAACATTGTACTCTCACGGCCTTCTTCCATCTTCGCCAGTTTTTCGAAGCTGGTGGCTAACCCGGCTGGACTAATGCCGCGTTTGCGCAACAGGTCATAAGAGTAATCATCCGCTTCGGCTTCCTGGCGCTGAGAGAATTGGGAGTTAACCAGTTGCTCGCCTAGTGCGCCAAGCTGCGACTGTGACAAGCTGCCCACAATCCCGCCGGCGGAGGCTGCTGCCGCGCGCACCGCATTGGTGCCGAGCGCAACCTGCATGCCTTTCTTCACATGACCTAACGCCACGTGGCCCATTTCGTGACCAATCACCGCTTCGACTTCGTTATCGGTCATCATGTCCATCAGCGCACTGTAAACACGGATGCAGCCATTCGCCATGGCGAAGGCGTTGACGTCTTTCGCCACGTAGACTTTGTAATTCACCGGCTGGCCATTGATGTTGTCACCCAGAGCGGTGGCAATTTTATTCAAACGCTGCGTGTACGGGCTGCTCGTCGGAGCGATGGTCGCTTTGCTGTCCATTTGTTTACAGGCGTCATCGCTTAGCGCTTTTACCTGCGCGTCGCTCAACGTGTAGGCCTGGAACGCTTCCGCTCCTGAGCTGAGAAAACCGTTGGAGTTCATGTTCTGACACCCGGCAAGCAGGATGGTCATTCCCAGAGCAAGCAGGGCTGGGCGAATTTTCATTTGTTCTCTTCCGCAATGATTGGATAGCCATTCTGTTCATACACCAATTCAGGCGAACCGGTGGTGAACGTAAGTATAAGGAACAGAACAGAAGGCGGGCGAGGAGATTGCGCAACATGCGAGCAGCTTCCAGAGATTTCTGAATCGGCAAAAGGATGCTCCATGTACATGACTTGTCGCTTGGGTTACATTGTTGGCACTTTTTTCCGGCGTAGCCCAAAACGCGCTGTCGTCAAGTCGTTACGGGAATAGCCCTTAACAGTCCGATCTGGAGTCAAAATGTCCTCACGTAAAGAGCTTGCTAATGCTATTCGTGCGCTGAGCATGGACGCGGTACAGAAAGCCAAATCCGGTCACCCGGGAGCCCCGATGGGGATGGCCGATATCGCCGAAGTGCTGTGGCGTGATTTTCTGAACCATAACCCGACAAATCCGGCCTGGGCTGACCGTGACCGCTTTGTGCTGTCTAACGGCCACGGCTCAATGCTGATTTACAGTCTGCTGCACCTCACCGGCTACGATCTGCCAATGTCCGAACTGCAGAACTTCCGTCAACTGCACTCAAAAACGCCGGGCCACCCGGAAGTGGGTTACACCGCAGGTGTTGAAACCACTACCGGTCCACTGGGCCAGGGCATTGCCAACGCGGTAGGTATGGCGATTGCTGAGAAAACTCTCGCAGCGCAGTTCAACCGTCCTGGGCATGACATTGTTGACCACTTCACCTATGCCTTTATGGGCGACGGCTGCATGATGGAAGGCATCTCCCATGAAGTTTGCTCGCTGGCCGGTACGCTGAAGCTGGGCAAACTGGTGGCGTTCTACGATGACAACGGCATCTCCATTGATGGTCACGTGGAAGGCTGGTTTACCGACGATACGGCGAAACGCTTTGAAGCCTATGGCTGGCACGTGGTTCGTGGCGTCGACGGTCACAACGCAGACGCCATCAAACGCGCCGTTGAAGAAGCACGTAGCGTGACGGATAAACCGTCTCTGTTGATGTGCAAAACTATCATTGGTTTCGGTTCACCGAACAAAGCCGGTACCCACGACTCCCACGGTGCGCCGCTGGGCGACGCGGAAATCGCGCTGACCCGTGAGCAGCTTGGCTGGAAATACGCGCCGTTTGAAATCCCGTCTGAAATCTATGCGCAATGGGATGCAAAAGAAGCAGGCCAGGCGAAAGAAGCGGCGTGGAACGACAAGTTTGCTGCTTACGCAAAAGCCTTCCCGCAGGAAGCGGCTGAATTCACCCGCCGTATGAAGGGCGAGCTGCCGTCTGACTTCGACGCTAAAGCGCAGGCCTTTGTTGAAAAACTGCAGGCCAATCCGGCGAAAATCGCCAGCCGTAAAGCCTCTCAAAATGCTATCGAAGCCTTCGGCCCGCTGCTGCCGGAATTCCTCGGCGGTTCCGCTGACCTGGCTCCGTCTAACCTGACTATCTGGTCTGGTTCGAAAGCAATTAACGAAGACACTGCCGGTAACTACATTCACTACGGCGTGCGCGAATTCGGTATGACCGCGATTGCCAACGGTATCGCGCTGCACGGCGGTTTCCTGCCGTACACCTCCACCTTCCTGATGTTTGTCGAATATGCCCGTAACGCGGTGCGTATGGCAGCGCTGATGAAACAGCGTCAGGTGCTGGTTTACACCCACGACTCGATTGGTCTGGGCGAAGATGGCCCAACTCACCAGCCGGTAGAGCAGGTTGCTTCCCTGCGCGTTACCCCGAACGTCAGCACCTGGCGTCCATGTGACCAGGTAGAATCTGCGGTGGCGTGGAAATACGGTGTTGAGCGCCATGACGGCCCGACCGCGCTGATCCTCTCCCGCCAGAACCTGGCGCAGCAGGAGCGTACCGCGCAGCAGCTGGCAGATATCGCCCGCGGTGCGTATGTACTGAAAGATTGCGCAGGTCAGCCGCAGCTGATCCTGATTGCCACCGGCTCAGAAGTTGAACTGGCTGTCTCAGCGTGGGAAAAACTCTCTGCCGAAGGCGTGAAGGCGCGCGTGGTTTCTATGCCGTCCACCGACGCGTTCGACAAACAGGATGCGGCTTACCGTGAGTCCGTACTGCCGAAAGCGGTCTCCGCTCGTGTGGCGATTGAAGCCGGTATTGCTGACTTCTGGTACAAGTATGTCGGCCTGAACGGCGCAATCGTCGGTATGACCACCTTTGGTGAGTCCGCCCCGGCAGAGCAACTGTTCGAGGAGTTTGGCTTCACCGTCGACAATGTTGTAGCAAAAGCGAAAGCGCTGCTGTAATCATCCTCTGGCCCGGCGGCGCAAGTCCTGCCGGGCCAGCATGATCTCCATTCCAGAGGGTATCTGTAAGACTACAGCTTTGCAGGCCTGCTAAACATAGCGTCATCCACCCATATCAACCCATCAATCAGCCTACCTCTGCTTTAACTTCTCCAGCCGCTTATTACTTATTTAGCCCGCTCTTCACAGCACGACGTATACGCTGTTGAGTTATGCATAAAAAATATACTGGATATTTGTACAGTAAGTCGTATAATAATTCTACAAATTATCCAAGGTGAGTATGTGTAAGGAGTGAACCTATGGTAATCCCTGGTGAAAATTTCAATTCGCAACAGGCTCCGGCGACGATCAGCAGCCGCGAAATCGCAAAACTGACAGGCCTGACTCACACCGAAGTGAAACGGATGGTGAAAAGCCTGGAAACTGCGCAACGACTCTCCCAGCCGGTGAACGAGCATATGTATGAGCGGGAAGGTGAGATGCGACAGGAGTTTTTGCTCAATAAGCGAGATTCATTGATGACGGTTTCGCGTCTCTCGCCCGGCTTTACCGCAGAAATGCTCGATCGCTGGCAGGAGAAAGAGACGCTTATCAGTTTGCCCGATTTTACGAACCCCGCAGCCGCGGCGCGCGCGTGGGCCGAACAGTATGAAAAGCGTCAGCGTGTGGAAGCGCTGCTTGCCGTTTCTGCCCCAAAGGCGGAATTCTTTGACCGGTATGTCAAGGTTGAGGAGTCGCTTGGCTTCCGTCAGCTTTGTAAGATGCTGCGGGTGAAGGAGTCCCTGTTCCGTAGTTTTTTGCTTGAGCGCAACATTATGCAGCGCGTCGACGGTGCGCTGATGCCGCCGCAGTACCATATCGATGCGGGCTACTTTACCGTCCACGGCGGCGTAGGGGAAAATAAGCGTAGCTGGTCTCAGGCGCGTTTTACCGCCAGGGGCGTGAAATGGGTAGCCGATCTGTGGGCTAAACAACTCTCTTCGCTGCCGGTTGAGATGCCGCGCACAGAACGCAGCGAATCAAAAGCACCGGAACGTAGCTGGTTTTAACCATCCTCAGTAAAGCGTTTTGCCGGGATCACCCCTTCTTTATCAACACATCGCGCAGGGATGCTTTGTTGCGCTTGTTCCCCCTTTCTGTAAATTCTTAACCTCAGCAAAAAGCCCTCCGGGCACGCCAATTATTCCAGTAAAAATGTGATGCAGGTCAGATAACTGGCGAAACCGCCTGGACAATCATTCCTTTTATTCCAGGTTTCGCTTATTCTAGCTGAAGCGTTTCAGTCGGCTAAATGTTCGACAAATAATCAAACAGACGCAGTTTAAGCAGGCGAGGATTCCCCTTCTGTGGTGGCTGGATTACTCTGTCATCCACTTCAGGCTGGCTAGCCTTGCAGGAGAGTTATGACCGTACGCATAGCGATTAATGGTTTCGGTCGCATCGGGCGCAATGTGGTTCGTGCTTTATATGAATCAGGGCGTCGGGCGGAAATCACTGTGGTGGCAATCAACGAACTTGCCGATGCCGTGGGCATGGCGCATTTGTTGAAATATGACACCAGCCATGGACGTTTCGCATGGGATGTTCGCCAGGAGCGTGAACAACTGATTGTCGGTGATGACGTTATTCGCATCCTACATGAGCGTGCTATCGACGCGCTGCCGTGGCGTGAGTTAGGCGTCGATGTGGTGCTCGACTGTACAGGCGTGTATGGCAATCGTGAAGATGGCGAGGCGCATCTGGCGGCGGGCGCGAAAAAAGTGCTCTTTTCCCATCCTGGTAGCCACGACCTTGATGCAACGATTGTTTTCGGCGTTAACCAAAACACGCTGCGAGCCACTGACCTGCTGGTATCTAACGCGTCCTGTACGACGAACTGTATTATTCCGGTCATAAAACTACTCGACGATGCGTATGGCATTGAGTCAGGAACCGTGACAACGATTCACTCGGCGATGCACGACCAGCAAGTGATTGACGCCTATCACCCCGATTTGCGGCGTACGCGCGCGGCCAGCCAGTCCATCATCCCGGTGGATACCAAACTGGCGGCAGGCATCACGAGAATTTTCCCGCAGTTTAATGACAGATTTGAAGCGATAGCGGTACGTGTGCCGACAATTAATGTCACCGCTATCGATCTGAGTGTAACGGTGAAGAAACCGGTAAAAGCCAGTGAAGTCAATGCGTTGCTGCAAAAAGCAGCGCAGGGAACATTTCATGGTATAGTTGACTATACGGAATTACCGTTGGTTTCAACCGATTTTAACCACGATCCGCACAGTGCCATTGTTGATGGCACGCAGACACGGGTCAGTGGCGCGCACCTGATTAAAACCCTGGTATGGTGCGATAACGAATGGGGCTTTGCTAACCGAATGCTCGACACGACGTTAGCAATGGCGGCTATTGGTTTCAGGTAGGGCGCAATAGCGCTCGCAAAACTTTAAGAATCATTGAGAGGATTCACCATGTCTGTAATTAAGATGACCGATCTGGATCTGGCTGGTAAACGCGTTTTCATCCGTGCTGATCTGAACGTGCCGGTTAAAGATGGCAAAGTGACCAGCGACGCGCGCATTCGTGCTTCTCTGCCGACCATTGAACTGGCGCTGAAGCAAGGTGCGAAAGTAATGGTGACTTCCCATCTGGGTCGTCCGACCGAAGGCGAGTACAACGAAGAATTCTCTCTGCTGCCGGTTGTTAACTATCTGAAAGACAAACTGTCCAACCCGGTTCGCCTGGTTAAAGATTACCTGGACGGCGTAGAAGTTGCCGCAGGTGAACTGGTCGTTCTGGAAAACGTTCGCTTTAACAAAGGCGAGAAGAAAGACGACGAAGCGCTGTCTAAAAAATACGCTGCACTGTGCGACGTGTTCGTGATGGACGCATTTGGTACTGCGCACCGCGCGCAGGCGTCTACGCATGGTATCGGTAAATTTGCTGATGTTGCTTGCGCAGGCCCGCTGCTGGCAGACGAACTGGAAGCACTTGGTAAAGCGCTGAAAGAACCGGCTCGTCCGATGGTTGCTATCGTTGGTGGTTCTAAAGTTTCCACTAAACTGACCGTTCTGGATTCTCTGTCCAAAATTGCCGACCAGCTGATTGTTGGCGGCGGCATTGCTAACACCTTCGTTGCTGCGCAAGGCCACAATGTTGGTAAATCCCTGTACGAAGCCGATCTGGTTGATGAAGCCAAACGCCTGCTCAGTACTTGCGATATCCCGGTTCCGACAGATGTTCGCGTTGCGACTGAGTTCTCTGAAACCGCAACCGCGACCCTGAAATCTGTTTCTGATATCAAAGATGATGAGCAAATTCTGGATCTGGGCGACGTTTCTGCACAAAAACTGGCTGAAATCCTGAAAAACGCCAAAACTATTTTGTGGAACGGTCCGGTTGGCGTGTTTGAATTCCCGAACTTCCGTAAAGGTACCGAAATTGTGGCTAACGCGATTGCAGACAGCGACGCGTTCTCCATCGCAGGCGGCGGCGACACTCTGGCGGCGATTGACCTGTTTGGTATCTCTGACAAGATTTCCTACATCTCCACTGGCGGTGGCGCGTTCCTCGAATTTGTGGAAGGCAAAGTACTGCCGGCAGTAGCCATGCTCGAAGAGCGCGCTAAGAAGTAAGACATTCAAGGGCAGGGAAACCTGCCCTGTTTTCAGCGCGCTTTCGGGCTCGCTTTAATTCTCTACACAAAATCATTCAAGTTGCATCAAGGCGGCAACGGAGTGAATCATCAGGAACTGACTGAAATAAGTCTCTGATGTAAGCGAAGGCAGCCAGCGCCGAGTCAGCTTGATGGATGATGTGTACAACGGCCGAAGATACAGGACTACGTAACATGTCTAAAATTTTTGATTTCGTAAAACCTGGCGTGATCACTGGTGATGACGTTCAGAAAGTGTTCCAGGTAGCTAAAGAAAACAACTTCGCTCTGCCTGCGGTTAACTGCGTGGGTACTGACTCCATTAACGCTGTTCTGGAAGCTGCAGCGAAAGTTAAAGCGCCTGTTATCGTTCAGTTCTCTAACGGCGGCGCTGCGTTCATCGCAGGTAAAGGCGTGAAAACCGACGTTCCTCAGGGCGCGGCAATCCTCGGCGCAATCTCTGGTGCGCATCACGTACACCAGATGGCAGAACATTACGGCGTGCCGGTTATTCTGCATACCGACCACTGCGCGAAAAAACTGCTGCCGTGGATCGACGGCCTGCTGGACGCGGGTGAAAAACACTTCGCAGCTACCGGTAAACCGCTGTTCTCTTCTCACATGATTGACCTGTCTGAAGAGTCTCTGGAAGAGAACATCGCGATCAGCTCCAAATATCTGGCGCGTATGGCCAAAATGGGCATGACGCTGGAAATCGAACTGGGTTGCACTGGTGGTGAAGAAGACGGCGTAGACAACAGCCATATGGACGCGTCTGCACTGTACACCCAGCCGGAAGACGTTGATTACGCTTACACCGAGCTGAACAAAATCAGCCCGCGTTTCACCATCGCTGCTTCCTTCGGTAACGTACACGGCGTGTACAAACCGGGTAACGTGAAACTGACTCCGACTATCCTGCGCGACTCTCAGGAATATGTTTCCAAAAAACATAACCTGCCGCACAACAGCCTGAACTTCGTATTCCACGGTGGTTCCGGTTCTTCCGCTCAGGAAATCAAAGACTCCGTAAGCTACGGCGTTATCAAAATGAACATCGATACCGACACCCAATGGGCAACCTGGGAAGGTATTCTGAAGTACTACAAAGAAAACGAAGGCTACCTGCAGGGCCAGTTGGGCAACCCGAAAGGCGCAGACCAGCCGAACAAAAAATACTACGATCCGCGTGTATGGCTGCGTGCAGCGCAGTCCAGCATGGTGACTCGTCTGGAGCAGGCTTTCAAAGAGCTGAACGCGGTAGACGTTCTGTAATTTGTACTGCTTTTGTCTGAAAAGGCCCGCAAAATGCGGGCCTTTTTTATTGCGAATTCAACGGAATGCCTGAGAACACAAAATGTGATCAGCTTGGCGAAATGGCGGCTTTTTGTTTACCCTTTAGGGATCTCTCCTTACTTGAAGGGGTGGTTTTCCCGTTTTGGAACAACATAAGGAAGCTCGAATGGAAGATCTTGACGTTGTCGACAGCATTAATAATGCAGGTTCATGGCTGGTAAACAACCAGGCGCTGTTATTGAGCTATGTCGTTAATATCGTGGCGGCTATCGCCATTATTATTGTCGGGATGATTGTGGCACGCATTGTCTCGAATACCGTTAATCGCCTGATGGTGGCGCGACACATTGACGCCACGGTGGCGGATTTTCTTTCCGCGCTGGTACGCTACGGTATTATCGCGTTTACGTTGATTGCCGCGCTGGGGCGCGTTGGTGTGCAAACAGCCTCGGTGATCGCGGTTCTCGGTGCAGCCGGTCTGGCTATCGGTCTGGCGCTGCAGGGCTCGCTCTCTAACCTCGCGGCTGGTGTGCTGCTGGTGACTTTCCGCCCGTTCCGCTCTGGCGAGTATGTCGATCTGGGTGGCGTGGCCGGTACGGTATTGCAGGTGCAAATTTTCTCCACCACCATGCGCACTGTCGACGGGCGTATTGTGGTTATTCCTAACGGCAAAATCATCGCCGGAAATATCGTTAACTTCTCTCGCGAACCGGTGCGTCGCAACGAGTTTATTATTGGTGTGGCGTATGATTCCGATATCGATGAGGTGAAACGCATCCTGACTGAAATTATTCAGGCTGACGAGCGCATTATCAAGGATCGTGAAATGACGGTACGCCTCAATGAACTCGGGCCTTCATCGATTAACTTTGTGGTACGCGTCTGGAGCAAGAGCAGCGATCTGCAAAACGTTTATTGGGATGTACTGGAACTTATCAAACGCCGTTTTGATGAAAACGGCATCAGTTTCCCGTATCCACAAATGGACGTGAACTTCAAACGCGTGAAAGATCCCGCCGCGCAATAAACATCAAGGCCGGGGTTCCGGCCTTATTTATGCTCTTCATTATTAGGCGAGCTTATTAGCGATTAGCATTATCCATTTCATCTAATGATTTTCCCGCGCTATAGTCAGCGTTCGAAACAACTCTGACGGAATTACCACGTGCTATCTTATTATTTTCAAGGAGTTATGCTTGGGGCTGCGTTGATCTTGCCGCTTGGGCCACAAAATGCCTTTGTCATGAATCAGGGCATCCGCAGGCAGTACCACATTATGACTGCGGCGCTTTGCACGCTCAGCGACGTATTACTGATTTGCGCGGGCATTTTCGGCGGGAGCGCATTGCTGATGCAGTCGCCGTGGCTATTGGCACTGGTGACGTGGGGCGGCGTGGCGTTTCTACTGTGGTACGGCTTTGGCGCACTGAAAACGGCGTTCGGTAGCACCATTGAACTGGCGAATGCTGAAGCAATGCGCCAGGGACGCTGGCGCATAATCGCCACCATGCTGGCGGTTACCTGGCTGAACCCTCACGTTTATCTCGATACGTTTGTGGTACTCGGCAGTCTTGGCGGTCAGCTTGATGCGGAGCCAAAACGCTGGTTTGCACTGGGCACGGTGAGCGCCTCCTTCCTGTGGTTTTTCAGCCTTGCTTTACTTGCGGCCTGGCTTGCTCCTCGTTTGCGCACGGTGCAAGCACAGCGGGTGATTAACACCCTGGTGGGGTTGGTGATGTGGTTTATCGCTTTCCAGCTGGCGCGCGAAGGCGTGCACCATATGCTGGGATTATTCAGTTAAGGTAAGTCCGATGGACAATTCACGCTTAGCCGCTAAGCTTGCTGCCAGGCGTCCTGCAATTCTGGGCGTAACAAAAGCACCATGGAGGAGCAACTGTGAAATTTAAAGTGATGGCCCTGGCGGCAATGGTCGGTTTCAGCGGGATGGCAGTACAGGCGAGCGAATTGCCGGACGGTCCGCATATTGTCACCTCAGGTACGGCAAGCGTGGACGCGACCCCGGACATCGCCACGCTGGCGATTGAGGTTAATGTCGCCGCGAAAGACGCTGCCTCAGCCAAAAAACAGGCCGATGACCGTGTTGCGCAATATCTTAGCTTTCTTGAGCAAAACGGCATTGCCCGGAAAGACATTAATTCCGCGAACTTACGCACACAACCTGATTATGACTACCAGAACGGCAAAAGTATCCTGAAAGGCTACCGCGCAGTGCGTACCGTGGAAGTCACGCTGCGTGAGCTGGATAAACTTAATTCACTGCTGGATGGCGCGCTGAAAGCGGGGCTGAACGAAATTCGTTCTGTATCGTTGGGCGTTGCGCAACCGGAGTCATTCAAAGATAAAGCGCGCAAAGCGGCTATCGATGATGCAACGCATCAGGCGCAGCAGTTAGCGGCAGGCTTTAACGCTAAACTCGGTCCGATCTACAGCGTGCGCTACCATGTGTCCAACTATCAGCCGAGCCCGATGGTACGCATGATGAAAGCGGATGCGCCAGAAGCCGCTTCCGCACAGGAAACCTATGAGCAACCGTCGATTCAGTTTGCTGATCAGGTAGATGTCGTATTCCAGTTGGAACCGACCCAGAGCCAGCCGCAGACTGCGGCACCGGCGAAGTAATCCTTTTCGCCCTCTCCCGACCGGGAAGAGGGCGTTTTATTAATCCTGCCGTAACACCCGATGCCCATATTCCAGCAGCGCGTCCGTGACGTTGCGCATCATCCGGCTTTCCGGCGCAAAACGGTGCCAGTACAGCATCCGGCGTTGCAGCAAACCGGGAGTCAGGTCGATCAGATCACCACTGTTCAGCTCTTTTTCGATTTGCAGATGCGGGATCATGCAGCAGGTCGTCCCCTGGCGCGCCAGTTGAACAAACGCTTCGGAAGAGTTGACGATATGGCAAGGCACGCTGCCCGGCGGTAAGTCGAAATACTGCTGTAAAAACGCCTGATGCATATCATCGAGATGATCAAACGCGACCGCCGGTGCTTTTAGCAGCGCAGAGCGGGTGACGCCGTTCGGGAAATAACGCTCGGCGAACGCTTTCGAACCGACAAACAGGTAATCCAGCGCGCCAAGTTGGTCGACAAGGCAACTGGGCAGCGCTTGCGGCTGAATACTCACTGCGCCAACCACTTCACCGCGACGCAAACGCTCCTGAGTGCGGGTTTCATCTTCCACCTGAAGATTCAGGCGAATCGGTGAGTCGGCCAGTACCGGGGCTAATGCAGGCAGCAGCCAGGTCGCCAGGCTGTCGGCGTTGACCGCCAGCGATAACAGTAGCGGTGTGGAGCCGGTTTGTTCGTCGCCAAGCCACTCCTCTTCCAGCAGTTCGACCTGGCGCAGCAACGCCAGCAGTTTTTGCCCCTGCTCGGTAGGGCGAGGCGGCACGGTGCGCACCAGCAGTGGCTGACCAAACATATTTTCCAGTTGCTTAATGCGCTGCGACACGGCGGACTGGGTAATACACAGCTTTTGTGCGGCACGTTCAAATCCGCGCTCACGAATAACCGCATCAAGCGCCTGTAATGTTCTGTAGTCCGGACGTTTCATTGCTCGGGCATTCTCCTGAAAAAATCGTACTCAGCACTATGACATAAATTTTTGTTCGGTACAGACGAAATTGGACGTTGCGTAATGTGACACTGGTCACAGGGACATTTAGGGTAACGCTGGTCTATAATGCGCCTGAAATTTCACACCACAGGCAAACGACCATGACGCAGGATGAACTCAAAAAAGCAGTGGGCTGGGCAGCGCTGAAGTATGTAGAACCTGGCACCATTGTTGGGGTTGGCACCGGCTCTACCGCGGCACACTTTATTGACGCGCTGGGCACGATGAAAGGCCAGATTGAAGGCGCAGTTTCCAGCTCGGACGCGTCCACCGAGAAACTGAAAAGCCTTGGTATTACCGTATTCGATCTCAACGAAGTGGACCGCCTGGGCATTTATGTGGATGGCGCGGATGAGATTAACGGCCAGATGCAGATGATCAAAGGCGGTGGTGCGGCGCTGACACGTGAAAAAGTTATCGCCTCGGTGGCGGATAAATTCATCTGTATCGCGGATGCTTCCAAGCAGGTTGATATCCTAGGTAAATTCCCACTGCCGGTGGAAGTGATTCCGATGGCGCGTAGCGCTGTTGCCCGCGAGCTGGTCAAGCTGGGCGGTCGCCCGGAATATCGCCAGAACGTGGTGACGGATAACGGCAACGTCATCCTGGATGTTTACGGTCTTGAGATCATCGACCCGATTGCGCTGGAAAACAGCATCAATGCGTTGCCGGGCGTAGTGACTGTAGGGTTATTTGCTAACCGTGGTGCGGATGTGGCGCTGATCGGCACCGCTGACGGCGTGAAAACTATCGTGAAATGATCTGACAGGGAGGCGCATGCCTCCCTGTAAAAAATCTGCAATGGGCAAATTTGGTGATATCTGTCACGTTTTCGCCCTTGTCATGCTTTACCTGCCGCTTGCTTCTTGTTTCTTAGCATTTTTCTCTGCCATTTCCCGCTGTATGACATTTCTTCAGGTGCCTGACGCAAACGTTCATATTGCCGCGATAGTTTTTTTTGATATGTTGACTAACGCGGATTGCAATCTGCACAACATCACAGTCAAGACAAAAAACAGGGTCGGGTAAATGGCAAAGGTATCACTGGAGAAAGACAAGATTAAATTTCTGCTCGTCGAAGGGGTGCACCAGAAAGCTCTGGATAGCCTTCGCGCTGCGGGTTACACCAACATTGAGTTTCACAAAGGTGCGCTGGATAGCGAGCAACTGAAAGAATCCATCCGTGATGCCCACTTTATCGGCCTGCGATCCCGTACTCAACTGACTGAAGATATCATCGCTGCGGCGGAAAAACTGGTGGCTATCGGCTGTTTCTGTATTGGTACCAACCAGGTGAATCTGGATGCGGCGGCGAAGCGTGGTATTCCGGTATTCAACGCGCCGTTCTCCAACACCCGTTCGGTGGCAGAGTTAGTCATTGGTGAACTGCTGCTGCTGATGCGCGGTATTCCTGAAGCGAACGCCAAAGCGCATCGCGGTATCTGGAACAAGCTGGCAGTTGGTTCGTATGAAGCGCGCGGTAAAAAACTCGGTATTATCGGTTACGGCCATATTGGCACGCAGCTCGGTATTCTGGCGGAATCGCTGGGGATGCACGTCTATTTCTATGATATTGAAAGCAAACTGCCACTCGGCAATGCAACACAGGTGCAACATCTCTCGGACTTGCTGAATATGAGCGATGTGGTGAGCCTGCATGTGCCGGAAAACGCTTCTACAAAAGATATGATCGGGCCGGAAGAGCTGGCGCTGATGAAACCGGGCGCACTGCTGATCAACGCCGCACGCGGTACGGTGGTGGATATTCCGGCACTGTGCGATGCGCTGAAACGTAAACATCTGGCGGGCGCGGCAATCGACGTGTTCCCGACTGAACCAGCAACCAATAGCGATCCGTTTGACTCTCCGCTGTGTGAATTCGACAACGTCCTGCTGACGCCGCACATTGGCGGTTCCACGCAGGAAGCGCAGGAAAACATCGGCCTGGAAGTCGCCGGTAAACTGATCAAGTACTCCGACAACGGTTCGACGCTTTCTGCTGTGAATTTCCCGGAAGTCTCTTTGCCGTTGCATGGTGGGCGCCGTTTACTGCACATCCACGAAAACCGCCCTGGCGTGCTAACCGCACTCAACCAGATTTTCGCCAGCCAGAATATCAACATTGCAGCGCAGTACCTGCAAACCACGCCGTATATGGGTTATGTGGTTATTGATATTGAAGCGGATGAGGATGTGGCGCAGAAAGCGTTGCAGAGCATGAAAGCGATTCCGGGCACCATTCGTTCCCGTCTGCTGTTCTAAACGTTGCTTTTTCCTCTCCCGCAAGGGAGGGGAAAGTTACCACTGCCATATTCTGGACGGCGTAACCACTGCAGGCAGCGGGATATCCCACTCTTCCACCGGCAGCTTCTCCACACCCTGGCAGTCATGCGCGTAACCCACCGGTTGCAGGCCGTATTCGCGCCAGTTTTGTAATGTGCGATCGTAAAAACCACCGCCCATGCCTAAGCGCTGCCCTTGTTCATCAAAGGCGACCAGCGGCGTAATCAGCACGTCGAGCTGGCTGAGCGGCAACACATCGCGCACATCCAGCTTCGGTTCCTGAATTTTCAGACGGTTGACGACCAGTTCACTGTGTGGGTGGTAATGCAGAAACAGCAAATTGCCGGGGCTGAATGGATGCAACACCGGCAGGTAAACGCGTTTACCGCTACGCCAGAGTTGCTCAATCAACGGTTGGGTATCCAGCTCGCCATCAAAAGAGAGAAACAACGCTACGCTATGTGCCATCACAACCGGCGCATATGCCATCATGCGTGCCGCAGCCTGCTGGGCGAAGTGCGTTTGTTGTTCAGGAGTGAATTCACGCCGGCGCTGGCGAATAACTTTGCGGATTTCTTGTCGTGACGAAGGGAAATCAGGAAATTGCGTCATGGTGATTATAAAAAAAGAAGGGAATCTCCGAGATGCCGCCGCTGGCTGTAACCCTTGAACCCTTGGTTCAAGGTGAATGCGTCGTCATAGCTTTAAGGCTTCTCGGACGGACCGAGCATGCTCACCAACCATGGATCGCCACATTCTTGTGGTATGAAATATCGGCTCAGGGGACTGGCCCGCTTGCAAACATCTCAGAGATATTTTTTGGCTTCACGGTCACTCTAACACAGATGACCCTGAAGCGTTATTCAAACTTTGGTCCCGGTCTTTCTGTTATGCGACCTTGATCAAGCAATGCTTGTTCGATGGTCTGCTGTAACATCCGAATACGCTGTTCCATGCTGGCGGCGTATTCGCGGGTCTTTGCTTTTTCCTGAGTCAGCTCGTAACTAATGTTTAACGCGGCGATAAACACCAACTGCTCAGTATTTGTGACTCTAGTGCGAACCTTCAGATCTTGCAACCGCTGATTCAGATCCTCCGCGGCCTGATTCAGAGCATCTCTCTGTTCAGGCGGGCAATTCACTCGCAGTGAACGGCCAAAAATTTGGATATCGACGGGTTGTGCAGACATGCCACCTTCCTGCTGTTTGACTGCGCTCTGCCTTCGCATTCGAGCCCTGGGCTGCGAAGGGGCGACACTATAAGCTACCCCGGCGCGCGCTTTCAAGCTTTTTGCGTCTATACCTTAATGATTCGGAGTGCATGCAAACGCATGGAACGTGAAGCATCACGGGTATATCACCAGGGGCCAAAGTGGTAGCATATCATGAATATTCCCCCCAACGACGACGAATGCGCATGTCTATACAGAACGAAATACCTGGTTACAACGATGTAGCCCAGCTACTCAACCAACAGGGCGTGGGATTACTTCCTGCTGAAATGCACGGGCTTATCGCGGGGATCCTCTGCGGCGGTAACAAAGACAGCTCCTGGCAGCCGCTGCTGCATGATTTAACCAACGACGGTCTGGCATTCGGTCACGAACTGGCGCAAGCGCTGCGCAGCATGCATTCAGCAACCAGCGACTCGCTGGAAGACGACGGTTTCTTGTTCCAGCTCTATCTGCCGGATGGCGACGATGTTAGCGTTTTCGACCGCGCCGACGCGCTGGCGGGCTGGGTGAACCATTTCCTGCTGGGGCTGGGCGTCACCCAGCCGAAGCTCGATAAAGTGACGGGTGAAACCGGCGAAGCGATTGACGATCTGCGCAACATTGCGCAACTGGGTTATGACGAAGACGAAGATCAGGAAGAGCTGGAAATGTCGCTCGAAGAGATCGTCGAATACGTCCGCGTCGCGGCGCTGCTGTGCCACGACACGTTCACGCGCCCGCAGCCTACCGCACCGGAAGTGCGTAAGCCCACGTTACATTAATTCACTTTGTAGGGAGTCGGTGTCATGACACAGCTTGAATTTCTCCGTCGCCGCCAGGCATTGCTGGCGCAAATGGTGCCGGGCAGCGCGGCGTTAATTTTCGCTGCACCGGAAGCCACGCGCAGCGCAGACAGTGAATACCCGTACCGCCAGCACAGCGATTTCTGGTATTTCACCGGTTTTAACGAGCCGGAAGCGGTGCTGGTGCTGATCAAAAGTGATGACACCCACAACCACAGCGTGCTGTTCAACCGCGTGCGCGACAAAACCGCCGAGATCTGGTTTGGTCGTCGCCTTGGTCAGGAAGCCGCACCGGAAAAGCTGGGCGTCGATCGCGCACTGGCTTTCCCGGAAATCAACGAACACCTTTATCAATTACTCAACGGTCTTGATGCGGTGTACCACGCGCAGGGTGAATTCGGCTATGCCGACACCATTGTGTTCACTGCGCTGGATAAGTTGCGCAAAGGTTCGCGTCAGAATCTGCTTGCGCCGCCAACGTTAACCGACTGGCGACCCATCGTACACGAAATGCGTTTGTTTAAATCTGCCGAAGAGATAGACGTGATGCGTCGCGCCGGGGAGATCTCCGCGCTGGCGCATACCCGTGCGATGCAGGTTTGCCGTCCGGGGATGTTTGAATATCAGCTTGAAGGTGAGATTCAGCACGAGTTTAACCGCCACGGCGCGCGTTTTCCCTCCTATAACACCATCGTGGGTTCCGGCGTCAATGGCTGCATCCTGCACTACACGGAAAATGAGAGCCAGATGCGTGATGGCGATCTGGTGCTGATTGATGCCGGTTGTGAATACAAGGGATATGCCGGTGATATCACCCGCACCTTCCCGGTAAACGGCAAATTCAGCCCGGCGCAGCGCGAAATCTACGATATCGTGCTGGCGTCACTGGAATGTGCTCTTGCGCTTTTCCGCCCAGGTACGTCGATCCAGGAAGTGACCAGCGAAGTGGTGCGCATCATGATTACCGGGCTGGTGAAGCTCGGCATCCTGAAAGGTGAAGTCGATGAACTGGTGGAAAAAAACGCGCACCGCCCGTTTTTTATGCATGGCTTAAGCCACTGGCTCGGGTTGGATGTGCACGATGTCGGTGTGTATGGCAAAGATCGTTCGCGTGAACTGGCACCTGGCATGGTGCTGACGGTTGAACCAGGTCTTTACATCGCGCCGGATGCCGATGTGCCGGAGCAGTATCGCGGTATTGGTATTCGTATTGAAGATGACATCGTCATCACTGAAGACGGCAACGAAAACCTGACCGCCAGCGTCGTGAAAAGCGCTGACGAGATTGAAGCGCTGATGGCGGCACCACGTTCATGAGTGTGATTATCGTTGGCGGTGGCATGGCTGGCGCAACGCTTGCGCTGGCGATTTCTCATCTTACTCACGGCAAATTACCCGTTCATCTGGTAGAAGCCAGCGTTCCTGGCGCATCCGCGCATCCGGGATTTGACGCCCGCGCCATTGCGTTAGCGGCAGGCACGTGCCAGCAGCTGGCGCGCATTGGCATCTGGCAAGCCATCACTTCCTGCGCAACGCCAATTTCAACGGTGCATGTCAGCGATCGCGGCCATGCAGGCTTTGTCACGCTGGATGCACAGGATTACCACATCGATGCGCTTGGTTACGTTGTTGAACTGCATGACGTTGGGCAGCGGCTGTTCACGCTGTTGCAAAATGCGCCCGGCGTGATGCTGCATTGCCCGGCGACAGTCAGTGCGGTTGCCCGTAATGAGCAACAGGTGAGCGTGACGCTGGAAAGCGGTGAATGTATTACCGGTCAGTTATTGGTGGCGGCAGACGGCTCCCGTTCACGCATTGGTGAGCAACTGGGTGTGGACTGGCAGCAAGCGCCTTATCACCAGGCGGCAGTTATCGCCAATGTCACCACTTCTGTGGCGCATCAGGGGCGGGCGTTTGAGCGTTTTACCGAACACGGCCCGCTGGCAATGTTGCCGATGTCACAAGGTCGCTGTTCGCTGGTGTGGTGCCATCCGCTGGAGAAACAGCAGCAGGTTGCCGGCTGGTCTGACGAACGTTTTTGCCACGAGTTACAAAAGGCTTTTGGCTGGCGGCTCGGGCGCATCCTGCATGTGGGCAAACGCAGCGTTTATCCGCTGACGCTGACCGTGTCCTCTTCGCCGGTCTCGCACCGCGCGGTGCTGGTCGGCAATGCCGCGCAAACGCTGCATCCTATCGCCGGGCAGGGTTTTAACCTCGGCATGCGCGATGTGATGACGCTGGCGGAAACGCTGGCTGAGGCGTGGGCGGCACAACAAGATGTTGGTTACTACCCCGTGTTGACGAGCTACCGCGATCGCCGTCATGCAGATAAAAAAGCCACTATCGGCGTCACCGATGGACTGGTGCATCTGTTTGCCAATCACTGGATGCCGTTGGTCGTTGGGCGGAATGCAGGGCTGATGGCTATGGAATTATTTACCCCGGCGCGCGATGCGCTGGCGCAGCGTACCCTCGGTTGGGTTGCCCGTTAAAGACAAAAGGAGCGAAGAGTGCAGAGTGTTGATGTTGCGATTGTCGGCGGCGGTATGGTCGGGCTGGCGCTGGCCTGTGGTTTACAGGGCAGCGGGTTGCGCGTGGCGGTGCTGGAGCAGAATGAACCGACACCGCTGGCGGAAGATGCTCCTCCGGCGCTGCGCGTGTCAGCGATTAATGCTGCCAGCGAAAAGTTACTGACGCACCTTGGTGTCTGGTCAAACATTATTGCCCAACGTGCCGGGCGTTATCACGGCATGGAAGTGTGGGACAAAGATAGTTTTGGCAGTATCGCGTTTGACGACCAGAGCATGGGCTACAGCCATCTTGGCTACATTATTGAAAACGCGGTGATCCACCAGGCGCTGTGGGATAAAGCCCGGCAATGTAAGGACGTTACTCTCCTGGCACCGGCTGAACTGCAGCAGGTGGCGTGGGGCGAAAACGACGCGTTTCTGACCTTAAAAGATGGCACCATGCTTACCGCACGGCTGGTGGTTGGCGCAGATGGCGCGAACTCCTGGCTGCGCAACAAGGCCGATATTCCGTTGACGTTCTGGGATTACCATCATCATGCGCTCGTGGCGACCATTCGCACCGATGAACCGCATCAGGCGGTGGCGCGTCAGGTGTTTCACGCCGACGGCATTCTCGCTTTTTTGCCGCTTAGCGATCCGCATTTGTGCTCAATTGTCTGGTCGCTGCCGCCAGAGCAGGCGAAAGCTATGCAGCAGGCGAGTGATGAAGCATTCAACCAGGCGCTGTGTGTGGCGTTCGATAACCGCCTTGGGCTGTGTCGCGTTGAGAGCGAACGTCAGGTCTATCCGCTCACCGGACGTTATGCACGCCAGTTTGCCGGGCACCGCCTGGCGCTGGTTGGCGATGCCGCACATACCATTCACCCGCTGGCGGGGCAGGGTGTGAATCTCGGGTTTATGGATGTCGCTGAGTTGATCACTGAACTGAAGCGTCTGAGCCGCGAAGGTAAAGACATTGGTCAACATCTCTATTTGCGCCGCTATGAGCGCAGCCGTAAACACAGCGCGGCGCTGATGCTGGCCGGGATGCAGGGCTTTCGCGAACTCTTCTCGGGTTCAAACCCGGCGAAAAAGCTGCTGCGTGATATTGGCCTGAAACTGGCGGATACCCTTCCCGGTGTGAAAACGCGGTTGTTACGCCAGGCAATGGGGCTTAACGATCTGCCTGAGTGGTTACGTTAACTGCGTCACACTTTCCCTTCCCGGTCCCGGGAGGGGATGTCTCTTCCTCATTTGAAATATTCTAATTTCACCGCATTTTTCGGATTAGATTTTCTCATGTCGTGTTTTTTTCTTTTCGGGAAAACTCGCTCTTTTGCAGAGTGAAATACTGCAATATCCTCATCGGCTTCATTAATGTTGATTTTTTATGAAGGGTGAATCGTCATTGACCAGAATAATACTCTGATGGCATTTTGTGCGCGATGGGTCATAAGCTAATGTGATGGACCATTTTTCTTTATGGTTAAGCGCTGCTTTCGGTGATAAGTTCAGGCCAAAGAGAACGTTTGCGTCGACGTCGTAAAACGGTGTCGGCACCAGTTGTTTTGGCGCAAATCACGCCGCCGAAAAACGTGATGGCTCCGCTTATTCGACGAGGAAAAGATGGCTCAGCAGACCCCTTTATACGAACAACACACGCTAAACGGCGCCCGCATGGTGGATTTCCATGGCTGGATGATGCCGCTGCATTACGGCTCGCAAATCGACGAGCACCACGCGGTGCGCACCGATGCCGGAATGTTTGATGTGTCGCACATGACCATCGTCGATCTCAAAGGCAGCCGCACCCGGGAGTTTCTGCGTTATTTGCTGGCAAACGACGTCGCCAAACTCACGAAGCCCGGTAAAGCGCTCTATACCGGCATGCTAAATGCCTCGGGCGGCGTAATTGATGACTTAATCGTCTATTACTTCACTGAAGATTTCTTCCGCCTCGTTGTAAACTCCGCCACCCGCGAAAAAGACCTCTCCTGGATTTCCCAACACGCTGAACCTTATGCCATCGACATCACCGTCCGTGATGATTTGTCGCTGATTGCGGTCCAGGGTCCGAACGCGCAGGCGAAAGCCGCCAGCCTGTTTACTGACGAGCAGCGCCGCGCCGTTGAAGGTATGAAGCCGTTCTTTGGCGTTGAAGCTGGTGATCTGTTCATTGCGACCACCGGTTATACCGGCGAAGCAGGGTATGAAATTGCGCTGCCCAACGAAAAAGCGGCCAGCTTCTGGCAGGCGCTGGTCAATGCTGGCGTGAAACCCTGCGGCCTTGGCGCGCGCGATACTCTGCGTCTGGAAGCGGGCATGAACCTGTATGGTCAGGAGATGGATGAAGGTATCTCTCCGCTGGCCGCCAACATGGGCTGGACAATCGCCTGGGAGCCGCAGGAGCGAGACTTTATTGGCCGCGATGCGCTGGAACTGCAGCGTGAAAAAGGCACCGAACAGCTGGTTGGCCTGGTGATGACGGAAAAAGGCGTATTGCGTAATGAATTGCCGGTGCACTTCACCGATGCGCATGGCAATGTGCAAAAAGGCGTGATCACCAGCGGTACGTTCTCGCCAACGCTCGGCTACAGTATTGCACTGGCGCGTGTTCCGGCGGGGATCGGCGAAAACGCCGTTGTACAGATCCGTAACCGTGAAATGCCGGTCAAAGTCACTAAACCTGTTTTTGTGCGCGCTGGCAAAGCTGTCGCGTAACCTTTTTATCTGGAGAGAATGAAATGAGCAACGTACCAGGCGAACTGAAATACAGCAAAGAACACGAGTGGCTGCGCAAAGAAGCGGACGGCACCTACACCGTTGGCATCACCGAACACGCGCAGGAACTGCTGGGCGATATGGTGTTTGTCGATCTGCCGGAAGCGGGCGCAACTGTTAGCGCGGGCGATGATTGCGCCGTTGCCGAATCAGTAAAAGCGGCTTCTGATATCTACGCGCCAATCAGCGGTGAAATCGTGGCGGTCAACGACCAACTGGCGGATTCGCCAGAGCTGGTCAACAGCGAGCCGTATGGCGAAGGCTGGATCTTTAAAATCAAAGCCAGCGACGAAGCAGAAGTTGCCGCGCTGCTGGACGCCACAGCCTACGCCGCACTGCTCGAAGACGAGTAAATACGCCTTATCCTTCGCGTAGCAGACGCGTTGGCTTCCTCGCTCCCCCCAGTCACTTACTGATGTCAGCGCCTGGGGATGTACTGCGTCGCCGCCTTCCTGCTTAACGCAAAGGACTTAGCGTATTCAGGTAATTTCCAAATACGATTCACTGCACGTTTCAGGAACCATCGCTCATGACACAGACTTTAAGCCAGCTTGAAAACCGTGGCGCTTTCATTGGACGTCACATCGGGCCGGATGCTCAGCAACAGCAGGAGATGCTGAACACAGTTGGCGCGGATTCGTTAAACGCACTGATTGGCCAGATCGTGCCAAAAGACATCCAGCTTGCAACACCGCCGCAGGTTGGGGAATCGACCACTGAATTCGCGGCCCTGGCCGAGCTGAAAGCCATTGCCAGCCGCAACAAGCGCTTTAAGTCTTACATTGGCATGGGTTACACCGCCGTGCAGTTGCCGCCGGTTATTCTGCGCAACATGCTGGAAAATCCAGGCTGGTACACCGCTTACACCCCGTATCAGCCGGAAGTGTCGCAGGGCCGCCTTGAAGCGCTGCTCAACTTCCAGCAGGTTACGCTTGATCTCACCGGGCTGGATATCGCGTCCGCGTCGCTGCTGGATGAAGCCACCGCGGCAGCAGAAGCAATGGCCATGGCGAAGCGCGTCAGCAAACTGAAAGGTGCCAACCGCTTTTTCGTCGCGGCCGATGTGCATCCGCAAACACTGGATGTCGTGCGCACTCGCGCGGAAACCTTCGGTTTTGACGTGATTGTTGATGATGCAGCCAAAGTTCTTGATCACCAGGATGTGTTCGGCGTACTGCTCCAGCAGGTCGGCACCACGGGTGAAGTGCATGATTACAGCGCGCTGATTAACGAACTGAAATCCCGCAAAATTGTGATCAGCGTTGCCGCCGATTTGCTGACGCTGGTGCAACTGACAGCGCCTGGCAAACAGGGCGCCGACATTGTGTTCGGCTCCGCGCAGCGCTTTGGCGTGCCGATGGGCTACGGTGGCCCGCACGCGGCATTCTTTGCTGCAAAAGATGAATTCAAACGCTCCATGCCAGGCCGCATTATCGGCGTGTCGAAAGATGCCGCCGGTAACACCGCGCTGCGCATGGCGATGCAAACGCGCGAGCAGCATATTCGCCGCGAGAAAGCCAACTCCAACATCTGTACTTCGCAGGTGCTGCTGGCCAACATTGCCAGCTTGTACGCGGTGTTCCACGGCCCGGACGGGCTGAAACGCATTGCCGGGCGTATTCATCGCCTGACCGATATTCTTGCTGCCGGCTTGCAGCGTGGCGGCCTGAAACTGCGCCACGCGCACTACTTCGACACTCTGTGTGTTGATGTTGCCGATAAAGCCGCCGTGCTGGCCCGCGGCGAAGCGCACGAGATCAACCTGCGTAGCGACATTCTCAATGCCGTTGGCATCACGCTGGATGAAACCACCACGCGTGAAGATGTGCAGGTGCTGTTTAACGTGCTGCTGGGTGATAAACACGGTCTGGATATTGACGCACTGGATAAAGAGGTTGCGCTCGACAGCCGTTCCATCCCGCAGAGCATGCTGCGTGAAGACGCTTTCCTGACGCACCCGGTGTTTAATCGCTATCACAGCGAAACCGAGATGATGCGTTACATGCACTCGCTGGAGCGTAAAGATCTGGCGCTGAACCAGGCGATGATCCCGCTGGGCTCCTGCACCATGAAACTGAACGCGGCGGCGGAAATGATCCCGGTAACCTGGCCGGAATTTGCCGAACTGCACCCGTTCTGCCCGCCGGAACAGGCGGAAGGTTATCACCAGATGATCGCTCAGCTCTCCGACTGGCTGGTAAAACTGACCGGTTATGATGCGCTTTGCATGCAGCCGAACTCCGGCGCGCAGGGCGAATATGCGGGATTGCTGGCGATTCGTCACTACCATGAAAGCCGCAATGAAGGTCACCGCGATATCTGCCTGATCCCAAGCTCTGCGCACGGTACTAACCCGGCATCGGCGCAGATGGCGGGGATGCAGGTTGTGGTGGTTGCTTGTGATAAAAACGGCAACATCGATCTGGCCGATCTGCGTGCGAAAGCAGAGCAGGCGGGCGACAACCTCTCCTGCATCATGGTGACGTACCCGTCCACCCACGGTGTGTATGAAGAGACGATCCGCGAAGTATGCGAAGTGGTGCATCAGTTTGGCGGCCAGGTTTACCTGGATGGCGCGAACATGAACGCCCAGGTGGGTATCACATCGCCGGGCTTTATCGGCGCGGATGTGTCGCACCTCAATTTGCATAAAACCTTCTGCATTCCGCACGGCGGCGGCGGCCCAGGAATGGGGCCGATTGGCGTGAAAGCGCATCTGGCACCGTTTGTACCGGGTCACAGCGTGGTGCAGATTGAAGGGATGCTTACCCGTCAGGGCGCGGTTTCTGCAGCACCGTTTGGCAGCGCGTCGATTCTGCCGATCAGCTGGATGTATATCCGCATGATGGGCGCGGAAGGGCTGAAACAAGCGAGCCAGGTGGCGATCCTTAATGCCAACTACATCGCCAGCCGTCTGAAAGAAGCTTTCCCGGTGCTGTATACCGGTCGTGATGGTCGCGTCGCGCACGAATGTATTCTCGACATTCGCCCGCTGAAAGAAGAGACCGGCATCAGCGAGCTGGATATCGCTAAGCGCCTGATCGATTACGGTTTCCATGCGCCGACCATGTCCTTCCCGGTTGCCGGTACGCTGATGGTGGAGCCGACTGAATCAGAAAGCAAAGTCGAACTGGATCGCTTTATTGATGCCATGCTGGCAATTCGCGCGGAAATCGAACGTGTGAAACAGGGTGAGTGGACGCTGGAAGATAACCCGCTGGTTAACGCACCGCATACGCAGAACGAACTGGTAGCCGAGTGGAATCACAGTTACACCCGCGAACTGGCGGTGTTCCCGGCAGGTTTTGCCAACAAATACTGGCCGACCGTGAAGCGTCTGGACGATGTGTACGGCGACCGTAATCTGTTCTGTTCCTGCGTACCGATGAGCGAATATCAGTAATACGCTGATTCAGCTATCTTTTGAGGGCGCTTCGGCGCCCTTTACTTTTCAGGAGACACAGATGGCGATTGCATTAGTCACCGGTGGTAGCCGGGGAATTGGCCGCGCAACCGCGCTGCTGCTGGCGCAAGAAGGCTACACCGTTGCAGTCAATTATCACAGCAACAAACCGGCTGCCGACGATGTGGTGGCGGAAATCACCGCGCAGGGTGGACACGCGTTCGCGGTACAGGCCGATATCAGTGATGAAGCGCAGGTACAGGCCATGTTCGCCTGTCTTGATGAAAAACCGGAACCGCTTACCGCGCTGGTCAATAACGCCGGGATCTTGTTTCAGCAAAGCCGGGTAGAGCAACTGAGCGCAGAACGCATTAATCGCGTGCTGGCGACCAACGTGACGGGTTATTTCCTCTGCTGTCGCGAAGCGGTCAAACGGATGTCCACTCAACACGGTGGGCACGGCGGCGCGATTGTTAATGTTTCTTCGGCTGCGGCGCGTCTCGGCTCGCCCGGTGAATATGTGGATTATGCGGCGTCCAAAGGGGCCGTCGACACGCTCACCACCGGGCTGGCACTGGAAGTTGCGGCGAATGGTATCCGCGTGAATGGCGTGCGTCCGGGTTTTATCTACACCGAAATGCATGCCAGCGGCGGTGAGCCGGGGCGTGTGGATAGGGTGAGTAGCGCGATCCCGCTGCGGCGCGGTGGGCAACCGGAAGAAGTGGCGCAGGGCATTGTCTGGCTGTTGAGCGACAAAGCGTCGTATGTCACCGGCAGTTTTCTGGATTTAGCCGGTGGCAGATAAGTACTCCTCTCCCGTCAGGGAGAGGAGTTGATAGCGTCAAAGATTTTCGCCGTTGCTGGCAATCACTTCTTTGTACCAGTTAAAGCTCTTTTTACGGGAACGCGACATATCGCCGGTGCCGTCATCGTGCTTGTTCACGTAGATAAAGCCGTAGCGTTTGCTGTACTGGCCGGTGGTAAAAGAGACGCAGTCGATACAGCCCCACGGGGTATAACCCATCAAATCCACACCGTCGTAGGTCACTGCTTTGACCATCTCTTTAACGTGCGCACGCAGATAATCGATGCGGTAATCGTCGTTGATGCTGCCGTCCGCTTCGACTTTATCGTACGCGCCGAAACCGTTCTCCACGATAAACAATGGTTTCTGATAGCGTTCGTATAGCTCGCACAACGCATAACGCAGGCCAACCGGATCAATCTGCCAGCCCCAGTCAGACGCTTTAACATGCGGGTTAGGGACGCTGCCCTGGAAACCGGAGAGCGCATCGCCAGCGCCGCCTTCCGCTTTCACCGCGTTGGTCATGTAGTAACTGAAGCCGAGGTAATCACAGCAACCTTCGCGAAGAATCGCCTCGTCACCGGCTTCCATGTTGATGATAAAACCACGGCGTTCCCATTCGTTCAGCACATAAGAAGGGTAGTAGCCGCGCAGTTGCACGTCGGTAAAGACATAACGCTCACGCATTGATTCCTGCGCGTACATTACATCGTCCGGCTTACAGGAGAAGGGATACAGCGGCACCATCGCCAGCATGCAGCCAATTTTCATTTCCGGGTTAATACGATGGCCGATTTTCACGGCCATGGCGCTGGCAACAAACTGGTGGTGCAGCACCTGGTACATGGTCTCTTCCGGGTTTTCATGTTCGGTGTAGACCACGCCGGAACAGCAGTAGCCAAACAGCGGCGCGCGCCAGTTGCGCTGGTTGTTGATTTCGTTAAAGGTCATCCAGTATTTGACCTTGCTCTTGTAGCGCTCAAAAACAACTTCGGCGAAGCGTACAAAGAAATCGACCACTTTACGGTTGGTCCAGCCGCCGTATTCCTGCACCAGGTGCAGCGGCATTTCGAAGTGGGACAGCGTGATGACCGGCTCGATGTTGTATTTCAACAGCTCATCAAACATGTCGTCGTAAAACTTCAGCCCTTCTTCATTCGGCTGTTGCTCATCGCCCAGCGGGAAGATGCGGGTCCAGGCGATGGAAGTGCGAAAACATTTGAAGCCCATTTCGGCAAACAGCTTGATGTCTTCTTTGTAGTGACCATGAAAATCAATGGCTTCGTGGTTCGGGTAGTACTTGCCGGCTACTACTTCCTGTGTGATTTCACGTGGAACACCGTGCGCGCCGCCGGTCAGGACATCGCAAATGCTCGGGCCTTTGCCGCCTTTATTCCAGCCACCTTCAACCTGGTGTGCGGCAACCGCGCCGCCCCATAAAAAGTCTTTCGGTAAGGTCAATTTTTTCATCGTTGCTATTCCCGTTATATTGGCTGATAACGAGTCTAACAAAGGCGAATTAAATGTCACGATATAACAAATTGCCGCTGGGGTAATTTGTTACACCGAAAAAACACACTGTTTTTTTATGCTATTTTCTTCGCCAGTTTACGTCCCAGCGACTCGAGAATATAAATAACAGGGATTTGCGTAGTAATATCGTAGCCGCCGCTAATGCGCATTTGCGGCACATGCCAGGAGATATTAAAGTCCGCCAGTTTTGCCAGTCGCGAGTGTTCGTGGCTGGTGATCGACAGTACTTTGCAGTGGTGCAGGCTGAACTGGCTGGCAAAGCGCAGGATCTCTTCCGTCTCACCAGAAACTGACAGGACAATTGCCAGCGCGTTTTTGGCCATATCATTGGTGACCGGGAAATAAGGGTCGTCGATATGGTTACTGAATTTACCAATATTTGAGAAGAATCTTGCGCCATATTTCGCCAGCGCGCCAGATGTGCCTGCGCCGACAAATATAATGCGCTCGGAAGATAATATAATATCAACGGTGTTATCTAATAATTTATCAAACTCGTCATTGTTGACGCTTTTAAAAAAGCTGATTACTTCGCTGGCGCCAAAATTCGCTTGCGGCGGCTCATTTTGTTCTAAATATAATTTAAAACGTACGCGAAATTCAGAATAGCCTTCGCAATTGAGCTTGCGGCAAAAGCGCAACACGGTCGTGGTGGAGACGCCTGCGGCATCGGCCAGCTCACGAATGGTCATGTACATCACTTTGTCGCGATTTTTGATGACAAAGTTGTAAACCAGCATCTCCAGAGTATTCAGGCCGGCGATGGCGGAGTGAGTAAACATTGTCACGGCGATATCCTTTGCTTGCTGTAAACGTAGCCCAGTGCAACCCGGCAGGCTTTTTGCGTGCTCACATGCTGCCATAACTCCGGCGCCGTTTCCCTGACTTTCGCATTCATGGAGGGCTGCCCGCGTCATGAAACATTCATCAACGATATTTATTTTAGCGTACAGGTGTGCACTGGAATCATTCTCAGTTACTCTAGTGTTGCGACGTTTTTTTGAGTTTTCCCGGAGTTACCATGGTTAAGAAACCTTTAATCGCACAGGGATACACACTGGCAGAGGAAATTGCCAACAGCATCAGCCACGGTATCGGGCTGGTGTTCGGTATTGTCGGGCTGGTACTGCTGCTGATACAGGCGGTAGACAGCAACGCCAGTATGACGGCGATTACCAGCTACGCGCTTTATGGCGGCAGCATGATCCTGCTGTTCCTCGCCTCCACGCTTTATCATGCGATTCCGCACCAGCGCGCAAAAAAATGGTTAAAGAAATTTGACCACTGCGCCATTTATCTGCTGATTGCCGGAACCTATACGCCTTTTTTACTGGTCGGGCTGGATTCACCGCTGGCGCGTGGGCTGATGATTGTTATCTGGAGCCTGGCCCTACTGGGGATCTTGTTTAAGCTCACCATTGCGCACCGGTTTAAAGTGCTGTCGCTGGTGACATACCTGACGATGGGCTGGCTGTCGTTGATTGTGATTTATCAGCTTGCGACGCGGTTATCCGTGGGCGGCGTGACGCTGCTGGCTGTCGGTGGGCTGGTGTACTCGTTGGGCGTCATTTTCTACGTCTGTAAACGTATCCCCTATAATCATGCAATCTGGCATGGCTTTGTGCTGGGCGGCAGCGTGTGTCATTTCCTGGCGATCTATTTGTACGTCGGACAAGTTTAAGCAGTAGCGCCGGGCGGCTTGTGCCAGCCCGGCTGTAGCATGTGCAGATGTGTTAACGCGGATTATTCTTCTTCAAGCGAGTAGGGCAGCGGCTCAATGCTTAACGTACTGGCGTCGTCGCGTACGCGGAACACGCTGTTTGGCTCCATGTCATTATTCATCACGACCTGAACCAGCACGCGGCCGTCATCCAACTGAGTCGATGCCAGCACCGTACCGGTTCGACGCCAGTTTTCACCCATTTTTAATTCAAGATCTTCACCCGCATCCGGCGTGCGGCTGGCAGTGCCTGCCAGGTACCACAGCGCACGTTTGTTGGCACCACGGAATTTCGCGCGAGCCACCATCTCTTGCCCGGTGTAGCACCCTTTTTTGAAGCTAATGCCGCCTAACGCCTGCAGGTTGGTCGCCTGCGGAATAAATTGTGCGCTGTTTGGCTCGTCAATCACCGCTAACCCGGCTTCGATATTCAGCGCCAGCCACTGTTGGCTATTGTTGAACTGTGCCTCACCGCGCAATTTTTCCGTTACCTGCTCTGCCGTTGCGACATCGGTAACCAGCAGGAAGCGTTCACCTGGATGTTCAAACCACAGAATGGTTGTTTCCCCTTCTTGTACAACCTGCTTTTCGCTGTCCGGCAGCGTTGTGAAGAGATTGGCCAGTGCGGCGCGAGCCTGAAAACCGGCAACGCCCAGCAGCACATGTTCGTCATCTGCGGCGATAGTGACTTTTGAGAAAACGGCGTACTTTTTCAGTTCACGAAGTTGCGATTCACGCACGCTGCGGCGCAAAATCCAGGCAAACCCTTCCTGATAGTGAAACAACCGCATATTGCTCCACATTTTGCCTTTAGAATCGCAATGCGCCGCCAGCAGATGCTGATCTGCCGCCATCTTCGACACATCCGCGGTGACCTGGCCTTGCAGGTATTTCTCGCTATCCGCACCGGTAATGGTAGCCAGCGCCCAGTCATCGAGCGTCATAAGCGTCAGCGGCAGACGGGCGGATGCGGTCGGCTGGCGCGGAGGAAATGGAGTAAAAGCCATAATAATGTCCTGATTAGCTTAACGCTGTGTTGGTACTTAATGGTAAAAGAGCCATTGTTCAATGCAAGCGATAAAGCATGCGATTTGTGCCATTGTGCGAGCATTGCGAGGCGCTACGCAGCACAGTGATAATTTTGCAGACGATGCGATTTATTCTGGAAGCTGGCCCGGGAAGCTAAATATTCCGCAAAAGGAATATTAAAAACACGTTACAATAGGCCTTCATGCCTATGAAGGGAGAAGAACATGGATATTAATAATAAAGCCCGTATCCATTGGGCCTGTCGCCGCGGAATGCGCGAACTCGATATCTCCATCATGCCTTTTTTTGAACACGAGTACGACTCGCTCAGCGACCATGACAAGCAATTGTTTGTACGTCTGCTTGAAAGCGATGATCCTGATTTATTCAACTGGTTGATGAATCATGGCAAACCCCAGGACGCGGAGTTGCAGCGAATGGTGCAGTTAATTCAGACACGGAATCGGGATCGTGGTCCTGTGGCAATCTGATTTACGCGTCTCATGGCGCGCACAATGGATTTCGTTATTACTGCACGGATTGGTGGCGGCCTTCATTCTTTTTATGCCCTGGCCGTTGAGTTATACGCCGCTATGGCTTTTGCTGCTGTCGCTGGTGGTTTTCGACTGCGTACGCAGCCAGCGGCGGATCAACGCCTGCCACGGCGAAATCAAACTGCTGATGGATTCCCGCCTACGTTGGCAAGGTGTGGAGTGGGATATTGTCGGTACCCCCTGGATGATTCGCGGCGGCATGATGTTGCGTTTACGCCGTGCAGAAGATGGGCGGCGCCAGCATTTATGGCTGGCGGCAGACAGTATGGATTCGCAGGAGTGGCGCGATCTACGCCGGATGATTATCCAAAAGCCGGCGCAGGGGCTGCATTAAGGCGGGTGATGGCTCAGCCGAGCCGTTCCGCCATTTCCGTCAGTATTTGCTCGCACCAGCCTTGAATGCGTTCATCGCTCAAATCGTACTGATTGGTCTCATCCAGCGCCAGCCCGACAAAGAGCTGCCCATCGGCAATAACCGGTTTTTTACTGGTAAATTCGTAGCCTTCCGTCGGCCAGTAACCGATGAACGTTGCGCCTTTGGGTGCCAGTTTGTCGTGGAGCATGCCGAGCGCGTCGAGGAACCATTCGCCGTAACCGAGCTGATCGCCCATGCCGTACAACGCAATTATTTTTCCGTCGAGATTGAGGTTATCAAGCTGATCCCAAACCGCTTCCCAATCTTCCTGCAGTTCGCCGAAATCCCAGGTTGGAATGCCCAGAATAAGCGCGTCGTACTGTTCCATCAGGGTGGGCGCATCGTCTTTCAGGTTGTGCAGCGTCACCAGTTCCGGGCCGATAATATCGCGGATTTTTTCCGCCGCCATTTCGGTGTAGCAAGTGCTGGAACCGTAAAACAGACCGATATTCATAACGTAAACTTCTCGATTCTTGATGTGTCTTTTCACGCAGTGTACCAGAATCGTACATCAATCAGGCATAATGCAGCGTTTGAGTAAAGGAGACGCTGGATGGAACAGGATCTCGCAAGTATCGAACATTTTCTCGATGCTCTCTGGCTTGAGAACAACCTGGCGGAAAATACGTTAAACGCTTACCGCCGCGATTTGAAAAGCGTGGTGGAGTGGCTGCACCACCACGCCAGTAGTTTAGAAAAAGCGCAAAGCGGTGATTTACAAGCGCTATTAGCTGAAAGGGTAAGCGGTGGTTATAAGGCTACCAGCTCGGCGCGCTTGCTTAGCGCCGTGCGACGTTTTTTTCAGTATCTTTACCGGGAAAAAGTACGCAGCGACGATCCCAGCGCATTACTCGCATCACCTAAATTGCCGCAACGTTTACCGAAAGACTTAAGTGAAACGCAGGTGAGCAGGCTTTTGCAGGCACCGATGGTTGACCAACCGCTGGAGTTACGCGATAAAGCGATGCTTGAGGTGTTGTATGCTACCGGCCTTCGCGTCTCGGAACTGGTTGGCCTGACGATGAGTGATATCAGTCTGCGCCAGGGCGTGGTACGAGTGATTGGTAAAGGCAATAAAGAACGCCTGGTGCCGCTGGGCGAAGAGGCGGTGTACTGGGTCGAAAACTATCTGGAGTATGGCCGCCCGTGGCTGCTTAACGGTGTTTCAATTGATGTGCTGTTTCCAAGCCAGCGCGCGCAGCAGATGACGCGCCAGACTTTCTGGCATCGCATCAAGCACTATGCGGTGCTTGCGGGCATCGACAGTGAAAAGCTCTCGCCCCACGTTTTGCGTCATGCGTTTGCCACCCATCTGCTGAACCACGGCGCGGATCTGCGAGTGGTGCAAATGCTTTTAGGCCACCAGGATTTATCGACCACGCAAATTTATACGCATGTCGCTACCGAGCGGCTGCGCAAGCTTCATCAACAGCATCACCCGCGGGCGTGAATGCTGACAATTAAAGGATGTGTTATGAAAAAAGGTTTAGTGATGTTCACCCTGCTGGCGGTGGCGTTTACCGGCGCGGCACATGCTGATGACGCGGCTATCAAACAGTCGCTGGCAAAATTGGGTGTACAGAGTGGCGAAGTTCTGCCCGCGCCTGTTGCCGGAATGAAAGCCGTGTTGACCAACAGCGGCGTGCTGTATGTGACCGAAGATGGCAAACATATCATCCAGGGCCCGATGTACGATGTCAGCGGCGCACAGCCAGTGAATGTCACCACTAAGATGCTGTTACCGCATCTGAACGCGCTGGAAAAAGAGATGATTGTCTACAAAGCGCCGCAGGAAAAACATGTCATTACCGTGTTCACCGACATCACATGTGGCTACTGCCAGAAACTGCACAGCGAAATGGCAGACTACAACGCGCTCGGCATCACCGTGCGTTACCTTGCATTCCCGCGTCAGGGTGTGCCGAGCGAAGTTGAAAACCAGATGAAGGCTATCTGGTGTGCAAAAGATCCTAAAAAAGCCTTCGATAGTGCGATGGAAGGTAAAGACGTCAAACCGGCCAGCTGTGATATCGACATCGCCAATCACTACGCGCTGGGCGTACAGTTTGGCGTCAACGGCACGCCAGCCATCGTGCTGAATGACGGCTACCTTGTTCCGGGGTATCAGGCTCCGGCGGAAATGAAAGCCTTCCTCGATCAACATCAGAAAGCGACCGGCGGTAAATAATTCGCGTGAAAGCTCAGATACAACTTCGCCGCCGTGAGGTGGATGACGCAGCAGAACTGGCAGCAGACTTGCCGCCGCTGCTGCGTCGCTTATACGCCAGCCGCGGTGTGCGCACGGCCAGTGAACTGGAACGCAGTGTTAAAGGCATGCTGCCGTGGCAACAACTTACCGGTATCGATGACGCGGTGGCGCAGCTTTATAACGCCTTGCGTGAAGGGCTGCGCATTATTGTGGTGGGTGATTTCGATGCGGATGGCGCAACCAGCACCGCCCTTAGCGTGCTGGCATTGCGCGCGCTCGGTTGCGAAAACGTCAGTTACCTGGTGCCAAACCGTTTTGACGACGGGTACGGGCTTAGCCCGGAAGTGGTCGATCAGGCGCATGCGCGTGGCGCACAGCTCATTCTGACGGTGGATAACGGCATCTCTTCACATGCCGGCGTGGCGAGAGCTCATGAACTGGGGATCCCGGTGGTGGTAACCGATCACCATCTGCCGGGTGACACGTTGCCGGATGCCGAAGCGATTGTTAACCCGAATCTGCGCGACTGCGATTTTCCGTCGAAGTCGCTGGCCGGGGTTGGCGTCGCGTTCTATCTGATGCTGGCTTTGCGTGCCTTTTTGCGTGACCACGGCTGGTTTGAGGCGCGCGGCCTGGCGATGCCAAATCTGGCGGAGCTGCTCGATTTGGTGGCGCTGGGAACGGTGGCAGACGTGGTGCCGCTGGATGCCAATAACCGCATTCTGACCTGGCAGGGGCTGAGCCGTATTCGCGCCGGGCGCTGCCGTCCGGGCATCAAAGCGCTGCTGGAAATTGCCAACCGCGATGCGCAGAAGCTGGCGGCAAGCGATCTCGGTTTTGCGCTCGGGCCGCGCCTTAACGCGGCGGGCAGGCTGGACGATATGTCGGTGGGGGTTGCGCTGTTACTGTGCGATAACCTTGGCGAAGCGCGCCAGTTAGCCAGCGATCTCGACGCGTTGAACCAGACGCGCAAAGAAATTGAGCAGGGGATGCAGGCAGAAGCGCTGACGCTGTGCGAGCAGCTTGAGCGCAGCGGCGAAACGCTGCCCGGCGGCTTAGCGATGTACCATCCCGAGTGGCATCAGGGAGTGGTCGGTATTCTCGCTTCGCGCATTAAAGAGCGCTTTCACCGCCCGGTGATCGCCTTTGCGCCAGCCGGAGACGGGGTGCTGAAAGGCTCGGGGCGTTCGATTCAGGGGCTGCATATGCGCGATGCGCTGGAGCGTCTGGATATGCTGTTTCCTGGCATGATGCTCAAATTCGGCGGTCACGCAATGGCAGCCGGTTTGACGCTGGAAGAACACCGTTTTGAAGAGTTCCGCCAGCGCTTTGGCGAGCTGGTGACCGAATGGCTGGATCCGGCGTTATTACAAGGTGAGATTGTCTCTGACGGCCCGCTGTCGGCGCAGGAGATGACGCTGGAAGTCGCGGAGATGTTGCGAGAAGCTGGCCCCTGGGGGCAAATGTTCCCGGAACCGCTGTTTGACGGTGAGTTTCGCCTCCTGCAGCAGCGGCTGGTGGGCGAGCGTCATCTCAAGGTGATGCTGGAGCCGGTTGGCGGCGGCCCGTTGCTCGATGGCATCGCTTTTAACGTCGATACCTCCTGCTGGCCGGACAACGGTGTGCGGCAGGTAAATATTGCTTATAAACTGGATGTGAACGAGTTTCGTGGCAATCGTAGCGTACAGCTGATCATCGAGAATCTCTGGCCACTTTAGCGCCAGTATTCGCTATAAAACAGGGCGGGAATCCGGTAAACTTCCGCCCTTATCACCGCATTTTGACTAGTCCATTAAAAGAAATCAGACCATGTTTGAAATTAACCCGGTAAAAAATCGTATTCAGGACCTCACGGAGCGCTCCGACGTTCTTAGGGGGTATCTTTGACTATGACGCCAAGAAAGAGCGTCTGGAAGAAGTAAACGCCGAGCTGGAACAGCCGGACGTGTGGAACGAACCTGAGCGCGCACAGGCGCTGGGCAAAGAGCGTTCCTCACTCGAAGCTATCGTTGATACGCTGGATCAAATGCGTCAGGGGCTGGAAGATGTCAGCGGCCTGCTGGATCTGGCGGTTGAAGCCGAAGACGAAGAAACCTTTAACGAAGCGGTCGCTGAACTGGATGTGCTGGAAGAGAAACTGGCGCAGCTGGAGTTTCGTCGCATGTTCTCTGGCGAGTACGACAGCGCCGACTGCTACCTGGATATTCAGGCCGGTTCCGGCGGCACCGAAGCGCAGGACTGGGCGAGCATGTTAACGCGCATGTATCTGCGTTGGGCGGAAGCGCGCGGCTTTAAAACCGAGATCATTGAAGAGTCCGAAGGTGAAGTGGCGGGCATCAAATCCGTCACTATCAAGATCATTGGTGACTACGCCTACGGCTGGCTGCGTACCGAGACCGGCGTTCATCGCCTGGTGCGTAAGAGCCCGTTCGATTCCGGCGGCCGTCGCCACACCTCGTTTAGCTCCGCGTTTGTCTACCCGGAAGTGGACGACGATATTGATATCGAAATCAACCCGGCGGACCTGCGCATTGACGTGTATCGCGCATCCGGCGCGGGCGGTCAGCACGTAAACCGTACGGAATCCGCGGTGCGTATTACCCACATTCCAACCGGGCTGGTCACGCAATGCCAGAACGACCGCTCCCAGCATAAGAACAAAGACCAGGCCATGAAGCAGATGAAAGCGAAGCTTTATGAACTGGAAATGCAGAAGAAAAATGCTGAGAAACAGGCGATGGAAGACACCAAGTCGGACATCGGTTGGGGCAGCCAGATCCGTTCTTATGTCCTGGATGATTCCCGCATTAAAGATCTGCGCACCGGGGTTGAAACCCGCAACACGCAGGCGGTGCTGGACGGCAGCCTGGATCAATTTATCGAAGCAAGTTTGAAAGCAGGGTTATGAGGAACCAACATGTCTGAACAACAAGCACAAGGCGCTGACGCGGCAGTCGATCTTAATAATGAACTGAAAACTCGTCGCGAGAAGCTGGCGCAACTGCGTGAGCAGGGCGTGGCGTTCCCGAACGATTTCCGTCGCGATCAAACCTCTGACAAGCTGCACGCACAATTCGATGCCAAAGAGAACGAAGAGCTGGAAGCGCTGGGCATCGAAGTTGCCGTTGCGGGCCGTATGATGACCCGCCGCATCATGGGTAAAGCCTCTTTCGTTACCTTGCAGGACGTGGGGGGCCGTATTCAGCTGTATGTCTCTCGTGACGATCTGGCGGAAGGCGTCTACAACGAGCAGTTTAAAAAATGGGATCTCGGCGATATCCTCGGCGCACGCGGCAAGCTGTTCAAGACCAAGACCGGTGAACTCTCTATCCACTGCAGCGAGCTGCGTCTGCTGACCAAAGCGCTGCGCCCGCTGCCGGACAAATTCCACGGTTTGCAGGATCAGGAAGCGCGCTATCGTCAGCGCTACCTGGATCTCATTTCGAATGATGAATCCCGCAACACTTTTAAAGTGCGTTCGCAGATCCTGGCCGGTATCCGCCAGTTCATGGTAGGCCGCGACTTTATGGAAGTGGAAACGCCAATGATGCAGGTGATCCCGGGCGGTGCCTCTGCGCGTCCGTTTATCACCCACCATAACGCGCTGGATCTCGACATGTACCTGCGTATCGCGCCGGAACTGTACCTCAAACGTCTGGTGGTTGGCGGCTTCGAGCGCGTGTTCGAAATCAACCGTAACTTCCGTAACGAAGGTATCTCCGTTCGCCATAACCCTGAGTTCACCATGATGGAACTCTATATGGCATACGCGGATTATAAAGATCTGATCGAGCTGACCGAATCGCTGTTCCGTACGCTTGCGCAGAACATTCTCGGCAAAACCGAAGTGCCGTACGGCGACGAAGTGTTTGATTTCGGCAAGCCGTTCGAAAAACTGACCATGCGCGAAGCGATCAAGAAATACCGTCCGGAAACCAACATGGCGGATCTGGATAACTTCGACAGCGCGAAGGCAATCGCCGAAAACATCGGTATCAAGGTTGAGAAGAGCTGGGGTCTGGGCCGCATCGTCACGGAGATCTTCGAAGAAGTGGCCGAAGCGCACTTGATCCAACCGACCTTCATTACCGAATACCCGGCGGAAGTTTCGCCGCTGGCGCGTCGTAACGATCAGAATCCGGAAATCACCGATCGCTTTGAGTTCTTCATTGGCGGACGTGAAATCGGTAACGGCTTTAGCGAGCTGAACGATGCAGAAGATCAGGCGCAGCGCTTCCAGGATCAGGTTGATGCGAAAGCCGCGGGCGACGACGAAGCGATGTTCTTCGACGAAGATTACGTGACCGCGCTGGAACATGGCTTACCGCCGACTGCCGGTCTGGGCATCGGTATCGACCGTATGGTGATGCTGTTCACCAACAGCCACACCATTCGTGATGTGATCCTGTTCCCGGCGATGCGTCCGGTGAAATAATCGCTCAGCGATAAAAAAAGCCCCGGCGTTTGTCGCGTCGGGGCTTTTTTATTGCGCTAGTTCTGCGGCAAAGTGTCGTAACTGTTGCTCTGCGCTTGCGGCTTCTGCCGCCATCCACGGGCTGAAAGCCCACGGCGCGGCGTTAAGCGCACGCAGCAATGCATCCAGTTCAACCCACTGATATTCCATTACTTCATCACTGTTTATTTTAAGCGGCGATACGATCTCTGCGGCAAAAACCGGGCAAATCTCATTTTCGACAATGCCTGAAGGATCGGTTTCGCGGTAGCGAAAACCCGGTGCGATGGCGGTGATAGCGGCGATCTCAACACCCACTTCGTAGCGGCAGCGGCGGACAATCGCCTGCTCAATGGTTTCACCCATTTGTGGATGACCGCAAACTGAGTTGGTCCAGACGCCGGGCCAGGCTTTTTTACTCATTGCGCGGCGGGTAACCAGACATTCGCCTGTCGGGCGAAAAAGCCAGGAGGAGAAAGCCAGATGCAGCGGTGTATGCGATGTGTGTGCGGCGTATTTTTCCTGCGTGCCGAGAACCTCTCCCTGGTCGCTAAGCAAAATAACGTGTTCTTGAATAACCATAACGACTCCCGAACATAACCACGCCGGGTGGCGCTATGCGTGACTTACCGGGAGAACGCGATCTCACGGATCTACCAGGCACAGCGCCACCGGGCAAACGCTAGTATATCCGAGGCTCAGGCAAAAAGAGTGGCCCAGAGAGCGGAAAAGGGCATCACCAGCACCAGACCGGGAAGCATGTTCGCCACCGGAAAGGGCTTGATATTACAAATTCGCAGCCCGGTCGCCACCATGATCAAACCACCCGCACAGGAGAAGTCGCCCATCATATCCGGGGTGATGATATGCAGGATAAAGATCGCGAGCGTAGCCAGCGCCACCTGGACGATGATCAGCGGAATACCGATAGTCATCACCGAGAAGCCGAGCATGGTGGCAAAAATCGCCGCCGTGAACAGATCCAGCACCGTCTTGATATACAAAATCGACGGATCGCCGGTCATGCCCTCATGCATGGCACCGAAAATCCCCGTGCCGCTGGCGCAAAACAGCACCAGAATGGCGACGAACTTCTCGGTGAATTCATCATGGGTAAGCCCCTGGACCGGCGGGAAAATACGGTTGATTAAACCGCGCGTGGTGCCGGCCGCTTTGCCGATCTGTTTTTCGAGGAAAAACGCTTCGCCGATCACCGCGCCGATCACCATCGCCAGCACCACGGCGGGCATAAATTTCACTTTAATAACGAGATTGATACCCAGACCAACGGAGCACAAACCAAATGTCAGCGGCAGCGCCACTTTCACGCGTTCGGGAATGCGCGTACCAACCAGTGAACCGAGCAGACCACCAACAATGACGGCGGCGCCGTTCACATAAGGACCGATTAACATAATGTTTCCTGCACGTTACGCGTGATGAGCGAGGTTTCTCTCGCCCCAGCGCGGGAGATTTTTCACATCAATACCAAACAGATCCAGCGCACGGCTGACGCTGTGGGTAATGATCTCATCAGTGGATTGCGGGCGCTGGTAGAGCGCTGGCACCGGCGGGAAAATAATCCCGCCCATTTCTGTCACCGCCTGCATATTGCGAATATGCCCGAGATTAAGCGGCGTTTCGCGCGCCAACAACACCAGACGGCGGCGCTCTTTGAGCACCACGTCGGCGGCGCGGGTTAGCAGGTTATCCGTCAGGCAGTTGGCGATAGATCCCAGCGTTCGCATGGAGCAGGGCGCAACCAGCATGCCCATGGTTTTATACGATCCGCTGGAAATGGCAGCACCAAGATTGCCGACAGGATGCACCACATCCGCAAGCGCCATCACCTCATCCAGCTGGTAATCCGTCTCCAGTGCACAGGTTTTTTCCGCCCCTTTCGAGACAACCAAATGGACTTCCAGTGGCTGCCCGCGCAAAAGCTCAAGTGCTTTCACGCCATACTGAAAACCGGAAGCGCCGCTGATGCCAACAATGATGCGTTGCAATGTGGTCACACCGGCCTCCTTATTCGAAATCTGGCAGGAAGCGTTTCACATCCACCGCTTTGAATTTCGAGCGTTCAAAGTGGCTTTTCAGATGGAACGGCACCGTACAGTCAAAGATGGTTTTGCAGGACATGCCCTGCTGCAAAATGCTCGGGCTGTATTCCGGCACCTGCGATGGATCGAGCGGGTGACAACGTACGCCGGGAATGGTGACGGTATCGACATCACCCTGATAACGGGTTTGCATCGCCCACAGCACATCGTCGCTGTCAAAAATGTCGACATCTTCATCAACCAGAATCACGTGTTTCAGTTCCGGGAACGCAGAGAACGCAAGCAGCGCGGCCTGGCGTTGACGGCCTTCATCAGCAGGCGAGAATTTTTTGAATTGCATCACTGCCAGCAGCTTGCCGCCGCCTGCTGAGTGCGCGAAGACGTTAAGCAATTTACCCGGCATGGCACGACCTACCATATCAAGGATGCTGGCTTCGGTTGGAATACCTGCCATGTTGACGTGTTCTTCGCCCGGCCCAACCGTGGTACGCCAGATCGGGTTATAGCGATGGGTTACCGCTTTCACTTTGATAACCGGTAGGGCTTCTTTGGCTTCGCCGGTGTAGCCAGGAAACTCAGGCATCGCTTTGCCGGTATCAGTGTTCTGATCTTCACGCAGACGCACGTGCGGCAGCAGTTCGCCTTCAATAACAATTTCCGCATGGGCAATGGCGCGTTCGTTGATGGTTTTACACTGCACCATTTCCACGGCGTGCCCGCGTAGCGCACCGGCAACGCTCAGTTCGTCATAACCCAGCGGCGTGGTCGGCGGCTCAAAACAGGCGGCAATTTCAATTGCCGGATCGACACCGATACTGATGGAGATCGGCAGCGGTTTCCCCGCGGTTTCCGCTTTCATGCGAAATGCGTCGATATGGCGACCCGGCGTTAGCCACATCGACAGTTCATCGCGGCTCTGCACGCACAGGCGGTGAATGGTGATATCGGATTCACGCGTTTCTGGATCAGAGGCGTAGCACAGCCCCATGGTGATGTACGGACCAGCATCTTCTTCGGTGTTTGTTGGCGCAGGTAGCAGTTTGCGCAGATCGAAATTCGCATCGCTTGCCAGATGCACCACTTCCTGGCACACCGCGTGGTCCTGGGTTAGCACCGGTGGAATCGGATTTTGTACCGAGTCTTTCAGCAGGTGGCCTAGTTTTTCCGGTGCGCAATTGAGGAAGTGGCTGACACGTTTGCGGGAACCGTTGAGGCCAATCGCGACGCTGATGTCCTGAAAACCTTTCACCTTGTTGAACACCATCACCGGACCGTTTTTCCGCGTCGGGCGCTGGCAGGTTCCGCCTGCGCCAACATAACGATAAACCCCGGAGAGCTCCGCGTGCGGATCAACCTCGGTGTCGGTTTCCACATATTCGCCGGGCAGTGTTTTGAGTAATTCAAGTGCAGAGCGTAAATCGGAAACGCCGCTGGCATTATTATTTTTGCTATTTGACATGGTCTTTTCCATTTTTAGAGGGGAATTTACTGATTGCCGTTACCTTATTTTTCCTGCGGTGATTAAACAAATACCGTTTTCCTGAGGCAGACCAGATCAAAAAAGTACTCTTTATAAGAATGTTAAATTGAGGTTGATAAATGGCATAAAACGTCGTGCTTTTCCTTTTTTACGCCAGGTGTGATACTGAGCGCTCAGGTACAGCGGAGATAAGCGGTATGGATTTGAAAAGATTGCGTTATTTTTGCCGTGTGGTGGAGCAGGGCTCCGTAAGCCAGGCGGCGAAAGTGCTGAATATGGCGCAGCCGCCGCTCAGTAAACGGATTCAGGAACTGGAAGAAGAGTTACAGGTTTCCTTATTTTTGCGGCAGGGAAATCGAATAGAACCCACCGAAGCCGGTTATTTTCTTTATCGTAAAGCCTGTGAAATATTACGTCAGGTTGAAGATACGTCGCGGGAAACTGTAGCAATTGCCAATAAAGAAAAATTCCAGCTAAGACTCGGCTTAACTCATCTTTTTCAATCCTATTTTAAACCGTTATTACTGGAGCTTTATAAGCGCCACCCCGACGCTGAAATTAATATATCCGTTACCGATTCCAGCCATTTAGAAACCATGCTCAATGAAGGCACGATCGATCTGGCGATGATCCAGCGGCCTTATCGCAGCGAAGGTTTCGATTATGTCTCTTTTGATCCGGTACGGCTGGTGGCGGTGATCAGTAAACAGTGCCTGGCGCAAGTCCCTGTCAGCCCGTTTGATTACCAGGCGCTGGCGGCGTTTCCACTGGTGCTGCTGCATCGGGCAAAAGACGCGGGTACTTACGAGATGCTGATCGATCTGTTTCGTAAAGCGGGCGGTAATCCGAAGGTGATTATGCATATTACCCAGCCGGGAGTGATCCTGGAGTGGCTGGAGTCTGGTCTGGCCGCGGCAACGCTGCTGCCGTCATCGGAAGTCGACGCCCGCAAACTCAGCCATTGCCATGTCGTGGATGTGTTTCCCTCACCGCAGGTATTTTACCCGGCGTTGGTGAAGATGCCCTCCACACCTTATTTGCCGGAGATAATGGAAATCATCGCGCAGGGTTACCCGATTGCGCACAAGTCAGTTTGAAGGGTTTAGCAACCGGCGAGTGGCTGGTATGATATGTCGCCATTTATTCTATTCGAGGATCTGTTTTGCGCGCAGGATGCCTGACGAAAAGCCCGTTTCGTATTGTCATTTGCCTGGCAATCAGTTTGCTGCTGGCGAGCTGCGCCGGAAGTAACTCTACTTATTCCGGCTCCGTTTATACGGTGAAGCGGGGCGATACGCTGTACCGCATATCCCGTATTACCGGCACCAGCGTAAAAGATCTGGCCAGCATGAACGGTATTTCGCCGCCGTACACCATTGAAGTGGGGCAGCGGCTGAAAGTGAATGGCGCGTCGAAAAACACCTCATCCTCGACAAAATCCGGCACTAAGACTGCAAAAGTGGTGCCTTCCTCGCAGGTTCCGCTCTCGTCGTGGCCGCCGGTAGGGCAGCGCTGCTGGCGCTGGCCGACAACCGGGAAAGTCATCATGGCCTATTCCACGTCTGACGGCGGGAACAAAGGCATTGATATTGCCGGTACACGCGGCCAACCGGTTTATGCCTCCGGCGCCGGGAAGGTGGTCTATGTTGGCAATCAGCTGCGCGGCTACGGTAACCTGATCATGATTAAGCACAGCGAAGAGTACATTACCGCTTACGCGCACAACGACACGCTGCTGGTCAACAACGGGCAGAGTGTGAAAGCGGGGCAGAAAATCGCCACCATGGGCAGCAGCGATGCGGATTCCGTGCGCTTGCACTTCCAGTTGCGCTATAAGGCAACGGCTATCGATCCGCTGCGTTATCTACCGCCTCAGGGCAGCCCGCCGAAATGCTAATGAGTAAAGCTAACAGGCGGCCGCCCGCCCTGTTAGCTTGTGTGTTGGTGTGGAATTAATTGTTTTGCGTATCCTGACCGCCGAAGATATTCGCGCGGCTGGTTGAGGATTTACCGTTGCTGTAGTCCGTATCCTGGCCGTCGAAAATGTTGGCCCGACTGCTCGAATGGGTACCGTCGCTGTAATCGGTGTCCTGGCCACCAAAGATGTTGGCTCTGCTGCTGGATGATTTACCGTCATTGGACGTCGTATCTTGCCCACCAAAAATATTGGCTCGGCTGGTTGTCGTTCTTCCGTCGCTGTAGTTAGTATCCTGCCCACCGAAAATATTGGCCCGGCTGCTGGAGGTTGTGCCTTCGTCATAGCGGCAATCCTGTCCACCAAAAATGTTGGATTGGCAACTATCCGCCAGTGCAGTATTCAACGAACCCGCCAAAATAATAAATCCCAAAACCAACGGCTTAGCGTTCATAGCGATTCTCTGAAATGAGTGGGAACAACGGGAGCTATGCTATGCCTGAAAGCGTAACGCGGGAGGTTATGTAGTCCTAATTTTCACGACAAAATAATGGTGCTACATCAGAGAAGATTAATTGCTTAAAACTCCAGCGGTTACCCGCAAACTCGCCTTGCTCTCACGCGCTAAGAGGTTATAATGCCTGTCGCATCTCAATGCGGGCGTAGTTCAATGGTAGAACGAGAGCTTCCCAAGCTCTATACGAGGGTTCGATTCCCTTCGCCCGCTCCAGAATTCTCTCCCCCCTTTCTTATAAAACACCGCCAAAAGTTGGTTTGCATGTGTTTGGCTATCAAAAAATACTAAGCAAAAGTTGTTTTTGATTGTTCTGACATTGAACAACGAACCACCAACCGGCATTCGGCTTGTATTGTCTAAATTCAGGAAGAAAGGGAAAGGCTGGGTTCCCCCAGCCTTTGGCGGTCATCTCACTTGTTTGAAGATGAGTAAGATCAGAGGCACACAAATAGCGAAACCCATAAGTGAGGCTAACGCCGAATCCTCGTGATTTTGCGATAGCTCCATAACAAACCAGGTCAACTGAGAGGGTGTAAAATCCCACCCCTGGCTTAATGTTTCTGAAAAGTTCACTGCGAATACAAGATCGAAGTAAAGCACGATAACGTAATATGCAGCGCAGATGAGCGCGATACTCGCCCACCTGACCCAATACTTCTTATTCATCATCGTACCTTTTTAAAGATAATTAAGATCAGCGGGACACAGATCGCAAAGCCAAAGAAGGCGACACTAAAAACGCCATCAGTGGCTTGCATGAGCGAGTCTATTGATGCTTTGTATTCTTTTAATGGGATTGGGCCATAAAACTGCATACTTTCTCGTTCACTGAATGCACTGTAAGCGAGTGTTGATGCTATCAGTGTAATAAAGTAGCAAAGTGATACTGCGACTATCCCGCCCCATCGAAGAATAGTTATCGTTAAATTACTCACCATATTCTCCGAGAATTCCACCAACATTCGCACCTGAGTATGGGGAAATCGAACCTATTGAAGACATTGTTTCTGCGGCGTAGCGTTTAGCTTTACCTTTGATTCCTTCTGGGGATACATATTGTCCGTTTATGTTCGGATACTGATTTTTAAACTCGTCAGTAACTTCAACAACTGCCATAGACTTTAGGTTTCGGCTTTTACCGAGAAGATGATTTTGTAATGATACTGGGATAGCAAAATACTCTTCTGCTTCAATAGGGAGCTGAGTGCTCTTTGAGTTGTAGCTTGTATCAAAGATCGTCGAGCCCGCTGCTTTTATGCCCGCTACTGTGTGGGTTGTGCAGTTTCTTCCTGTTACATCGTAGGAGTCAATTGAGTGACCTGTTCGATCTGTAACACTGTTTTCCTTTATCCCCACAGGCTTTGTCCCTTTTTCCCACAAATTTTCAAAGAAAGCGCGGGTTTTCGGTATGCTTGCGTCATTGATGTTAAAAACGCGGGCATTATTTTCGTAAAGTTCCTTTCTGTAGTACTCCCTGGCATCATCACCTTTCATAAAATCGAGAATGCCGTCACCTGTCGTTTCAATTGGCCCGCCAGTTCTTCCGTATCTGCCATAGGTGTAAAGGTATACAACGTTATTTTCATGCACGGAAACAAAAGCGTGCCCGGTTTCTGTGATTTCAGTCCAGATATAAACGCCATTCAATAGCGGGTTATCTTCTGGCTTACAGGTGTCAGCGAAGATACTTTCCTGGCGATCTGGTATTGGCCCCGGTAGTACAGGCACCTCGGTGAGGTGAGATAAATCGGTGTGTGTTACCGTCTCTTCGCCGCCAGGCTCATAATCAGAATCGAAAATTGACGGAACAAATTTTGATTTGCAGGGACAAGAGCTATAGCTATGCAGTGTTCCGGCAATCCTTTTGCCATGTATGTCGTCGTCAAGACCCCCACAGATACGGTAACGGCCTTCATGCTTGCCGCAAGTCACTTTATGCCCTTCACAGGCCATATCCTTATCAAAGTGTTGATGGTCACTCCATCCCTCGATGATGACACCGCCGCATACCGTCCTGTCATCTCTGAACAAATAATAACCTTTAGCTGCCATTAATGTTTACTCCCTGGCATGTTTATAAATCCCTGTGGAAAAGTATTGCCTTCACTGAATATCAAGGTGTTGCAGTACTGGGGGAGATTATTTCATCGCCCTTATTGAGCATACTGCCAACAAGTGCAGCGGATGAACCTTGCATAACTGCTTTACCTGCTCCGGAAATAATGATGGTTTCACTGCCTCAGCGTAAGCAATTTTATTTCCAACCCTTGCGATCTGATATCCTCCGGCGGTACTTCCTCCCTGCGAATGGCATCCCCGTTATTAGCAAGGTTTCCTGCTGTGGCAAGCTAAATAAAGGGCGGCTCATCTTCTGTCTGTTGAGTTCTTCAAGTTCCCTCCGTGTGCTGTTGTCGCAGAGGGATAAAAGTTCTTCACTGAATGGGGGCTGAGAAAAATATTGGCGAGTCTCTGGAGTAATCTCGTTACTGTATTGCTGTTCCATGCCTTAGTCCTTTAAATGATAACAGTCGAAATCGATGCAATGTTAATCGAGAATTAATTTAACTTAAGGTTGCTATTTATCATTTGGATATGGTGATTTTGCATAAATGTGAGCGGACTGGAAAATCACGTTGTTGGAACTCCACAGAATACGGCTCTCAGGGGGAATCTACCATGTGGCGAACCACTACCCGGCTCAGTTCGCATTCTACCGTTGGATGTAAAGCTGTATCCGTCTCGTTTGGGTATACTGTTTGCTGCCATCCATCAATTTTGGCGATGCTAATTTCTCTCATTCTGCCGCAACAGTGGCAGGCTGCGTGATGTAACTGAATATCCCAGCAAGATTTGAAATAACAGAATGAATCCGTTTAATCGGGTTATCCAGTTTCATCATGAGCTGTATAGCTTACGAAACTCTGATAAGTATTAGGTATGGGAAATAGCGGCTTGCATGATGTCACGCATGCCTGTTGATTTCTTGAGAGAGCCGTCTGCTCCAGAATTATCCTGACTTTCTTCCCTATCCCCCTGACACAGAATAACGATACAATTGCTGCCCACAGGCAAGGTATCTGTTATCGCGCCAGATTTTCCCGTCAGCTTTACTCATAGCTTGAGGTTATTTTCCTTCGCCCATTTTCTTAACCTGCCGCAGGCATTGGAGTAGGGTGACGATGTATTGAAAGAAATCATCCTTCCCATGGTCCATTTGCCATACCATGCTTTTCCATACAGGTCATCGTCTGACTGTTTATTGATAAATTCAACGATCTCGTTTTTCGCGTCCTGAAGTTGATTGATGAGTGAGCGTAAATTCACATCGCTATAGTCGCGATAAAATTTTTGGGCGAGCAGACCAAGCTGATTCCATTTATAACCCGTGTCCGGGAAGTCAATTGGTTTTCCCTCTTTATCAAAGCTTAACCATTTGATAACCAGTTTATTCCAGCCGAGTAAGTAAGCGACAAGATTGCAAACACTCATAACTGTGTCTTTTGCATGTCCTTCCATTGATGCATCTGATGCTAGCTCTGGCGGAATTGCTTCAAGATAACCTATTAATTTATTGAAATTTTGGTCAATTGCTAAAAGAAGTTCTGATTTGGTTTGAGGCACACTCATGAGAATTCCCTCTCCGCTTGTGGGTTTACTGGCTATTTTGGCAATGGAGAAGGGCTGGTGCGAACACTTTATAAAAAAGATGTGAGTCTAAACCTCTTTTCTCCGGGAGATGTGGCAACCACGACATTACAGGTTTCAATGCTGATTGTCTTATTGTTGGATATGTCTGTATTTTTTTTCGTTATTCCATAAGACAATACACTAATTAATATGGACGCTAAATACAAGTGCGCGATCGTGATTATGCAGCCCGGATAAAGCATTTCGATTTACCTGTTATTTTCATCCTAACCATTCAGATAACCGCTAATTGTGTCGCCCTGATAGCCAGTTGATGAATATTAAATAGAGGTCAGTTATTGTTCCATTATATTTCTCCCCTTTGAATTTGGTTTGTCACTCTCCTGTCGGGGAATTATTCTACAAACACGTATCCTGATTTTTATAGAGAATATGCTTACGTTAAATTCTGATTTTTAAATATCATCAGAATAGACATTTTGACCTGCTCCCCGTTGATTAATACACCACGATGTTAGTAATGTCTTCATAAGCCACATGAGGACATCCCCATGA
>NZ_JBHZPO010000016.1:0-94489 GCF_042788165.1 Kosakonia sp. YIM B13588 | reverse complement strand
CGAAATGGAAAATGTGAAGGTAAACAAACCGACATTACTAACTGACGGTTGTATCTAATCCTGGGGGCAGGTCAATTTCAATTGATGCGTTAGGTTTTCTGTTAGACCACAAGCGCTGGTCATCACGTTTTTACGCGTAAAGTTTTATTCGCTGCTGCCGTTAATATGATCAATGGACTTCAGGAGTATTGCGCATGCTTCGCCCCACTTTTACTGGCTCTCTCGATCTTTACGCGTCCTCTTCCGCCAAAGGAGGGACTGCTCGTACTCAGGAAACCGCCCGCACCAATGAAACCGTTTACGCCACGCCTGCCAGCATCGTGACGCTCAGCCCACAGGCGAAAGAGTATTACGAAAATTTGCAGGAAAACCTCAATACGCTTAAACGTTTTACGCAGGAAAATGCGCAAAACAGCAAAGCGAATGCGCGCGCCAAACTTGAGGCATTGAAACGGGAAATCGCCCGCCTGAAAGCGCTGGCCATGTTGTTTGGCGGCTCCGGGGGCTACATTATGAAACAGCTCAAACAGCTGTCATCTCAGCTTGGACAACTCGCTTCGCAACTTGGGCAAAGTGATAACACCGGTTCAGGAACCAGTGCCGATGCTAACGCTTCTGGCGCAGCCCAGGCTTCTACTGGTGAAAGCGATGAATCTGCCGTAAAAGCGCAGGCGCAGGCCGCCTCTGACGCTGAAGTTAGCGACAAAGAAAATCCGACCGAAAAAGAGAAATCAGAAGAGGTCGCGGGCGTACAATCTACTATCGATAACGTTATCAATACGCTACAAAACGCCAGCCAGCGGCAGGAAGACGCGCGTTCGCTGAAAGAAGCGCTCCGGGAGCTAAAGTCGCTGCTGTCGCTGATTAAAAGCAAAATGCGTGAAGAGGGGAAAGCGTCTGGCAATGAGCGCAACGATATTGCCTCTGTTGAGCAGAATCTTAACGACAGTGGAAATGTCATTTCGCAGATGGAGCTAACCTCAGGAATTTAAGCGCGCGGGACCATGTCGTGAAATGCTGAATGTAGTGCGCGCTTATGCAACTATAGATATTTACTTTTGTCGTGTAACTTTCTGTTTTTCATTTATAAAGAATGTATTATGCGACACCATAAAACAGTGACTCCTGTTTTCTTTGATAAATTTAAATGTGTTGGCCCGGATTGTTTAATTTCCTGCTGCCATAGCTGGAAAGTATCCATCGATAAAAAAACGCACCAAAGCTATTTATCCTCATCTAACCCTATTATTGCGACTATCGCGAAAGAAAATCTGATTCCGGTGCATAACGGAAAACATGAATATTCGGTCATTAAATTGAATGAAGATAATCAGTGCCCGTTTATTGATGAAAATAGGCTTTGCATGGTTCATCGTGATTTAGGCGAAAAAGCGTTATCTCACACCTGTTCATCCTACCCGCGCGGCGTACGGAAATACGCCGATGAAATGCGTCTCTGCATGACTCTCTCCTGCCCGGAAGTGGTACGCCAGGTGCTTTTCGACCCACAAAGCATGCTGCTGCAAGAAAAAACAGCACTGATTATTCGATCAAAAGTGAAGCTACAGGAACAGCGAAAACCACGGGACCAGGTGAGCCAACTGGTCCATCTTTTCGCCTGGAATCTGGCTCAGGCGCAGAGCAACAATATTGAAGAAAATTTGATGGCTCTGGCGCAGTTTATTCTCTATCTGCAAATGCTCAACTTTGATCTGCAGAATAACCTGACTGAAGTGGAAAACTTTTATGCAGGGCTTAATGATGAATTACAGAATGGTCGAACGTTGCTTCGCGCGCAAAACAGCGCTCGCGCCGTCACTATGAAAGTAAACGCGTTAGCCGTGATGGGTACACATGTGGCGACATTTTCGTCGCGCGATCCGCTGATTTCGCAAGGGCACCTGCAAATTGCAGACTACCTGGCCATCACATCAGAGATGGGAACCAAAGAGCTGAGTGAGAAATTTACTGCTCTTGATCAGCAGTGGAAGCAATTGTGCAAGCATTCCTGCCTGGGCGAACCGCATGTATTGAGAAATTACTTGTTGTACAAACTCTATGAAAGCGATTTTCCCGGCACGAATACGGCGACAATCTTGCGGCAGTTTTATCGCATTGTTCTGGACTATTTTTATCTCAAAACGTTCCTCAGCGTACAGTCGCTGCATGTTGAGATAGACCCGCCGCTGGTGATGAAAACGATCGCCACTTTTTCTGAAAAAACCATGCATAACAGCACGATCAATAAAGGCATCGATACCGCGATCGATACGATCAACGGCGGTGACGATCTCTCCTGTCTGTTGCTGATCGGCTAACAACGCTAAGCCCCACAAAGACAAAACCGTTGGCAACGAAGAAGGTTTGCTGCTACGTTGCCAGCATGACTGTTAAATATTCACCCTATTTATTTATTGCGAGCATTATTCACACCGTCAATCGACCGGTGGGATAACGTTCGTCCATTTTCCCGCCAGCACGGCGGGGCCTTGCTGGCAGCAACCTGCGAGGTCATTTTATGAATGTTTGTTCCACTTATCCTGCAACACTGCATCTTCTGTGCGGCAAAATCGCATCGGGTAAATCGACGCTTGCCAGCGAGCTGGCAAAAACGCCATGCACGGTGGTGCTGCGCGAAGATAGCTGGCTGTCGCTATTATTTAAGGACGCGATGACCACCGTTGAGGACTATGTTTTCTACTCCGCTAAATTAAAATCCGCCATCAAGCCGCACGCCATCGCGCTGCTGGGTGCAGGTGTCAATGTGGTTCTCGATTTTCCTGCCAACACGCTGGCCAGCCGCCAGTGGATGATGTCTATCGTTAAGGAGTCCGGCGCGCCGCATTTGTTGCACTACTTGTCGGTTGACGATGAGATTTGCAAAGCGCGCTTACGTCAGCGAAATGCCGCAGGCGACCATGATTTTGCCGCCACCGACGAGCAGTTTGCGCTTATTACCCGTTACTTTGTCGAACCGACTGAACAAGAAGGGTTTCGTATCGTTCGTTATTGATAAAACGCCGGAGGGTGCGTAAAAGTAGAGCGGCTATGCTTACTTTTCCAACACCAAAAAGAACAGAGGCAATGTCATGGATAAGGAACTGCTGGACGCGGGTTACCGCGTCTATACGGGTGAAAAGATTGATGTTTATTTCAATACGGCGGTCTGTCAGCATGCGGGAAACTGCGTGCGCGGCAGCGCGAAGCTTTTTAACCTGAAACGCAAACCGTGGATCATTCCCGACGAAGTGGATGTCGCAACGGTGGTGAAAGTCATTGATACCTGCCCGAGCGGTGCGCTGAAGTACCGCCACAACTAAGTGAGAAAACCATGGAAATTCTGGAAGGCCACAACAAGTTTTATGTGAATGACGCCCAGGGAACGCAGGTTGCCGAAATCGTCTTCGTTCCCACCGGGGATCATTTAAGCATTATTGAACATACCGATGTCGACCCGAGCCTTAAAGGGCAAGGCGTAGGTAAGCAACTGGTCGCGCGGGTGGTGGAAAAAATGCGTGCGGAAAACCGTAAAATTATCCCGCTGTGCCCCTTTGCCAAACACGAATTTGATAATACACGCGAATATGACGATATCCGTGCGTAAATAAAAATACCGGCGCTGCCGGTATTTTCCCGTTCAACATCCTTCTGGTCTCTTCTCTTATTCGTGGCGATAGCGAATCAGCACCATCATCACCAGTGCCAGCGTGCTGAACGAAACCATATATAACGCCTGCGCTGCACCCCATTTTGCTGCCAGTAAGGCGGCAATCAGTGTCGCCACGGCGGCACAGCATGATTGCCAGCGCCATACTTTTGCCGTGGCGGTGGGAACGGCATCGGCATGAAAATTGTGCAACAGGCTGAATGTCCCGACAGCAAAGACCATATTAGATGCCAGATGCGCGGCAAAAATGATGAGCAGTGCAGTTTTAGGGTAGGACGTTAAACCCGGTAGCACACAGTAAGCCGCCAGAAAGGCCAGTAAACAGCCAACGAGATAACGGTTGTGGCTGGCATAGCGTTTGAGGTTATCGGCTTTTAGCAGCAGCGGGCCACAAAGCTGGCCCAGGCTGCGCGCAAAGATAAGCGGCAGCGCAAGGTCGGTGGCTTCCGCGGGACGCATTTGTTGTATCAGCGCCGGGAGCAGCGCCATTGCCGGTGCGCCAACGGCGGCAAGGGCAGGTAACAACAGCAAGCTGCGTTTTTGTATGACCGGTAAATGATGCCAGCGCAGCATCACCGTCTTTTTGGGGCGATCCTCATGGCTGACCGACGGCAGGTAACGTGCCGTGGCGCATAGCAATAGCGTAGAGAACACGAAGCTGATGGCATCGATGGACAGCAGCGTCATCGGTGATACCCGGTCAAAAAGGACAACACCGACGCCTGTGCCCAACAGCACCTGAGAGGCGAAAATCACCGTTTCCATGCTGGTCGCCGCAGGCAGTTCGTTTGCGCTTAAGCCCCGTTTAAAAACCAAGCTCATGGCAGGCCAGGATAAGCCGGTGGCAAATGCTTCGATCGATTGCACTGCAAGCAGCGCGGGAATGCTGTGCGCCAACAAACCGTAGCGGGGCAGAAGCAGCCCGGCGAGGCCAATCAGCTCACACAGCAACAGTAAACGCAGCGGCGAGACACGCCGACAACCGTATTCCCCTAATAAACTACCCAAAAAGCCGGGCAGCGTGGCCAGCATGTAGCTCAGCGTGAGCGTTGCCGGAGAGGCATGCCAGCGTAACAATTGACCAAGGATCAGGGTTTGCGTTAACCCATTGCCGATAGAAGAAAAAAGATAGGCACTACCAAACAAGCACAGCCAGCGGTGCTGGCGCAGCGCGCGCACCAGAACCATCAATAATGTGTTCATTGTCGACATTCTCACGTAAACAGAAAACCGCGTGCGGCATACAGCGCACGGTGCAAAGGTGTGTTCACAAAGAAAATGTCGTTACATTGGCGAGCCTGATGAATTGCAGAGACCTGTAAACGTAGCATCCCTTTTCGCGAAAGAGAAGCGGGCGGGCACATCCATGTATCCGTTGATCTTCATCATCTAAGCGATAAACAGGCTGAGCAGCAGAACCATACCTAAGCCGACCACTGAGTTAATTAACTCTAGCAGCCCCCAGGTTTTGAAGGTGTCTTTCATCGAAATGCCGAACGTCTCTTTAAACAGCAGGAAACCGCCGTCGTACATCAGCGTAATGGTGTTGCTGCCGCAGGCAACGGCCAGGCACATTAGTGCCGGGTTGAGGTGAAACGCGCTGACCATCGGCGCAACGATACCCGCCGAGGTAATGGCAGCGACGGCGCCCTGTCCGGTGAGAATGCGGATAATCGCTGTGATTATCCACGCCACAATGAACGGCGACAGCGGGACGTGACTCATAATGTCCACGATATGGTTGCCCACGCCGGAAACCACAATCACCTGTTTCAGAATGCCTCCGGCGCTGATGACAAACAGCACATTGGCGATTTTCGCTATCGCGTCGCTGGCGCAGTGGGTGACACCTTCCGCTGACATCCCACGCTTGATGCCAAGAAACCAGATTGCCGCCAGCGTGGCTAACAGCATGCTGATTTCCGCGCTGCCAAAGAAGGTGCAGACTTTTACCAGCTCCGAGCCTGCAGGCATTAATCCTTTGATAATTGATGCGACAATCATCAGCACCGCCGGGATCAGCGGGATCAGAATGCTGATGCTAAACGACGGCAGATCCTGCGCGGTTTTCTCTTCGACCGGTTTCAGCAGCGAAGTCAACGGAATTGCGTTAATACCCGGCAGGTATTTGGGCAGCAGAATGCCCGCGCAAAACAGCGCCGGGATAATCACTAAAATGCCGTACAGATAGACTTGCACGATGTCGGCGTTGAACGCACTGATGAGCGCCACCGGGCCTGGCTGCGGCGGGAAAAGGCTGTGTCCCATGGTCGCGCCAACCACGGTGGGCACCACTAATTTCATATACGGAATATTGGCTTTTTTAGCGATATTCAGCACCAGCGGCATGGCAATCAGAAATGCCACTTCATAAAACATGGCGATGCCAAAAATAACGCCGATAAACATCAGCCCGACAGAAAGAAAACGTGTTCCGCAGCGTTCAATGACGCTATCTGCAATACGCTGGCTGGCGCCGGATTCTGTCATGAATTTACCAATGATAGCGCCAAATATAATAATCAATGCAAGATGGCCGAGAATACTTCCAAGACCGTCCTGAATAACAGTAACAATTTTATCCAGTGGAATACCTTCCATAATCGCAACAAATATCCCTGCGATCAGTAAGGCGAAAATATTGTGGAATTTATATTTCAGATTCATAACGACCAGGAGTGCAATACCAACCAGCACCCAAAATAGCGCTAACAGCGGGGACATAGAGAATACCTTAGAGAATTGCCTTAAATGAAAGCCGGTGGAGCCACCGGCCTGAATGACATTTTATTAATGTTGTTTTTCGAGCGCTTCCCACAAGCCGTGCAGGTAGGTGACACCGAGGGCGCGGTCATAGAGCCCGTAGCCTGGACGCCCGGTTTCACCCCAGATAAAGCGGCCGTGATCGGGGCGGATATAACCATCAAAACCGTTATCATAAAGAGCTTTCATTATCTGGAACATATCCAGCGAGCCGTAGCGGGATAAATGTGCAGACTCATAAAAATCTTTATCTTTAATGAGCTTAATATTTCTTACGTGGGCAAAGTGAATGCGTTTGCGGCGAGTAAATTCTGCGAGGATTTGGTAGACATTATTATCCGGATCTTCAGCAATGGAACCGGTGCATAATGTAATACCATTGGCCTCTGAATCCACTGCATTACAAATCCAGTCGAGATCGTCGCGGTTTTTTACAATACGCGGCAGGCCAAAAATAGAATATGGCGGATCGTCCGGATGAATAGCCATTTTTATGCCGACTTCTTCACACACCGGAATAATACGTTCAAGGAAATACACCAGGTTTGCGCGCAATTTCGCGTCGTCGACATCTTTATATTTGGCAAACAATTCCTGCACTTTTGCCAGACGTTCTGGCTCCCAGCCGGGCAGGGCGAAACCGTTGGAATTCTCAAGTACCTCTTTTACGACTTCATCGAGAGTTTTATCGATGCCTTTTTTCTCGAACGCCATGGTGAGTGAACCGTCTGGCAGAACGTAGTTCATGTCGGTTTTCATCCAGTCGAAAACCGGCATGAAGTTATAGCAAATCACCTTCACGCCGACTTCCGCCAGGTTGCGAATAGTTTGCTGATAGTTGGCAATTAACTGCTCGCGGCTGGGCAGACCAATTTTGATATCATCATGAATGTTAACGCTTTCAATGACTTCCATCTTTAAACCGGCCTGATGTACCTGCCCGGCAAGCGCGCGGATTTTCTCTTTTGGCCACACGTCGCCAACCGGAACATCATAAAGCGCGCCAACGACACCTTCGACGCCGGGAACTTGCCGGATGTGCTCCAGCGGGATTTTATCTTCAACTGGACCAAACCAGCGCATTGTCATTTGCATGCTCATTACCACCTCTAAACGTTTTGCTTAACTACCATACTAGTATTGATAATAGTCGGATGGTAAGCGCATTTGTGCGATCCACTTCACACAAACCCCTTTGCCGGGAGCGAAACCCTGAGAAGCAAACAGATCAGCGCGTTAATCTGCTGATAACGTTTTACTGACAAATATTTTTAAAATAGTGCTTGCGCTGCCAAAGCAACCATGCGTTAATGCGTCGTCGGTTTGATAAATCATTATCTCCAGCAGTTCACTAAAGTCTTTCTCATCTCTAAGTACCTCCTTGCTACTTCTTTTTGGGTCTTCGCTTTACACTCTGATAAAAAATAATGTCTCAGACCATTACTGCCGCATTCGGCGAACAAAAAGAAGGTAACAAGAATGTCTACTAAAATGAACGGTATCGTTAAATGGTTCAACGCTGAGAAAGGCTTCGGTTTCATTACTCCGAAAGACGGCAGCAAAGATGTATTCGTACATTTCTCCGCTATCCAGAGCAATGCATTCCGTACTCTTGAAGAAAATCAAGAGGTTGAGTTTACTATTGAGAACGGCCCGAAAGGTCCGGCTGCGGCCAACGTGGTTCCGCGCTAAGGATTTAGAATTATTAATCATATTCATTTTCGCTGCCCGTGCTGCCACGGGTCGCAATACCGAATTTCCAGTTTTGATATGACTGAGAAAAATCCGGCAGGTGCCAAATGTATTTTTTGCAAATCAGCAATGACCACATTTGATAATATCGCCGCATTGGTTCAGGCCAGCAGCCAGGCACCACTGGAATTCCGTAAATAATAAAAAACAGGTCAGTTTTCTGACCTGTTTTTTTATTTTTAGCAATAAACTCCATTTGTTTCCGCGATATACACAACCCGCACCCGCATTACTCGTCCATTAACATAATCATTTTGATCGAACGGTTGCTGGTTAACTGCCAGGTCATCTGCCGGTAGTGCAGCTCGCCTTGTTGCGGGTGATGAAAAACGCGCTCGCCGCCCTCACGCACCACCACTTGCTGGCGCGACCAGAACGCGCGAAACAGTTCGCTATCATTACTCAGGCTCTGCACAAACTGGTTCAGCCCCTGGTCGTGCGGGTAGTGCATCGCGTCCGCGCGTAACTCGGCGACAATCCGGCTGGCGCGCGTTTCCCAGTTGGCAACCAGCGTTTGCGCCAGCGGATGGCGAAACATAAAACTCATCATGTTCGGTTGGGCGTCGTTATCCAGCCAGCCGCTGAACAGTGCCTCAGCGGGTTTATTCCACGCCAGCATATTCCACGTCAAATCCAGCAAATAACAGGGGCAGGCCATCTGATTCACCGTGGCCAGCACAGCAGGTTCGACAGTGATGACGTGCTCTTCCTGAGGATCGTTTTGCAATGCGAGATGAAACAAATATTTGCGCTCTGCGGCGGTCATTTTTAACACGCTGGCGATATTCGACAGGGTTTGCGGCGACACGACAATATCCCGCCCTTGCTCAATCCACGTATACCAGGTGGTACTGATGCCGCTGAGTTGCGCCACTTCTTCCCGCCGCAACCCACGCGTGCGCCGTCGCCCTTGCGCCGGCAAGCCAATATCCGCAGGCGCGGTGTTTTCCCGCTGCGATCGCAAAAAAGCGCCAAGGGTTTTCGGCCCGGCAAATAAGTTACTTTCCATGGGTGGTACTCGTTAATACCAGTATAAGTACACATATTGTACCCCTATAAACGCGGTCGTATAGTCGCCAAAGAGCAACTTTTTGTCGTGCTAAAAAAAGGAAAAAGAGAATGGCGATTAATCATCATGAGTTAACAAAAAAACAGTTTGGCGACCAGGCCGAGGCGTACCTGACAAGCCAGGTGCACGCGCAAGGCGTAGATTTAGTGCGGCTGGTCGAGTGGCTGAGTACTGATGCGGATGCCTCGCTGCTGGATTTAGGCTGCGGTGCCGGGCATGCCAGTTTTGCCGCCGCAGGTGTGGTGCGCGAGGTGACGGCGTATGACTTGTCGGAAAAAATGCTGGCGGTAGTGCGCCAGGCGGCGAGCGATCGTCAGTTACACAACATCACTACTGCACACGGCGCGGCGGAAAAGCTGCCCTTTGCCGACAATACCTTTGACGTGGTGATCAGCCGCTACTCGGCTCACCACTGGCATGATGTCGCGCTGGCGCTGCGCGAAGTAAAACGTGTGCTGCAACCCGGCGGGAAATTTATCCTGATGGATATTGCCTCGCCTGGCCGCCCGGTGCTGGATATCTGGCTGCAAACCATTGAAGTACTGCGCGATCCGTCCCACGTACGCAATTACTCTCCGGCCGAGTGGCTGCAAATGACGCAGCAAAGCGGCATGCTGGTTGAGAAGATGGTTTCTGATCGGCTGGCGCTGGAATATCACTCCTGGGTGGAACGCATGAACACGCCGGAGGTATTGCGCGCGGCGATCCGCTACCTGCAAAACCAAACCTCGGACGAAGTGAAAGCGCACTTTCTCATTGGCGACGATGGCTCGTTTACGTCCGACACGCTGATGTTTCAGACGCGCGCGTAAGCAAAACCGGTGCGCCCACCACGCGGGGCGCACCGGTTTCTTAGCCAATCGCGTTACCGATCACGTCACGAATGCGTTGGGCAATGTAGCCGACATGGGTTTCCAGCGCGAAATGCCCGGTATCAAGCAGTTCGACCACCGCATTTGGGTTATCGCGTTTATAAGCGTGCGCGCCTGGCGGGATAAAAAACGGATCGTGCTCGCCCCAGATAATCAGCGCGGGTGGCTGGTGGGTGCGGAAAAAGGCCTGAAACTCCGGGTAGCGCTTCAGGTTGTTGGCGTAATCGAGAAACAGATCCAACTGGATCGCTTTATTTCCGGGACGCTCCATCAGTAGTGTATCCAGTTGATAACCCTCCGGTGCGACAGTTTCAGGATCGCGTACGCCGTGCAGGTACTGCCATTTTGTCCCTTCCAGATTGAGGATCGCATCGTGAACGACCTGGCGATTTTCTGCGGTCGGTGCGTGCCAGTAAGCCTGAACCGGCGCCCATGCGTCGCCTAAACCGTCCAGATACGCATTGCCATTTTGCGAAATAAACCCGCTCACCCGCTGCGGATAATGCAGTGCCAACCGCAATCCGGTCGGTGCCCCGTAATCAAAAACATACATCGCGAAACGTTGCAAATTCAGCGCATCGACAAAGGCTATCAGCGTGTTTGCCAGCCCATCAAAGCTATAGCTGTAATCGCGTTCAGCGGGGACTTCGGTAAAGCCGAAGCCGGGCAGATCCGGGGCGATAAGGTGAAACTTATCTGCCAGTAGGGGGATCAGTTCGCGAAACTGATGCGAAGAGCTGGGAAAACCGTGCAGCAGCAGTAATACCGGGTTTTTCGGGTTACCTGCTTCACGGTAAAACACCTTCACGCCATCGGCGTCTGCATACTGATAACGAACCGGGAAATGCGTATTGGCAGTCATATCGTCACCTCTTTTGAAACCGTTAAAAATTAATTTATAGGGTTACTGCGACGCTGAGTATGGCGAAAGAATGTAACTGTGTAAAATGTATTTTATAGGTTACAATGTGCGGATGAATGAAAAACAGGAGAGAACAGCAATGACAGCAGCCACGTTACCCGGCGCGGAAGGCCCGTGGTTTATTGCCGAAGATCAGGCGCTGGATTTTATCAACACGCTGGCGATGGCAGAAAAATCGCCGCATGACTTTTGGCAGTCCGATGACGATGTGCGCCAGTGGCTACAGCATGTCGGGTTGCAGGTTAACGCGATGGCAAAGCCGGGAGAGTTGCTGGCTCAAGCGCGCCAGTTGCGCGCGTTGATTCGCCAGCTTGTCGAAGAGAAAAAGCACGGGCGGGAACTGTCGCTGGATGAGCTGAATGGCTGGCTGGCGCAGGCGCAAAGCCACTTACGCCTCGTGGTTGATGAACAAGGCTCGCTGCAAATGCAGCGCGTTTATCTGCTTGATACGCCGCAGCAAGCGCTGGCACCGGTCGCAGAACAGGCGGCAGCGTTGCTGGCAAACGGGCAGTTTGACTATATCCGCCAGTGCGAGCATCCGGATTGCACACTGTGGTTTTACGATAAGACCAAAGCGCATCGCCGCCGCTGGTGCAGCATGGCGTTGTGCGGCAACCGGGCAAAGGTGGCCCGATTCCGCGCCAAAAGTAATTAATCCGTGACCCAGGCATGAATAAGCCACGGTGACATAAATACTTTGGCACCATAGCCCTCGCGCAGTGCCTGCCCGAAAGTAAGTTTGCGCTTAAGTCGCTGTTATAAAATTGCTTAGGGTTAGAGGACTGATGAATCAATCTCTGCTGGTGCTGGTGCTGGTGCTGGTGCTGGTGCTGGTGCTGGTGCTGGTGCTGGTGCTGGTGCTGGTGCTGGTGCTGGTGCTGTTGCTGCGCCGTTACCTCGTTTATGGCGCAGGCCGCGCCAACGATTTGTCTACCCGCATATTTTTCCGGCAAAGCGGGTTTCGCCAATNTGCTGGTGCTGGTGCTGGTGCTGGTGCTGGTGCTGGTGCTGGTGCTGGTGCTGGTGCTGGTGCTGGTGCTGGTGCTGGTGCTGGTGCTGCGCCGTTACCTCGTTTATGGCGCAGGCCGCGCCAACGATTTGTCTACCCGCATATTTTTCCGGCAAAGCGGGTTTCGCCAATTGGAAATTCGCCAGGCACTGCCTCAGCACCGAAAATCAACAGGGTTGAGATTTCATCTCTCACCGCGACCAGCGTCTGTCACGCGATGACTCTTAGCGGTTTGCCGGGCTCCGCTGCGTAAAATTGTCGCTTTGCGGCATAGCAATATCGCCGCCAGATATAGCGTACAGGCACGGCATGTGAACGGGCAGCGGAAAACGGTGCATATCGAGGCGGGTTGTACTGGAACAGGCTCGCAGATGGCGTAGAAACGTAATTGAGGAAATGCCCGGCATGCCAGCGCCGCCGGGCAAATTACTGGCCTAGCGCGGGATAATGTTTTCCGCTTTCAGGCGATCAAACAGCGTGGCGAAGGAATCCAGCGTGCTGCGATAACCGGTAAACCCGGCTTTGCGGCTCTTGCTCATGTCGGCGAAGGCTTCCATCGGGCGACCGAGGTCGGCATCCGTATGCCACCAGGAGGCCAGTTTACCGATATCTGATTCTGCCAGTTGATACTTGCCCGCAATCTCCGTCCATGCGGCTTGCGCCTCTTGCATGCGTCCTGCCAGCGGCATCATGCTTGCCGGGAACGCGGCTGCTTCAATGCCGAAATAGGCTGCCAGCCGTGGCCATAACCAGTTCCAGCGAAACACATCGCCATTCACTGCGTTAAAATCTTCGTTCGCGCCACCGTCGCTCACTGCCGCCCAGCTCAGTTGCTCTGCCAGTAAACCGGCGTCGGTCACATCGGAGACACCATTCCACTGCTCAGGTGAGCCAGGGAAGATAAACGGCCACCCTTTTTCGCGGCATAACGTGGCGTAAACCGCCAGCGTCAGCCCCATGTTCATGGCGTTGCCGAGCGCATAGCCGATGATGCTGTGCGGGCGATGTACGCTCCAGCGGTAACCGTATTTTTTTGCCCCGGCGAACACTTCGTCTTCCTGGGCATAGTAGAAATTATCCACGTTCTGGCGACCCTGCTCTTCGCGAAAAGGTGTGACCGGCACATTGCCTTTGCCATAGGCTTCGAACGGGCCAAGATAGTGTTTCATGCCGGTGACCAGCGCGACATGCGCCCCGGCCAGGCGCTCGCCCAGCGCCTCAATGACGTTTTTCACCATCGCGCCATTAACGCGAATGTTGGCTTTTTCATTCTCCTGACGCGCCCAGACGCTAAAGAACAGCGCATCGGGTTTCTCGTTTTTCAGCGCCTCGTTGACTGCCGCCGCATCGGTTAAATCCGCCGTCAGGCTGGTGCAGCCTGTTGGAACCGCGCCGCGCCCGCGCGATAAGCCAGTGACCTGCCAGCCGTCTGCCAGCAGTTTTTCTGCCAGCGCCCGGCCAATCACGCCGCTGATGCCGACAATTAATGCTTTTTTCTGCATGAGATGTTCCTCTACGTTTTGTCTATCTCACAGGCTAATGGAGAATTAATTTCTTATCTCTGGTATTAATTCACACCATTCGCAACTTAAATTCACTAATGTCATGAGCGATCAACGTCTGAAAGATATCGTCCCCTTCGTTGCCAGTGTCGAAGAGGGGAGTTTTACCGCAGCGGCGGAACGCCTGCATCTGACCGGATCGGCGGTAAGTAAAAGCGTCGCCCGCCTCGAGGCGCGGCTGGGTTCGCGTTTACTGGAGCGAACCACGCGCCGCCTTGAAGTCACCGATGCCGGGAACGCGTATTACCAGACCTGCATTCGCATCCTGGAGGAGTTGGCGGAAGCCGAATCGGTGCTGGCGGCACACCGCACCATTCCCTCCGGGCGGTTGCGTCTCGCCGTGCCAAACACCTACGGGCGGCTGGGCGTGATGCCGCTGCTGATCCCGTTTTGTCAGCAGCACCCGGAAATTGATCTTAGCCTGACTTTCTCCGATCGTTTTGTGGATCTGTTCGATGAGGGGATCGATGTTGCTGTACGCATCGGGCAAACCGTCGATCTGCCCGTGTCGCTCGGATGCCGACAAATTGGCCGTGAAAAGATGGTGTTTTGCGCCGCGCCCGATTACCTGCAACGCGCCGGGACGCCACAAAATGAGGCGGAGCTGATGCAGCACCGGGCCATTCTTTATGAGCGAGTGGATGGCAGCACCAAGCCGTGGTTATTTACCACCGCCGACGGGCACCCGGAGTGGCGCAGCGTGCCGTATCGCATGGCGCTCGGCGATGTCGATGCGCAAGTTCAGGCGCTTTGCGCCGGGTTGGGCGTTGGGCAGATGCCGACCTGGCTGGTGCATGAGCACGTGCGGCGCGGCGAGTTGCAGGTGATTATGCCGCAATGCCAACCGCACGGGCTGGCGCTTACGCTGGTGTGGCCGCGCCGCAAGCAGCTATTACCAAAAGTGGACGCGTTACTGATGGCGCTCGGCGCGCTGGAGATCTCTCCGCCGCTTGCCGCACCAGCACTTGACCAATGACAAGGCGGGTGGGTAGGGACTCTCTTTATAATCAGCCCCGTTTCCCTTCTCACTGGTGTGATTTATGGCTTACCAACTCAACCTCAACTGGCCGGAATTTCTTGAAAAATACTGGCAAAAGAAACCTGTTGTCCTGAAACGCGCGTTCCCGGATTTTGTCGACCCGATTACGCCAGACGAACTGGCTGGGCTTGCGATGGAGCCGGAAGTCGATAGCCGCATTGTCAGCCATGTGAATGGTCAGTGGCAGGCGTGGAATGGCCCGTTTGAATCGTTTGATCATTTAGGCGAAAAAGACTGGTCGCTGCTGGCGCAGGCAGTCAACCACTGGCATATGCCATCAGCCGAACTGGTAAAACCGTTTCGCGTGCTGCCGGAGTGGCGTTTTGACGACCTGATGATTTCCTATTCCGTGCCGGGCGGCGGCGTTGGCCCGCATATCGACCAGTACGACGTGTTTATTATTCAGGGGATGGGCAGCCGCCGCTGGCGCGTGGGCGATAAACTGCCGATGCGCCAGTTCTGCCCGCACCCGGCGCTGCTGCATGTTGATCCATTCCCACCGATCATTGATGAAGATCTGGAGCCGGGCGACATCCTCTATATTCCGCCAGGATTCCCGCACGATGGTTTTACTCACCAGGAAGCGTTCAACTATTCCATTGGTTTCCGTGGGCCGAACGGCCGTGATCTGATCAGCAGTTTTGCTGACTACGCGCTGGAAAACGATCTCGGGAATGAGCACTACAGCGACCCGGATTTAACCTGCCGCGAACACCCGGGCCGGGTAGAAGCGTACGAGCTGGAGCGCGTGCGTAATATGATGATCGAGTTGGTTAGCCAGCCGGAGCATTTCAAACAGTGGTTTGGTAGCTTTATCTCCACGCCGCGCCACGAACTGGATGTCGCACCGGAGCCAGATGATTACCGCGTTGAGGAAATTGTCGATGCGCTAAAAGAGGGGCAGGTGCTGACGCGTCTTAGCGGTTTGCGTGTGCTAAACGTAGACGGCAGCGTCTTTATCAATAGCGAATATCTGGACACGGCCGATGCGCAAGCCGCTGATGCGCTGTGCCGCTACACCATTATCGGCCTTAAAGAACTGGGCAACGCGCTGGATAACCCGGCTTTTGCCCAGGAGCTGACCGATCTGGTGAATCAGGGTTACTGGTACTTCGACGAGTAAAATTTGCTCGTGTTTCCAGCAATAAAGTGACTGAGCATTTATGGTGTTCAGTCACTTCAAATCCCGTCAAAAATAAAATCCATCGCGTTGCGGATAACGTCGCGCTGCGCGCGCATACTGCAAACCTCTTCACCCAAAATCGCCAGGCTGACGCCTGCAAGATCGTGGGTCAGTAACAAATACGAGTTCCCTTCGATCTCCAGTACCGGATTTAACCGTTCAACCCGGCGGCGATCTTTGTAATCCGCCAGTGGGCAGAGCGGGATCACCACTCGCGAGTTCATGCTACCGATAATATCGCTCTGTACATCCAGCAGAAACGGGAAATCCCGGCTGTTACTTTTGTTCCGATAAACCGAATATTGCATGGATTAAAACTTCCTGTGTTCATCCGAGAAGTGGCCGCGTTCGGCAATAAATTCATTTAAATCGGCAATGGCGGCGGCATTTTCGCGCTTCCAGCGCTCAGCTGCCAGATTGCGCAGTTCACCTTGCAAGGCGGTCGCCAGCGTTTGCGAAAGGTTGATACCTTCTTTGCGCGCTTGTTCCAGTAGCTCGCGCTCGACGGTCACGCTGACATTTTGCTTGTTTCGCTGTTTAGTTGCAGTAGCAGGCATGACGTCCTCCTCCTGTGTATAGATGTGTGTAGTATACGCAGGTGTTTGCATGCCATCTAGCCAAAATTTGTACAATAACAATACGTGGCGGAGAAAAAGAATTGCCCGCTCAGCGGGCAATATCTTTATCAATATCGTTATCTCGCGACGATAAAGCGCTTATCGTCGTCGATATAGCTCTTTTCGTCAGCGGCGGCGACAATCGAACCAAAATTCATTTCTGCGCGCAGCTTCCAGCTTTCCGGGATCTGCCACGCGGCGCGAACATCGAGATCAATTAACGGGTTATAGTGTTGCAGATTCGCGCCAATGCTCTTTTCCGCCAGCGCCAGCCACACCGCGTACTGGGCGATACCGCTGCTCTGTTCTGACCAGACGGGGAAATTATCGGCATAAGCGATGTACTGGCGTTGCATGTGAGTGACCACTTCCTGATCTTCAAAAAACAGCACGGAACCGGCCGCAGCGGCAAAACCGTCGAGTTTATCGGCGGTGGCATGAAAGCTCTCCGCCGGGATCACTTTGCGCAGTTGCTCGCGCACCATCTCCCAGAAACGATCGTGCTCTTTACCGAGCAGGATCAGCGCGCGCGAACTCTGCGAGTTAAACGCCGACGGCGCCTGGCGGATGGCCTCTTTAATGATGTCAACCACCTCATCTTCGGCGATGGGTAAATCTTTGCCGAGGGTATAAATGGTTCTGCGCGCTTTGGCGAGCGAGAGGAAGTCGTCCACTGCAACGTGGGCAATCCTCGGTTTTAACTCCGCTTCCAGCAATGCCTGGGGCTTGATGGCAGGTGGAGCGTCATCGGTGCGGGCGAGCGTTGATTTTAATATTTGCTGAAACGGATCCATCAGATGCGGCTCCTGTCATGAGCGTCAGTGGGGTTAAAAGTGTCATTATCAGAGCATAGGCCAGAGCATTTCCATCCTTCAAATAGATGAAAGAAAGCGTGGTATTTGGCGCAAAAAAAAGATGTATCACGGCACCCATATCGTGATGATGTGAAAAAGAGCAAGGCTGTTGAGATTATCCTGAACCTCACATTTCTGCATTATGTGATAGATTTTCATCTTGCAGGCGGAATAAGCTCAATAATATTCAACAATAACCTGAGCAAGGCGGCGTTTAATTTATAAAATAAATGAAAAAAGGATATTTAGATCGATGGCATCAATAATTGATCATGAATTAACCTTTTGCTTTATATGATTTTTTTAACGTTTTAAGACGATCCGCATAGCTAATTTTCCTGTTATTCTCTATTTTAAATAATATTCCTAAAGTATTTTCCAGACTGGTCGATGAATAGAGTTTCGCCAGGCATCGAGGAAAAAAATGAACACTCTATCATTCGGTCAGGACCTGCCTTTGCCCCCGGATCCGCAGGCGGCGCAAAATATCCCGATCCCGCCTTTCGTAGAGACTATTGCGGTGCGTTTATCCTGGGCCTCGTCTGTTGCTGAATCGGAAGCGTACCGCCTGCTCGCTGCACCCTATTACCACGGCGCGGTGACCACGGAAAACAGAGAACAGTTGCTTGCACGCTTTCCTTTTATGGCAGAACTGAATGCGCCTGCGCCGATTGCCGACTATACAATCATGCTGGTCAGCCTGTGGCTGGCTATTGAAGAGATGTATCACCGTGGCAAGTTATTGCCGGACGAGATTATGCAGGGGTTAATGGCAAAAACGACAACCACGCATGGTGCGTGATTGTCGCGAAAATTAAAAAGGCCGGGCGGCGACTATTCCACAACCGCGCGGTTAAGTTCACGCCATAGCGTTGTAATCGAGAAGGTAACGTTCCATATAGCGGGCAATGACGTTGCGCAGAATTTCATATTTCTTGCGCATCGGATCGCTGCGATGGAAAATCAGCACCACTTTACGTTTTGGCTCCGGGCTCACGCAGCGAATATAACGAATATTCTCGTTGCCGCCCTGCTGCGTGGAAAGCAGCGGAAAGAAAGAGACGCCGCGATTAAACGCCACGCCGCGCCGCAGGGTTTCCAGGTGCATGGCGACAAAGCGTGAATCCGGCTCCAGCTCAAATTGATAGCAGTAACGCAGCACCTGGCTGTGCAGGCAGTTGCCGTCATCCACCATTAAAATCTTATTATTCTTCAGATGCCCCATATCGATTTCGTTCATTCGCGAATAGGGATGCTGATGGCTTACGCCCAGCACCAGCGGTTCGTCGAACAGCGGCAGCTCGACATATTTGCTGGTGTCTTTATTGGAGGTCATGATCGCGCATTTAATGGCGTCCGACTCCAGCATATGCAGCAACTGGTTGGTTTGCGCTTCGTGAATTTCCAGTTCGATTTCCGGGAAATTCTCGCGGCACACCGTATTGAGATGGGAAAAAATATAGGGTGCGAGCGTCGGAATAATACCGACATCCAGCGTCTGCATCAGGTTCTGATAATGGCTGCTGCTGGCCATATTTTTCAGCGCTTCAATTTCGCGCAGCACCACCTGGGTTTGCTCAACCAGTCGCAACCCGGTTTGTGTGAAACGGATCTTACGCGTGGTACGTTCCAGTAACTGCAAGCCCAGCTCATTTTCCAGCTTGCGTAACTGGGCGCTAAGCGTTGGCTGACTGACATTACAGGCCTCGGCAGCGCGCTGAAAATGGCGGTGTTTCGCCAGCGCGACAAGGTACTCAAGATTACGGATGTTCATTGTGTTCCCCGGGGCGCAAGTTTCCGTTCTGCTGAGAACCCGCCTGTAACAATGTGCTGTGCAAATGACGTGTGATTGTTTTCAACTCAGTCATCAGGTTTTCCCCCTCATGTTTGCACATGAGATTTGATGGTTTTTATTATTAATTTCGCGCTTGAAGCTTCCTGCCTGACTCCTGCGCAATCCCGCGCCGGCACTGCTGCTTTACCACTATTTCGTTTTTAATGAGACGGCAAAAAGCGACAACATGTGCAACACGGACAAATAATAACCTTCGCCCGATCGTACAGATGTATCCATTTGCTGATAGTCGCCCATCGTTAAATCACGCACTGCCAGAATGCCGCCGGACATCGCGTAACTCGCCCGTTCGTCGTCGGAGACACTCACCCACGCAGGCGTGGTGCTGCGGGCATAATTAGCCCAATAATGACGGAAATTCTCCATCGAATGCGTTTGCGTATCGCTGAGGCTTAGATACAGCGGAATGCGAATCGCGTCATAACCAAATCGCGCCGGCCAGTTTTCGGCAGGCATGACTTCACCACTATTCTTAATAAAAATCCAGTCGCTGGGCAGTTGCGGCTTACCGAAGCGCGCTTTATTGAGCAATTCGAGGCTTGAGCTTTTTAACTTAAGCCAAATCTCATTATGCCGCTGCCGCCAGAAGCCCTCCCACGCCGGAAAAATAAAATAAGAGGGGTTAACAATGTAGCCGTCGTCTTTGGTAAAACCGCTCAGCCCCGGCAACATAAGCAAGCGGGAATCTTGCTCAATAATCAGGCAATTTATCAGCGCATCCTGAATATTATCCGAAGCCGTCAGGTAACTCTGATCGTGCCACTTATTACCGGCCAGCAATAAGGCCCAGGCAATCAGCGTATCGCCGTCGCTAGCGTTATTCTCATCGGTCACTTTCTGCACCTTCGGATCGTAACGCCAGGCAAACAGCCACAACGACGGACGTAATAAGGTGTTGCGCGTCCAGCGCCACACTTTTTCAAACGTGGCGGGATCATCGTTTATTACCGCCAGTAACATGCCATATCCCTGACCTTCCGAATGGCTGATATCGCCATTTTCATGGTCAACAATGCGGCCATCCTGGCTCAGGTAATTCTGCTTAAATAGCACCCAGTTACTGTCCTGGCTGTGGGCTGAAAAAGCGGTCATGGCCAGCGACAGTAACAAACACGGCATGAGCCAGGTGGTTCTTAACATGAGATTTCCTGTGGTAGAGATAGGGCAGTTACGTGCTCAGGCGTTACACCGCTTCAGCGATGCGCTCAACGACCTCAGCCGCCGGCTTGAGCGCCAGTTCATGCTGCAGCCAGTGGCGGAAAGCCGGGCCGGTTGCGCCGTGGCGCAGGCCGTACTCCACAAACGCTTTCATATAGCCAATTTTGTCGCCGCAGTCGTGTGACTTGCCGGTCAGGGCATAGGCTTCAACCGGCTCACGGGCCAGCAACATAGCGATAGCATCGGTCAGTTGAATTTCGCCGCCAGCGCCGACCGGCGTTTTATGCAGCAGCGGCCAAATCGCTTTCGACAACACATAGCGACCGACCACCGCCATATCAGATGGCGCTTCATCGACCGGCGGTTTTTCCACCATGCCCTGTACCTGGCCAAAACCACCAGCGGGCAGGTTTTCACCGCCGCAATCCACCACGCCATAACGTGAAACGTCGTCGTGATTAACCTGCTCGATCATTAACTGGCTGGCGCCGGTGGTGGTAAAGCGATTGATCATCGCCGCCAGGTTGTCCTGCGCCATATCACACTGGCTATCGTCGATCAGCACATCCGGCAGCACGACGACAAAATCGTTATCGCCAATCAGCGGCTCGGCGCACAGCACCGCGTGACCAAGGCCTTTCGACTGGCCCTGGCGCACATGCATAATGTTCATCCCTGCCGGGCAGATGGTGCGTACCTCTTCCAGCAGCTGGTTTTTCACGCGCGATTCCAGCAGCGACTCCAGCTCAAAAGAGGTATCGAAGTGGTTTTCAATGGCGTTTTTAGACGAGTGCGTCACCAGCACGATCTCGCGGATCCCGCAGGCGTAGCACTCCTGCACGATATACTGGATAAGCGGCTTATCGACGATGGGTAACATCTCTTTCGGAATAGCCTTGGTTGCCGGAAGCATACGCGTGCCGAGGCCTGCCACTGGGATTACAGCCTTTAACATAGTTATTTCCTGTTTTTTATTGCTGTTTAAATATCAACACACAACGGTGTTAATGATGCCACCCGATTCATTAATGCCTGGAACCTGGTAGTTAATATAATTATCACCACCTCGCGCCTTCACTTTATAAAGGGCGGTATCGGCGGCTTTTAAAATGGAAGAAAAATTCGGCCCATGTTCAGGATAACTGGCGACGCCAATACTGACCGATAATTCCACCGTCTGTTGCAGGTATTGCAAATACATCGGCTGGCGGGTGGCTTCGACAATTAATTGCAACACGCCGCGCCCCGCGGGTTCGTCGACGCCTTCAATGAACGTCAGCGCAAATTCATCGCCGCCAAGCCTGCCAAGCAGCGTGCCGCGAGAAATGCACTGTTTCACCCGGCTGATAAAACATCGCAGCACTTCGTCACCAGCGGCGTGACCCAGGTCGTCGTTAATGTTTTTAAAATTATCGAGATCGAGGATCGCCACCACAATCTGCGCCCCGCGCGCATTGGCAGCGCGGATTTTCTTACGGCTGCGAATATAGTAGCCCTGGCGATTCAGCGTTTTGGTTAATGCATCGTTGTGAGCGCGAAAATGTAATTTCTCGCGAATCGCCATATGCCGGGTAATATCAAAACCTAACAAAATAAACGCAAATATTTCACCGCGCTCATCTCGCTTAGGCATTAAGCGGGTGTCGAGCCAGACAATTTCACCGCTCTTTTTACGCTGGGATATTTCTCCCTGCCAATTATCGCCGGTGGTTTTGGCAATATTTATCGCCGCCGTCAGCGAGATTTCCGCTTCGTCGTCTGCGGTTTGAAACAGCACCTGGCCTGTCACCTCATCCGGCGTAAAGCCGGTGAGCTGATAAAAGAACGGGCTGGCGTGAACCAGCCGCCCGGCGGTGTCGAGCACCAGCGAAACAAAGGCATTATCCTCCATATAATTAACGGCTTCGATTTCAAGTTTCCTGCCTGAAACCATAATTTCATTCACCATGATGATCACCTGATCGTTGATATAGAGTTTTCATGCCTTTGTGTACTTATTCGCCGATGGCGTAGCGGAAAATCAGTACATCTTCCGTGGCGTTGTCTTTCCAGCGTACCGGTACCTGGTTGCCCGCACCCTGCGATACCAGCCACTGGGAGTAGGCTCCTTCCAGCACATACGCACTGGCGCGACGCCAGCCCGCCTCGTCGCGGTACTCCGGCGCGTGCGGCCAGGCGCAGTGCAGCAGGATCAGTTCGCGCTGCGCCGGTGCCATTTTCACAAAGCCCCAGTTGAACAGTTCCAGCACCCGGTTAATGCTGGCTTCCAGTTCGCTCACCGTGGCGGCGCTATCAATGGGATACCACTGAGCCATCATCTGGCCGATACGCCTCAGGGCGTCGGGATCTTTATCGCCACGGCCTTCGGTGTATTCGTTAAAAAACAGATACACCAGGTCATGCCAGCCAGCCTGATAATTGCGTTGTAAATAAGTGTCCTGATTGCTAAACATCATCTGTCCCACGGGTTATTTATCTTGATCGACGTAATATTTGAAATAAAACAACGCTTTACCTTCGTTATAACTGCCAAAGGTGTCATAGCCTAAGTTCGCACCCAGAGCCAGGTTATCGCTGAGGTGGTAGCGCGCATCCACGCCCAACGTGTAGCCAATGCCGTTTTTCGAGGTGGCTTTGTAAACCGCATCCACATCGTCATCGTCGCTGGCGTAGCTGTTTAACTGCGACTGCAGGCTGCTGTGGCCGGGGAAATAGTCGCTCTTACTCTGCTTGTAGGACTGGTACCCCACCGCGCCGTTGAGCGTCAGATCCCAGTCGTTAAGATGGCGCGTCAGCGTGACCGGCAGCGAAACCGCCATAAAATCCTGCGGGCTGAAATAACCGCCCTGGCCGAGCGTGTAGTAACTGAGGTTACGGTCAAAGTTCATGTAGTTGACGTTAACCCCGACTTTCAGCTCGCTGTCGGCGGTTTTCCAAGGCCGTAAATAGCTGCCTGCCTGCGCGCTCACCGCGTGGTTGGTCGGTACGTTGGTGCCGACATAGGTGTCGAAACCTAACTTGCTGTAAAGCCCGATTAACTCGTTATCCCAGGCGAATTGCGCCGATACGCCATTGCGGGTAATGCCGCCCCAACTCTCACCGGTGCTTTTATCCTTCACGCCGACATAAGAGAGCAGGCTGTCGGTCACCGCCCGGCGTTCTGCTTTCAGGTTCAGCGAGCTGTTTTGCGTCAGTTTCGGGTTCCACTCCACGCCGCCCACCAGCCGGGTGAACTCGCCGCCGGTCGGCGTGCTGCCGATATCCAGCTTATAGCTGTCGCCGCTCATGCTGAGGCTGGCGGCAACGCCGTTCGCCTGCTGGCTGCCCTGCGAAGCGGCATTCGTCGAGCTGGTGGTGGTTGAGGTGCTTGCCGCCGCTTCCGCCAGTTTTTCCGCATGCTCCAGCGCCCCGGAACCAAAGCGGTTCGCCGCCTCTCCAGACATCTCTCCCGCATTGAGCGATACCGGTGTGACATTCAGGCTCAGGCGCGTGGCGTCGCCAATGGCACCGGAGAGGATCATCGGTGCCTGCACTTCATCCAGCGCGCCAAGGCCGGATTCCCCATTACGGCTACGCAGCGAGACGCCAGCGCTGGTCCATGTGGCGCTCTTTTCCTGTAAATCGCGCATCATGCTGTTGATGCCGCTCATTGCTGTTAACTGCGCCTGGCGCGTCGGCGAGGGCAGGGACATCACGGCACTGAGTTCGTCGTTGTCGTTCTCATCCCCCTGTTGCAGACGCCACTGGGCGGTGCGCAGCAGCGACATGGCGCGCTGGTTTTCACCATTAGCGGCGGCGACACGCGCCGCCAGCAGCATGTAATCGGCATCCTGGTTTGGTTCAAGCGTGGAGAACGCCCGGCGCGCCGCATCGTTATCGCCACGCGCCAGCGCCAGGTTTACCAGCCCGGTCAGCGCCTGTTTATCGCGCGGGGATTTGCGCAGCACGTACTGGTAGATCTCAGTGGCTTTGTCATCCATGTGATCGGCCTGGTAAATGCGTCCCACCGCCAGCAGCAAATCCGTATTGGTCGGGTTGTGTTGCAGCTCCGGCATGAGCAGATTCCACGCTTTGCCAATTTGTCCTTTTTCCCGCAGGCGATCGGCGCGGGCGATCAGGCTGCCGGTGCGGATATTGTTCATCTCCTGCTGGCTGGTGCCGTTTTGCAGTGCCGGGGCGTTGAGAATGCTCTCCGCTTCGGCGAACTGTCCGGCTTGATTGAGTACGCGGATCTGCCCGGCGTAATCGACCACCGAACCGTGCAGCCCCTGTGCCTGGTTTTCCCGCACTAATTGCAGCGCGCCGCTGCTGTCACCACTTTGCATTAACAGTTCTGCCAGACGGCCAACATCGACCGGCGTTTGCGGCGGGTTACGTTGCAGCGCCAGCAGCGAGTTACGCGCGGCAGCAGCATTACCGAGCCGTAAATAGTTACGGGCAATATCCAGTTGTTGGTTGGTTTGCACACGCGTGCTAAGCGCTGTCATATCGGCGCTGTAGCTGCTGCGCGGTACGCGGGCGAGCAGACTTTGCGCGCGTGACCAGTCGCTCTCTTCGGCGGCGAAAACCGCGGCGGCATACAGCGCCTCTTTGCTGGTGTTATTGCGTGTGGTAACGGCAGCCATCACCGTCGCGGCTTGCTGTTTCTGTCCGGCTTTGCGCAGGGCGCGCGCATAGTCGAGTTGCAGCCAGACGTTTTGCGGATATTTACCGGACGCCGCCTGTAAAATTTGCATCGCGCGTGAGCTGTTGCCCGCCTCCAGCGCCGACTGCGCGGTTTTGCGTTCGCTGTCGCCGTTATCGCCGACGGCGGCAAACCGGGTGCGCAGGTTGGCGGGCAGGGTGCGCAGCATGGCGTCCGCTTCGGTTTGCTTGTTTTGCTGCTTTAACACCCACCACAGGCCGGTGCGGATATCGGTGTTTTGCGGGCGTTCGGCCAGCAGCTTGCGATAAACCTCTTCCGCTTGCGGCAATTTTCCCTGGCGGCGCAGGATGTCGGCGCGCAGCATCTCCGCCGCCAGTTGTTGGCTGTCGTCGTGAGTATTACTGCCCTCAAGGCTTGCCAGTGCTTGATCGTAGCTGCCTTTCTGGCTCAGGCTGCGCGCCTGGCCGAGCGCGCCGTAAAAGCGTGCGTTATCAGCGTCTTTCGCCCACTGCACGCTGTTCGGGTTGGTGGTGTCCTCCTGGGAGGCGCGACGCAGGAATTTTTCCGCATCGCTGAAATTATTCTGTCGCAGCGCGACGTAACCCATTCCGGCCAGTGCGTTGCCGTTATTGGCGCGGGTTTGCAGCGCTTCGGCGAATTTATCTTTCGCGCCGCCCAAATCGCCGCCGTTTAACGCGTCGAACCCGGCTTTGGTGGCATCGCCCTCCACGCTTTTACGGTAGTGATCCATCGGCGCGCTATCTTCCGGGTGGCGCTGCGCATACGCGGTGTAGGCCGGGAGATCGCCCGCTTTGGCGTCGAGCCACAGCAGCGCTTGTTGCAGCGCTTTGTCGGCGTTTTTATCGTCCGGCGCAAGGCGGCTCAACAGTGCGATCCCTTCCCGGCGCGTCGGCTCCTGGTAGGTAAGCGCCATCGCCAGCGCCTGCCTGGTCGGCACATCATCCGGCATCACGCTGGCGCGCTGGCGCATCGCGGCAACCGCTTCTGACCAGCTGGCGCTGTCGCCTGCCATCGTCTGGTAATACTCCAGCGCCACATCGTCCGGCGGGTTGCCGTTAAACAGCGCGCGCCAGGCGGCAATCGACTCTTTAATCTGCCCACGGCTTGCTAGCTGGCGGGCCGCAGTGAGCTTGTCCTGCGGGATATTACGCAGCGTGCTGGCGCTGTTCAGTGCGTTGAGGCGCGGATCTTGCGGCGAGAGTTCGGCGATTTTTTTCCGCCAGATTTCCGACTGCTGAATATTGCCTTGCTGCAACGAGTAGAGCGCCAGCAGATACATGGCGTCGATATTTTTGTCATCTGCCGCCAGCACTTTTTGCAGCGCTTCGATAGCCATTTCGTCGTGGGCTTTGCTGTGCCAGTAACTGGCCTGCGCCAGCAATTTTTTTACCGCCGCGTCATTGGCGTTCGCATCGGTGCTTTCCGCCGCTGCCGCCGGGTGGCAAGCCCCCAGCAGGCAGAGCAGATAAAAGGCGTGCGTCAGTGGTTTACGCGTATTCATTTCTTCGTCTTATCCTGCAAGCGTTGGTGGGCATGGCGCTGTAACGCGTTAAACAACATCGGACCGGTAACGGCGGCAATCAGGCAGGCAAGGATGACCAGCCAGAAAATGTGCTCGCTGGCAAACCACAAAATTTTCATATAGCCCGGCAGGTTGCCGCTGGTGAACTGCTCGCCCACGCGCCAGCTTCGCACGTCGCCCGCATTGCTGATGGCGGTGAAATCCCCGCTGGCATTGGCGAGAAATGCCGGTTTGCTCATGTCTGCTGGCAGTAAAGCCAGTTGCTGGTTGTCCGTGCCGGTGGCAATCACGACGACGCGTTGCGCGTTCCACGGCGAGCGCAGGCTCAGCAGGCCACGCCACTGGTTGGTATCAAGCAGGTATTCGGCGGCGTCCATGTCCGTGCGTGGCTGGTCGCCGCTCAGCAGTGACAGCACCCGGTTGACCACGCTGGCGGTCATCACTTCGAGCGTGTTTTCGTTGAGCGTAAAAGCGCTGCTTTGCAGCAGGGGCGTGAGCAGCTCTCGGTTGCTCAGGCTGCCAATCGCCAGAATGTCGCTGTCAGCAATCTGCGCTTGCGCCTCTTCCTGCCCCGGCATGCCGGTGTACAGGTGCAGGTAATTGACGCCCACGCCGGTATCGCGCCCGGCTTGCGCCATCAGGTTTAGCAGCAGCGAGATATCCTCAGCGGACGGGCGCGCAGACATCAGCACCGTGGTATGCGCCAGGTCGGCATGGCGAGTGAACGGGAACATCGCGCTGCTAAACCAGGTCAGATTGGGCAGCTTGCCAAAGTGCCAGGCGCGGCTGAAATCGAGCGTCGAGTCGCCATCAATGCGGCTCTGAATGTTCTCATCCGCCAGCGCGTTACACGGGGCATTTTTCTGCGCTTGTAAACCAAACCAGAAGCCAAGCTGGTTGTTGCCGAGGATCGCCCGTGGGTCAATGTTTACCACCGCGCTTTGCTGGCGGTGCGACAGACCGAATGTCGCCAGCACTGGCGCCAGTAACCCCTCTTTGCTCACCGGCAGGCGTTTTAAAAACTCGCCGTTCAGGCTGACATTGAGGAATGATGCTTGATCGTCGAGCCAGTTTTTCTGCGCAAAGCTGTAGTTCAGGTGCAGGGGAACGGCAGAACCGTCCCATAAGAACAGATCCGGCGCGGTGCGAAACGGCAACTGATTTTCGCCGTGCCAGACGCCGTGCGCCACCAGCGCGCCTTCATCGTTGAGCAAGGAACGTATAGCCACCGGACGTTCGGTATTGATCCAGCGCGGAGCATCATAAGCCGCGCGTTGCGCCACTTTTAGCGCCGGAACATCCAGCGTGTCGCTGTCCGGCAGCGCCGGTATGTTCAGCCGCCAGGCGGCCTGGCGCAGCTGCATGTCGTTATGACCGCTGACGATCAGCAGCTTGTACGCCGGGTTTTGCGGGTTGTCGATAACCTGCAATGCCGCGCCGTTGCTCTGTGGAATGGTAACGCCACCGATAGTCTGACCGGGTTTGCCAATCAGGATGCCATTACCTGTGGGCAGAGTGTCGTACTGCACCTCAAAGCGGCTGGATTTGCCGTTACTCAATGCGCCAAACTGCGAGGCGACAATCGCCGACGCGGTGAGTACATCCGCATCCGGAGAAGCCGGGTAAGCAATGCTAATCGTCTGGTCTTTGGTCTGCTTCACATCAAAGAACGGGCGCGGGAATGTGCCGAGGGTTTTGCGCACGTTCAGCCATAATCCCTGGTAATTCAACGATGATTCCGGCTGCAACGTCACTTTGTAATCGGCGGGCAGCGCACGCTGGCAACTCCAGACGTTATTGATAATGTCGTCGCCGGTTTTTAGCTGGAAGCTGAGGTTATTGCTCGAGGCAATCATTGATGCGGGCACATCAAGGCTCCACGCGCCTTTATCCTGCTGCAATTGATCGAGCGGAATTGCGCCCAGCGGCTGGCCGTTTAGCATCAATTGCAGGTTTTCACCGCTCACATCGCTGCGGTTAACCTGCACATTTAAATTGATATGCGCGTTGGTTATCACCAGATCGCCCGGCAAATTGAACGACACGCCGTTTTGTAACTGCTGACCGCTGAGCGTTAAACCGCCGGTTGCGCCCATGTCGCCAAAGCTGAGTGTGCTGGCAATATCCTGATTGCTGCTGCCCGCAACGGGTGTCGGTTGCGGCTGCGGTTTTGCATCTTGCAGCGTGACCGGCAGGGGTAATTCCGGCAGCGCGTCGTTCTGGGCCGTAAAGGCGCAGAGCGGGCTAAAGCCGCCCACCAGTAAGGCGGCCAGGGTGAAGAGGTTAAAGCGCATTGTTAACCTCTTCCTGTTTTTTCGCCACGGTGGACATCTGGCTGTTAAAGCCACTCACGGATTTTTTGCGGCCAAAGAACAGCTCATACACGCACTGCAAAATTCCCATAAACGACACCAGCGGGCGGTCTGGCGCATGCGGCGGGCGATACCAGGCATCGGCGCGGGAGAGCACCACGCGCACCAGCTTACGGCGCTCGCTCAGTGCCACGGTGTCGAACTCAAGACGGAGATCGCCCACGCCAGTCCCGGCGGCGCGAATCGGTACATGGGCGATTTCGCCGCCCAGCCCCAGCTCAATTTGCACCGGGGTTTTGTGGCTCATATCTTCGCCTTTTACCAGTGCTACGCGTGCGCCACCCATCGAGATATCAAAGGTGCGGGTCTGCATTTTTGAACCGTCAGAGAACAGCACGGTGACCGGCAAGCGGGCGTAAATACGGATGGTTTTGCGGATCTGTTTGGTCTCTTTCGCCACCGCAATGGAGGCCAGCAAAATAATGGTACTGAACGTGCCCCAGGCGATGTTGAACAGGATCACGCGCGGATCGATACCGGCGTAATCATGCATAAAGTAGCGCACGCCAACCCAGATCATGCTGCCCACCATCAGCAGAGTGGTGATGATCAAGGGGCGCACCGTGTGTGCGTCGAAGTAATCGCGATCGGTCAGGTCGCCTTTATCGGTGACGTTGAACTTGCCCAGACGCGGTGAAATCAGGCTGAGCAAGGTAGGCAGAATCAGGTGGAACGCCATCACCGTTTCGTAAATTTCGCCCCAGAACGCGTAGCGGTAGCGCCCGGTAATGCGTGAGTTGACCATTGTCGACAACACCAGGTGCGGCAATACATAAGCGAAAATCAACGTTGCCGACGACGAAATAATGTTCAGATTGAACAACATAAACACCAGCGGCGAGGTCAGGAACACCACGCGCGGCAGGCCATACTGAAAGTGCAGCATGGCGTTGAGATAGCAGATGCGCTGCGTTAGCTTCAGGCCACGACCTAACAGCGGGTTGTCGATACGGAAAATCTGCGTCATGCCGCGCGCCCAGCGAATACGCTGGTTAACATGCAGCGCCAGACGCTCGGTTGCCAGCCCCGCCGCCAGCGGAATATCCAGAAACGCGGTGTTCCAGCCGCGACGCTGTAATTTCAGCGCGGTATGCGCATCTTCGGTCACGGTTTCCACGGCAAAGCCGCCAACTTCGTTGAGCGCGCTACGGCGAATCACCGCGCAGGAGCCGCAGAAGAACGTGGCGTTCCAGTTGTCATTGCCTTGCTGCACCGGGCCGTAGAACAGCGCCCCTTCGTGCGGAACGCGCTTTGCCGCGGTCAGGTTGCGCTCAAATGGATCGAGCGAATAGAAGTGGTGCGGCGTCTGGATCAGCGCCAGTTTATCGTCACGGAAAAACTCGCCAATCGTGGCTTGCAGGAACACGCGCGTTGCCACGTGGTCGCAATCGAACACGCAGATAAGCTCGCCGTGGGTGATGGTCATCGCGTGGTTGAGATTACCGGCTTTGGCGTGGCTGTTATCCGGGCGGGTAATATACCCAACGCCCGCTTCCGCGGCGAAATCGCGGAATTCATCGCGCTTTCCGTCGTCAAGAATATAAACCTTCACTTTATCTTGCGGATATTCGATACACTGCGCCGCCAGAACCGTATCGCGAACAACCTCAAGACTTTCATTATATGAGGGGACATAAATATCGACGGTCGGCCAGGTTGATTTATCTGCCGGTAAAGGCGCAATCGGGCGTTCTAATGGCCACGCCATTTGAATATAACCCAGCAGTAAAATCGTCCACGAGTAAATTTCCGCAGCAAACAGTAAACTGCCGAGCAGCATCTCTACCGTCGAATCAAAATGCAGCGTTGTCGTGGCGCGCCACCAAATATAACGTGTCGACATCAATACGGAGAGGGAAAGCATTGCCAGTACGGCTTTTTTGCTTTTCACTCTTCCCAGGATAAATACCGCTGCCATCACGCTAAGGCCAAAGAGGTATTGTTTATCGCTGCTCATGGGAGTAATCACTACCAGCAGCGATAATAACAGCAGCATCAGCGTGAAAATAATTCCGATGATTTTTTTCATGTTGTTATCATCTTGCACAGAAAAGAATAAAGGCATACCGGTACGACATTGTCTGCCGGTTACCAGTTAAAATTCATGACGAGACAGATTTATCCGGCCAGTTAAAAATCGCTACTGTTTACCGGGCCGCAGGCCATGAAAAATCGTGCGTTATTATTACCAGGTGAAGATCTCACATGGCAGAGCGGTATTATTTGCCAATGACGGAAAATAACATATCCAGCCGGACTGGATTGCGCTCGCGAACGTCTACATCCGCCGGGCGGTGAAGGGCGGCCACGCTCTCCAGGATACCGTTAGCCGGTGTGCTAAACGCGTCAGGGGCGGGCACCGGTACCGGTTTATTTTTAGGCCAGGAAAGGGTGTTAGCCGGAACGCCTGCCGGTGCGCTGGCCTGGTTGGCTTCTTTGTGGCTCGCCGGTGTTGCCGCAAGCGCGGCGCCCTGTATGTCGTCATTGACCCCGGATGTGGCTGCTGTTGTGGTTACTGCTTGCATTGTTGCACCATCTTCATCACTCATTTCCTGGAAAGAAACACCGGACATCTTCAGTTTTTCAGCCAAAGAACCTAAATCATCATACATAGTATTTGCCTGACTCCGATGTGTTGAATATGCGCTAATATAAGCACGTGGTTGTTGTTTTCTCTTTTATTCGCGAACAGGGTTTCGCGTTAAAGCGGACGGTGTGTCTTAATATTAATTTCCGCATTCCGCTTTAAATGAGAATTTCCTTATATACTGTCGGTGGCGGTCAGTTAAGGTCAAGTGACGTTATCGATAAATAGCCAGCCATTTATTAAATGCATCTATGAATGCAGCGTTTATTTATTGCTGTGTGTTGCGTTAGGGCCGCTAAACACGCGGGATGGCGAGGGAAAAGAGGTAAATATTATCACTGTGCGTTACGTCATTATTTTTATTAATGAGCACGTATAATTAAAATCTCCATAATTACTCCACAATTCTTCGTTTTTTGATCGTTTTTAATTAATCGGCATCTGCTGAGGTTTCTTTAACGATAAATAAATGTTTATTTATTTAGGTTTTCTATAAATGATGTGGCTGCATAATATTCCGGTTGGATGATATTGAACCTGTTATTACTTTCAATTAGGATGTTGCCGAACTCTTCTTTAAGAAAAAAGATTATGCATTCTGAAAATGATATTTTCGGCTCTGAGAATATGCTTGCCGCACTCGAAAATGTTCACGATGCTGTCGTACTGCTGGACAGTACGGAAACCGTGTTTTTCTTTAATCGCGCGGCAGAGAAATTATGGGGCTACCCACGTATTTCAGTGCTGGGCTGTAAGGCCTCGACCATTCCGTTATTTGGCGCGCTGGATATGTTGCCCGGCGAAATGGAAAGTGAACGCGCGCTGACGGTGATCTCCTCTACCGGGGAAGAAACCTCGCTGGCGGCGACCATCAGTTATGAAGGCGCAAGAGGCGGCCGCGCGCCTTGCCGCGTTGTGGTGCATATCGATCAGGAGCGCGTGACTAAGCTTTCCACGTTTGATCGTTTAACCGGGCTGCCCAATCGCAGCGCGTTGCATCACTATATTGATCAGATGATCGCAGGTGATATTCACCAGCGTGCCGCGTTTTTCTTTCTCGATCTCGACCATTTCAAAGATGTGAACGATGCGCTTGGTTACGCCGCCGGGGACAACGTGCTGGTGGCGATTGCGCAACGTCTGCTGAGCGAGTTTTCGCGTCAAGGCTTTGTCAGCCACGCCGATAGCGACGCCTTTGTGCTGGTGATTCCGGACTGTGATTACACGCGAGCCACCAGTATTGCGCAGAAAATCCAGGCGCTGTTCCGTATGCCGTTCAATGTCGCCGATCTGGCGCTGAATGTGACGGTCAGTACCGGCATCAGTGTCTACCCGGATCACGGTGTCTCACGCGATGGCCTGCTTAAACATGCCAACCACGCCTCGCACCTGGCGAAAGCGGCGGCCTCCGGCGGTTATCTATTTTTCAGCCCGGAGATGAACCAGGTCGATCAGGAACGGTTAAAACTGGCGGCGGCGTTAAAGCTCGCCATTGCCAGTAACCTGCTGCATTTGCACTATCAACCGCAAATATGGCTGAAGAATGGCGAGCTTTATGGGGTTGAAGCGCTGGCGCGCTGGACGGATCCGGTTCTTGGCGATATTCCCCCCGGAAAATTTATCGCTCTGGCCGAGGAGACCGGCGAGATTGAGGCCATTGGCCGCTGGACGCTCCATGAAGCTTGCCGCCAGATGGCGGAGTGGCGCAGCAACGGCATTCACGTGCCGGTGGTGTCGGTAAATCTTTCACCGATTAACTTCTATAACAGCAGCCTGCCGCACTATATCAATTATCTGTTGCGGCAGTACCGGATCCCGGCCAGCAGCCTGACCATTGAGATCACCGAAGGGGTGATGATGGATAAGCGCCCGGAAACGATGGAAGTGATTTGCGCCGTACGCGAGCTGGGCGTTGGCCTGTCGATGGATGATTTCGGCACCGGCTTCTCCTGCCTGTCGCGCCTGGCGCACCTGCCAATGACTGAGCTGAAAATCGATCAAAGTTTTATGCGCGATCTCAGCGAAGGCAGCAAAATGAAAGCCATTGCCACCACGGTGGTGAAAATCGGTCAAAGCCTGCACCAGACGGTGGTAGCCGAAGGAGTGGAAACCGAACAGCAGCGTAATCAGTTGCGGGATTTGCAGTGCGATATCGCCCAGGGATATCTCTATTCGCGGGCGTTAAATGCCTCGGCGTTGGCCGGGTGGTTACAAAGCCGACATGCAGCGCAATAATAAAAGAAGTGAGTTTGCAAGGTAGCAGCAGTGGCCCAGGCCTGCAAGGAGTGGCGAGCCGGAATATATCCCCCGTTATCGGGGGATTATTTTATTTTTAATTATTCATCCCGCCAATTCAGCTAAAAAACTTCAATACCAGCAGAAACAAGCAAAAGAATAACATCCCCCACGACATCTGACGGTGCGCCTGACGCGCCGGGTTGGTGCTGGTGGTTTTATTTGTGCTGCTATCGCTGTTCATTGTTTTTATTACCCTGCGCTGATAACAAACCCGTACCAGGCCTTGCGGCGCGGCGTACGTGATGAGAAACGTGTTGTGACTGTACCGCCGAAATTAATGCGGTAACGTTATTTTTATTTTATAGATAATATTAATTAATTCGTTTTTATATATAGTTATTGCCTTGAGTGAGACATATCAATGACAATAATCGGCGAAGAGAAAATATATTAACCGGAAAATTTAAAAAATCCATGAGTAATTTACCTTAAGGTAAATTAATTCCTTTAAATAGACGCGCTCTATAATTTTTTATTGTCATTAAGGTGATGATAAATAAATCGCGAGTTTTGGCCACATTGCCGCGAGATAAAACAATCAGCCACATGAAAAAGCCTGACGAAATCGTGTACAGTGTGGCTATCATTACTTCTGGTGATAAAAGACAGGGTAAGCAGGCGCAAAACCGGTTCTCTGAAACAGGGATGTGGGTGAAAAACCTCCCAAAATGCGTGTTAATCTTATTCACTTTCATTGGCTTAGCGCGCAGTTTAGCAAAACAGATAGATGTATTTTTGTGGTGAATATTTCTTGCCTTCACCACGCTGACCAGGCAAGTTGTTGCGCGCATAGCGGGCCATGCGGAACAGAAACCATGAATAATGAAAAAAAACGGCTGGATCACCGGGAAGAAGATGCAAAACATCTCTTCGAATTGCTGCACAACAATTCTGACTGGGTGTGGGAAGTCGACGCGCAGGGACGCTATACGTGGTCTTCCGACGTGGTAACGGAATTACTCGGCGTACCGCCCGACAAGGTGATTGGCAAAACCCCTTTTGATTTTATGCCGCCGGGCGAAGCGGAACGTGTGGCGGGCGCGTTTGGTGCCATTGTGGCGGAGAAGCGTGCGTTTTCTGGCCTGGTCAACCGTAATCAACGCGCTGATGGCAGCATTGTGGTGCTGGAAACCAGCGGCATCCCGCTGTTTGATGAGCAGGGCGAGTTGCGCGGTTATCGCGGTATCGATCGCAACATCTCCAACCTGGGCGAACGGGTGCTGCAACTGGAGACCATTTACGAAACCACGCCGGTAGCGCTGTGCATGATTGACCGCCACGGGCGTCTGGTGATGTCCAACAAGGCGATGGCGAAATTGCTGGGTGAGGCGCTGGAAACAGAGGATCACTTTCAGCGCTTAATGCCTGATTACTGGCCCTTTTTCCTGACGGATTTCGCGCTGGCAGATAAGGGCGAGGCGCTGCCGTCTCGTGAGTTGGGCTGGCGCGATCGCTGTTACGATATTCAGGCGGTACCGGTACATGACGCCATGGAGATGGTGGTGGGGTTGTCGGTCACGTGGGTCGATATCACTGAACGTCGCCAGGCGGAGCACAAGCTCGCCAGCGCGAATAAAATATTACAACAGTACGCGCAACACGATCACCTGACCGGGTTGTTTAACCGGCGCTATATGGATGAGTGCCTGCTGAGCGAGATCTCCCGCGCCTTGCAGGATAATTTTCCGCTGTCGGTGTGTCTGGCGGATATCGATTATTTTAAAAACTACAACGATTCCCAGGGACATCAGGCCGGGGACGATTGCCTGCGCCTGGTTGCCCGCACGCTCACCGCGTCCCCCCTGCGCAGCGGCGATAACGTCAGCCGTTACGGTGGCGAAGAGTTTCTGATTATTCTGCCGGGGACGAACCTGATGCAGGCGATGAATGTCGCCGAAGATGTGCGTAGTAATATCAACGCGCTTAGCGTGCCGCATGCGGCCAGCCCGACCGGTTTTTTGACCATCAGCATCGGCGTGGCGACATGGCAGGCCGGGCAAGTGCACTTTGAAGGTAAACCGCTGCATATGATTGCCAGTGGTCTTATTCACCGGGCCGATACGGCGCTGTATGCCGCGAAAAAACAGGGCCGCAACCAGGTGGTATCAGCGTGGGACAGCCCGTTAACGTCGCAGGGAGCCTGATGGCTCCCGGTTCAGGTGATTACGCCAGCGCGTTTTTCCAGTCAGCAATCAGATCCTGTTCATCTTCAATACCCACCGACAGGCGGATCAACTGCGGTGTGATGCCATTCGCCAGGCGCTGTTCAAGCGGAATTGACGCGTGAGTCATGCTAAACGGCTGACTCACCAGACTCTCCACACCGCCGAGGCTTTCCGCCAGCGTAAACAGTTTCAGCTTATTGATAATCTCTGTCGCCCGCGCGTCATCGCCTTTGATGACCACTGAAATCATGCCGCCCGGCAGCGCCATCTGCCTGCGCGCCAGCTGATAATGCGGGTGCGATTCCAGCCACGGGAACCACACTTTCTCGACCTGCGGTTGCTGTTCCAGCCAGCGGGCGAGGGCCAGCGCGTTGCTGCTGTGGCGCTCCACGCGCAGGGAAAGGGTGCGAATGCCACGCAACGTGAGGAAACTGCTGAACGGATCGAGAACCCCGCCGACGGCGTTTTGCAGATAACCGAGTTTTTCGGCCAGCGCCGGGTTATCACCGACCACGGCCAAACCGGCAACCACATCGGAGTGCCCGTTCAGGTATTTCGTGGCCGAATGCACCACAATATCAAACCCTAACTCCAGCGGGCGGTGGATAACCGGCGACGCGAAAGTGTTATCCGCCACGCTGAGAATATTGTGACGTTTGGCGATAGCGGCAATCGCCGCCAGATCCGCCAGCTTCAGCAGCGGGTTGGTTGGCGTTTCTACCCAGATCATTCGTGTGTCGGGGCGAATAGCGGCTTCGAGGCCAGCGAGATCGTCCGGTTTCACCCAGCTCACTTGTAATCCAGCGCTGCGGCGACGCACATTTTCAATCAGGCGGTAGGTGCCGCCGTAAACGTCATCAATCGCCACCAGATGGCTGTCTTTATCCAGCAGTTCCAGCACCGTGGAGATGCTGGCGAGCCCGGAAGCAAACGCGTAACCGCGCGTACCGCCTTCCAGTTCGGCAATCGCCGTTTCCAGCGCGTGGCGCGTCGGGTTGCCGCTGCGCGAATATTCGTAGCCGGTGTGTTGCCCCGGCGCAGGCTGCGCGAAGGTGGAGGTGGCGTAAATCGGCGGCATCACCGCGCCGTGTTGGTCGTTGAATGCGCCGCTGTGGACGCTCTGCGTTGCCAGTGTTTTCATTTTATTTTCCTTATTGTTCAAGACGGTTGCGCCAGGTGGTCAGTACATCGCTGCGGGTTATCAGGCCAATAAAGCGGCCGTTGTCGGCGATCACCGCCACCAGGCCGCGATCGAAAATGGCGTACAGCGCGCTTTCCGGGGCGTGTTTATCGAGGATTTCCACGTTGCGGGTCATCGCCGCTTTTACCGGCAACGCGAAACGTGTACTGTCGCCGCGCACGTGGCTTATCAGATCCCATTCGTCGACAATGCCCACTACCTGGCCGTTTTCCAGCACCGGCAGTTGCGAAATATCGTACAGACGCATGCGCGCCAGCACGGCGGCGAGGCTATCCTCTGGTGCGGCGGTGACGGTGGCCCCTTCGTCGTGGCGCAGGGCGATAAAATCCGTAAGGTCACCGTTAGAAGGGCGCGTGAGCAAACCTTGCTGGCGCATCCAGTCATCGTTAAACATCTTCGACAGATATTTGTTGCCGCTATCGCAGGCGAACGTCACCACGCGTTTTGGCGTGGTTTGCGCCTGGCAGTAACGCAGGGCCGCGCTGAGCAGCGTTCCGGTGGACGATCCCGCTAAAATTCCTTCCTGTTGCAGCAATTCTCTGGCGGTGGCGAAGGCTTCGCGATCGGTAATGCGGAAGGCTTTGCGCACGCCGTCGATATGCGCCAGCGGTGGAATAAAATCTTCACCGATGCCTTCAACCAGCCAGGAGCCGGGCGTGCTGTAACGGCCATGCTCAACCTGATCGGCGAGGATCGAACCGGCCGGATCGGCCAGCACAAATTCGGTGTGCGGCGAGTGTTCAGCAAACCAGGCTTGCAGCCCGCCAAGCGTGCCGCCGGAGCCCACGCCTACGACGATGGCGTCGATTTTGCCGTCCAGTTGTTCAAAGAGTTCGGGCGCGGTCGTCGATGCATGCGCCAACGGGTTAGCGTCGTTATTGAACTGGTCGATGTAAAACGCGCCCGGCGTCTCTTGCGCCAGGCGGCGCGCGTAATCCTGATAGTAAGCCGGGTGGCCTTTGTTCACGTCTGAACGGGTGAGTACCACTTTTGCACCCAGTGCGCGCAGGTGGAAAATCTTCTCGCGACTCATTTTGTCCGGCACCACCAGCACCAGTGAATAGCCCTTTTGCGCAGCGATCAGCGCCAATCCCAGCCCGGTGTTACCGGCGGTGGCTTCAATAATCGTCCCGCCGGGTGCGAGCAAACCGAGACGTTCGGCTTCGTTAATCATCGACAGCGCGACCCGGTCTTTAATCGAACCGCCAGGGTTCTGGTTTTCCAGTTTGAGAAATAATTCGCATGGCCCGCTCGCCAGTTTATGTAACTGCAACAGCGGTGTTTGACCGATCAATTCGGTTACTGAATGGAAGACTGACATTGTAGATTCACCCGTAAACATTCGTGATGTGCGGATGATAGGTCTGTCATTTTGCCTGTTTAAAGAACCTTTATTCGGCGTTTAGAACGAATGGAAATATAAAGCGCTGTTTAGCCGTCAGGATGGCGAGCCATGCAGTCGTCTGGATGGATTGATCGCCAGAAAAGCGGCTTTTTGCGCTGATTTCAGGCACTTTTCCCCTTCAGGTTCGTCGCAGTTATGCAATTTCCGGCAATGTAATGCGAAATAAAGTCTTATCGTCAAAACCCCTGTTCCACCGCTGTTAGCGTGTTTAGTTATAAGTAATGTCCATTTGGTTATTTGAATTATAACTGCGGCTGATTATTATCGTCTGGACATCCATACCGCTAAACTGCCATACGGAAACACCAACGCATGATCGTCCTCAGGAATATCTCCAAGATTTTCGACCAGGGAAAGGCATCGATTACCGCCGTCGACAGCGTCAATCTGACGGTTGAGCAGGGGCAGATTTACGGCATTATCGGCTACAGCGGCGCCGGGAAAAGTACGCTGATTCGCTTGCTGAACGGTCTGGAAAAACCCACCTCCGGCAGCGTTGTGATTAATGGGCAGGACATTGCCGCCGCGCGCGGGGAAACGTTGCGCCAGGCGCGGCTGAAGATCAGCATGGTCTTTCAGCACTTCAATTTATTGTGGTCGCGCACGGTGAGCGAAAACATTGCGTTTTCGATGCAAATTGCCGGTGCGCCAAAAGCGCAGATTAATGCCCGCGTGGCGGAACTGATTGAGCTGGTGGGGCTGAAAGGGCGCGAAAAGGCTTACCCGTCGCAGCTGAGCGGCGGGCAGAAACAGCGTGTTGGCATTGCCCGCGCGCTGGCGAATAACCCGGATGTGCTGCTGTGCGATGAAGCCACCTCGGCGCTGGATCCGCAAACCACCGATCAGATCCTCGATTTGCTGCTCGATATTAACCGCCGTTTCAAACTGACCATTGTGCTGATCACCCATGAAATGCATGTGGTGCGCAAGATTTGCGACCGCGTGGCGGTGATGGAGAACGGCAAAGTGGTGGAAGAGGGCGATGTGCTGAGCGTCTTTACCCATCCGCAGCAACCGATCACCAAACAGTTTGTGCGCCAGGTAAGCCAGTATAAAGAAGAAGAGGCGTTCAACCCGGAGCTGAACAGCGAGCTGGACGGTACGGTTATTAAATTGACCTTTACCGGCCACAGCACGCACCAGCCGATCGTCGGCGAACTGACGTTGCGCTATGGTCTGCCGTTTAACATTTTGCACGGCAAGATGTCGCAAACCGCACACGGCGTATTTGGACAATTATGGGTGAACGTGAAGGCGACCCCGGAACAACTGAACAATATCCTGGCGGATCTGAGCAAGACGGATATTGAAAGCGAGGTCGTGACACATGGCTGACTCCCTCTTTCCGCACTTGAAATGGGCGCAACTCTGGGCGGCGACGCAAGAGACACTGTATATGACAGTGCTGTCGGGCGCGGCGACCTTTGTGCTGGGGATTGTGCTCGGTCTGGCGCTGTTTCTCACCGCGCGCGGCGGCCTGTTCCAGAACCGTACGTTGTACAGCGTGATTTCGATTGTGGTGAACGTCTTCCGTTCTATTCCGTTCATCATTTTGATTGTGCTGCTGATCCCGTTTACCAAAACCCTCGTTGGCACCATTCTTGGCGCGAACGCCGCGCTGCCTGCGCTTATCGTCGGTGCCGCGCCGTTTTATGCGCGTCTGGTCGAGATTGCGCTGCGCGAAGTGGATAAAGGGGTGATTGAGGCGACGCGCTCGATGGGCGCGCGGTTGAGCACACTGGTATTTCGGGTGTTACTGCCCGAATCATCACCAGCGCTGGTGTCCGGCATTACCGTGACGCTGATTGCGCTGGTGAGCTACAGCGCCATGGCCGGCGTTATCGGCGCTGGCGGGTTGGGCAATCTTGCTTATCTGGAAGGATTCCAGCGGAACCATAACGACGTCACGCTGGTGGCGACGGTGACCATTCTTATCATCGTCTTCATTATCCAGTTCTGCGGCGACGTGATTACTTCTCTGTTAGATAAACGATAATTATTGGAAACCAACATCATGAAAAAAACACTGACACTGATTGCCGCAGCCACCCTCAGCGTGTTGAGCTTCTCCTCCTGGGCGGATACGCTGACCGTGGGCGCGTCAAACGTGCCACACGCCGAAATCCTGGAGCAGGCGAAACCGATTCTGGCGAAACAGGGAATTGATCTGGAAATTAAACCGTTCCAGGACTACATCCTGCCGAACACGGCGCTGGCCAGCCGTGAACTGGATGCGAACTACTTCCAGCACATTCCGTATCTGAATAGCGTTATCAAAGACCACGCGGGCGACAAAACCTATGATTTCGTCAGCGCAGGCGCCATTCATATTGAGCCGATTGGTATTTACTCCAAAAAATATAAATCGCTGAAAGATCTGCCGCAGGGCGGCAAAATCATCATGCGTGACGCGGTGTCTGAAGAGGGGCGCATTCTCTCTATTTTCGAAAAAGAGGGCGTCATCAAGCTGAAACCGGGCATCGACAAAGTGACGGCGCGTATCGATGACATCGTTGATAACCCGAAAAAACTGCAGTTCCTGCCGAACGTCGAAGCAGCACTGCTGCCGCAAATGTACAACAACGATGAAGGCGATGCGGTGGTGATCAACGCCAACTATGCGATTGATGCCGGTCTGGATCCGGTTCACGATCCGATCGCGGTAGAAAGCGGTGAAAACAACCCGTATGCCAACATCATCACCGTGCACCGTGGCGACGAGAAGAAAAAAGATATCGTGGCGCTGGTGAACGTGCTGCACTCCAAAGAGATTCAGGACTGGATCCGCACCAAATATAAAGGTGCGGTGATCCCGGTTAACAACTGATTTTCCCCTTCTGCGCGGCCTTGCTGGCCGCGCAACTTGCTGCTGATTTCCCGCCTGTGACTTTCGCTGTGACTAATCTCACCAATTTTAAACAATCGAGTTAATACTTGTTAACAATGCACTACTATTGCCGGGTTGAACAACTGCGGGGGTAGAGATGAAAGATGTCGTGATAGTCGGCGCGGTTCGCACGCCTATCGGCTGTTTTCAGGGCGCGTTGTCACGCCTCTCTGCCGTCGAGTTGGGCAGCCAGGTGGTGCGCGCATTGATTGAGCGTAGCGGCGTGCAGCCACAAGATATCGACGAAGTGATTTTAGGCCAGGTGCTGACAGCAGGCGTCGGGCAAAACCCTGCGCGGCAGTCGGCGATCAAAGGCGGCCTGCCGAATACGGTTTCAGCAATCACCATTAATGATGTCTGCGGCTCCGGGCTGAAAGCCCTGCACCTGGCTTCGCAGGCGATTCAGTGTGGGGAAGCCGATGTGGTGATTGCCGGTGGTCAGGAGAATATGAGCCGTGCGCCGCATGTGCTGACCGACAGCCGCACCGGTGCGCAGCTCGGCAACAGCCAGCTCATCGATAGCCTGGTGCATGACGGGCTGTGGGATGCCTTCAATGATTACCATATGGGCGTAACGGCGGAAAACCTGGCGCGTGAATATGGCATCAGCCGCGAGCGTCAGGATGAATGGGCGTTAAGCTCGCAGCACAAAGCGCGTGTCGCTATCGATTCCGGGCGTTTTCGCGATGAAATTGTGCCGGTAAGCGCGGTGGATGCAGCAGGTCAGACGCAGGTTATTGATACCGACGAACAACCGCGCACCGACCCGAGCGCAGAAGCGCTGGCGAAACTCGCGCCCGCTTTTGAACAAAGCGGCTCGGTCACCGCCGGTAACGCCTCGCCGATCAATGACGGTGCGGCGGCGGTGTTGGTAATGAGCGAAGCAAAAGCGCAGGAGCTGAATTTACCGGTGCTGGCGCGCATCCGCGCGTTTGCCAGCGTCGGTGTCGACCCGGCGTTAATGGGTATTGCGCCGGTTTATGCCATGCGGCGCTGCCTTGAGCGTGCGGGCTGGCAACTTGATGATGTCGATCTGATTGAAGCGAACGAAGCTTATGCAGCGCAGGCGTTGTCGGTCGGTAAAATCCTCGAATGGGATGAGAAGCGCGTGAATGTCAACGGCGGGGCGATAGCGCTGGGCCATCCGATTGGCGCTTCCGGCTGCCGTATTCTGGTTTCGCTGGTGCATGAAATGCAAAAACGTCAGGCTCGTAAAGGGCTGGCAACCTTATGCATCGGTGGCGGCCAGGGTGTGGCGTTAGCAATCGAACGCGATTAATCTCACTTTAAGTTAAATAAAGCCTTCCACCCGGAAGGCTTTATTGTTTGTGACTAACATCTCAGCCGCCGTTTCAATTAAATTAAAACTTCAATGCCTCGCTATAATAATTATCCCGCGTTATTAAAAACACTTCTGCAACAACCTAATTTACTATTATTTCCTCCGTTACAATTTGAAATGTAAGCGATAAGCATGCTTATTATTTGCTGATTTATTTTGTAGATCACTGTTTTAGTTTGTGTTTTTTATTTGTATTTAACTTTGTAAGCTAATCGTTAATAGAAAATTGGTGTGATCTTTATCATATTAATTCGCCGGTAAAGGGAAAATATATTGATATTCATCACGCCGTTATACATAGTTCCGTTCCATACAAATATTTACGATCGTGATCACTAAAATAAAGTTATCAAAAAAATAAAATAGAATTCCATAAAAATGGAACATAATTTTAATTATTGAGGTAATCTCATGTTTAAGAAAACTCTGGCTCTTGCTTCACTCCTTGGCGCTTCCTTTGCTTCACAAGCCGTCACCGTGGATTTACGTCACGAATACATTGACAGCGGTTCCAACGCCGATCGCGTAGCGGTTTCTCATCGCTTCGACAATGGCGTAGGTTTCGGTGTTGAAGCGAAATGGAAGTCTGGCGGCGATGACGCCGACAAACCGTTAACGGAAATCGTGGGTAACGGCCACGAAGAGTCCATTAACTGGCGCTGGGCTGCGACCAAGAATTTTGCGTTAACACCGGGCTTTAATATCGAAAGTAAAGATACCAACTCCATCTATAAACCGTATCTTCACGTGCAATACAGCTTTGATAACGGCGTTTATATTGCAGGCCGTTATCGTTATGAATACACACGTAACCCGGATTCAAGCACCGTTGATAACAAGGTCAACAAATTTGATACTTGGGTAGGCTGGGCGATGGGCGACTACCGCATTGAGCTGAACTATGTTTACGCGAAGAGCACCGAAGATGTTATTCGTGAAAACAACAAAACCTATTCCAACGAATATAACGCCAAAGTGGCGTACAAACTGGATAAAAACTGGTCTCCGTATGTGGAAGTGGGCAACGTAGGTGTGAAAAGCACCGACGAACGCCAGACCCGTTTCCGCCTCGGTGTGGCTTACTCTTTCTGATTGTCTGAAATACCTGTGTTACCCTCACGAAAACCCCGGAGCCGTTGGCCGGGGTTTTTTATATTTATGCCCGTCATACTCGCCCCGGTCACTTACTTTTAGCTGCAGGTTCATTACTTACTTCTTTGGACTTTTAAAAAGTGCTTTTTGCATTTGCTCAGGTCTGCCCTAAATAGTTTGCGACACAGGAAGGCGGCAACGCAGCGAGTCCATGAGCTGACTGAAGTAAGTTACTGGGGCGAGTAAGGCGGCCAACACATCTGTGGCTCAAAGTAGGACGGACATGGACGGCACAAAAAAAAGCCCCCCAGGAGGAGGGCAAGGCCAGTTACAGAAACACTAACTCAAAGTTTATGCTTGCAACATTACGCGTTGCTCAGGAAGTTTCGCGATATAAAGCGCCGGTTTGCCGTCTTTATCGGAACTAAACAGAATCGCACTGTCGTCCGGTGTGAACGACGGATGCGGATGCGTTACCTGGCGGCTGTTGGCAACCGTTGCCCAGGAGGTATCGTGGCGCGCTACGCGGAAATAGGCTTTTTTCGCCACGTCGAAAACATACAAATACGGATCGTTATCAATGGTGTAACCGCTGGTATCTTTCACATCTACCGGCGTGCCGGAACCATCGCCGACCAGTAAGGTGCCGTCAAAGTTGCTCATCAAGTGAGAACACGCTGGCATTGGCATCACCGCGTCGTTCACGCCGGTATCCGGGTTGAAGCTGTAAATCATGCGTCCCTGTTTGCCTTTCAGGTAAGAGACGTACACCAGCGCGGAGCCGTTCGGCACCCAGAATTCGTGAGTGCAGCTTTCACCTTCGGCGTGATCTTTTACTTTGCGCACATGGCTGCCGTCTTCATTGACCAGCCACATCCGCGCATCCACCAGGTCGTGCGGGCCTTCGTGGCAAAACGCCACGGTGTTATCGTCGAACGGGCGGTAAATCGGGTGACCCAGCCAGTTCTTCTCTTCATGGATCACGCTGCTCTCGCCGCTTTGCAGATCCACGCGCAACAAACGGCAGTGCGGGCCTTTATGGAAGAAGTCGTGGAACAGTTTCCAGTCATTGAGCGGCGTCCAGTCGCTGGCGGCGATCTCAATGCCAACCAGTTTGCTGCAATCGCTGTTTGCCACCCAGGTGCCATAGCCGACCCACTCGTCTGGTACGCGATAAATTTCCCGCTCGGCGAGCGTTTGCAAATTCACTTCACGCAGGGTGCGATCGTTCTTCACATAATATAAAGCGCTGTCATCCGGCGAGAGGAAACCGCCAAAGGTGTTATCACCCGCGCCTTCTGTTAACTGCACGGCTTCGGCTTTCGCGATATCCAGCAGGTAATAATTCCAGTGGCCATCAAATTCACCGGCAAATAACAGGTGGCTGCCATCGTTGAAAAAACACTTCTGATAGAAGTAGTTTCGATGACAGGTCACTTCCGGTGGTGTTAAGCGGGTGACTTCCGCGCCGGTATCCGGATCGCGGCTGATTGCGTAATTGAGTTTTACCCGCATGCCTTTCGCCATATTTCACTCCTTTAGATGGTCCGGTGGGAAAGTTGCGCCCCCAATGATGACCACAGATGATTACAAGTTTAAAAATAGAGTGTCAATTTATCAAAACGTCGTTTCAATATGTGTGATTGCTGACGCACTTTATAAGAAAACAACGTCTGCGGGGCGGATTAATGCGAAGTGAAAAACCGTTTGCGGCAGCGAGCTTTGATTTTAAACACAAAAATTGCTGATTAGCCGTCAAAACTCAAAGACGGTCTTAACTTATTGTTTGCTATGCTTTATTTAAAACTATTCTCATAGCCTAACCGGTGATGAGGCGCTGTCAACGCCAAACAATCGTGATCGCACTTACAGATTTAATAATAAGTGGCAGAAAAATTGAAACGTTGTTTTATTCAAGATTGAAAACATGTTTTAGCCGGGATAAGATGCGCGTAATGAAGAAACGGAACACTGTTTCTGCGTTTCGTTGAGTGACGTTTCGGTCAAAATTTACTTCGGAGGTTATTGTGGAAGTCAGACAAAGCATCCACAGTGCGCATGCGAAAACGCTGGATACCCAGGGCCTGCGCAATGAGTTTTTAGTCGAAAAAGTATTCGCTGATGACGAATACACCATGGTTTACAGCCATATCGATCGCATTATCGTCGGCGGTATTAAACCGGTGAATAAAACCGTTTCTGTTGGCGGCGAAGTGGGTAAACAGCTTGGTGTGACCTATTTCCTTGAGCGCCGCGAACTGGGCGTGATTAATATCGGCGGCCCGGGCACCATCACCGTGGACGGTCAGTGTTATGAAATTGGTCATCGCGATGCGTTATATGTTGGAAAAGGCGCCAAAGAGGTGGTTTTTGCCAGCATAGATAGCGCGAAACCGGCCAAGTTTTACTACAACTGCGCACCCGCACACACCACCTTTCCAACAAAAAAAGTGACGCCAGCCGATGTTGCTCCGGTGACGCTTGGCGATCCGCTGACCAGCAACCGTCGCACCATCAACAAATATTTCGTGCCGGACGTGCTGGAAACCTGCCAGTTAAGCATGGGGCTGACCGAGCTTGCACCGGGCAACCTGTGGAACACTATGCCGTGCCATACCCATGAGCGCCGCATGGAAGTGTACTTCTATTTCAATATGGAAGAAGACGCCTGCGTATTCCATATGATGGGGCAGCCGCAGGAAACGCGTCACATTGTGATGCATAACGAGCAGGCGGTCATTTCTCCCAGCTGGTCAATCCATTCAGGCGTTGGTACGCGTGCGTATACCTTCATCTGGGGGATGGTGGGTGAGAACCAGGTCTTTGATGACATGGATCACGTCGCTGTAAAAGATCTGCGCTAATAGCGGGCAGCATAAAACCATGCCTGTCCAACACAGGCGCTGATAGATTAAGGAATAAACATGATTCTGGATGCATTTTCTCTTCAAGGTAAGGTTGCGGTAGTAAGCGGTTGCGACACCGGTCTGGGCCAGGGTATGGCGCTGGGCCTGGCGGAAGCGGGCTGCGATATCGTCGGTATCAACATTGTTGAACCAACAGAAACCATTGAGCGCGTGACCGCGCTGGGCCGTCGTTTTCTTAGCCTGACTGCCGATCTGCGTCAGATCGACGGCATTCCGGCGCTGCTGGAGCGCGCGGTCGCCGAGTTTGGCAAAATCGACATTCTGGTAAACAACGCCGGTTTGATCCGCCGTGAAGACGCGATCAACTTCAGCGAGAAAGACTGGGACGACGTGATGAACCTGAACATTAAGAGCGTATTCTTTATGTCCCAGGCGGCGGCAAAACACTTCATCGCGCAGGGTAACGGCGGCAAGATCATCAACATCGCGTCCATGCTCTCTTTCCAGGGCGGCATCCGCGTACCGTCTTACACCGCGTCAAAAAGTGGCGTCATGGGCGTGACGCGTCTGCTGGCGAACGAATGGGCGAAACACAACATCAACGTTAACGCTATCGCGCCGGGTTATATGGCGACCAACAACACTCAGCAACTGCGTGCCGACGAGCAGCGTAGCGCCGAGATCCTCGATCGCATCCCGGCGGGCCGCTGGGGTTTGCCGAGCGATCTGATGGGGCCGGTCGTGTTCCTGTCATCGAAAGCGTCTGATTACATCAACGGCTACACCATTGCTGTTGACGGCGGCTGGCTGGCGCGTTAATTCGCCTCTCATTGCCTGCATACGAAACCTGCCCACGGGCAGGTTTTTTTATATCTGCGTATTAATTGTCCATATCTGCTGAATAGAAAAATCCATATCCTTTTGTCTTAATTCGCAGGCTATTGATTAAATATCTTTTAAAATAAATAAGTTAAAATTAGTTTAGTGCTTAAACTATATTTTCAAAATTGTAAACTCCATCACAAAACGCTATGCCACAGCGTATTTATCCATATCTTCGCGAGTTACGCACTGACGCTTTGACTCGCCGCTGACTTACTTTCATAAGACGACTTATTCTGTGCAGGCAGGAAAACATGGCTTCTATCAGTACTGATTCTGTAGCTTTACCGCGCGCGCTGCGTGATACCCGGCGTATGAATCTGTTTGTCTCGGTGTCGGCAGCGGTCGCCGGGCTGTTGTTTGGTCTCGATATTGGGGTGATTTCCGGTGCGCTGCCGTTTATCACTGACCATTTCACCTTATCCAGCCGTTTGCAGGAGTGGGTGGTGAGCAGCATGATGCTGGGTGCGGCGCTGGGCGCGCTGTTTAATGGCTGGCTCTCTTTCCGCCTTGGGCGCAAATACAGCTTAATGGTGGGCGCGGTGTTGTTTGTCGCAGGCTCGCTCGGTTCCGCGTTTGCCGCCAGCGTGGAAGTGCTGCTGCTTTCCCGCGTGCTGCTCGGGGTTGCAGTCGGCATTGCTTCGTATACCGCGCCGCTGTATCTCTCTGAAATGGCGAGCGAAAACGTGCGTGGCAAGATGATCAGCATGTATCAGTTAATGGTCACGCTGGGCATTGTACTGGCGTTCCTGTCGGATACTGCGTTTAGCTACAGCGGCAACTGGCGGGCGATGCTCGGTGTGCTGGCGTTGCCGGCGGTGTTGCTGATTGTTCTGGTGGTTTTTCTGCCCAATAGCCCGCGCTGGCTGGCGCAAAAAGGGCGGCATATTGAAGCGGAAGAGGTGTTGCGTATGCTGCGTGATACCTCGGAAAAAGCGCGCGAAGAACTCAATGAGATCCGCGAAAGCCTGAAATTGAAACAGGGCGGTTTCCAGCTGTTTAAAGCGAACCGCAATGTACGTCGCGCCGTTTTCCTCGGCATGTTATTGCAGGCGATGCAGCAGTTTACCGGCATGAACATCATCATGTATTACGCGCCGCGCATCTTCAAAATGGCCGGGTTTACCACCACTGAACAGCAGATGATCGCCACGCTGGTAGTGGGGCTGACCTTTATGTTTGCCACCTTTATCGCGGTATTTACCGTGGATAAAGCCGGACGCAAACCGGCGCTGAAAATTGGTTTCAGCGTAATGGCAATTGGCACCTTGATCCTCGGCTACTGCCTGATGCAATTTGATAACGGCACCGCGTCGAGCGGGTTATCCTGGCTTTCCGTTGGGATGACGATGATCTGTATTGCCGGTTATGCGATGAGCGCCGCGCCGGTGGTGTGGATCTTGTGTTCGGAGATCCAGCCGCTGAAATGCCGCGACTTCGGTATCACCTGTTCGACCACCACTAACTGGGTGTCGAACATGATCATCGGTGCAACCTTCCTGACCTTACTGGACGCGATTGGCGCGGCGGGCACCTTCTGGCTCTATACCGCGCTGAATCTGGCATTTGTTGGCGTCACTTTCTGGCTGATCCCGGAAACTAAAAACGTCACGCTGGAACATATCGAGCGCCGTCTGATGTCAGGTGAAAAACTGCGTAATATCGGCGTGTAACAACATCCCTCTCCCCGGCGGGAGAGGGCGAAATTACACCCGCGCGAGGTAGAGCGCGGGCATGCCTTCGGCATCGGAAGTGTAGAGTACCCACTGGTTATCTGGCGAGAAAGACGGGTGCGGATGCGTGACCTGGCGGTCACCATCCAGCACTTTCCAGCTACTGTTATGCTGGCAAATCGCCTTCTGTTCGCCGCTGTGAATATCAAATACCCAGATAAATGGATCGTTGAGGTGGATATCCCCGGTATGATGCGGCGCGCCGTCGCCGACCACCAGGCTGCCGTCTTCATTACTCATCAGATGTGAGCAGGGCGGGATTGCCATTAATTGCTGGTTTTCCAGCGTATTGGGATCCGCGCTGTAGAGATAACGGCGCGGATCGTTTTCCTGGTGCGCCACGTAGTAGAGCGCGGAGCCGTCCGGCACCCAGAATTCATGGGTAAAACTTTCGCCCGGCTTGTGCTGGCGCACTTTGCGTAAATTGCTGCCATCTTCGTTAATCAGCCACATACGCGCATCAATGACATCGCGCGGGCCTTCGTGGCAAAACGCCACGGTGTTATCGTCAAACGGGCGATAAATCGGGTGGCCAAGCCAGCGTTTTTCCTGCAACAGGGTCTCGCGTTTACCGCTTTGCAGATCAATGCGGATCAGGCGACATTCGGGGTTGGTGAAGTAGAAATCGCGGAATTTTTGCCAGTCGGTGAGCGGCTGCCAGTCACTCTTTTTGATTTCGATACCGACCAGTTTGGTGCAATCGGAGTTGGCGACCCAGGTACCATACGCCACCCATTCATCGTCGACTTCGTAGACGATATGCTCTTCGAGCGTCTGCAAATCCACGCGGCGCAGTTCGCGGGTGTTTTTCACATACCACAGCGCGCTGTCATCGGCGGATAAAAAACCGCCAAACGTGTTGTCTCCCGCGCCTTCGGTGAGCTGTGTCGCTTCGCGGTTAGCGAGATCCAACAAGTAGTAATTCCAGTGTCCTTCAAACGCGCCGCCGAAAATCAGTTTCTCGCCGTCCCGGGTAAAGCATTTCTGATAGAAGTAGTTACGGTGACAAATAATATGCGGCGGCGTCAGCCGGATAACCTCATGCCCGGTTTTGTCGTCTTTCTGGCTGCGGAAGGTGAGAGAGACTTTTTTCCCCTTTGCCATTACCTGCTCCTTAGATAAAAAAATACCCTGCCGCGAACGGGCAGGGTATGTCATTGCGGTAAAACCTTAGCGCATGGCGCGTTTCAGAATACGCTCAGCCTGACGCTGGAAGTCGGCAGCGGTTTCTTCAACGGATTTCTGGCCATAGTCGATGTACTGAATTGCGGTACCGAACTGGGCAACAATCTGCGGATCGTCAAAGTAAGGCGATACCGAGAGCTTGGTCGGCAGCGACTGCGCCAGACGCAGACCCGCAACCGCCGGATCGCCCTCTTTGATCGCGCCATTGGCGGTCAGCGTTTGCACCGCAGCTTTACTCAGCGGCACGCCGCGCTCCAGACCCAGTGTTTCAGCACCTTCTTTGCTGTTCAGCAGGAAGTTGATTACCTGGGCAGCCTCTTTCGGATGCTTGGTGGATTTACCGATCGACAGCATCTGTGCGGGTTTGAAGAACAGACCTGCGTCTTTCGCGCCCGGCAGCATCGGGTAGTCACCCAGCACCAGTTTGGCTGGCGGCTTCAGGTTGTCGGAGTATTTAGTGATGGTGGAGTTCCACATGTAAGTACCAGCCCATTCACCTTCGATCCACGGCTTCATTTCATACATGTTGCTCTTACCGAACGACGCGTAGTACTTCGCGTCCGGCATCACGTGGCTATCGACCAGTTTTTTATACATCTGGAAGAATTCGACCCACTGCTCGTTGGTGTAGCTGAATTTCTTCGCTTTTTCATCCACGGCAGGAATGTTGTATTTCTGCACCATGTAGGAGTTCAGCAGCGCCAGCGTATCCTGGTGCTCCAGCACGACCGGGTAGTACTGTTTGCCGAGTTTGCTTTCAAAGGTTTTGCCCGCCGCTAACAGCTCATCCCAGGTTTTCGGGAAGGCGACGCCCGCTTTTTTCCACTGCTCGTCGTTGAAGTAGAACACGCGTGCGGTGACGGAGATTGGAATGCCGTTCAGCTTGCCGTCAACGGTGGTGGATTGCAGCTCTTTGGCATCGAACTGGCTTAAATCAATAATGTCTTTGACCTGGTTCAGATCGTAAAAACCGTCGCCATTTTTGGAGAAAATCGGCAGCCAGTTCCAGTTGGTCTGCATCACGTCCGGCTCGGTGCCGCCCGCGATTTGCGTGGTCAGACGGGAGAGGTGGCCGTCCCAACCGGTGTATTCAGATTTAACGGTAATGTCCGGATGCTGTTTATGAAACTCTTCCAGCGCTTTTAAAGTGACCTGATGACGACCGTTGCCCCCCCACCAGGACATACGCAGATCAACATTATCAGCGGCGGTTGCGGGTACAGCGCACATGCCCAGAGTTGCGGAGATGATGGCGCCGGTAAGCACTTTTTTCATTTTTATACTCCAACGTTTGTTTAAATTTCATTCTTCAGGTGCCCCTTTGATGGCTGCGTTGATGTATTCCGGCTACTTACTTGCGTAAGCGCCGGGATACACCCACTTGCCGCCTCGGGGCATCGCGAATGATTTCGTAGTTATAAAGAAATGTTCTGTTCAGTTTTCGCGTCAAAAATATGACACTTATTCATATCAAACTTAAAGTACACCTTCCGGTGAAGTCCCTTTACAATCATTGGCTTAGCTTCATCTGAAGGAATTCGGGCGGTCAGTTCGTAGTCGCCAACTTTCAGGTAAACAAAGAACTCGTGACCCATGTTCTCGACGCGCACCAGATCGCCGGAGCCGCAATCGTCGCTATAAGGCTCATCTGAAACGGAGACAAACTCCGGGCGCACGCCAAAGAACACCTCTTTGTCGGCGTAATCCGCGACTTTCTCCTGCTGATAAGCATTCAGCGCCAGCGTTTCATGACCGACAGTGATGTGCAGATGGTCGGCTTTTTTTACAATTTTCGCCGGTTTGATGTTCATCTCCGGCGCGCCGATAAAGCCCGCCACGAACATATTTTTCGGAAAGTGGTAGAGGTTATCCGGAGTATCCACCTGCATGATATGGCCGAGCTTCATCACGCAGATGCGGTCGCCCATGGTCATTGCTTCGGTCTGATCGTGCGTGACATAGACCGTGGTGGCCGGTTTCCCGGATTTCTTTAACTGCTTGTGCAGGTCGGAAATACGGATGCGCATTGAGGCGCGCAGCTTGGCGTCCAGGTTCGACAGCGGTTCGTCAAACAGGAACACATCCGGCTTTTTCACAATCGCGCGGCCAACCGCCACGCGCTGCGCCTGACCGCCGGAAAGCTGGCGCGGCAGGCGGTCCATCAGCTCTTCCAGCTCCAGGATTTTCGCCGCTTCATCGACCTGTTTGTTAATCTCATCTTTCGGCATCTTGCTGAGTTTCAGGCCGAACGCGAGGTTTTCACGCACCGTCATGTGTGGGTAAAGGGCGTAGTTCTGGAACACCATCGCGATGCCGCGTGATTTCGGCGCGAGGTTGTTGACGATCTTCTCGCCGATGCGCACTTCGCCGCCGCTGATGGTTTCAAGGCCTGCCAGCATGCGCAGCGTGGTGGATTTCGCACAGCCGCTTGGGCCGACAATCACCATAAATTCGCCATCGGCAATTTTCAGGTCGATACCATGTACCGCTTTGAAGCCGTTGGAGTAAACCTTTTCCAGTTTGTTGAAAATAACTTCAGCCATGATACTTCCCTCTTAACCTTTAATTCCGCTGCTGGTCACGCCCTGTACGAAGTAGCGCTGTGCCAGGAAGAAGACAATGATGGACGGCAGAATGGAGATACTCGCCATTGCCAGAATTTCGTTCCACGGCGCACCTTCGGTGACGTCGATGGACATTTTCAGCGCCAGTGCGATCGGGTATTTATCCACGCTGTAGACATAAATCAGCGGCCCGATAAAGTCGTTCATTGACCACATGAACTGGAACAGCGCCACGGAGATAATCGCCGGTTTCAGGATTGGCACCACCACGTACCACAGCACCTGCCAGGAGTTACAGCCGTCGATTTGCGCCGCTTCTTCCATGTCGCGCGGCACGCCGCGTAAAAACTGAATCAACATAAAGACGAAGAAACCGTGGGTGGCGAACGCCGTTGGCAGATACAGCGGCATATAGCTGTTGAGCATGCCCATTTCACGGAACATCAGGTATTGCGGGATCAGCAGCACGGTGCTTGGCAGCAGCATGGTGGCGATAAGCGTACCGAACCAAAAGTTCTTCCACGGGATCTCAAAGCGGGCAAAGCCGTAAGCCACAATGGTGGAAGAGATAATGGTCAAAATTACTTTCGGGATCACATACTTAAAGGTGTTCAGCATGTAATGACCGAAGGTGTATTCGGTGCCGGTTTTCCAGCCGTTGATAAAGCCGTCCCAGGTAGCATGGGTGGGCCACAGTCCCAGCGTGGTGAAGATCTCGTGGTTCGGTTTGAACGACGCCGAGAACATCCACGCCAGCGGGTAGAGCATTAACAGGCCGACAAAGAGCAGGATCGTATAGCGGATCCATGCGCTGATTTTCTCGCGGCGCAGCGTGCGCGCCACTTCACGTTCGGCTTCTTTCATGCCCGGCGTGAGATGTTGGATATCAGCCATTTTTGCCTCCCTTATCGGCAGAGTAGAACACCCAGTATTTCGAAGACTTAAAGGCGATGGAGGCAAAGACCGCCACGACCAGGAACAGAACCCAGGCCAGCGCCGCACCGTAGCCCATGTCGAAATACTTGAAGGCGGTGTCGTAGATGTAGAGCGAGAACAGATAGGTGTAATAGGTCGGGCCGCCGCCGGTAATGACATACGGACCGGTAAATTCCTGGAACGCCTGCGTGGTCTGCATGATGAAGTTGAAGAAAATAACCGGCGTAATCAGCGGCACGGTGACTTTCATAAACATCTGCCATTTGCTGGCGCCATCGATCATCGCCGCTTCATACTGGGATTGCGGCACGTTTTGCAGCGCAGCGAGGAAGATGACCATCGCGGAACCGAACTGCCAGACGCGCAGCAGGGTGACGGACATCAGCGCCAGCGACGGTTCGCCGAGCCAGTTAATCGGATCCAGACCAAACACGCCGATAAAGCTGTTCAGCAGGCCATCAATAGCGAACAGTGCGCGCCACAGTACGGCGATCGCCACGGAGCTACCGAGGATGGACGGAATGTAGTAAGCCGTACGGAAAAAACCGATGCCCCGAAGTTTAAAGTTGAGCACAAAGGCAATCCCCAGCGCGAAGGCGAGCTTCAGCGGGATTGTCAAAAATACATACGCGAACGTTACGCCCATTGATTTCCAGAAGAGCGTGTCTTCGGTAAACATGTAGCGATAATTCTCAATGCCGTTAAATACCGGCGGGCTCATCAGGTCATACTCAGTAAAACTGAGAAAGAACGATGAGATGAATGGGAAAGCTGTAAAGACTATCAACCCAATAACATAGGGCGATATCCAGGCCAATCCCAGTAGTCTGTTTTCATTCATACATACCTACCTGGCGAACAATGTGTAATACGGATTCGGAGATTAACTTTTTTCCTCCGCCGCATGGGCGTCAGAGGGTTAAAACAGGCTCTGTGCGTGCGCTTGATCACAATAATCAATTGAATCAATGCGTTTTGAAACTTTAACCACCGGAAATTACTCACGATATTCCGGGTTTTAAAATCCTGCGAACTTACGTTCTTGGTTTGTGAAACGTCGTTTTAAAATATTTTATTGCGTTTTGAATTGGCGTCATTCGATTAATTCGGGAAATGTGATCGAAGTCGAAACGATGTTTCAATTAAGTGAGGTGGGTGTCATTTTTGCCGAAAAACTGCGGGTTTATTGCCAATAAGCGTAACGATTTGGGTAACAGCCTAACGTATTAAATATTGCGAAATGAAATCATTGGATATTTAAACGATTATCCGGCGAACTATTTTTATTGGCCTGGAAATAAAAACGCCCCCCTAATTATGGGAGGCGTTAACTATTTTAGGGCGCGATCAACGTTTTAAAAAATCTTCACGTACTGGTGTAAACGTATCGAGCAGCGTTCCGGCTTTTAAACACACACATCCGTGCATAATGTGCGGTTCCTTATAAAGTGTATCGCCTGCGGTGACGATATGTTTCTCATCACCAATGGTAAATTCGAACTCGCCGGATAAAACGTACGTAAGTTGTTCATGAGGATGGTTGTGCATTGGGCCGATGGCGCCTTGTTCGAACATAACTTCGACCGCCATCATTTTGCCGTCATGGGCAAGAATACGGCGGCTAACGCCGTTGCCCAGGTCATCAAGCTGAGTGTCTTTATGGAAGATAAACATCGGAGTGTCCTGTAGTAGGTATCGTTAGTGATTACGATAGAGTAAATGATGAAACGTTGTTTCAAAATAACTTATCTCAGCGTTCTATAAAAATAAACGCGAGGCCAGAGAAGTTGAAAGTCGATCACAACTTTGATTGACTGAGCGCTAAACCAGACGGAGACAAGCGATGAAAACGATAGGACTGCTGGGCGGTATGAGCTGGGAATCAACCGTTCCTTATTACCGCCTGATTAATGAGGGTGTGAAAGCCCGTCTCGGCGGCTTGCACTCCGCCAGCTTGCTTCTGCACAGCCTGGATTTCCATGAAATTGAGACTTGCCAGGCAACCGCACAGTGGCACAAAGCCGGTGAGATCCTGGCCCAGGCGGCGGCGGGTCTGGAGCAGGCGGGCGCGCAGGCGATTGTACTGTGTACCAACACCATGCATAAAGTCGCCGGGCAAATAGAAGAGCGCTGCCATATTCCGTTCCTGCATATTGCTGATGCGACCGGGAGGGCAATTGAAAACGCAGGCATGCGCAATGTTGCGCTGTTGGGCACACGCTACACCATGGAGCAGGATTTTTACCGTGGTCGCCTGGAAAAACAGTTTGGCATCGAAACCTCCGTACCGGGCCCGGAAGATCGCGAGCGCATTAACGACATCATCTTTAGTGAGCTCTGTCTGGGGACATTCACCGATGAGTCTCGCTACTATTTTGTCAATTTAATCAAAAAATTGGCTGGCGAAGGCGCGGAAGGGGTGATTTTCGGTTGCACCGAGATTGGTCTGCTGCTGCCGGAAACCCACTGCCCGATTAAGGTGTTTGATACAGCGGCGCTGCATGCCGCCGATGCGGTGGACTTTATGCTCTCTTAAGGTTCGCCCAGCATGGCAGCCAGCGGCCCGCTAACCAGCGGCATGGCTGCCTGCAAATGGGCGGTAAACGCCTCGACCAGCGCGGAAGCGGGGCGGTGCAGTGGGCGGATCAGGCTCACCGTAAACGGCACTTCGATACTGAAACGACGCACGGCGACACCGCTGGCTGCGTAATCCAGCGCGGTGAGCGGGTTAACCACCGAAATCCCCACCCCGGCGCGTACCATCGCGCATACCGAGGCGGCGCTGTGCGTTTCCAGCACCATGCGCCGCTTCACCTGATGTTCATTAAACAGCGCGTCCAGCAACTGCCGGTAACTGTCTGAGCGCGACAAACTGATGTAATTCTCGCCCTGAAAATCTGCCGGTGTTAATACCGCTTTGCGCGCCAGCGGATGATTCTGCGGCATGACGCAGACTTCATTACAGGTGAGCAGCGGCGTGCGTTCGGTGCCTGCCGGAGTGCTGAGCGTTTCGGTTAAGCCCAGATCGTGTCGCTGCGCTGACAACCACTCCTCCAGCAATGGCGACTCCTGCGGCACGATGTTCAGGCTGACATCCGGGTAGCGCGCCAGAAATGGTTGCAGCAGCAGCGGTAAAAAAGATTGCGAGAACACCGGCAGGCAGGCGACGGACAGCTCACCCTGGCGGAACTCACGCAGGCTTTCGGCGGCGCTGACAATCCGGTCCAGCCCGTACCAGGAGCGCTGCACCTCTTCGAATAACCGCAAGCCTTGCACTGTGGGTTGTAAACGCCCGCGCGTACGCTCGAACAGTTTCAGCCCCAGCACTTTTTCAAAGCGCGCCAGCTCGCGGCTCACCGTCGGTTGCGAGGTATGCAGCAGTGCGGCGGCCTCCGTCAGATTGCCGGTGGTCATTACGGCGTGAAAGATTTCGATATGGCGCAGATTGACAGCGGGCATCGGCAGATCCAGTTTCAGCAGGTTATCCATATCATTTTTGCATAGAGTCGCGATAAAACGATATTTTTTATTCTCTTCGAGCTGTGGCGTAATCAGTAAAAATTTTGTTGCCCGGAGTCATCATGCCACGCTCATTACACCAGACTGAAACCGACCTTAACGCCGCAAATCTGCTGCGCTTACCTGCTGAATTTGGCTGCCCGGTATGGGTGTATGACGCGCAAATCATTCGTGCGCAAATCGCCAAACTGCGCGCGTTCGACGTGGTGCGCTTTGCGCAAAAAGCCTGTTCGAATATTCATATTCTGCGTCTGATGCGTGAGCAGGGCGTGAAGGTCGATTCCGTTTCGCTCGGTGAGATCGAACGTGCGCTGGCAGCGGGTTACGATCCGCAAACGCACCCGGACGATATTGTCTTTACCGCCGATGTGCTGGATGACGCGACCATCGCGCGGGTGAGCGAACTGGGTATTGCCGTGAACGCCGGCTCGGTGGATATGCTGGAGCAGCTTGGCGCGGTTTCACCGGGTCATCGCGTGTGGTTACGCGTTAACCCTGGTTTTGGTCACGGTCATAGCCAGAAAACCAATACCGGCGGCGAAAACAGCAAGCATGGCATCTGGTACAGCGATCTGGCGGATGCGCTGGCGGTGATGCAGCGCTACCAGTTGAAACTGGCGGGCATTCATATGCATATCGGTTCCGGCGTGGATTATGGTCATCTGGAGCAGGTGTGCGGTGCGATGGTGCGCCAGGTGGTCGATTTCGGCCAGGATCTGCATGCTATTTCCGCGGGTGGCGGTTTGTCGATTCCCTATCATGAAGGGGAAGAGCCGGTGGATACCGCGCATTATTACGGGCTGTGGAACGCGGCGCGCGAGCAAATTGCCAAACATCTGGGGCATGCGGTGAAGCTGGAGATCGAACCGGGTCGCTTCCTGGTGGCGGAATCTGGCGTGCTGGTTTCACAAGTGCGTAGCGTGAAAAACATGGGCAGCCGCCACTTTGTGCTGATCGACGCCGGTTTTAACGATCTGATGCGCCCGGCGATGTACGGCAGCTATCACCACATTACGGCGCTGGCCGCCGATGGTCGCGATCTTCGCCATGCGCCACTAATTGATACCGTGGTTGCCGGGCCGTTGTGCGAATCCGGCGATGTCTTTACCCAGCAGGAGGGCGGGAAAGTGGAAACCCGCGCGCTGCCGGAAGTGAAAGCCGGAGATTATCTGGTGCTGCATGATACGGGGGCGTATGGCGCCTCAATGTCATCGAACTACAACAGCCGCCCGCTGCTGCCGGAAGTGCTATTCGATAACGGCGTTGCGCGTTTGATCCGCCGCCGCCAGACCATCGAAGAGCTGATCGGTCTGGAGCTGCTCTAAGCCTTACTGCCCGGTCCCGCCGCTACCGATTCACGCAACACCAGCGTGCCGGTAAACGGTGGGATCGCGGCGATCTGTTCGTTGTTCACCAGTTTGATCGCCTGATCAATCGCGGTGGTGATCATGTTGTCGATCGGCAAATAGACCGTCGACAGGCCCGGCTCCAGCCAGCGGGCACTCGGCGCATCATCAAAGCCGAACAGCGAAATATCCTGCGGAATACGCAAACCCGCCTGCCAGATGGCCTTTGAAGCACCCAGCGCCATATCGTCGTTACAGGCGAACAGCGCGCTGAATTTCACCCCTTCCTGCAACATCTGCTGGCACAGTTCATACCCGCGCGTCATGGTCGAGTCACCGTATTTCACTTTGGCCGGATCCCAGCGAATGCCGTGTTTTTCCAGCGCCTTGCGATAGCCCATCAGCCGCGCTTTACCGGTCGGCGTGTGGATTGGCGCGGTAATACAGGCAATATCCCGGTGATGTTGTGTGATCAGGTAATCCACCGCCTGGAACGCTGCGTCCTGCTGCTCGAAGAACACACATTTATCGTGCGCCTGGAACAGCTCGCGGTTGATGACAATCAGCGGCATTGGCGTGGCGTCAATAAGCGTTAAAATCGCTTTTTCGCTCATAAAGCGGGTGTAAAGAATAATGGCGTCGCAGCGCCTGTCTGCCAGCATCTGCACCGCCAGCTCTTCCCGTTCGGGCGTATCGTGACCGTCGGTGACAATCAGCTGTTTGCCGTGTAATTCCGCCTGGCGCGACGCCTGCTGCAATAAGCGGCCAAAATAAAAACCGTCAAAGCTGGACACTACCAGGCCAATGCTGTTGCTGGTGCGGTTTGCCAGCGAGCGGGCAAGAAAGTTGGGGCGATAATCCAGCTCCTCCATCGCCTTAAAAACCTGATTGCGGGTGCTCTCTTTTACCTGACCCGTACCATTCAACACGCGGGAAACCGTTGCTTTCGAAACGCCCGCGCGCAGTGAGACATCCAGCATTGTGACCATGACGAGTTCTCGTTTCGCGTAATGAAACGCAGTTTACCACACTCATTTCACGGGTTAAGGCCAGCCGTTACGGTTTGCGCTAAGTGTCGGAAATCCCTGCTAACGGTAAGGTGGTATGCCAATGTGGGCTTGCGTCTCGTTTTGGAATACCAGTAAGCGGGTTGGGAGGCTCGTCACAGAACTTTCCGCCATGCATCGCTATTTTTGGTATGCCAAATGGGACTGTGCTGTATCCCTGCATCGATAAAAAAGCCCCTTTACTGAGGTGTTAACTCATGGCCCTACAAGAAAAGCTCATCGATTCTCTGGGTAGTTTTGCGACAAAGTTCAACAGCTATCGCTATATCATGGCGATCAAAGCTTCGTTTATTACCCTGATGCCGGTGATCATCGTCGGCGCATTTTCCGTCCTGATCTCCAACATGGTGCTGGATCCGAAAAATGGCCTCGCCAGCTTCCAGTCACTCTCATTCCTTGCCGCGCTAAAGCCGATCACCAGTGCGATTAACTACGCCACGCTGAACTTCCTTAACATTGGCGCGGTGTTCTTAATCGGTATTGAACTCGGGCGTATCAACGGCATTAAGACGCTGTTTCCCGGTTTGCTGGCGGTGATCTGTTTTATCTGCGTCACGCCAACCACCGTGGAAATGCTGGTAGACGGGCAGATGCACGTGGTGAAAGACGTGCTGCTGCGCCAGTTCTCCGATACCCGTAGCCTGTTCCTCGGCATGTTTATCGCTATTTTGTCGGTGGAAATATACTGCTGGCTGGAAAACCGCGACGGGCTGAAGATCAAAATGCCGGACACCGTGCCGCCCAACGTCTCCGCGTCATTTTCCGCGCTGATCCCGGCGATCATCACCACCACCGTGATTGCCACCTTCGGTTTTGTTTTCCACCAGGTGACCGGCATGTACCTGTATGACGCCGTTTATCAGGTAGTGCAGCAGCCGCTGGAGCGCGTGGTGCAAAGCCTGCCGGGCATTTTGCTGCTGATGTTTGTGGCGCAACTGTTCTGGGTTATCGGTATTCACGGCAACCAGATGATTAAGCCTATTCGCGAACCGCTGCTGCTGGGCGCCATCACCGTCAATATGAGCGCTTTTGAGCAGGGCAAAGAGGTGCCGAACATCATCACCATGCCGTTCTGGGATGTTTATATGAGTATCGGAGGCTCGGGTTTAACCATCGGCCTGTTGATCGCAGTGATGATCGCCACCAAGCGTAAAGAGATGAAAGAGATCGCCAAACTCTCCATCGGGCCTGGGGTATTTAATATTAACGAGCCGGTGATTTTCGGTATGCCGATCATGCTCAACCCGATCCTCGCGATCCCGTTCATCATCACCCCGCTGGTGACCGGCTCGATCGGTTACTTTGCCACGGTGACCGGTTTTGCCGGCAAAGCAGTGGTGATGGTGCCGTGGACCACGCCACCGTTGATCAACGCCTGGCTGTCGACCGCCGGTTCAATGGGCGCGGTGGTAACGCAGCTTATCTGCATTATCACTTCCGTCATTATCTATCTGCCGTTTGTGAAAATTGCTTCTCGCCGCGCCGAACAAGCGCAGCTGCAAGCCGAAGCCACTAACAACGCCTGAGGATGTCATGAGCACGAAAACAATTGCCATACCGCCGTCGTTTATTCTGGGCGCGGCGGCCTCAGCCTGGCAAACCGAAGGCTGGACAGACAAGCGGGAGGGCCAGGATTCCTGGCCCGATCTCTGGTACAAAAACGATCGTCACGTCTGGCACGACGGCTACGGCCCGGCGGTGGCGACCAACTTTTACCAGCGCTTTCGTGAAGATGTGCAACTGATGAAACAGGCGGGGCTGACCCACTATCGCACCTCGATCAACTGGTCGCGCTTTCTCACCGATTATGAAAACGGCGTGGTTGATGAACGCTATGCCGTCTATTACGACAAATTGTTTGACGAGATGCAGCGCCACGGCATTGTGCCGATGATCTGCCTGGAACATTACGAACTGCCGGGCTATTTGCTGGAAACCTACGGCGGCTGGGCGTCAAAAAAAGTGGTTGAGCTGTACCTGTTGTATGTCGAAAAAGTGTTCGAGCGTTTTCACCAGAAAGTGACCCGCTGGTTCACCTTCAACGAGCCGATTGTGGTGCAAACCCGTGTCTACCTGGATGCGCTGCGCTGGCCTTATGAGCAGAACACCGGCACCTGGATGCAGTGGAATCACCACAAAAACCTGGCCACCGCAAAAGTGGTGAAACTGTTTCGTGAGAAGGGTTATCAGGGCACCGTGGGCTGTATTCTCAACCCTGAAGTCACCTATCCGCGTTCACGCGCGGCGCACGATGTGCTGGCCGCCGAGCGCTACGATCTGTTCTATAACCGTGTCTTTCTTGATCCGATGGTGAAAGGCCACTATCCACCGGAGTTGTTCCCGTTGCTGGAAAAACACCAGGTAGCGTGGGATTACAGCGAGGAAGAGCTGGAGATTATCCGCGATAACACCGTCGATGAGCTGGGCATTAACCTCTACTACCCGCACCGGGTAAAAGCGCCGTCGCGCGCCTGGCATCCGGAAACACCTTTTCACCCGGCGTACTACTACGAGCCGTTTGAGTTGCCGGGCAGAAAAATGAACAAATCTCGCGGCTGGGAGATCCTGCCGGAGATCATTTATGACATGGCGATGCGCATCAAAAACGACTACGGCAACATTCCGTGGTTTGTCGCCGAAAGCGGCATGGGCATTGAGAACGAAGGGCAGTTTCGCAATGCGGCGGGCACCATTGAGGACGATTACCGCATTGATTTTATTGCCGCGCATTTATACCAGACGCTGCGCGCCAGAGAAGCGGGCGCGAACTGCCAGGGTTACATGTTGTGGGCGTTTACCGATAACGTTTCGCCAATGAACGCGTTTAAAAACCGCTATGGCCTGATTGAGATTGACCTGCAAAACAACCGTGACCGCCGGGCGAAAAAGTCTGCCGGCTGGTTTCGCAAGCTGCGCGATGAACGCCAGTTGACCCTGACTATTGATGACGAATGGAAATAAGGAGCCACCATGAAACGTATTGTGTTGTGCTGCTCCGCCGGGATGTCCACATCGCTGGTGGTGACCAAAATGGAAAAAGCGGCGGCGGAGCGCGGCCTTGAGCTGAAGATCTACGCCATTGCCGAGCAATCCCTGCGCGACGAGTTGCAAAGTTATGCCACCGAGATAACCGCCGTGCTGCTGGGGCCGCAGGTGCGCTTTAAGCTGGCGGAGAATAAAAAACTGACTGACGAATATGGCATTCCGATTGATGTGATCGATTCGGTGGCTTACGGCACCTTAAACGGCGCGAAAGTTCTCGATCAGGCGCTGGCTTTGGTAAGATAGCGCCGACAGGCCGGGGCGCCCGGCCTGCGCGATAACTCAGACTTGCAGGTGATATTGTGGAGAAGGCCGTCGTCCCGCCGGAAAAAAAACAGTACCAGGAGATTGGCGAAGATTTACGCGAGCAGATAATCCAGGGGCATTACCCCGTGGGTTCCCGCCTGCCGCCGGAGCGCAATATCGCCGAAAAATATGGCGTTAGCCGCACCATCGTGCGTGAAGCACTGCTGATGCTTGAACTGCAAGGCACGGTGGATATTCGCCAGGGCTCGGGCGTTTATGTGATGCGTATTCCGCAGGAGCATGAAAACGAAGAGGAGCGCTTTTTAAGTAGTGATGTTGGCCCGTTTGAGATCTTACAGGCGCGCCAGCTGCTGGAGAGCAATATCGCCGCCTTTGCCGCCAAAATGGCGACACGTGCGGATATCGACAATCTTCGGCGCATTCTTGAGCAAGAGCAGCGCGCCATCGCGATGAACGATACCTCGCAGGACAACAGCAAAATGTTCCACCTTGTGCTGGCGGGCGCATCGCAAAACCAGATGCTGCTGGCGACGGTGGAGAGCATCTGGCATCACATGGACAGCAGCCCGCTGTGGCAACAATTCAACGTGCATATTGCCAGCCGCCCCTATCGTCTGAAATGGCTGGGTGACCGGCAGACCCTGCTGGCGGCGCTACGTCGCCGTGATGTGATGGGTGCCTGGCAGGCGATGTGGCAGCATCTGGAAAATGTCAAAAAGAGCCTGCTGGAGCTTTCCGATGAGGATGCGCCTGACTTTGACGGCTACCTGTTTGAATCAGTACCGATTTTTCAGGGAAAGATCGTATGAAAATTATTCCCCTTTACGACGCGCCACACTTTGCAGAGCAGGTGGTGGACTGGTTATGGCGTGAGTTTGGCGACTCGCTGCCGCGTGAATTCTTCGCCAGTATCATTGCTCACAGTCAGCGGCCTGGGCAGTTGCCGCTCACTTATGTAATGGTGGACGATGATGCGTTGCTGGGCACTGTCGGGCTGTGGCGCTGCGATTTGATAAGCCGCCAGGATCTGTTCCCGTGGCTGGCTGCGCTGTATGTGAAAGAGAGCGCTCGCGGGCAGGGGCTGGCCGGGCAGTTACAGCGTCATGTGATTGAGCAAGCGAAAGCGATGGGTTTTCAGGAGCTGCATCTTTACTCGGCGTGTCGCGATTTTTACGAGCGTTTTGGCTGGCGCTACATTGGCGACGGTCTCGACTATCCGCACAAGACCGTGCACCTGTATCGCTACTCTTGCGGCGCAATCACCGAATGACGGCGCACCAGCGTTGGGTTGAAAAGGTAAGTGATTTCCGGTAGCGGGCGGTTTTCCGCCAGCGCCAGCGCCAGTTCAGCGGCTTGCGTTGCCATGGTGACAATCGGGTAACGCACGGTGGTTAAGCGCGGGCGAACATAGCGTGACACCAGTACATCATCGAACCCAATCAGGGAAATCTCACGCGGCACCTCAATGCCGTTATCATTCAACACACCCATCGCCCCCGCGGCCATAGAATCGTTATAACAGGCGACGGCGGTAAAGTTACGCCCGCGACCGAGCAGCTCAGTCATCGCCTGTTCGCCGCCGCTCTCATCCGGCTCGGCAAATGTCACCAGCCGGTCGTTGCAGGGCAAACCATTCTCTTTTAGCGCGTCGTAATAACCTTGCAGACGATCTTCCGCATCAGAAATCGCGTGGTTGGAGCAAAGATAGCCAATTTTCGTATGGCCTTGCTGGATCAAATGGCGCGTAGCCAGCCAGGCACCGTAACGGTCATCAAGCGCCACACAGCGCTGTTCAAACCCTGGCAAAATGCGGTTGATTAACACCATGCCCGGCATCTGTTTCATCAGCGAGGCGAGTTCATCGTCAGGCAGGGTTTTGGCGTGAACGACCAGCGCAGCGCAGCGGTGGCGAATCAGTTGCTCAATGGCTTTGCGCTCTTTCTCTTCGTTATGGTAGCCGTTGCCAATCAGCAAGAAATTCCCGGTGGCTGAAGCAACCTGCTCGACAGCTTTCACCATAGCGCCGAAAAAGGGATCCGACACGTCGCCCACCACCAGACCTACGGTTTCGGTGGACTGCTGTGCCAGCGCCCGGGCATTGGCATTCGGGTGGTAATTGAGCGCATCCATTGCGCTTTGCACCGCCTGGCGCGAGGATTCGCTCGCTTTTGGCGAGTCGTTAATCACGCGGGAAACCGTTGCGACCGAAACTCCTGCCAGCCGCGCGACATCTTTGATAGTCGCCATTACGCACCTTCCTTTGGGTAAGCGTTTACACGCTGCATAGTGTTACGGAAAAGGGATGTGTAATCAAGGAAGCTGCCCGGCAGGTATCTGCAAACGTGAGCTGACGCGAAGGAAATCAGTGAAAACGTTACACGCGGGAAATTGCAAAGTAATTCAGGCACAACCTTTAGTTACACTTTGCGAAGAGCTGTTTCGATTGTCTGCTGGTGGCGGGTATCCCCCCGTGACAGAGTAGAACTCCCAGAGGTATTGATAGGTGAACGCGGCCCCCAGGGTTGCACACTCGAATTACACCAACCTGCGCAGATGCGCAGGTTTTTTTTTACCTAACTCTGTAACAGTAATCGCGAATGGACACACCTCGTTTCACTTCGGCTCACTCTCTTGCTTTTTCCCGCTGGTGAGGCGCGGTGCCGCACGCGACAATCAAGGTCCCAGAGGTATTGATTGGTGATTTATTCGGTACGCTTTTCGTACTCATTTCTTGCACCAACCTGCGCGGACGCGCAGGTTTTTTTTCGCCCGCGTTTTAACCCGCCGCACTTCTCATGTAATCTGCCACAATTTGATAACGTGCTTAATTTACTGGCAAAAGGAGTTGAAATGCTATTGGGCTTTTTCCGCGGCCTGTTCCGTGTGTTGTTTCGCGTACAACTGACCGGCAACACGCAGGCGCTGCAAGGCGAACGGGTGCTCATTACCCCTAACCACGTCTCTTTCATTGATGGCATTTTGCTGGCGTTATTCCTGCCGGTGCGCCCGGTTTTCGCGGTCTACACCTCTATCAGCAGCCAGTGGTACATGCGCTGGATAAGCTCGATTATTGATTTCGTGCCGCTGGATCCGACCAAGCCGATGTCGATTAAACACCTGGTGCGGCTGGTGGAACAGGGGCGCCCGGTGGTGATTTTCCCGGAAGGGCGTATTTCGGTTTCCGGCTCATTGATGAAAATTTACGACGGTGCAGGGTTCGTGGCGGCAAAATCGGGCGCGACGGTGGTTCCACTGCGTATTGATGGCGCGGAGCTAACCTACTTCAGCCGCCTGAAAGGGCTGGTAAAGCAGCGCCTGTTCCCGCGTATTACGTTGCATATTCTGCCGCCTACGCATTTACCGATGCCGGATGCGCCGCGTGCGCGTGACCGTCGCAAGCTGGCGGGTGAGATGCTGCACCAAATCATGATGGAAGCGCGCATGGCTGTGCGCCCGCGCGAAACCCTGTTCGAAGCGTTGCTTTCCGCGCAGTATCGCTATGGTGCCAATAAGCACTGTGTTGAAGACATCAATTTCACCCCGGACAGCTATCGCAAGCTGCTTACCAAATCGCTGTTTGTTGCCCGTATCCTGGATAAATACAGCGCGCCGGGCGAGAAAATCGGTCTGATGTTGCCAAATGCCGGGATCAGCGCGGCGGTGATTTTCGGCGCGGTTGCGCGTGCGCGCATCCCGGCGATGATGAACTACACCGCCGGCGTGAAAGGGTTAAGTAGTGCGATTACGGCGGCGCAGATCAAAACCATCTTCACATCCCGTACGTTTATGGATAAAGGCAAGCTGTGGCATCTGCCGGAGCAGCTCACCCAGGTACGCTGGGTTTACCTGGAAGATCTGAAAAGCGATGTCACCAGGGAAGACAAGCTGTGGATTTTCCGCCATCTGCTAACGCCATTAAAAGCACAACTGCCGCAAAAACCGGAAGACCCGGCGCTGATCCTCTTCACCTCGGGTTCAGAGGGCAATCCGAAGGGCGTGGTGCACAGCCATAAAAGCCTGCTGGCGAACGTTGAACAGATTAAAACCATTGCTGATTTCACCGCCAATGACCGCTTTATGTCGGCGCTGCCGCTGTTCCACTCGTTCGGCCTGACGGTGGGGTTATTCACGCCGTTATTTACCGGCGCGGAGGTGTTCCTTTATCCGAGCCCGTTGCACTACCGCATTGTTCCTGAGCTGGTGTATGACCGTAACTGCACCGTGCTGTTTGGCACCTCGACATTCCTTGGCAATTATGCGCGTTTTGCCAACCCGTATGACTTCTTCCGCTTGCGCTATGTGGTTGCCGGTGCCGAAAAATTGCAGGACAGCACCCGCCAGCTGTGGCAGGACAAATTTGGCCTGCGCATCCTTGAAGGTTATGGCGTGACCGAATGTGCGCCAGTGGTTTCTATTAACGTGCCGATGGCGGCAAAACCCGGCACTGTCGGGCGGATTTTACCGGGGATGGATGCGCGGTTAATGGCGGTGCCGGGTATTGAAGACGGCGGTCGCCTGCAACTGAAAGGGCCTAACGTGATGACCGGCTATCTGCGGGTGGAAAACCCTGGCGTGCTGGAAGCGCCAGTCGCAGAAAATATCAATGGCGACATGGAAGCGGGCTGGTATGACACCGGTGATATCGTGCGTTTTGATGAGCAAGGCTTTGTGCAGATTCAGGGGCGGGCGAAGCGTTTTGCCAAAATCGCTGGCGAGATGATCTCGCTGGAGATTGTCGAACAATTGGCGCTGGCAGTTTCGCCGGAGAAACTGCATGCCACGGTGGTCAAGAGCGATGCCAGCAAAGGCGAGGCGCTGGTGATGTTCACCACCGACAGCGAGTTGACGCGCGATAAGCTGCAACAGCAGGCGCGGTCGCAGGGTGTGCCGGAGCTTGCCGTACCGCGCGATATTCGCTTTCTGAAACAGTTGCCCGTGCTGGGCAGCGGCAAACCTGATTTTGTGACGCTGAAAAGCATGATTGAAGAGGCGGAGTCGACAGATGCATGAGTCAGTAAGCACTAACTCCTCGCTGTGGTCGCGCGGGATGATGGCGGTGATTGCCGCGCAGTTTCTCTCGGCGTTTGGCGACAACGCGCTGCTTTTCGCCACGCTGGCGCTGCTGAAAGCGGAGTTTTATCCCGACTGGAGCCAGCCGATTTTGCAGATGGTGTTTGTGGGCGCTTACATTCTTTTCGCACCCTTTGTCGGGCAGGTCGCCGACAGCTTCGCCAAAGGCCGGGTGATGATGTTCGCCAACGGCCTGAAACTGGTTGGCGCGGCGAGTATTTGCATCGGCATCAATCCGTTTGTCGGTTATCTGTTAGTCGGCATTGGTGCGGCAGCCTATTCCCCGGCGAAGTACGGCATTCTTGGCGAAATCACGACCGGCGATAAGCTGGTGAAAGCGAATGGTTTGATGGAATCGTCGACCATCGCCGCCATTTTACTCGGCTCGATGGCAGGCGGTGTGCTGGCCGACTGGCATGTGCTGGCGGCACTCGGCGTTTGTGCGCTGGTGTATGCGGGCGCGGTGATCGCCAATCTGCTGATCCCGAAGTTGCCTGCTGCACGTCCGGGGCAATCCTGGCGCTTTACACCAATGACATCCAGCTTCTTCACCGCCTGTAAAAGCCTGTGGCGCAACGGTGAAACGCGCTTTTCTCTGGTCGGGACTAGTCTGTTCTGGGGCGCGGGCGTGACGCTGCGTTTCCTGCTGGTGCTGTGGGTACCGGTGGCGCTTGGGATCACAGATAACGCGACGCCAACGTATCTTAACGCGATGGTCGCCGTCGGGATTGTGGCTGGTGCCGGTCTGGCGGCGAAGCTGGTTACACTGGAAACCGTGGCGCGTTGTATGCCTGCCGGCATTCTCATTGGCGTGGCGGTGGTGCTGTTCTCCTTGCAACACGCGTTACTGCCAGCCTACGGCGTGCTGATGTTGATCGGCATGTTGGGTGGTTTCTTTGTGGTGCCGCTGAATGCGCTGTTGCAAGCCATTGGTAAAGAGTCGGTTGGCGCGGGCAATGCGATTGCGGTGCAGAACCTCGGCGAAAACATGGCCATGTTGCTGATGCTGGGCCTGTACTCGCTGGCGGTGAAAGCGGGCGTACCGGTAATTGGTACCGGCGTTGGCTTTGGCGTGATTTTCGCGCTGGCAATTGCGGCGCTGTGGATCTGGCAGCGCCGCCGTTAATCGTTATGGTGCCGGGTAGGTGTAAACCTGATGCACCGCTTCGATCTCAGCCAGCACGTCTGCGCTGAGATCGAGATGCAAACTTTCCACGTTGGTTTTCAGTTGCTCCATCGTCGTCGCGCCCAGCAGGGTGCTGGCGACGAAGGGCTGACGCCGCACGAAAGCCAGCGCCATTTGCGCCGGATCCAGATTGTGGCGCTTCGCAATATCCACATACGCCGCGACCGCTTTTTGCGCCTGCTCACCGCTGTAACGCGTAAAGCGGCTAAACAGCGTGTTGCGTGCACCAGCGGGTTTTGCGCCGTTGAGATATTTGCCGGTTAGCGTACCAAACGCCAGGCAAGAATAAGCCAGCAGCTCGACACCTTCATACTGACTCACTTCCGCCAGACCCACTTCAAAGCTTCGGTTTAACAGGCTGTACGGGTTCTGAATTGTCACGATGCGTGGTAGCTCATGCTTCTCGGCCAGTTGCAGATAACGCATCACGCCAAACGCCGTTTCGTTTGAAACGCCGATATAGCGGATTTTCCCGGCGCGCTGGCACTCGGTCAGCGCCTCAAGTGTTTCCAGCAGCGTCACGACCGGTGCGCTATCAACCCAGCTGTAACCCAGCTTGCCAAAGCAGTTGGTCGGGCGCTGCGGCCAGTGTACCTGGTAGAGATCGAGATAATCGGTTTGCAGGCGCTTTAAGCTATCGTCGAGCGCCACGCGGATGTTTTTGCGATCCAACGCCTGGTTCGGGCGAATACCGCTGTCGTTGTTGCGGCCTGGACCGCTGACTTTGGAGGCGATAACCAGTTTTTCACGGTTGCCGCGTTTCGCCAGCCAGTTGCCGACATAGGTTTCCGTCAAACCCTGCGTTTCCGGACGTGGCGGAACAGGGTACATCTCGGCAACGTCAATCAGGTTGATGCCCTGGCTGACGGCGTAATCGAGCTGTGCATGGGCGTCGGCTTCGCTGTTTTGTTCACCAAACGTCATAGTGCCCAGCCCCAGGGTGCTTATTTCAAGCGAACTGTGGGGGATACGGTGATACTGCATAGCCGGCTTCCTTAAAAGTACAACGTCAGTTGACCTGACAAAGGAATATAAACATGGCAGAGGGGAGGAAAAAGGGAAAGAGAAAAATCAAATAAAGGCCAGCAGGTGACTGACCTTTATAGCAATTTCTTAGCGTTCAATAATCTGGGATACGTCATCGCGGTTAATCTGCATTTTATTGCCCTGCTGATCGCGGTAGCTGACCAGCCCGGTATCATCGTCAATTTCTGGTTTACCGTCCGTCAGGATCATCCTGCCGTCTTTTGTCGCCATCACATAATCACTGCTGCATCCGGAAACGGCGAAAGCTAACCCCACTGCGGAAATAATCACTGCCCATTTCTTCATCGTTTTGATCCTCTGGTAGCATGCGTCTGACAACAAGTTTAGTAATAACTTGCTGTCTGGAGACGAAAAAGCAGGATAATCTGAAAAAAGTGGTTAAAGGCAGATCAAAGCTAAAAAACGCTTCCCCGGTTGAGGAAGCGTTTTGTTTACAGCGGATTCTTCTTATTTCGCATCAGGTTGAGCGTTTCAACCGCGATGGAGAAGAACATGGCAAAGTAGATGTAACCTTTCGGTACATGGATGGAGACGCTTTCCAGAATCAGCGTAAAGCCGACGAGGATCAAAAACGACAGCGCCAGCATTTTGACCGACGGGTGGCGGTCAACAAATTCGCCAATCGGACGCGCGGCAAACATCATCACGCCAACGGCGATAACCACTGCCGCCATCATAATGAACAGATGATCGGACAGCCCCACCGCCGTGATCACCGAGTCGAGACTGAAGATAATGTCCAGCAGCATAATCTGCACAATCGCGCCAAAGAACGAATGCACATTGGTCTTCAATCCTTCCTCTTCCCCTTCGATCGATTCGTGGATCTCTTTACTCGCTTTCCAGATAAGGAACAGCCCACCGAGGAACAAGATCAAATCGCGGGCGGAAACGCTATGATCAAACACGCTGAACAGCGGGTGTGTCAGCCTTGTCACCCAGGCGATAGATGCCAGCAGTAACAGCCGCATGATCATCGCCGCAGCCAGACCTAACCGACGAGCGTGATTACGCTGTGCGGTAGGCAGCTTCGCAACCACCAGAGAGAGAAAAATAATATTGTCGATCCCTAAAACGATCTCCAGCAGCGTCAGCGTACCGAGCGCGAGCCAGGCGTTGGGATCGGTTACCCATGCAAATAACATCTCTATAAAGTCCTGCCAAAAAAAGAAGCGCTAATTATAAGCACCGCTGTGGCTTAGGCAAAAATTTAATGTGGTGAGAGCAAAAAGTGACGCGCCAGCAGTGCGCCAGTGAAGTTCTTTTTCAGGTAAAAGCCGCGCGGCAAGGTAAGTATGGTTTCGCCATGTTCGCCGATGGCTTCGGTCAGCGCTTTACTGTTGGCCGCCTTTGGCCTCAGTTGCAAAACTTCGCCGTGACGGGCGGTAATGCGGGTAACCTGGCCTAACACAATCAAGTCCATCAACTCTTCCCAGTCGAGCCGTAACTGCTGCTCTTCTTCCGCTGTTGGGCTCCAGAGCAGCGGCGATCCGACGCGTCGATCCGCTACCGGGATCTCGCGTGAACCTTCAATAGGGATCCATAAGACGCGCTTGAGCTTATGTCGCACATGGCTGGTTTCCCACACGACGCCACTGTTGCAGGTAAGGGGAGCCACGCAAACAAACGTGGTCTCCAGCGGGCGTCCCAGGTTATCGACCGGAATGGTTTTTAGCTCAACGCCCAGCGCGGCAAAATCCTGCTCGGGCTTACTGCCTGCGCTGGCACCGAGCCACAACTCCAGTAGAACACCTGTCCAGCCTTTATCGCGCTTTAAATCGTGTGGAACGGGCAAGCCTGCAAGCGCGCCCAGTTCGCCGAGCGTGTAGCCCGCCAGGCGCTGCGCCTGGGCCAACAATTGCGCTTCTGATTCAGGCGGTGAAGTGAAAGGAGCCAACGCGAACATGTTAAAAACCTTTTGTCTAAAAAGTAACCGCTAGTTTTGCACCGTAGCCAGGCAGTGTACATTTTTCTGCATGGTGTGAACAATTACATGATTTATAAGGTAATTTAGAGAGGGTTTTTGTGAGTTGCGCAACGACGTGTTGGGTTTTCCAAATCTGGTCACTGACAATGAACAGGATCTTACACCATGTTATCCACAGAAAAGTGGGATAACTGGGGAAAAGTGCCACTACTGTTTCGATTTACAGCCTTGACGTGCGATGAAAATCGAAATTCTGCACAAAATGTGCCTAACTTATTGGCATAATCTGTGGATAAATTCGGCTCTGTTCGATCTTTCATCAGCGCCAGGATCCTTAAGGTGATGATCGTCACATTATGGGGCTTCTAACGGTTGAAAAGCTATTTAACTTTATGAATTAATGTGTTTTATTTCTTTTAAGTAAAATGGGGCTATTCAGACTGTTCCGGGTTTTCCCTGGGTAATTCCATACTTTTTCACAACTCTATCCACAGAAAAGGTGAATAAAAACCGCCGTCAGCACCGCTTTCTGTTTATAACTTTGATGATTACTGTGAGTTATTCAAATATTATTCGTTCGTATCCCTGTCATAGAGTGGTTTACCGTTTTCCGGGAGTGTGAAACAATCGCTTTATTCAGACTTTTTTGAGGTAGTCCGGTGATTGATGACGATGGCTACCGCCCAAATGTTGGAATCGTAATCTGTAATCGACAAGGTCAGGTCATGTGGGCCAGACGCTTCGGACAGCACTCATGGCAGTTTCCCCAGGGGGGAATTAACCCTGGCGAGTCTCCGGAACAAGCAATGTACCGGGAACTGTTCGAGGAAGTGGGCTTAAGTCGTAAAGATGTTCGTATCCTTGCTTCTACGCGTAACTGGTTGCGTTACAAGTTACCGAAACGTTTGGTGCGTTGGGACACAAAGCCGGTTTGTATCGGCCAGAAACAAAAATGGTTTCTTTTGCAGTTGATCGGTAACGACAGTGAGATCAACATGCAGACCAGTAGTACGCCCGAGTTTGATGGCTGGCGTTGGGTGAGCTACTGGTATCCTGTTCGCCAGGTAGTGTCGTTTAAACGCGATGTCTACCGGCGGGTGATGAAAGAGTTCGCAAGCGCGGTGATGTCGCTTCAGGAAACGCCTCCGAAGCCGCAAAGTGCGCCTGCCTGGCGACGTAAACGAGGTTAAGCCACCCATATTATGCTCACCCGACTGCGAGAAATAGTTGAGAAAGTCGCCAGCGCGCCACGCCTTAACGAAGCGCTGGAAATATTGGTTACCGACGTTTGTCTGGCGATGGAAACCGAAGTGTGCTCGGTCTATCTCGCAGATCACGACCGGCGTTGTTATTACCTGATGGCGACGCGCGGTTTAAAAAAGCCGCGCGGTCGCACCGTCACGCTCGCATTCGATCAGGGGATTGTCGGTCTGGTAGGCAGGCTGGCGGAACCCATCAACCTGGCGGATGCGCAAAAACACCCCAGTTTTAAATATATTCCCGCTGTTAAAGAAGAGCGCTTTCGCGCTTTTCTTGGCGTACCTATTATTCAGCGCCGCCAGTTGCTTGGTGTGCTGGTGGTACAACAGCGTGAGCTACGCCAGTACGATGAAAGTGAAGAGTCCTTTCTGGTCACGCTTGCCACCCAGATGGCGGCCATTCTCTCCCAGTCACAATTAAACGCGCTGTTTGGTCAGTATCGGCAGACGCGAATTCGCGCCTTACCGGCAGCGCCGGGTGTCGCTATCGCTGAAGGTTGGGTCGATGAAACGCTGCCGTTAATGGAGCAGGTTTATCCGGCCTCGACGCTTGATACCTCGCTTGAGCGTGAGAGGCTCACGGCAGCCCTGGAAGAAGCTGCCAATGAATTTCGCCGTTACAGCAAACGTTTCGCCGCCGGAGCGCAAAAAGAGACGGCGGCAATTTTCGATCTCTATTCGCACCTGCTTTCCGACGCGCGCCTGCGCCGTGAGCTGTTTGAAGAAGTCGACAGGGGCGTGGTGGCCGAATGGGCAGTAAAAACCGTTATTGAAAGTTTTGCTGAACAGTTCGCAGCGCTTAGCGATGGCTACCTGAAAGAGCGCTCAGGGGATTTGCGCACGCTGGGTCAGCGTTTGTTATTCCACCTCGATGACTCCATTTCCGGGCCAAACAGCTGGCCGGAGCGCTTTATCCTGGTTGCCGAGGAACTCTCCGCCACCACGCTTGCGGAGTTGCCGCACGACAGGCTGGCGGGCGTGGTAGTGCGCGATGGCGCGTCGAACTCGCATGCGGCGATTATGGTGCGCGCGCTTGGCATCCCGACGGTAATGGGGGCGGATATTCAGCCCGCCGTGCTGCAACGTCGCATGTTGGTGGTGGACGGTTATCGCGGCGAGTTGTTGGTGGATCCTGAACCGGTGCTGTTGCAGGAATACCAGCGGCTTATCAGCGAAGAGAATGAACTTAGCCGCCTCGCCGAAGATGATGTGAACCTGGCTGCGCAGCTAAAAAGCGGCGAGCGGGTGAAGGTGATGCTGAACGCGGGTTTAAGCCCAGAACATGAAGAGAAACTTGGCAGCCGCATCGACGGTATTGGGCTTTATCGCACCGAAATTCCGTTTATGTTGCAAAGCGGTTTCCCGTCCGAAGAGGAACAGGTGGCGCAATATCAGGGCATGTTGCAGATGTTTAACGATAAGCCCGTGACGCTGCGTACGCTGGATGTCGGCGCGGATAAGCAATTGCCTTATATGCCCATCAGCGAAGAGAACCCTTGCCTTGGCTGGCGCGGCATTCGGATTACCCTCGACCAGCCGGAAATCTTCCTGGTGCAGGTGCGCGCCATGCTGCGCGCCAATGCGGCAACCGGGAATCTTAGTATTCTGCTGCCGATGATCACCAGCATCGACGAAATCGATGAAGCGCGCAGACTGATTGAGCGCGCCGGGCGCGAAGTGGAAGAGATGATCGGTTACGCCATCCCTAAGCCACGTATCGGGGTGATGCTGGAAGTGCCGTCAATGGTGTTTATGCTGTCGCACCTGGCGAACCGCGTTGATTTTATTTCGATTGGCACCAACGACCTGACGCAATACATCCTGGCCGTCGATCGTAACAATACCCGCGTGGCAAATATGTACGACAGTTTGCACCCGGCAGTGCTGCGGGCGCTGGCGATGATTGCCGATGAATCAGAACGGTTAGGTATTGATATCCGTCTGTGCGGCGAAATGGCCGGTGATCCGATGTGCGTCGCCGTGCTTATTGGTCTGGGGTACCGTCATCTCTCCATGAACGGACGCTCAGTGGCGCGCATTAAATATTTGCTACGGCGCATTGACTGTGAAGAGGCGCAAACGCTGGCGAGACGTACGCTGGATGCGCAACTGGCGACCGAAGTACGCCATCAAATCGCCGCATTTATGGAACGGCGTGGGCTGGGCGGCCTGATTCGCGGCGGAATTTAGCTGGCTCAGGGATATACATAACTTTTACAACTTCGCCGCCACCCGCTCGCGGTGCCTTATGCTATGATTCGCAGCTTTGGAGCGACCAGCAATTGCGGTCGCGTAGGTGAACCGCTGTCCACTTTCGGCGGAATAACAACAAGTTGTGGTGACAGATGAACAGTGGCTATCTGCATTTTCCGGACTTTGATCCGGTGATTTTTTCCATTGGACCAGTTTCTCTCCACTGGTACGGATTAATGTACCTGGTGGGCTTCGTTTTTGCGATGTGGCTGGCAACGCGCCGGGCGAATCGTCCGGGCAGTGGCTGGACAAAAAACGAAGTTGAAAACCTGCTTTACGCGGGCTTTCTCGGTGTTTTCCTCGGCGGCCGTCTCGGCTATGTGCTGTTCTACAACTTCCCGGTTTTCCTGAACGACCCGCTTTATCTGTTCCGCGTATGGGACGGGGGCATGTCCTTCCACGGCGGTTTGATTGGCGTAATTGTGGTGATGGTTATCTTCGCCAGACGCACCAAACGCAGCTTCTTCCAGGTTTCCGATTTTATTGCTCCGCTGATCCCGTTTGGCCTTGGCGCAGGACGCCTGGGTAACTTTATCAACGGTGAGCTGTGGGGACGTGTTGATCCGTCATTCCCCTATACCATGCTGTTCCCTGGCTCACGCGCGGAAGATATGGCGCTGCTGCCTTCACATCCGGAATGGCAATCTCTTTTTGATACTTACGGCATGTTGCCGCGCCATATGTCTCAGCTTTACGAGCTGGCTCTGGAAGGCATTGTGCTGTTTATCATCCTTAACTTGTTTATTCGCAAACCTCGCCCGACGGGCGCGGTCTCCGGCTTGTTCCTGATTGGCTACGGCGCGTTCCGTATCATCGTTGAGTTCTTCCGCCAGCCCGACGCGCAATTTACCGGCGAGTGGGTGCAATACATCAGCATGGGGCAGATCCTCTCCATTCCGATGATCGTTGCGGGCGCAATCATGATGATTTGGGCGTACCGCCATCGTTCGCCGCAACACGTTTCCTGAGGAACCATGAAACAGTATTTAGAATTGATGCAAAAGGTGCTGAATGAAGGCACCCCGAAAAACGACCGCACCGGGACAGGCACGCTGTCTATTTTTGGCCATCAGATGCGTTTTAATCTGCAGGACGGCTTTCCGCTGGTGACCACCAAGCGCTGCCATTTGCGTTCAATTATTCATGAGCTGCTGTGGTTCCTGCAGGGCGACACCAATATTGCCTATCTGCGTGAAAACAAAGTCACCATTTGGGACGAATGGGCCGACGAAGAGGGCAATCTTGGCCCGGTTTACGGCAAACAGTGGCGTGCGTGGCCAACGCCGGACGGTCGCCATATTGACCAGATCACGACAGTGATTAACCAGCTGAAAAACGACCCGGATTCACGCCGCATTCTTGTTTCCGCGTGGAACGTGGGTGAGCTTGACAAAATGGCGCTGGCCCCATGCCACGCGTTCTTCCAGTTCTATGTGGCGGACGGCAAGCTCTCCTGCCAGCTCTACCAACGCTCCTGCGATGTGTTCCTTGGTCTGCCGTTCAACATCGCCAGCTATGCGTTGCTGGTGCATATGATGGCCCAACAGTGCGATCTGCAACCGGGTGACTTCGTCTGGACCGGTGGCGACACCCACCTTTACAGCAATCACCTGGAACAAACACGTCTGCAATTAAGCCGTGAACCGCGTGCGCTGCCGAAACTGGTTATCAAGCGTAAGCCTGACTCGCTTTTTGACTACCGTTTCGAAGACTTCGAAATCGAAGGCTACGATCCGCATCCGGCCATCAAAGCACCTGTCGCTATCTGATTTCTATCAACATGTCATAACCGGTGCGGCAACGTACCGGTTTTTTTTGCCCGATAATCGTTTCTTCGTCCCTGCTTCCACCTCTTTTGCAACTCGCTGCAACGTGACGTATTTCTTTCGTACTGCCTCGTAACGTCTCTGTTTGCCCCTCGATCTGAATGCATGCTAACGACACACTGCCGCCATGAAAAAAGAAGATGGCTTCACCCTGATTGAAACCCTCGTCGCAATGGTGCTGATTGTTATCCTGAGCGGAGCGGGCATCTCTGGCTGGCAGAGTTGGCAGGCGCAGCAGCGGCTGTGGCAAACCGCGTTGCAGGTGCGGCATTTGCTTGAACGTCTGCGCGATGATGCCAACTGGCACAACCGTTCGCAGCTGGTGTACGGCATTCGTGAAGGCGAACGCTGGTGCCTGGTGAATTCGCCGTCGCAAAACTGCGCTGTGCAGAATGCTTTCTCACTGCAGCCTCACTGGCCTGACGTCACGCTGGTTGATATGACACCTTCGCTGGGGTTCTTTGGACTGCGCAACACCGCCTGGCCCGGCAATATTCGGCTGCGTAGCAGTGCCGGGGAGTGGCGAGTGGTGGTTTCGGCATGGGGCAGGATCAGAATGTGTCAGCCATCAGCGGAGAATCTATGTTAGACAAGCAAAAAGGGTTTTCACTGTTGGAAACCGTGTTGGCGATGGCAATCGGCAGCGTGCTGTTACTGGCATCTGCCCGTTTTTTACCGGCGCTACAGCTGGCGGTAACGCAGCACACCCGTATCCAGACGGTGGAGGACGATCTCTGGCTGCAACTGCGCGGCATCGCAAAACATCTCCAGCGAGCGGGATATTGCAATGGCAGCTGTGGCGGCCAGCCGCTGGTTATCAGTAGCAGCGGAGATTGCGTCATTGCTCAGTGGGACGCCAACAGCAATGGGCGTTGGGAGTCATCGGGAAGCAGCGAACCGGAACAAACCGGCTTTCGGCTGCAAAGTGGCGCACTCGAAATCATGCGTGGAGCAACATCTTGCAGTGGCCGGGGCTGGGAAAAAATCACCGATCCTGCCCAGATGAGCATTGAGCGTTTTCATGTCGCTCAGCGTCAGACTCCGGGGTATGCACCACAGCTCGCGATCACCCTCTCGGCGCGTGTTCCGGGGAATGTCGGGCAACCCTTTACCGCTGATTTAAGCGTGACCGGGTACAACTTATGAACCGGCAACGAGGGATGTCGTCACTGGGGCTGGTATTGTTGTTATTGCTGCTTGGTAGCCTGATGTTGCACGGCTTAAACCTGCAATTGAGCAGCCACATCTGGCGCGTGAATAATGAAAACCAGGGGATACGCAATGCTGCGGAAATCTCTTCAGCCATGGAGTGGGCGCGTCATAAAACCTGGCCTGCTCAGCCCGCGCTGCAGTGCCAGCAAAGCGCCGGACAAAATGTTCGCAGTTGTTTACGCGTTTTTACCGATGGGGCCGCGCTGCTGATTGTCGCAAACGCTGAAACATCGCTGTGGCATCTTGGGCGTGTGGAGGGGGCGCAGGTCCGTTTTTTGCCTCATGGCTGGAGTGATTTTTGTCCGCTGAAAGAGGAAGCGCTATGCCGGTTGCCGTAAACACACAACGGGGCTTTAGCCTTACCGAAGTTCTGCTGGCTATGGTGTTAATGGTGATGGTTGTTACCGCACTTGGCGGTTATCATCGTGCGCTGGCCTCGGGGTTTGTATCCACCAGCCAGTGGCGACAGCTATGGCGCTACGCCTGGGAACAGGCGCAACCCGAAGTATCATCGTTACCGCCAGGCTGGCAAGTTCAGCGGGGGCAGACAACCACCGGGGGATGTGTCAGCATCAACGTTACCGTTAGTTCGCCAGCGGGCAGGCAGGGGCAAATGACGCGATTATTTTGCCCGAACAGTCAGTAGTCAGGAGCGCTTATGTTAAGGGTTTACCACTCCAATCGTCTGGATGTGCTGGAAGCATTGATGGAGTTTATTGTTGAGCATAACAGGCTCGACGATCCCTTTGAGCCTGAAGTTGTGCTGGTACAAAGCACCGGCATGGCGCAATGGCTACAAATGACGCTCGCGCAGAAGTTTAGTATTGCCGCCAATATTACCTTCCCGCTGCCAGCGAGCTTTATCTGGGAGATGTTCGTCACCGTACTGGACGGCATTCCGAAAGAGAGCGCGTTTAACAAACAGAGTATGAGCTGGAAGCTGATGTCTTTGCTGCCGGGCATGCTGGAGCAAGAGGCGTTCACCATGTTGCGCCATTATCTGAATGACGATGATGACAAGCGTAAACTCTTCCAGCTCTCTTCACGCGTGGCGGATCTTTACGATCAATATCTCGTTTACCGCCCTGAGTGGCTGACGCGATGGGAAGCGGGTGAACAGATCGACGGGCTGGATGAAGCGCAGCGCTGGCAAGCACCGCTGTGGCGCGCATTGGTGGAACATACCGCCGCGCTGGGGCAGCCACACTGGCACCGCGCCAATCTCTATCAGCGTTTTATCGATAAGCTTGAATCGGCTGTGCAGCGGCCCGCCGGTTTGCCTTCGCGCGTCTTTATTTGTGGGATTTCCGCGCTGCCGCCCATTTATTTACAAGCGCTCCAGGCGCTGGGTAAGCATATTGATGTCCATCTTTTATTTACGAATCCCTGTCGCTACTACTGGGGCGACATCAAAGATCCGGCGTTTCTGGCGAAACTGATCACCCGTAATCGTCGGCATCACAGGGAAAACCGACAGTTTTCCCTGTTCCGTGATACACAAAACGCCGAAGGTCTGTTCAATGCCAATGGTGAACAGGATGTTGGCAATCCCTTGCTGGCTTCGTGGGGCAAGCTGGGGCGGGATAACATTTTCCTGCTGGCGGGCATGGAGCGTTATGAAGAGCTGGATGCTTTCGTCGACGTTACGCCCGGCTCGCTGCTGCAAAACCTTAAGTACGATATCCTGGAACTGCAAAATGGTGCGGTGGCGGGCGTAACGGCAGAAGAGTTTTCCCGTAGTGACAAAAAACGGCTACTTGATCCCAACGATCGCAGCGTAACGGTGCATATCTGCCACAGCCCGCAGCGAGAAGTCGAGATCCTGCATGACCGGTTGCTAACGATGCTGGAAGAGGATCCTGAACTGACGCCTCGCGATATCGTGGTCATGGTCGCCGATATCGACAGCTACAGCCCGTATATTCAGGCGGTTTTCGGTAGCGCCACTGGTGAACGTTATCTTCCCTATGCTATTTCCGACCGCCGCGCGCGGCAGGCTCATCCAGCGCTGCAGGCCTTTATCAGTTTGCTCTCCCTGCCTGACAGCCGCTTTGTGAGTGAAGATGTGCTGGCGCTGCTGGATGTTCCGATGCTGGCGGCGCGTTTCAACATCAATGAAGAGGGGCTACGTTACCTGCGCTTATGGGTCAATGAATCCGGGATTCGCTGGGGAATGGACGACGACAACGTACGTGAGCTTGAACTGCCGCCGACCGGGCAGCACACCTGGCAATTTGGCCTGACGCGAATGCTGCTCGGTTATGCGATGGAAAGCCGCCAGGGTGAGTGGCAGTCGATTTTACCGTATGACGAATCCAGCGGGCTTATCGCGGAGTTAGTCGGTCACCTGGCGGAGCTGTTGATGCAGCTTAATATCTGGCGTCGTGGCTTGTCTGAGGCGCGACCGCTGGAAGAGTGGCTCCCGGTTTGCCGCGACATGCTCAATGACTTTTTCTTGCCAGACCAGGACACAGAAGCTGCGCTGGCTCTGATTGAACAGCAGTGGCAGGATATTATCGCGCAGGGCGTTGGTGCCAATTACCACGACGCGATCCCGCTTTCGCTACTGCGTGACGAGCTGGCTCAGCGCCTCGATCAGGAGCGTATAAGTCAGCGTTTCCTCGCGGGGCCTGTGAATATCTGTACCCTGATGCCGATGCGCTCTATTCCTTTCAAAGTGGTCTGTTTGCTGGGCATGAACGATGGCATCTACCCGCGCGCGCTGCCTCCGCTGGGTTTTGACCTGATGAGCCAGAAGCCGCAGCGTGGCGACCGCAGCCGTCGGGATGATGACCGCTATTTGTTCCTCGAAGCACTTAACTCTGCACAGCAGCAGCTCTATATCAGCTATATCGGCCGCTCTATCCAGGATAATAAAGAGCGCTTTCCCTCGGTGTTGGTGCAGGAGCTGGTGGATTACATTGGGCAGAGCCACTACTTGCCTGGCGATGCATTGCTTAACTGCGACGAAAGCGAGCAGCGGGTAAAGGCACATATCACGCATCTGCATACGCGGATGCCGTTTGATCCGGCAAACTATACGGTTGACGAGTGGCAAAGTTATGTCCGCGACTGGCTACCGGCCGCGAGTTCACAGGGCCAGGCGCATGCCGAGTTTATTCAAGCGCTGGATGACGTGCCGCTTGAAACGCTCACTTTTGATCAGCTCCAGCGTTTTTGGGCGCATCCGGTGCGCGCCTTTTTCCAGATGCGCCTGCGCGTTAATTTCCGCCCGGAGGAGAGTGAAATTCCGGATGCTGAGCCGTTTATCCTTGATGGCCTGAGCCGTTATCAGCTCAATCAGGAGATATTAAATACGCTGGTCGAAGAGCAGGACGCAGAGAAGCTTTTTCGCCGCTACCGCGCGGCTGGCGTACTGCCTTATGGGGCGTTTGGTGAAATTATCTGGGAAACCCAATGTCAGGAGATGCAGGAGCTGGCTAACCGCGTTATTGAATATCGCCAGCCTTCTGACAGCCTCGAAATTGACCTGCATTGCGCAGGCGTTCATCTCACCGGATGGCTGCCGCGTGTGCAGCCAGACGGGCTACTGCGCTGGCGTCCAGCCTTGTTGAACGTTTCGCAAGGTCTGCAACTTTGGCTGGAGCATCTTGTCTATTGTGCCAGCGGCGGCACCGGCACCAGCCGCTTGTTCGTTCGCAAAGAGGGCGAATGGTGTTTTCCCCCGCTACCTGCTGATAAGGCGCTGGAATATCTGGCAACGCTGATTGAAGGCTATCGGGAAGGCATGGTGAAACCGCTTCTGTTATTGCCGGAAAGCGGTGGCGCGTGGATAAAAGTCTGTTATGACGCGGCAAATGATGCCATGTTAAAGGACGAAGAGACGTTACAAAAAGCGCAGAGTAAATTCCTGCAGGCGTATGAAGGCAACATGGTGGTGCGCGGTGAAGGCGATGATGTCTGGTATCAGCGCCTGTGGCGAACCCTTGAACCTGAGTATTACGCTGAAATTACCGAACAAGCGCAGCGTTTTCTGTTACCGCTTTATCGACACAACCAGTCCGATTGATTGTATAAAAATTGCGCGAAATGGTTGCATCCATTATCATGCGCGACGGTCACGGACTGATATAACAAGAGTGCTGGCTCAGCCAGCACAGGTTTACCCGGCTTTCTCGATTATCCCTGGGCGAGCCGGAAAAGTTAATGATGAGGTTCGTGAATGCCCCGCAGCACCTGGTTAAAAGCTTTCGTCCTGTTTTTTGCCCTCTGGGCTTCATTCAGTCAGGCAGACAACGGTTGGCAACCTGTTCAGGAAACTATCCGTAAGAGCGACAAAGATACCCGTCAATATCAGGCGATACGCCTTGATAACGGCATGGTCGTGTTGCTGGTGTCCGACGCGCAGGCGGTCAAATCGCTCTCTGCTCTGGTAGTGCCGGTCGGCTCGCTGGAAGATCCGGATGCGCACCCCGGCCTTGCTCACTATCTTGAGCACATGACACTGATGGGTTCGAAAAAATACCCGCAGCCCGATAGTCTGGCCGAATTCCTTAAGCTGCATGGTGGCAGCCACAATGCCAGCACCGCGCCTTATCGCACCGCTTATTATCTGGAAGTGGAAAACAATGCGCTGGAAGGGGCTGTTGACCGTTTAGCCGATGCCATTGCCGCTCCCATGCTGGATAAAAAATATGGTGAACGCGAGCGCAACGCGGTCAACGCAGAGCTGACAATGGCCCGCACCCGTGACGGTATGCGTATGGCGCAGGTTAGCGCGGAAACCATCAACCCGGCGCACCCTGGCGCGCGCTTCTCCGGCGGTAACCTTGAAACCCTGAGTGATAAGCCCGGCAGCCCTGTTCATGCCGCATTGCTGGCGTTTCGCGATAAATATTATTCGGCCAACCTGATGAAGGCGGTGATCTACAGTAACCGTCCATTAGCTGATCTGGCGAAAATTGCCGTCGAAACGTATGGCCGTGTACCGAATAAGAATATCGACAAGCCGGACATCACGGTTCCCGTGGTGACCGACGCGCAGAAAGGCATCATCATCCACTATGTCCCGGCGGTGCCGCGTAAAGTGCTGCGTGTGGAGTTTCGTATTGATAACAATACTGCCGCCTTTCGTAGCAAAACGGACGAGCTTATCACCTATTTGATTGGCAACCGCAGCCCGGGCACGCTCTCGGACTGGTTGCAAAGTCAGGGGTTGGTAGAAGGTATTCGCGGTGATTCCGATCCGGTGGTGAATGGCAACAGCGGTGTGCTGGCCATATCCGCAACGTTGACCGATAAAGGTCAGGCCAATCGTGACGAAGTCGTGGCCGCCATTTTCAGCTACCTGCAACTGTTGCGTGAAAAGGGCGTTGATAAGCGTTATTTCGACGAGCTGGCACATATTCTCAATCTCGATTTCCGCTATCCCTCTATTACCCGCGATATGGATTACGTCGAGTGGCTGGCGGACACCATGATCCGCGTGCCTGTCGCCCATACGCTGGATTCGGTTAACATTGCCGATCGGTTCGATGCCAAAGCAGTGCAGGCGCGTCTTGACGAGATGACGCCGCAAAATGCGCGTATCTGGTACATCAGCCCGGATGAGCCGCACAATAAAACGGCCTATTTTGTTGAAGCACCTTACCAGGTGAATAAGATCACGCCGGAAACCTATGCCGACTGGCAGACGCGCGAGAGTCGTATCGCGCTGAAGTTTCCGGAGTTGAACCCTTATATTCCGGACGACTTCACGCTGATAAAACCGGCGAAGCAGTACGAACACCCTGAACTGATTGTCGATGAGCCGACGCTGCGCGTGGTGTATATGCCAAGCCAATATTTCGCCAGCGAGCCCAAAGCGGATGTCAGCGTAGTGCTGCGTAACCCGCAGGCGATGGATAGCGCGAAAAACCAGGTAATATTTGCCCTTAATGACTATCTGGCGGGGCTGGCACTCGATCAGCTCAGTAATCAGGCGGCGGTCGGTGGCATCAGTTTTTCCACCAATGCCAATAACGGTTTAATGCTTAACGCCAACGGGTATACCCAGCGTTTGCCGCAGCTTTTCCAGGCGCTGCTGGCGGGATATTTCAGCTATACGCCGACGGAAGAACAGCTTGCCCAGGCCAAATCCTGGTATGCGCAGATGATGGATTCCGCCGAAAAAGGTAAAGCGTTCGATCAGGCAATCATGCCGATCCAGATGTTGTCGCAGGTGCCTTATTTCCAGCGTGAAGAGCGCCGCGCGTTACTGCCGTCTATTACCTTGCAGGATATTTTGCACTACCGCGATGCGCTGAAAAATAATGCGCGTCCGGAATTCCTGGTGGTGGGTAACCTGAGCGAACAGCAGACGAAAGACCTCGCTCATGACGTGCAAAAACAGCTTGGCGCTAACGGTACGGTGTGGTGCCGAAACCAGAACGTCGTGGTGGACAAGCAGCAAAATGTAAGCTTTGAAAAGGCGGGAAACAGCACGGACTCCGCACTCGCGGCGGTGTTTGTACCCACCGGTTTTGATGAGTTCAGCAGTTCGGCATACAGCGCCATGTTAGGGCAAATCGTGCAGCCGTGGTTCTATAACCAACTGCGCACGGAAGAACAATTGGGTTACGCCGTGTTCGCCTTCCCAATGAGCGTTGGTCGCCAGTGGGGGATGGGATTCCTGTTGCAGAGCAACGATAAGCAGCCAGCCTATCTCTGGGAGCGCTACAAGGCTTTCTTCCCTACTGCAGAAGCGAAATTACGGGCAATGAAGCCGGAAGAGTTTGCGCAGCTCCAGCAGGGCGTCATCGCGCAACTTACGCAAGCGCCGCAAACGTTAGGTGAAGAAGCTTCCAAACTCAGCAAAGATTTCGATCGTGGCAATATGCGCTTCGATTCGCGTGATAAAGTAGTTGCTCAGATAAAACTGCTGACGCCGCAAAAACTTGCCGATTTCTTCCATCAGGCGGTGGTAGAGCCGCAAGGTATGGCGATCCTGTCACAGATCTCCGGTAGCCAGAGCGGGAAAGCCGATTATGCCCGTCCGCAGGGCTGGAAGGTCTGGGACAGCACCAGCGCGTTGCAGCAAACCTTACCGAAGATGACCGAGAAAGATGAGAGAAACGACCGCTGAGACCCTTGATCCCCTGCGCTTGCCGCTCACCGGCGAGCGCCTGATTGAAGCCTCTGCGGGTACCGGTAAAACCTTTACCATTGCCGCGCTCTATTTGCGGCTGTTATTAGGGTTAGGCGGCAGCGCCGCCTACCCGCGTCCACTGAGCGTTGAAGAACTGCTGGTGGTGACGTTCACCGAGGCCGCGACAGAAGAGCTGCGCGGCCGCATCCGAAGTAACATCCATGAGCTGCGCATTGCTTGCCTGCGCGAAACGACCGATAACCCGCTGTACGCCCGTCTGCTGGAAGAGATTGCCGATAAGCAACAGGCGGCGCAGTGGCTGCTGCTGGCAGAGCGGCAAATGGACGAAGCGGCCATCTTTACGATCCACGGTTTTTGCCAGCGCATGCTGAGCCTGAATGCCTTCGAATCCGGCATGCTGTTTGAACTGCAACTGCTGGAAGATGAGTCGTTACTGCGTTACCAGGCCTGTGCGGATTTCTGGCGTCGTCACTGCTACCCGCTGACGCGTGAAATTGCTGAAGTTATCCATGCTTCGTGGAAAGGACCGCAGGATCTGCTGAAAGCAATTGATCGCTATCTGCAAGGGGAAGCGCCGCAAATTAAAACACCGCCAGCGGCAGACGAAACGCTGGCCTCGCGCCATCAGCAAATTATTGCGCAGATTGGCGAGGTGAAGCGTCAGTGGAGCGCTTGCGTCAATGAAATCGAGCCACTGCTCGAAAACTCCGGTATTGACCGACGTAAATTTAACCGTGGCAACCAGGCGAAATGGATCGAGAAAATCTCCACCTGGGCGCAGGAAGAGACCCGCAGTTACCTGTTGCCGGACGCGCTGGAAAAATTCACGCAGTCCTTTCTTATTGAACGCACAAAACCTGATGGCGTTGTGCCAGAACACCCGCTTTTCGTCGCCATTGAAAACTTGCTGGCGCAGTCGTTGACGCTTAACGATCTGGTGCTGACCAGCGCGATGCGTGAGATTCGTGAAACGGTGGCAAAAGAGAAACGCCGGCGCGGCGAACTGGGCTTTGACGATATGCTCAGCCGCCTTGATGATGCCCTGCGAAGCCCGAACGGCGAAGCATTGGCCGCAGCAATCCGCACCCGTTTCCCGGTTGCGATGATCGATGAGTTTCAGGATACCGACCCGCAGCAGTACCGTATTTTTAGCCGCATCTGGCTGAAACAGTCGGATTGCGGTTTGTTGCTGATTGGCGACCCAAAACAGGCCATTTACGCGTTTCGCGGCGCGGATATTTTCACCTATATGAAAGCGCGCGATGAAGTAAGCGCCCGCTATACGCTGGATACCAACTGGCGCTCGTCGCCAGGCATGATTGCCAGCGTCAACCAGCTCTTCAGCCGGATGGACGACGCTTTCATGTTCCGTCAAATCCCATTCCTGCCGGTAAAAGCAGCCGCCAAAAACGCAGGCTTACGCTTTGCGTATCAGGGAGAAACGCAGCCTGCGATGAAGCTGTGGCTGATGGAGGGCGAAGGCGTAAGCGTCGGCGATTATCAGGGGTTTATGGCTCAGTTATGCGCAGCACAAATCCGCGACTGGCTGAGCGCCGGGCTGCGGGGCGAAGCGCTGTTGTATGAAGGGGAAAACGCGCGGCCGGTCAAAGCATCGGATATTACCGTGCTGGTGCGCAGCCGCCATGAAGCCTCGCTTATCCGCGATGCACTGACGTTACTGAATATCCCGTCTGTGTACCTTTCCAACCGCGACAGCGTTTTTGAAACACCGGAAGCGCAGGAGTTGCTGTGGCTGTTGCAGGCTGTGCTGGCGCCGGAGCGCGAAAGTACGCTGCGTAGTGCGCTAGCGACTTCCTTGCTGGGGCTTACCGCGCTGGATATAGATGCGCTCAACCAGAATGAGCTGGCGTGGGATGAGATTGTTGAAGAGTTTTCCGGCTATCGCGAGCTGTGGCAAAAACGCGGTGTGATGGCAATGCTGCGCAGGCTGATGAGCGCGCGACATGTGGCGGAAAACTTACTGGCAACCCCTGGCGGTGAACGACGACTGACGGATATCCTGCACATCAGCGAGTTGTTGCAGGAAGCGGGTACGCAACTGGAAAGTGAACACGCGCTTACCCGCTGGCTGGCGCAGCGTATTGCCGAGCCGAACGCTAATGCATCAAGCGAGCAACTGCGGCTGGAGAGTGATAAACACCTGGTGCAGATTGTCACCATCCACAAATCGAAAGGGCTGGAGTATCCGCTGGTCTGGCTGCCGTTTATCGCCAATTTCCGCATTCAGGATCAGGGCTTTTACCACGATCGTGACTCCTTTGCCGCCGTGCTCGATCTCAGCCATGCCGAAGAGAGCGTCGCGCTGGCAGAGGCGGAGCGTCTGGCCGAAGACCTGCGCTTGCTGTACGTAGCGTTGACGCGTTCGGTCTGGCATTGCAGCCTGGGGGTTGCCCCACTGTTTCGTCGCCGTGGCGAAAAAGCCGGCGCCAGTGATTTTCACCAGAGCGCGCTGGGGCGGCTTCTGCAAAAAGGCGAAGCGCTGGATGCCGCAGCGCTACGTAACGTTTTGCAGCAACTGTGCAATGACGATATTGCCCTTTGCATCCCGTCAATGCCGGACGCCGGGCGCTGGCAGTTGCCGCAAACGGAATTACCGACGCTGAGTGCGCGTGAAATCACGCGGCGCATCAGCGATGACTGGCGTGTCACCAGCTATTCGGGATTGCAGCAGCGTGCTCATGGCATCGCTCAGGATCTGTTGCCGCGTCTGGATATCGACGCAGCCGGAGAGCGAGAGGCGTTGCAGGAGCCGGTATTAACGCCGCACCAGTTTCCACGCGGTGCGGCACCAGGGACATTTTTGCACAGCTTGTTTGAGGATCTGGATTTTACGCAGCCGGTCGCTGACGCCTGGGTTGCAGAGAAATTGCTGGCGGGCGGTTACGAAGCACACTGGCAGCCAGTGCTAAGCCGCTGGCTGGAAACCGTGCTGCATGTGCCGCTGGCGCAAACGGGCATCTCCCTGAGCCAACTGACGAACAAAGAAAAACAGGTGGAAATGGAGTTTTACCTGCCAATTAGCGCCACGCTGAGCGCGGAGGCGCTGGATGAGCTCATCCGGCGTTATGATCCGCTGTCGGCTGGCTGCCCGCCGCTCGATTTTCGCGATGTGCGCGGCATGTTGAAAGGATTTATCGACCTGGTGTTTCGCCACAACGGGCGTTATTACCTGCTGGATTACAAATCCAACTGGCTGGGCGAGAGCGCAGAAGCCTACACGCAAGCAGCCATGGCGGCGGCGATGCAGTCGCACCGCTACGACTTGCAGTACCAGCTTTACAGCCTGGCGTTGCACCGCTTTTTGCGCCATCGCATTACAGGATATGACTACGAACACCATTTCGGTGGCGTGATTTATCTCTTCCTGCGTGGCGTGGACGCGCAAAATCCGCAGCAGGGGATTTTTACTATCCGGCCTGATGTTGAATTGATTACACAAATGGACGACCTGTTCGCAGGCGTTGCGCCGGAGGTTGCGCCATGAGTATGCAAAGTTTGCTGCAGGAAGCGGTGCAGCAGAAGCTGTTGCGCGCGCTGGATGTGCAGTTTGCGTTGACGGTCGCCACGGAGCAGGAACCCGCCGTGATGCTGGCTGCAGCGTTGCTAAGCCATGACACCGGTGAAGGGCACGTATGCCTGCCACTCGCGCGTCTTACGCCGGAGACATACGGCAAAGACTCGCCGCTGTTTAGCGAGTTATTCGCGCTCGCGGGCAACCCGGATGACTGGGATAACGTCTTACTGAGTTCGCCCGCTGTGAGCGAAAGCGAAGCCGCTACGCCGATGATCCTCACCGATTCTCGTCTCTACCTTAACCGTATGTGGTGCCATGAGCGGCGGGTTGCGGCGTTTTTTGCCGCACAGGCGCCATTGCAGGATATCGATGAAACGCGAATGGCGCAGACGCTGGAGAGGCTATTTCCCTCCTCGTCGGGAACGGAAATCAACTGGCAAAAAGTGGCCGCCGCCGTGGCGCTTACCCGGCGGATTTCGGTGATTTCCGGTGGGCCAGGAACCGGAAAAACCACGACCGTGGCGAAACTGCTCGCGGCGCTGGTGCAGACGGTGGACGGCGACAAGTGCCGTATTTGCCTTGCCGCACCAACCGGGAAAGCCGCCGCACGCCTGACCGAATCGCTGGGCAATGCGCTACGCCAGTTGCAACTGGATGCCCGACAAAAAGCGATGCTGCCGGATGAGGCCAGCACGCTGCACCGGTTGCTTGGTGCGCAGCCCGGCAGCCAGCGCATGCGTCATCACGCGAATAACCCGTTGCATCTGGATGTGCTGGTGGTCGATGAAGCGTCCATGATTGATTTACCTATGATGTCGCGGTTAATCGATGCGCTGCCTTCGCGGGCGCGGGTGATTTTCCTTGGCGATCGCGATCAACTGGCCTCGGTGGAAGCCGGCGCGGTGCTGGGTGATATCTGTGCGTGGGTCAATGCCGGGTATAGCGCTGAACGTGCAGCGCAATTGTCGCGTCTGACGGGGACGCCAGTTCCCGAAGGTATTGCCGATGCAGGCAGCTTGCGTGACTGCCTCTGTTTGCTGCAAAAAAGCTACCGCTTTGGCAGTGATTCGGGAATTGGTCAACTCGCCGCCGCCGTCAACCGGGGCGATAAACGCGCGATGCAAGCGGTATTCAGCCAGGGCTTTGTGGACATTGAGCGTAAGCCCCTGAACAGCGCAGAAGAGTATCAGGGCATGATTGACGATGCGCTTGCGGGCTATGCGCGCTTTCTCTCATTGGTGAGAAGCCACGCCGGGCCGAAAGAGGTGATTGCCGCCTTTGGCGAATACCAGCTGCTCTGCGCTTTACGTGAAGGGCCGTTTGGCGTCAGCGGGCTGAATGAGCGGCTGGAACTGGCGCTGGTACGTCAGCACCAGATTACCCGGCTGGCGCATTCGCGCTGGTATCACGGGCGACCGGTGATGATTTCGCGTAACGATTCGGCGCTGGGGTTGTTTAACGGCGATATCGGCATCGCGCTGGATCAAGGGCAGGGGATCCGCGTCTGGTTCCCGATGCCGGATGGCGAGATCAAACCGGTGTTGCCAAGCCGCTTGCCGGAGCATGATACCGCGTGGGCGATGACGGTACATAAATCGCAGGGTTCGGAGTTTGATCATGCTGCACTGATCCTGCCCGGACAGATTGCGCCGGTGATAACGCGTGAACTGGTTTACACCGCGATTACCCGCGCCCGTAATCGCTTGTCGGTGTATGCCGATGAACGCGTGCTGGGGCAGGCGATTGCGACCCGCACTGAACGGCGCAGCGGGCTGGATTCACTCTTTCGTTCGCGGATGTAAAAAGCCCCCGCAGAAGGCGGGGGCGAAAGCTCAGGTGAGATCGGCCATCAGCACTTTTGACCGGCGCTGGTAGTTGTACATCTCTTTTTTGGTTTCCGGCAGGGAATCAATATCCACTGGCGTGAAACCGCGCTCCTGGAACCAGTGAATGCTGCGGGTCGTCAGCACAAAAAGTTTGCTCAGGCCAATCTGTCTTGCCTGTGCCGCAATGCGCTCCAGCAGCACTTCCCCGCGCGATGAGCTGCGGTAATCGGGGTGAACCGCGACACAGGCCATCTCACCGATTTTCTCTTCCGGGAAGGGATAAAGCGCCGCACAGGCGATGGTCAGGTTATCGCGTTCGATAATCGTGAACTTGTCGATCTCCATCTCCAGCTGTTCACGGGAGCGGCGTACCAGGATCCCTTGTTGTTCCAGCGGGCGGATAAGTTCCAGGATCCCGCCGATATCGTTGATCGTGGCGCGGCGGATCTGCTCGGCGCTCTCCATCACAATTTGCGTACCGATACCGTCGCGCGAGAAGAGTTCCTGCAACAATGCGCCATCTTCCTGATAACTGATTAAATGGCTGCGGCGTACACCGCTGCGGCAGGCTTTGACCGCGCCACGCAGGAAACGCACGGTGCCGGAGTGATAATCGCCGCGCGCTTCCAGCGTTTCGACGCGCGCCTGGGCTTCATTCGGGAACAGCTCAGAAACGATTTCGCCCTCATCGTTCATCACGCCTTGCGATGAACAAAAGCCGATCATCTTTTCCGCTTTCAGTTTGATAGCAAGCTGAGTGGCGATCTCTTCTGAGGTCAGGTTAAAACTTTCGCCAGTGACCGAAACTGCCACCGGCCCCATCAGCACAATCGCGCCACTGGCAAGCTGGCGGTGAATCGCTTCTTCATCAATACGACGAATACGGCCGCTGTGGCAGTAGTCGACGCCATCATCCACGCCTAACGGCTGCGAGATAATAAAATTGCCGCTGACGACATTAATATGCGCGCCTTGCAGCGGCGTATTGTTGAGGCTCATTGACAAACGTGCGGTGATGTCCAGTTGCAGCAACCCGGCGGCTTGCTTAACCAGTTCGAGCGTTTTAGCGTCGGTAACGCGGGTATGTTTGTGGTAAATCGGCTCATGGTTGTGCTCGGCGAGATTAGCGTCAATCTGTGGACGCGCGCCGTAGACCACTACCAGCCGGATACCCAGGCTATGCAGTAGGCCGATGTCGTTGACAATACTGGAAAAGTTTTCATGCTCAATGGCTTCACCGCCGAGCATAATGACAAATGTCTTGCCACGGTGGGCATTAATATAGGGAACGGAGTGGCGAAATCCCTGCACCAGTTCGGTTCTACGCTCTTTTACCACGGCCTGTCCTCAATGCATGATTATTCGTAAATTGTGTATTTTTATTCTTTTCTGTCGTCGCGTGCAAGTGCAAATTTTGCAGTCGTATAACAAATGTTCCTCGCCGCAGCCCGCAGGCAGACATATGTTTACCCTTTAATAGATGACAGTTTATGCATCATTCGTTAAAGTTTTCGGTCAATTTTGACGAATATTATTACGTATATAAAAATTGCTCGGGAGAAGCATGTCGGGAAGTCAATCAGCGCTGAGTCGCCGCAGGTTTTTAAAGGGCGCGGGGGCCATGTGGTTATTAAGCGTGAGCCAAATTGGTCTGGCTGCAGTCAGCCAGGTGGTGGCGGTTCGCGTCTGGCCAGCGTCAAGCTATACGCGCGTGACGGTGGAATCAAACCATGTCGTCAAATATAAGCAGTTCGCGTTGAGTAACCCCGACCGGCTGGTGGTGGATCTTGAAGGTGTGCATCTTAACTCGGTGTTAAAAGGCATGGGCGCGCAGATCCGTGGCGACGATCCTTATATCAAATCCGCGCGGGTAGGGCAGTTCGATCCGCAGACCGTGCGCATGGTGTTTGAACTGAAACAGGACGTGAAGCCGCAGCTGTTTGCACTGGCGCCGGTGGCCGGTTTTAAAGAGCGTCTGGTGATGGATCTCTACCCGGCGAATGCGAAAGACGTGCAGGACCCGCTGCTGGCGCTGCTTGAAGAGTACAACAAAGGCGATCTTGAGCAGCAGGTGCCGCCCGCAGAGAGCGGCCCGAAACCGGGGAGAGCCGGACGTGACAGGCCAATTGTGATCATGCTCGATCCCGGTCACGGTGGTGAAGATCCGGGGGCGACGGGAAAATATCGCACCCGGGAAAAAGATGTGGTGCTGCAAATCGCGCGTCGGCTGCATGCGCTGATCGAGAAAGAGAGCAATATGAAAGCCTATATGACGCGCAACGAAGATGTGTTTATTCCGTTGAAAGTGCGCGTTGCCAAGGCGCAAAAACAGCGCGCTGACCTGTTTGTGTCGATTCACGCTGATGCTTTCAGCAGCCGCCAGCCAAGCGGTTCTTCCGTTTTTGCCCTGTCGACCAAAGGGGCGACCAGTACCGCAGCGAAATATCTGGCGGAAACGCAGAACGCGTCGGACTTAATCGGTGGGGTGAGCAAGAGCGGCGATCGCTATCTGGATCACACCATGTTCGATATGGTGCAGTCGTTAACCATTAACGACAGCCTGAAGTTTGGCAAAGCGGTGCTCAACAAGCTTGGTAATATCAACAACCTGCATAAAAATCAGGTTGAGCAGGCCGGCTTCGCAGTGCTGAAAGCGCCGGATATTCCGTCAATTCTGGTAGAAACCGCGTTTATCAGTAACGTGGAAGAGGAGCGTAAGCTGAAGACGGCGAAATTCCAGCAGGAAGTGGCAGAGTCGATTCTGGCAGGGATTAAAGCCTACTTCGCGGATGGCGCGACGCTGGCGAGAAGGGGATAACAGCATGGCGCTGAAAAGCGCCATTTTCTTTTTGCGAACCGCAGAAACAAAAAAACACCCGTTAAGGTGTTTATTGTGTTGGTTGCGGGGGCCGGATTTGAACCGACGACCTTCGGGTTATGAGCCCGACGAGCTACCAGGCTGCTCCACCCCGC
>NZ_JBHZPO010000015.1:0-110494 GCF_042788165.1 Kosakonia sp. YIM B13588 | reverse complement strand
AGTGGAGGCGCATTATAGGGAGTTAATTCCCGCTGACAACCCCTAATTTCAAAAAACTTTTCAACCGTCTCTTTTTTGCGCAAAACTGCTCTAAAGCGCCAGTTTTTCGAGCTTTTTGAACCCATAGCGCTGCAAAACGGGCAATAGTTGCGCAGTCTCAGGAGTTAATGCCATGCAATAGGCAATATTCTCATCGGAAGATTTCGCATCCGGCGCTTCGTGTTCAAGCAGCCAGGCAGTACGTCGCGCAATTGCCGCGCCTGAGTCGATCAAACGCGTCCCTTCTGGCAACACTTGCAGCAACTCGTCTTGCAGTAAAGGAAAGTGCGTACATCCCAGTACCACCGTATCCGGCGGCTCTTTCATGCGCAGCCATGGGCGAAGGATATGTCGCAGCTCATCCAGCGAGACCGTTTCCCCATGCAGTTTCGCTTCCGCCAATACAACCAGCTCCGCCGAACCCAACATCTCAATCCGGCACTCATTCGCGAAACGCGAAATCAGTTCGTGTGTATAAGGACGCTTCACCGTACCCCGCGTTGCCAGCAGCCCTACCACACCGTTTGCCGTTAGACGCGCGGCGGGTTTGATGGCAGGCACGACGCCGACGACAGGGAAAGAGAACTTATCCCGCAGTGCGGGCAAAGAGACGGTGCTCGCCGTATTGCAGGCAATAACGGCCAGCGCGAGGGAGTACTGGGCCTGAACGGCGGTAACGATTTCGACAACACGCTCAACGATAAACGCTTCGCTTTTCTCCCCATAGGGGAAAGCGACATTGTCAAACGCGTAGATGTAATGCAGATCCGGCAGGAGATGCCGGATCTCATCATAAACGGATAACCCACCGACGCCGGAGTCAAATACCAGCACGGTGGGACGTGCATCAGAAGGTGTAGCTGCCAGACAAGGTGTATTCCCGTCCTGCAGTTTGGTAGCCATATGCTGTCTCGTACTCTTTATCGAACAGGTTGGCGATTTTACCACGAACTGTTAAATGAGAGGTCACAGGATATGAGGCAGAAAAATCAACCGTACTATAACTTGGCAAAATACGTTGCTCAGGATTATAGGTTGAAGTGCGGTTGTCATAACGCTTACCGAAGTACTCCCAGGCCAGACCCATATCGACATTCAATACGGACCAGTCAAGCTGGTACTTCGCCTGACGCTTCGCACGGCGCGGCAGCACTTCATTGGTTTCATCATCACGCGGGTCAATATATTGCAGCGTCACGCGATGCGAAAAGATGCCGGTATCCACGCTGCCCGTCCACTCAACGCCTTTAATGGTGGCAGAGTTAATGTTGTAGTAAGCCGTATCGCTGTAGGTGATCAGATTTTCAATCTCATAGCGATAGGCAGACAAACGCCAGTCCAGCGGACCGGTTAAGCCTTCAATACCCGCTTCCCACTGTTTTGACTCTTCCGGCTTCAGGTTCGGGTTGGAAGCGATACCAAAACGCTTCGCGCCAAACTGCTGACCTAAAGACGGTGCCAAGAAGCCGGTGCCGTAAGAAACGGTCAGACGGTAATTCTCAACGAACTCCCAGCCGGCAGCGGTCTGCCAGGTGCCATGCCAGCCGAACTCATCATCTTTATCTTCCCGGCCTGATGCTTCCAGCGTGACATCACCAAACTGCTGCATCCCGTTCAGGTATAAGCCTGTATTCTCACGCTCATAAGCATCGCGCGTCGTTTTATTCGATGAAACCAGGCGCTCTTGTTTCCAGTCTATGCCCGCGCCAACAGAACCTTTGCCGACATTAACGTTGTTACCCCACTGAATGTATCGTTGCTCCATATCATCCAGTGTGGTGCCATCGTTATAGCGGCCATAAATGCTGCTGTAGTTGTAGTCTTTGCTTTTTTGGTAGCTGGCCAGCAGCTGGGACGAATAGATCCCCTGGGCGAAATTCAGCCCGGTATCCCAACCCTGCACAAACAGCTGGCGTTCATCTGCGCTGTAGTCTGCTGAGAACGGCGCGCTACCGAGGTCATAATCCACGTTGTTGCTAAAGTTGTAGCCGCGAAAGAAGCCGTCGAAGTTGTCGTTGAATTTGTGCTGCAGGCTGCCCCAGAACGTTTTATTGCGGTAACCATCACGATCTTCGTCATGATCCCAGGTTGAGCCGGGCTGCACGTTAAAACCGCGCGTGCTGGTATAAGAACCCGCCGCCGTCGCCACGGTGTCACCGAAGCGCTGACGCAACGTACCGTCATACGTCTGATAGCCCTTCGAGCCAACGCCGGCATTGATTTGCGATTTCTCATTGCCCGTCATGGTAATGACGTTAACCACCCCGCCAATCGCTCCGGAGCCATACACGGCAGAGCGCGGCCCGCGAATATATTCCACGCGTTGCACTAAAGAGAGTGGGATTTGATTCAGCTCGGGATCGTTGGAAATCCCGGAGCGCGCGACCGGTACGCCATCAATTAGCAGCAGCAGGTGTTTCGCTTCTGTACCGCGCACATAAACCGAGGCGGTTTGACCTAACCCGCCGTTTTGCGCGATATCAACCCCAGGCAGGCGACGCAGCACATCAACCAGTGAGCGCGACTGCCAGCGATCGATGTCCTCACGCGTTACCACTTCTGTCGGTGCAAGCACCGTCTTAGCCGGTTGTTGAAAACGATTTGCTGTCACCACCAAATTGTCTGAGCTGCTATCTTGCGCCCAGCCGGAAAAAGCTGTGACGGAGAGCGCCGTCAGCAGCGAAGCTTTTTTAATCATTGTGAAAGCATCCACAAAAGAGTAAGGATGCCGCAGGCTCCATCAATAGCACGCGATGATGTCAACCAGATGCGACGTATACCGGCAGGTCTTCGGGCTTGGAGGTACATCAAGAAAGCGACTTCCCACCCAACAGGCAGTGTCTGCTCTCTCACCTTGATCCTTACCGCTGCGCGTCAGCCCCAGATTCTCACTGGATTCCCTTTTAACTCACAGGACCGGAACAGGGATGCTACATTCTGTAACATATGGATGTCCAGACTGCTAACTGACTATTTAGCTCATATCCGGGGCTGGACATCGTCTGAGCAATGCCTACAATCCCCGCGTTATTCTTAATCACTCAGGAAGCATGATGACCCCCGAACACCTGCCGACAGAACAGTACGAAGCCCAGCTGGCCGAAAAAGTGGTGCGTCTGCAATCAATGATGATGCCTTTTTCCGCGCCGCTTCCGGAGGTGTTCCGCTCACCGGTCAGCCATTACCGTATGCGCGCCGAATTCCGCATCTGGCACGACGGCGACGATCTCTACCACATCATTTTCGATCAGCAGACCAAGTCTCGTATCCGGGTGGACAGTTTTCCGGCAGCAAGCGAGCTGATTAACCAATTAATGACGGTAATGATCGAGGCGGTACGCGGGAATAAAACGCTGCGCCATAAGCTGTTCCAGATTGACTACCTGAGCACCATGAGCAACCAGGCGATTGTCACCCTGCTCTACCATAAAAAGCTGGATGATGAATGGCAGGCAGAAGCCGCGCACCTGCGTGACGCGCTGCGCGCGCAGAATCTGAATGTGCAGTTAATTGGTCGTGCGACTAAAACCAAAATCGAGCTGGATCAGGACTTTGTTGACGAGCGTCTGCCGGTCGGTGGCAGAGAGATGATCTACCGCCAGGTGGAGAACAGCTTTACGCAGCCTAACGCGGCCATGAACATTCAGATGCTGGAATGGGCGCTGGATGTTACGCGTCATTCAACAGGCGATCTGCTGGAGTTGTATTGCGGCAACGGCAACTTCTCGCTGGCGCTGGCGCGCAATTTCGATCGCGTGCTGGCTACCGAAATCGCCAAACCGTCCGTGGCAGCAGCGCAATACAATATCGCGGCTAACCACATCGATAACGTGCAGATTATCCGCATGTCCGCCGAAGAATTTACGCAGGCGATGAACGGCGTGCGCGCTTTTAACCGTTTGCAGGGTATCGATCTTGCGAGCTATCAGTGCGAAACGATTTTCGTCGATCCGCCGCGCAGCGGGCTGGATGCGGAAACCGAGAAAATGGTGCAGGCCTATCCGCGAATTCTGTATATCTCCTGCAACCCGGAAACGCTGTGTAAAAATCTGGAAACATTGAGCCAGACACACGATATTTCACGTCTGGCGCTGTTCGATCAATTCCCGTATACGCACCACATGGAGTGCGGCGTACTGCTGACGCGTAAAAGCGAATAACGCTATATAAAATACGTCAACTCCTTTGATGGCTGGCCTGTGAATCAAGCCAGCCAAATAATAGTGGTGAGAGGGAAATGACTGCTGCGCGTAACTATTTATTTATCAGAATAATGACCATTGCGGAACGTGATCGCGCTAACATTATTTTATAATAGTTTGTGAATGTTCTGATACGGTATTTATATCGTCAGGCATATTAATCCTGATATTAAAGATCAGCCCCGCATGAAACAGGGCTGAGAAGTAATGCATTTTACTGGTTATTTATCGGCAATAAAGTGGTCATCATCGCCCACCGGAATATAAACGCGAACCCACTCTTTACCGTCGACAATATCCCAGCTATGACCTTCGCCCGCCGTGTCTGCCGCAAGCAGAACGGTGCCGGGTTCAATGATGAAGGTTGAGCCATCGCTAACCCTGAACTTCAACTTACCTTTCATTGTCACCACGTATTGCTTCTTCGGTGCCGGATGTACCCCTTTCTGCCACTCTTCAAACGTATTGCTGAAGTAGAGATTTTGCGAAGAGAGCTTCGCCAGCGAGGGAACAGAACCTTTAATAAACGCTGAGTGGTTATCTTGTGTATTAATGAGCTTTACCGCCGGAATACGGTGTTCACTCCCATTCGTTTTTGTTGTATCCGCGGATGCGGCGACCGAAATAACTAAACCGGCCGTGGCTAACAGAAGTTGTGTTATTTTTTTCATCAGGATGTCCAGAGTTAATTTTAACCTGCCGCCTGAATCAAACGATCGTCAGGCAACCGAATAAAATGCCGAATCAGTACATCAGATGAAATGCGTTTTATTGTAGATTTTTTTAATTAATAAATTATTGATGAATTCTGCCGGGGCTTTATTTCGCAAGCGCAGAACAAACGGATTTATAATTTCCGACGCTTAATTAATTGGGGATGAAAATCCCCTCTCGCAGGGAGAGGGGATAATGCTTATTCAGAGGCTTCGTGTTTGCGACCGCGCAGACGAAAACCAATCCAGAAAACCAGTATTACCGATAAAACGGCGGGCAGGAAGTTAGAACCGATATCCGGATACTCGGCGCGTACCACCGTACTGTAAATCAGCACACCGAGGATAAAACAGGCGGCGGCAAGGCCTGGCAGACCCACCGGCATCGTGCGATTTTGGTAGCGCTGATGCAGACAATACACCGTCAGCACCAGCGAAATAATCGGGAATATTGAAAACGGTACAATAGAGCTGAACACGGCGGAGAACGTACCGTTAATCGATAAGCCAGCAATGAGCGCCAGCAGCAACGTACCTTTATCTTGACCAGACTGTTTCATTACTCATCCTTCACTCGTCGGTTGATGCGCCAGTTTTTCCTGTTCACGGCGATACCAGTAGTACGCGCCTTTTGAAATCATGCGCAATTGTAGTACCAGTCGCTCTTCTAATTGCCTGCGTTGTTCCGCCCCTACATCCAGCGCTTCTGCACCGGCGTTGAAGACAATCGTCACCATCGCTTCGGCTTGCGCTTCAGTGAACGCTCGCGGCATATGGTTTTCGAGTTCAAGGTAGTCGGCAAGTTCCGCAATAAAATGTTGGATCTCACGCGCTACCGCCGCACGAAAGGCTGCGGACGTTCCGGAGCGTTCTCGCAACAGGAGCTGAAAAGCGTTGGGATTATTGCCGATAAATTCCATAAATGTGGAAACTGACGTGCGGATCACGCTACCGCCTTTCGCAATACGCTGACGCGCCTGGCGCATCAACTGGCGCAGCATTAACCCACTTTCGTCCACCATGGTCAGACCGAGTTCATCCACATCCCGGAAATGACGATAAAAAGACGTTGGCGCAATGCCTGCCTCACGGGCAACTTCCCGCAGGCTCAGGCTGGCGAAGCTGCGCTCCGCGCTGAGTTGGCTAAATGCGGCTTCGATCAGCGAACGCCGCGTTCTCTCTTTTTGTTGCGCTCTTACACCCATCACGATGTTTGAATCCTTCCAGGGGCCCGCTGGCACTATACCAGAGAATAAATCCGATCCGATTGTACTGGATTGTGACGGATTGTTTACGCGCAGTTTCTTCTTTTTCGTGGCAAAAGAGCACAACGATAATTGGGTTACCGCCGCTTTGATGTTAGTATTATGTTGCTTTTATGTATAAGAACAGGTAAGCCTTACCATGCCACATTCCTACGATTATGATGCAATAGTAATAGGCTCCGGCCCCGGCGGCGAAGGCGCAGCTATGGGCCTGGTTAAACAAGGAGCACGGGTCGCGGTTATTGAGCGTTACCACAATGTCGGCGGCGGCTGTACGCATTGGGGCACTATCCCCTCAAAAGCGTTGCGCCACGCCGTTAGCCGTATTATCGAATTCAACCAAAACCCGCTCTACAGTGACCACACCCGCCTTCTTCGCTCCTCTTTCGCCGATATCCTGAACCATGCTGAAAGCGTGATTAATCAGCAAACGCGCATGCGTCAGGGCTTTTATGAGCGTAACCGCTGCGAAATTTTAGAAGGCAACGCCCACTTTATTGATGACCACACACTGGCGCTGGAGTGTCATGACGGCACGGTCGAAACCATCACCGCCGAAAAGTTCGTTATCGCCTGCGGTTCACGCCCCTACCGTCCGGCCGATGTCGATTTCGCCCATCCGCGCGTTTACGACAGCGACTCGATTCTTGATATGCACCACGAACCCCGCCATGTAATCATCTACGGCGCGGGGGTGATCGGCTGCGAATATGCATCGATCTTCCGTGGTATGAACGTCAAAGTCGATCTGATCAACACCCGCGATCGCCTGCTGGCGTTCCTTGATCAGGAAATGTCGGACTCACTCTCTTATCACTTCTGGAATAGCGGCGTCGTTATCCGCCATAACGAAGAGTACGAGCGCATTGAGCCGCTGGATGACGGGGTGATTATGCACCTGAAATCCGGCAAAAAACTGAAAGCCGACTGCCTGCTCTATGCCAACGGCCGTACCGGCAACACCGATAGCCTGCAACTGGCGAATATTGGCCTTGAAGCGGACGGACGCGGTCAGTTGAAGGTTAACAGCATGTACCAGACCGCGCTGCCGCACGTCTATGCGGTCGGCGATGTGATTGGTTACCCAAGCCTGGCATCAGCGGCTTACGATCAAGGTCGCATTGCCGCGCAGGCAATGGTCAAAGGCGAAGCCACCGCGCATCTGATAGAAGATATTCCGACCGGGATTTACACCATTCCGGAGATCAGTTCCGTGGGCAAAACCGAGCAGCAGCTCACGGCCATGAAAGTGCCGTATGAAGTGGGTCGCGCGCAGTTTAAACACCTGGCGCGGGCGCAGATTGTCGGCATGAATGTCGGTACGCTGAAGATCCTGTTCCACCGCGAAACGAAAGAGATTTTGGGAATTCACTGCTTTGGCGAGCGCGCGGCCGAAATTATTCATATCGGCCAGGCGATTATGGAGCAGAAAGGTGGCGGTAACACCATTGAGTACTTCGTTAACACCACCTTTAACTACCCGACAATGGCGGAAGCCTACCGGGTAGCGGCGCTAAATGGCTTAAACCGCCTGTTTTAACGCCGTGTCGAAATGGCCATCCATCGCACCACGGATGGCCTCTGCCAGCTGCTCATAGCGGCTGCGCAGCGGCGAACCTGGGCGATAAACCAGCCCAACCGTACGTTTCGGTTCTGGTTTGATGCACGGCAAATACACCACACCATCGCGTTTGCGCTCGCGCGGAACGGAAAGCGCAGGCAGCAACGTGATACCACTCCCGGCGGCGACCATATTGCGCAGCGTTTCCAGGCTGGTTGCGCGAAAATGCGTATCTTCGTCCGCACCCGCTTCGAAGCAGAAGCCCATCGCCTGGTCGCGCAAGCAGTGCCCGTCTTCCAGCATCAGCAGCTTTTCGCCCGCCAGGTCAGCCATCGGCACACATTCGCGGTTCGCCCACGGATGATCTTCATAAATCGCCAGCATCATCGGCTCATCGTACAGCGGCACCTCAATAAAGGCTTCGCTCTCTTTCACCAGCGCGAGGATCGCGCAGTCGAGCTTGCCGCTGTCCAGCTGCGCTAAAAGCTGATGCGTCTGCGCTTCATGCAGATACATTTCCAGTTTCGGGAAAGTCTGGTGCAACAGCGGAATGATGTGCGGCAACAGGTAAGGTCCAACGGTTGGGATCAGGCCAATATGCAGCGGGCCGGACATCGTTTCCCCCTGCTGGCTTGCCATTTCCTTCAGCACTTTGACCTCGCGCAGCACGGTGCGCGCCTGATCCACCAGCAACAAACCCGCCTGGGTGAACAGCACTTTGCGGCTGGTACGCTCCAGCAGCATTACGCCAAGTTCATCTTCCAGTTTACGGATCTGCCCGCTCAGCGTGGGCTGGCTGACGTGGCAAGAATCGGCTGCACGGCGAAAATGGCGGTGTTCGGCTAACGCCACTAGGTACTCAAGATCACGAATATTCATTATTCATCCTCCGTCGCCACGATAGTTCGTGGCGATAGATAGCATAGCAACGAACGATTATCCCTATCAAGCATTCTGTTCAATAATTAGCACCAGAAACGAAGCGGCACCTCAGCTTGACCCGTGATGAGGCAACTACCCTCTGTTTCTCTCTGAACAACTAAAGCCAACGTGAACGTTTTGCGGACCTGAGAGTCCGCTTTTTTTTGCATAAAAAAGCCCGGCGTAACGCCAGGCTCCTGTTTGCAAACCGCGCCCCACTTACACCAACCGCGCCTTCGCATCCACAATCGCCTGCGCAACCTGAACCGGTGACACGCCGCCTTTCGCCGCACGTTTATCAAGGCAGGATTGCAATGACAGAATGGGATAAACATCGTCGCCAATCACATCGCTGAATTTTTGCAGATCGGCAAGCGGCAGATCTTCCAGCGGTTTGCCCTGGCGAATCGCTTCTACCACCGCTTCACCAACAATGTGGTGTGCTTCGCGAAACGGTACGCCTTTCGCGACAAGGTAATCCGCCAGTTCGGTGGCATTGGCGTAACCCTGCTGCGCCGCTTCCTGGCAACGCGGGCGTTTCACCTGAATGCCGTCCAGCACCAGCGCCGCCATGTGCAGACAGTCAAGCCAGGTGTCGAGCGCGTCGAACAGCCCTTCTTTGTCTTCCTGCATATCTTTGTTGTACGCCAGCGGCAGACCTTTAAGCGTCATCATCATGCCAGTAAGCGCGCCCTGTACACGGCCGCACTTACCACGGATCAGCTCCAGCGCATCCGGATTTTTCTTTTGCGGCATCAGTGAAGAACCAGAGGTTACGCGGTCAGAAAGCTCGACAAACGCCGCTTCGCCAGAGTTAAAGAAAATCAGGTCTTCGGCAAAGCGCGACAGATGCACCATGCCGATTGAAGCGTCAGAGAGCAGTTCCAGCACGTGGTCGCGGTCGGACACACTGTCCAGGCTGTTGCGGGTTGCCGAGGCAAAACCCAGCCAGCCGGCTAACTGCTCACGGTCGATTTCATAAGCCGTTCCCGCCAGCGCGCCGCTGCCCAGCGGGCTGACATCCAGGCGTTTTAGCGTATCCTGCAAGCGGCTTTCATCACGCGCCAGCATCTCAACATAAGCCAGCGACCAGTGCGCGAACGTCACTGGCTGCGCACGTTGCAGGTGCGTATAACCAGGCATGACTGCGTCCTGGTTATTTTCCGCCGTCACCACCAGCGCACTCTGCAACTGGCGATTCGCCAGCAGCAATTCACTGATGGTGTCTTTACACCACAGTTTCAGATCGGTCGCGACCTGGTCATTACGGCTGCGCCCGGTGTGCAATTTTTTGCCCAGTTGGCCCACTTTGTCGATCAACTTGCCTTCCACCCAACTGTGAATATCTTCCGCGTCGCTTTGCAGGATCTGCTGCGGATTAGCACGTACCTCTTCCAGCAAATTGTTCAACGCTTCTTCCAGTTGCTGCTGCTCAGCCGCTGTCAGCACGCCAACAGTCACCAGCGCTTTAGACCAGGCCACAGAGCCAACGATATCCTGCTCCGCCAGGCGATAGTCAAAGCGCAAAGAGTCGTTGAACTGTTTGAACCGTTGATCCGCTGCCTGAGTAAAACGCCCGCCCCAAAGTGCCATAGTTTGCTTCCTTCTCTTTATCCGCTTTGCCGGACGGCGCTGCGCCTGCCCGGCCTACATAAATTGTTGTGTCATTACGCCAGAATACGGGTGCCAATTGGCGTACCGTTAAACAGCGCGGGTAGCTGCTCGGCATGACGCCAGGAGGCGATATCCACCGGGCGACCCAGCGTGCGCGCCGCGTCCAGCGCCGCGTTTACTTTTACGATCATGCCATCGGTAATGATGCCCTGGGCAATCAGTTGCTCCGCTTTCGCCGCCGTCATCTCGGCAATACGCTGGCCTTTACCGTCCAGAATACCGCTTACATCAGACAGCAGGATCAGATCAGCACCCAACGTTGCAGCCAGCGCGGTTGCCGCCTGGTCGGCGTTGACGTTCATCAGTTCACCTTCATCGGTGACGCCAATAGAGCTGATCACCGGCAAGAAGCTGCCATCAAGCAATGCATTAATTAGCTTCGGCGAACCCGGTTGCGCCAGGCCCACATGCCCCAGATCTTCATCCAGTTGCGTCACTTTCACGCTGTCGCCATCGCCGAGGAACAGGCCGACAGAGGCGATATGGTGTTTCTTCGCCCACGCCAGCAGGGTTTTGTTGGCCGTACCGGCCAGCGCACCGGTGATGATGTCAATCTGATCCGCCGGAGTCACGCGCAGTCCATTTTTCTTCTTCACCGGCAGATTAAGCTGTTTCATCAGCTCATCCACCACGCAGCCGCCGCCGTGGACAATCACTAACGGGCGCTGATGAGATTCACGATAGTGCACCAGTGCCGTAAACAAACGCTCCAGCGCTTCCTCGCTATCCAGCAGTACGCCACCGAGCTTAATAATTAATGGGTTCATCATCACGCCTGTTCAATTAAATAAGTGACTGAGTTTCAGCATAGCCAAAACGAATATTCGCGCACTGTACTGCCTGCGCCGCCGCGCCTTTCAGCAGGTTATCTTCCGTAGCGACAACAATCAGGTGCTCATCCTGTACCGCAAAACCGATATCGCAGAACGGCAGGCCAACCACGTTTTTCAACGCCGGAACGCCTTTGTCATACAGACGCACCAGCGGTTTATCGCCATACGCTTGTTTGAACACATCCGCTATCTGCGCGTGGGTCACGCCCGGTTGCAAACGGCAGGTAATGGTTTCGAGGATCCCACGCGGGAAGCTCGCCAGGTGCGGGGTGAAAATCACACTCGCGCCAAGATGAGTGGCGATTTCCGGATGGTGGCGATGGTTGAAAACGCCGTAAGGTTGCAGGCTCACTTCGCAGAAACTATTAGAAAGCGCCGCTTTGCGCCCCGCGCCGCTTACGCCGCTGGTTGCGTTGATGACCGGCCACTGGTTCAGATCCAGCAGCCCGGCGTCGATCAGCGGTTTTAACGACAACTGCGCCGCCGTCGGGTAGCAACCCGGCACGGCAATTAATTGCGCTTCTTTCAGTTTGTCGTGGTTCCACTCCGCCAGCCCGTACACCGCCTGTGCCAGCAGATCGGCGTGCTGATGAGTGAAACCGTAGAATTTTTCATAAAACGCGGGATCGTTAACGCGGAACGCGCCAGAGAGATCGAATACCACACATCCCGCCGCCAGGCAGGTTGGTGCCAGATCGTGGCTCACTTCATGGGCGGTGGCGAGGAAGACAACATCCACGCCCTCGAGGAAATCGCCAATATCGGACATCGGCTGTAACGGGAGATCAACAATGCCTTTCAACTGCGGATGTAAATCAGAGATACATTTTCCTGCATCATTACTTTGCGCAGAAACCGTCAAAGCGGTTATGTTCATATGAGGATGGCGATTTACATAGGTCACTAGCTCTGCACCAGCATAACCGCTGGCACCCACAATTAATGTGTTCAACATTGGGGCGGTTTACCTTCTTACGTCATGTGTGCCAGGGAAAGACTCGGCATCAATCCCGCGTCGCTGAGCAAAGTCGCCGCATGGGTTCCTTTACGCTCAACACTAATGTATTTTTATTCACATTTAGTGCATGAATATTGATACTATCACGAACTCAGGTATGTCAACAATGAAAATGAATTTGCCACCATTTATCGAGATCTACCGCGCCCTGATAGCCACGCCGTCGATCAGCGCGACGGAAGAAGCGCTGGATCAGAGTAATGCGTCTTTAATCAATTTGCTGGCAGGATGGTTTGGCGACCTCGGTTTCACGGTTGAAGTGCAGCCGGTTCCCGGCACCCGCAATAAATTCAACATGCTCGCCAGTGCCGGAACCGGTGCGGGCGGCCTGTTGCTGACCGGCCACACCGACACGGTGCCGTTTGATGACGGGCGCTGGACGCGCGACCCGTTCACGCTGACCGAGCATGACAACAAGCTCTACGGTCTGGGCACTGCCGACATGAAAGGCTTTTTCGCCTTTATTCTTGATGCGCTGCGTGACGTCGATGTGACAAAACTGAGCAAGCCGCTGTATGTGCTCGCCACCGCCGATGAAGAGACCAGCATGGCCGGTGCGCGCTATTTCTCCGAGAACACGCAACTGCGCCCGGACTGCGCCATCATCGGCGAACCGACCTCTTTGCAGCCGGTACGTGCGCATAAAGGCCATATCTCCAATGCGATTCGCATTCTTGGTCAATCCGGCCACTCCAGCGATCCGGCGCGCGGCGTCAACGCCATCGAACTGATGCACGATGCCATCGGCCATATTCTGCAACTGCGCGACAGTCTGAAAGAACGCTATCACTATGATGCGTTCACCGTGCCCTATCCGACGCTGAACCTTGGGCATATTCACGGTGGTGATGCGGCAAACCGTATCTGCGCCTGTTGCGAACTGCATATGGATATTCGTCCGCTGCCGGGCATGACGCTTAACGATCTCAATGGGTTGTTAAACGATGCGTTGGAGCCGGTAAGTTCTCGCTGGCCGGGTCGTTTGACCATTTCCGAGCTGCATCCGCCGATTCCGGGATACGAATGCCCGCCGGATCATCAACTGGTAGAAGTGGTAGAAAAACTGCTCGGCGTTGAGACCGAAGTGGTGAACTACTGCACCGAAGCGCCTTTTATTCAGACGCTTTGCCCGACGCTGGTGCTGGGGCCTGGGTCTATCAACCAGGCACACCAGCCGGATGAATACCTGGAAACCCGCTTTATTAAACCCACGCGCGAACTTATCACCCAGGTTGTTCATCATTTCTGCTGGCACTGAAGTGATTTTCGCTTTTTTACCCCCCTCGTATGAGGGGGTTTTTATGTGCGAAAAAGCGTGACAATTGTCACGATCCCATAAGCAATACTTATTGGACACGATGCGAATTAAATTTCGTAAATTGCCGACATTTATTCGTTTGCTGAAGCGATTTCGCAACAATTGACGCGGTGGGTTTTACGTGGCTTTATAAAAGACGGTGTCTTATATCTGCTCAACGACAGGTATAACAAAATAAAATGAGATGGGGTGTCTGGGGTAACATGAACGAACAATATTCCGCTTTGCGTAGTAATGTCAGTATGCTCGGCAAACTGCTGGGAGATACCATCAAGGATGCTCTCGGCGAGAACATTCTCGACCGGGTAGAAACAATCCGTAAGCTGTCCAAATCTTCTCGCGCCGGGAATGAAGCCAGCCGTCAGGAACTGCTCACCACTTTGCAGAATCTGTCCAATGACGAGCTGCTGCCGGTAGCACGCGCGTTTAGCCAGTTCCTGAACCTTGCTAACACCGCTGAGCAATACCATAGCATTTCAGCGAAAGGCGAAGCGGCCAGCAACCCGGAAGTGATTGCCCAGACCATCAGAAAACTGAAAGACCAACCCAATCTCAACGAAGCCACGATTATCAACGCGATTGAATCACTGTCGCTGGAGCTGGTGCTGACAGCGCACCCGACCGAAATCACTCGCCGTACGCTGATCCACAAAATGGTGGAAGTGAACAACTGCTTAAAGCAGCTGGATAACAGCGATATCGCTGATTATGAACGCCACCAGCTGATGCGCCGCCTGCGCCAGTTGATTGCCCAGTCCTGGCATACCGATGAAATCCGCAGAAACCGCCCAAGCCCGGTAGACGAAGCCAAATGGGGCTTTGCGGTGGTGGAAAACAGCCTGTGGGAAGGCGTACCAAACTATCTGCGCGAGCTGAACGAACAGCTGGAAGAGAACCTCAATTACAAACTGCCGGTGGACTTTGTTCCGGTGCGTTTTACCTCGTGGATGGGCGGCGATCGTGACGGCAACCCGAACGTTACCGCCGATATCACCCGCCATGTCCTGCTGCTTAGCCGCTGGAAAGCAACCGATCTGTTCCTGAAAGATGTTCAGTTGCTAATTTCCGAGCTGTCGATGGTGGAGTGTACCGACGAGCTGCGCGAACTGGCGGGCGCAGAAGGCGCGCGCGAACCGTATCGCTACCTGATGAAGAAGCTGCGCGGCGATCTGATGGCCACCCAGGCCTGGCTGGAAGCGCGCCTGAAAGGCCAGAAATTACCGAAACCGGCCGGGCTGCTGACGCAAAACGAACAACTGTGGGAACCGCTCTACGCCTGTTATAAATCGTTGCAGGCCTGTGGTATGGGCATTATCGCCAACGGTGAACTGCTCGATACATTACGCCGCGTGAAGAGTTTCGGCGTGCCGCTGGTGCGTATTGACATTCGCCAGGAGAGCACCCGTCATACGGAAGCGCTGGGCGAATTAACGCGCTATTTGGGCATTGGCGACTACGAAAGCTGGTCGGAAGCAGATAAACAGGCATTCCTGATCCGTGAACTGAACTCTAAACGTCCGCTGCTGCCGCGGCAGTGGGAGCCAAGCGAAGAGACACGCGAAGTGCTGGACACCTGCCGGGTGATCGCCGAAGCGCCGCGCGGATCTATCGCCGCGTATGTGATCTCAATGGCGAAGACACCTTCAGACGTGCTGGCAGTTCACCTGCTGCTGAAAGAAGCCGGTATCGGTTTCGCGCTGCCGGTCGCGCCGCTGTTTGAAACCCTTGATGACCTGAATAACGCCGACGACGTGATGACCCAGTTGCTGAATATTGACTGGTATCGCGGCTTTATCCAGGGCAAACAGATGGTGATGATTGGCTACTCCGACTCGGCGAAAGACGCGGGCGTGATGGCCGCTTCATGGGCGCAATATCAGGCGCAGGATGCGTTAATCAAAACCTGCGAGAAAGCCGGTATTGAGCTGACACTGTTCCACGGTCGCGGCGGCTCTATTGGCCGTGGCGGCGCACCGGCTCACGCCGCGCTGCTCTCGCAACCGCCAGGCAGCCTGAAAGGCGGCTTACGCGTTACCGAACAGGGCGAAATGATTCGCTTCAAATACGGTCTGCCGGAAGTCACCATCAGCAGCCTGTCGCTCTATACCAGCGCCATCATGGAAGCCAACCTGCTGCCGCCGCCGGAGCCGAAAACCGAATGGCGCCATATTATGGATGAGCTGTCGGATATCTCCTGCGATATGTACCGTGGCTATGTGCGTGAAAACAAAGATTTCGTACCGTATTTCCGTTCCGCCACGCCGGAGCAGGAACTGGGCAAACTGCCGCTGGGTTCTCGCCCGGCGAAACGTCGCCCGACCGGCGGTGTTGAATCGCTGCGCGCAATCCCGTGGATCTTCGCCTGGACGCAAAACCGCCTGATGCTGCCAGCCTGGCTGGGCGCGGGTGCGGCATTGCAGAAAGTGGTGGAAGACGGCAAACAGAGCGAGCTGGAAGCCATGTGCCGCGACTGGCCGTTCTTCTCCACCCGTCTTGGCATGCTGGAAATGGTGTTCTCGAAAGCCGACCTGTGGCTGGCAGAATATTACGATCAGCGGCTGGTGAAACCCGAACTGTGGGCGCTGGGTAGCGAACTGCGCAAACTGCTGGAAGCGGATATCAACGTGGTGCTGGCAATCGCCAACGATTCGCACTTAATGGCCGATCTGCCGTGGATCGCCGAATCTATCCAGCTGCGTAATATCTATACCGACCCGCTGAACGTGTTGCAGGCCGAGCTGCTGCACCGCTCGCGCCTTGCGGAAGAGGAAGGCAAAGAGCCGGATCATCGCGTTGAGCAAGCGCTGATGGTCACGATCGCCGGGGTGGCGGCGGGAATGCGTAATACCGGCTAATTTCGCTGTTATCGCAAAAGGCCACACGGGTTGTGGCCTTTTTTGATCCTGCCAGTTAAGGTTGTCCCTTCGCCAGCAACCAAAGGGACACCATGAGTCTCGATGTCAGCCATCTTATCTCGCGCCTGATAAACGGCCCGGCTCCGCTACGGCAGATATGCTTTGCGGGCGTGACCGGAACCGCGCCTGCGCAGGCCTGTCAGGTGGATTTTCCACGCCTGGAGATTGTGCTGGAAGGAACGGTGACCGATACGGGTATCAATGGCGAAACCGCGCGGATGTCACAGCACGACGTGCTGTATGTTCCCGCAGGCAGCTGGAATCACCCACAATGGCAGCTCCCGGCCACCACCTTGAGCGTGCTGTTTGGCAAGCAACAACTCAGTTTTAACGTCACGCAGTGGGATGGCGCCATGCTGCAAAACCTGGCGAAACAGCATGTTGCGCGTCGCGGCCCGCGCGTCGGCTCCTTCCTGCTACAAACCCTGCATGAAATGCAGATGCAGCCGCACGAACAACAAACCGCACGTCTGATTGTCACCAGCCTGCTCAGCCATTGTCATGACTTACTCGGTAGCCAGATCCAAACAGCTTCGCGCAGCCAGGCGCTGTTCGAAGCCGTTCGCGACTATATCGACGAAAATTACGCTTTACCGCTCACCCGCGAATCGGTAGCGCAGGCGTTTTATATCTCACCCAATTACCTGTCACACCTGTTTCAAAAAACCGGTTCTGTCGGCTTCAACGAATATCTGACGCATACCCGGCTGGAGCACGCTAAAACGCTGCTCAAAGGATACGATTTAAAAGTCAAAGAAGTGGCGCACAGCTGCGGGTTTGTTGACAGCAATTACTTCTGCCGCCTGTTTCGAAAAAACACAGAACGCTCCCCCTCGGAATACCGCCAGCAGTATCACAGCCATCTCAGCGAAAAGCCCCCGCTGGACGAATAACGCCACCACTGGATTTTTGTACGTTAAAAATGCCACGTTTGTTTTAACAGCGCTCCACAAGACCTCTTTTCATCAGCTTTCAAGCAACTTGTGAACCAGATCGCACTTTGCTCTCTCGATCACATTTGTCCAGTGTTTGGCAGATTTGTTATATGGCAGTCACGCAACCCGCGCTCTTATGCTGTGTGCAGAAACGCTATATGAGGAAGCATGATGGAACTGTATCTGGACACCGCAAACGTAGCGGAAGTGGAGCGCCTGGCGCGCATTTACCCGCTGGCGGGTGTAACCACCAATCCGAGCATTATCGCCGCCGGTAAAGACGCCCTGTGGGATGTATTGCCCCGCCTGCAACGCGTTATTGGCCCACAAGGAACGCTGTTTGCCCAGGTGATGAGCCGCGAAGCAGTTGGCATGGTGGCGGAGGCCAAACGCCTCAATAACGCCGTGCCGGATATCGTGGTCAAAATTCCGGTCACTGCTGAAGGCCTGGCCGCCATCAAACAACTGAAAAAAGAGGGTATTGTCACGCTGGGTACGGCAGTTTACAGCGCCGCGCAGGGGCTGCTTGCCGCGCTGGCCGGTGCCAAATATGTCGCCCCGTATGTTAACCGCGTCGATGCACAGGGCGGAGATGGGATCCGCATGGTGCAGGAGCTGCAAACTCTGCTGAAACTCCATGCGCCAGAGAGCAAAGTGCTGGCCGCGAGTTTTAAAACGCCGCGCCAGGCACTGGAGTGTTTGTTGGTCGGATGCGAAGCGATCACGCTCCCATTAGATGTAGCGCAACAAATGCTCAATACGCCCGCAGTAGAGTCAGCCATTGAGAAGTTTGAACAGGACTGGAAAACAGCTTTTGGCAACCTCAACCTGTAAGGAGGCAGTATATGGACCGCATCATCCAGTCGCCGGGCAAGTATATCCAGGGTGCAGACGTTATCACCCGCCTCGGTGACTATCTCAAACCGCTCGCCGATCGCTGGCTGGTGGTCGGTGACAAATTTGTTCTCGGTTTTGCGCAGGAAACGCTGCAAAAAAGCCTGGTAGATGCCGGGCTGGCCTGCGAAATTGCGCCGTTCGGCGGCGAATGTTCACAAAACGAAATTGACCGCCTGCGCGGTGTGGCAGAAAGCGCCCGCTGTGGCGCGGTGCTCGGCATCGGCGGTGGCAAAACGCTGGATACTGCCAAAGCACTGGCGCATTTCATGCACGTACCGGTAGCCATTGCCCCTACTATCGCATCGACCGATGCGCCCTGTAGCGCGCTGTCGGTTATCTACACCGACAGTGGCGAATTTGATCGCTACCTGCTGCTGCCCAACAACCCGGATCGGGTGATTGTCGACACCAAAATTGTCGCCGGAGCCCCTGCGCGTTTGCTGGCGGCTGGGATTGGCGATGCGCTCTCTACCTGGTTTGAAGCGCGAGCTTGTTCACGCAGCGGCGCAAAAACCATGGCGGGCGGTCAGTGTACACAATCCGCCCTCGCGCTGGCGGAGCTGTGTTACAACACGCTGCTTGAAGAGGGTGAAAAAGCGATGTTTGCCGCCGAACAGCATGTGGTGACGCCTGCGCTGGAGCGCGTAGTGGAAGCCAATACTTACCTGAGCGGCGTCGGTTTTGAGAGTGGTGGTCTGGCGGCAGCACACGCTATTCATAACGGCATCACGGCAATTCCGGAAGCGCATCATTACTACCACGGCGAAAAAGTAGCATTTGGCACCTTAACCCAGTTGGTGCTGGAAAACGCGCCGCTGGAAGAGATCGAAACCGTCGCAGCGCTGTGCCATACCGTCGGCTTACCGATTACGCTGGCGCAACTGGGCATCAAAACGGATATTCCGGCGAAAATGCGCATCGTGGCGCAAGCCGCCTGCGCGCAAGGGGAAACCATTCATAATATGCCGGGCGGTGCGACACCGGATCAGGTCTATGCCGCGCTACTGGTCGCCGATCAGTATGGGCAGCGTTTTCTTGAAGAGTGGGAATAGCATACAGATTTAGCGAGGGCGGTATGGGTTGCGCTCTCACGGGGGTACCAAACCCCTTAAAAAGAGCCTCTGCAAACCCTGTGAGATATGAATCCAAAACAATGCAGCGCTATAATCGGTTGATGACCACGCGCACAGGGCGTGGTTTTCAGTGAGCCATAAAAAAGCCGGATCGCAATCCGGCTTTTCTTTGATTTTGCCACTGACTGGATTTTTACACTGCCGGGCGAACGCCCAGCGTGTGGCAAATGGCGTAACTCATTTCGGCGCGGTTCAGCGTATAGAAGTGGAAATCTTTCACCCCTTCGCGGCTTAAAATTTTCACCATATCCATGGCGATATTCGCCCCCACCAGCTTGCGGGTTTCCGCGTCGTCATCCAGACCGTCGAACATCTGCGACATCCACGCCGGAATACGCACATTGGTCATATCAGCGAATTTTTTCGCCTGCTTAAAGTTGGAGACCGGCAGGATGCCCGGCACGATCTCAACATCAATACCGGTTGCCGCGCAGCGATCGCGAAAGCGCAGGTAGCTTTCCACATCGAAGAAGAACTGGGTAATCGCGCGGCTCGCGCCCGCATCCACTTTGCGTTTCAGGTTCAGCAGATCGGCCTGTGCGCTTTTCGCTTCCGGGTGAACTTCCGGGTAAGCGGCGACGGAGATATCAAAATCCGCGACCTCTTTTAACAACGTCACCAGATCGGCAGCGTACATATCCGGCTTACCGCCGCCCGGGGGTAAATCACCCCGCAGTGCCACAATGTGGCGGATGCCGTTGTTCCAGTAATCCTGCGCGATAGTGCGCAACTCGTCACGTGTGGCATCGATACAGGTCAAATGCGGTACCGCTTCCAGCCCGGTGCGATCTTTGATGCCTTTAATGATGCTGTGTGTGCGATCGCGCTCGCCCGAATTTGCACCGTAAGTTACCGAAACAAATTTCGGCTTCAGGCTGCTTAAACGATCGATGGAGTGCCATAAGGTCTGTTCCATTTCACTGGTGCGCGGCGGGAAAAATTCAAAGGAAACATTAATCTGGCCGTGAACTTCCGCCAGGCTCTGATTCAGGGCTTCCCGCTGGTTGGCGTGAAAAAAGCTCATACCTTACCTCATCAATCGCATGTCATTGTCTGTTGTTTTGTGAACTTCTATACGTTTAGACGTCCAGATGTAAAAATGACGGAAAACGATCGGGGCGTCAACAGGAAAATCACTATTCTGTGTGAGGAATGTTCAGCGAAGATGAAAAAAGTTCATGATGCCGCAAAGCATCCTCTCCCGGTTCAGGGAGAGGATAAAAGAAAGGAACTACAGTAACTGTGCGAGGCGATTGATATCCGACTGAATAGCGCCAGCGGTCACATCGCGCCCCGCGCCCGGCCCGCGGATCACCAGCGGATTATCACGGTACCAGCGGCTTTCAATGGCGAAGACGTTATCCCCCGGCAAAACCGCCGCCAGCGGGTGTTCCGGGCGAACGGCCTCAACACCGACGCGCGCTTTACCGTTAGCATCAAAACGCGCCACATAACGCAGCACCAGCCCCATTTCGCGGGCGGCTTCCAGGCGCTGCACCATCTGTTCATTCAGCTCATCGCCGTTTTCAAAGAAGTGATCGACCGATCCCTCTTCGCAACCCGCAGGCACTAAAGACTCTACGCGCACCTGGTCTGGTTCGATGTCGTAACCTGCCTCGCGGGCGAGGATCACCAGTTTGCGCATCACATCTTTGCCGGAAAGGTCAACGCGCGGATCCGGCTCGGTCAACCCTTGCTGCCAGGCCTGATCCACTAAATCGGTAAACGGTACGGTGCCGTCGAATTGCAGGAACAGCCAGGAGAGCGTACCGGAGAAAATCCCGCTGATCGCCAGAATCGCATCGCCGCTTTCACGCAAGTCGCGCACGGTATGATTCACCGGCAGACCGGCGCCAACCGTCGCGTTATACAGCCAACGGCGACCGGTTTTTTCAAACGCATCGTGGATCTGACGATAGGTGTCGGTTGTGCTGGCCCCGGCCAGTTTGTTGGCGCTGATCACATGGAAGCCATGGCTGGCGAAATCCAGATACTGCTCCGCCAGCTGTGTGCTTGCGGTGACATCCAGCACAACCAGATCGTCGTACGGATGGGCGCGCATCCACAAAAATAGCGACTCCTCATCCTGTTCCACCGCTTCATCATTAAAGAACGCCAGCGCGCGGCTGGCATCCAGCCCGTCATAACTTAGCAAGCTACGGCGGCTATCGACCACGCCCGCCAGTACAAACTCAAAGCCGGTACGCGCCGACAACGCGCTCTGCTCGCGCGAAAACAACTCCAGCCAGCGGGAACCGATATTGCCTTTGCCAAACAGCACCAGACCAATACGTTTTTCTGCGCGGAACAGCGACTGATGCAGACCCTGAATCAGGCTTTCCGTCGGGCCAACGCGCAGCACGGCGACCAGGCTAATGCCTTCGTCAGATTGCCAGATAAATTCCACCGGCTGGCCTTTCAGTTGCTGCCAGAAACGGTGGCTGTGCAACGGATTACGACAAACACCCGCCCCCACCATCGCCACTAACGCCAGACCCTGACGCAGACGCAATTCACCCGGTAAACCGGCTTCATCAAGCAGTTTAAAGACGCTATCGACAACTTCTGAGGTGTAGCAAAGCTGCAATAAGTTGCGGTCCGCATGTGCGCCAACCGCCAGCGGGCGTACCTGCGCACGTTTAAGGATCAGGTCAATCTCTTTGTGCGCCAGTTTGAAGTCCTGCCCGGATGGCACCAGGAACTCAATCAGGCAAACGTCATCATGGCTGGTGACAATCCGCGCCCCGGTACCGGAAGCCAGCACGCGTTCAATGCGTGTTGACCCCTGTTCCGGGTTATAACTACAGCGCAATTGCAGATCGATATTGCTGCCGGAAACCGGTTGTAGCGTGCGCGCATGCAGCACCGGTGCCGCCAGACGCGCCAGCTCGCTGGCTTCATCAAGGCGTAGCAGCGGTAACAGGCAGGCATCTTTCACTTTACGCGGGTCCGCGCTGTAAACACCGGCCACGTCGCTCCAGATGGTTACGCGACTGACATCGCCCAGTGCGCCAATTTGCGTAGCCGAGTAGTCCGAACCGTTACGCCCCAACAGTACGGTTTCGCCGGCTTCGTTGCGGCTGATAAAGCCGGTCACGACAATACGTTTGCCCGGATACTGCGCCAGCTGTTGTTGCAGCAGCGGATAAGACGCACCTTCATTCACCTGCGGCTGTGCCGCGCGTTCAGCGCGCAGGAAATCGCGGGCATCCAGCCAGGCGGCATCCAGACCTTGCTGGTTCAGCACGGCGGCCATTAAACGCGCCGACCAGATTTCACCATGGCCAACCACTTCGGCGTAAACCGCGTCGGTGATGCCGCCATCCAGCAGCACCGCCAGGTGTTCAAGATCGTGGATAAACTCGCTGGTCAGACCGTCGGCGATCGCAGCGGGTAACAGCCCGCTGATTAAATCACTCTGGTAACGACGCAGCGATTGTTGAACCTGATGCGCAGAAAGCCTGTCCGTCTGGCTCAATTTCAGCCAGTTGATCAGCTGGTTGGTGGTACTGCCCGCGGCCGAGACAACCATCATGTCGCCCGGTTGTGAATACTCCGCCATGATCCCTGCGACGCGCAGGTAACATTTCACATCCGCCAGACTACTCCCACCAAATTTGTGCAGCTGACGAGCCTTCGTCCCTGCCTGCGCAATCACACTCATGTTTACCCCTCAGCTGCGACCCGGAAGCCATTTTCCAGATCGGCAATTAGATCTTCACTGTCTTCAATACCGGTTGAGATACGCAATAGCGTCTCAGAAATTCCCGCTGCGGCGCGCGCTTCCGGCGCCATGCCTGCGTGGGTCATTGTCGCGGCGTGGGAGATTAAACTTTCAACCCCGCCTAATGATTCCGCCAGCGTAAACAACGATAGACCACTTAAGAAACGACGCAGCGTTTGTTCGTCGCCATCCAGCTCAAAACTTAACATCGCGCCAAAGCCTTTTTGTTGACGCGCAGCAATCTCGTGCCCCTGATTATCCGGCAGAGACGGGTGGTACAGTTTTTTCACCAACGGCTGTTTTTGCAGGAAATCGACAATCGCCTGAGCATTACGTTGCGCCACTTCCATGCGCGGCGACAACGTACGCAGACCGCGCAACAGCAGGTAGCTGTCGAAGGCACTGCCGGTGACGCCAATATTATTCGCCCACCATGCCAGTTCGGTGACAGTCGCCTCATCTTTCGCGATTACCACGCCCGCCACCACATCGGAATGACCGTTGAGATATTTGGTGCAGGAGTGCAGCACCAAATCCGCGCCCAGCGCCAGCGGGTTTTGCAAGGCCGGGCTCAGGAATGTGTTATCCACCACGCTGATTGCGCCAGCTTCACGCGCAAGCTGGCAGATTTTCGCGATATCCACAACGCGCAACAACGGGTTGCTTGGGCTTTCGACCAGCACCAGCTTCGGTTGTTCCGCCAGCGCCGCTTTCAATGCTTGTTCATCGCCCTGATCAACAAATTTCACCCGGTAGCAACCGCGTTTCGCCAGGCTATCGAACAGGCGATAGCTGCCGCCATAGCAGTCGTGCGGCGCAACCAGCAGATCGCCTGGTTTGAGAAAGACGGTCGTCACCAGGTGAATCGCCGACATGCCGGTATTGGTCATTACCGCACCCGCGCCACCTTCCAGTTCCGCCAGCGCACGCTGAACCACATCACGCGTTGGGTTGCCGCGACGCGAATAGTCATGCGCACGAGGTTCGTTAAAGCCGGTGAAATTATAAGTACTGGAGAGATGAATCGGCGGGACAACGCAACCGTACTGCTCGTCATCGTTCAATCCGCTACGCACTGCGATGGTGGCCTGTTTACGCGTCATGGTGAAGGCTTCCTGGCTTAATGGATGAAAAGTCTCACGACAGAGTAAACATTGCGACAATAGACGTCAATACATCTGGACATCTAAACTTCTTTGCGTATAGATTGAGCAAAAGTACAATAGCCGTTAAAATTATTCGCTTTAGTACCGGTAGCTGAGCGATACACCGTGTCACCATGTTGACTCTACGGTAAACTACGCGGAATTACGGCCCGGCGGTGCCCGGCTTTTAGACTAATGACTGAGAGGATTAAAGGTATCTCATGGCTGAATGGAGCGGCGAATATATCAGCCCATACGCTGAGCACGGCAAGAAGAGTGAGCAAGTAAAAAAAATTACGGTTTCCATTCCTCTTAAGGTGTTAAAAATCCTCACCGATGAACGTACCCGTCGTCAGGTGAACAACTTGCGTCACGCCACCAACAGCGAGCTGTTGTGTGAAGCGTTTTTGCATGCGTTTACCGGTCAACCCCTGCCGAACGATGAAGACCTGCGAAAAGAGCGCAGCGACGAAATCCCGGAAGAGGCAAAAGTGATTATGCGTGAACTGGGGATCGACCCGGATACGTGGGAATACTGATCGCAACAAAAAAGGGCGGAAGATATCTTCCGCCCTTTTTGTTTCAATTTGTTTATCTTATCGGCTCACTCAGAAGCGCGTAACTTCCGGATGCACTTCCGCCAGTGAGAGCAGGTAAGACATAAATACGTTTTTCACAGCCGTCAGCAAATCGCTCATTTTTTTCGCTCGGGTCACAGGAGTGTATGGCGAAAAGGATATGCTCGTTTTTTAAGCAGGGCAATATTTTTGTGATGCCAATCACAAAAAATCATCGCTTCGGCAAACCTCAGAGACAAAAAAAGCGCCTTTCGGCGCTTTTTTCTTTGGCAACTTATTTGCTGCCCGGGATGCTGAAGCGTTTGTTGAAACGCTCAACACGACCACCGGTATCAACAACACGTTGTTTACCAGTAAAGAACGGGTGGCATTTGCCGCACACGTCCAGGTTCAGGTCGTGACCCACAGTGGAGTGGGTTTTGATTACGTTACCGCAAGAACAGGTTGCAGTAATCGCTACATAATTCGGGTGAATACCTTTTTTCATGGGAAACCTCAGTTTAAGGCCGCGTCGCTCTTCCAGCCCTAACGCCAGACACCACGCGAGTTAATATGTAAGTGTATCTTTGGCACGTTTAAAACGCATCAAAGGCGGCGAATCATACAGAAATTAGCCAGCACATGCAAACTGATCCGCTCGCCCGTAGCAACAATGTGTATACTATCCCGCCAGTTTTCAAGTCAGGATGATGAGATGCCCGTCGCCCGCGTTGCGCTATCTGTACCTTTGCCCCGCACGTTCGATTACCTGCTGCCGGATGAGATGTCCGCGCGCGCGGGTTGTCGCGTGCGCGTGCCGTTTGGTAACCAGCATCGCGTCGGCATTGTGATGGCGGTTGGCGAAGAAAGTGAGTTGCCGCTGGCCGATCTCAAAAGCGTGGAAGAGGTGCTCGACAGCGAACCGGTTTTTTCCCCGGCGGTCTGGCGGTTGCTACTTTGGGCGGCGGATTATTATCACCATCCGATCGGTGATGTATTGTTCAACGCCCTTCCCGTTCTGCTGCGCCAGACTAAGCCCGCCAGCGCGGAGTTTCAGGGCTACTGGTTTGCGACCGAGCAGGGCCAGGCAATGGACATCAACCGCGTCAAATCAGCCAAACAACAACAGGCGCTCTCGGCGCTGCGGAAAGGCAAAATCTGGCAGCATCAACTGGCAGCGCTGGATCTGAAAAGCGTTACCCTGCAAGCGCTGCGCGCCAAAGGGCTGGCGGAGATGAACAGCGAAACGCCAGCCTTTAGCGACTGGCGCACAACATTTTCCGTGAGCGGCGACCGGCTGCGCCTGAACACAGAACAAGCCACCGCGGTTGGCGCTATTCACAGCGCCGCCGATCGCTTTTCCGCCTGGTTGCTGGCAGGCGTCACGGGTTCCGGTAAAACAGAAGTCTATTTAAGCGTGCTGGAAAACGTGCTGGCGCAGGGGAAACAGGCGCTGGTGATGGTGCCGGAGATTGGTCTGACACCACAAACTATTGCCCGTTTTCGTGAGCGCTTTAACGCGCCAGTTGAAGTGCTGCACTCCGGTCTGAACGACAGCGAACGCCTGATAACATGGCAAAAAGCAAAGAGCGGTGAAGCGGCGATTGTGATCGGCACGCGCTCATCGCTGTTTACCCCGTTTAAGAACCTTGGCGTGATCGTCATCGACGAAGAGCATGACAGCTCCTATAAACAGCAGGAAGGCTGGCGTTATCACGCCCGCGATCTGGCGGTTTACCGCGCCCACAGCGAACAGATCCCGATTATTCTTGGCTCAGCAACGCCCGCGCTGGAAACCCTGCACAACGTGCGGTCGCGCAAATACCATCTGCTGCGCCTGACTCGCCGCGCAGGCCACGCGCGCCCGGCGATGCAGCATGTGCTGGATCTGAAAGGCCAGCCGTTACAGGCTGGTCTGGCTCCGGCGCTGATCAACCGTATGCGCCAGCATCTGCAGGCGGGGAATCAGGTTATTTTGTTCCTTAACCGCCGCGGTTTTTCTCCTGCATTGCTGTGTCATGACTGCGGCTGGATAGCAGAATGCCCACGCTGCGATCACTATTACACTTTCCACCAGGCGCAGCAGCATTTGCGCTGCCACCACTGCGACAGCCAGCGCCCGGTGCCGCGTCAGTGTCCGTCCTGCGGTTCTACACATTTATTACCTGTTGGCCTTGGCACTGAACAGCTGGAACACGCGTTAACGCCGATGTTTCCCGGTGTACCGCTATCACGCATTGACCGCGATACCACCAGCCGCAAAGGCGCGCTGGAGCAGCATCTTGCCGAAGTACATCGCGGCGGCGCGCGCATTCTGATTGGCACGCAAATGCTGGCAAAAGGCCACCACTTCCCGGATGTTACGCTGGTTGCGCTGCTGGATGTCGACGGCGCATTATTTTCGGCAGATTTCCGCGCTGCCGAGCGTTTCGCCCAGCTTTATACCCAGGTTTCTGGTCGTGCCGGTCGTGCGGGAAAACAGGGCGAAGTGGTACTGCAAACGCACCACCCGGAACATCCGCTTCTGCAAACGCTGCTGCATAAAGGCTATGACACCTTCGCGGAACAGGCGCTGGCGGAGCGGCAAACCATGCAATTGCCGCCGTGGACCAGTCATGTGCTGATCCGCGCTGAAGATCAGAACAACCAGCACGCACCGCTGTTTCTGCAACAGCTTAAAAATCTGCTGCAAGCCAGCCCACTGGCGGACAACCAGCTATGGGTTCTGGGCCCGGTTCCTGCGCTGGCGGCCAAACGCGCCGGTCGTTACCGCTGGCAGTTACTGCTACAACACCCTTCCCGTATTCGCCTGCAGCATATCGTCACCGGCGCGCTGGCCCTGATTAACACCCTGCCGGACGCACGGCGGGTGAAATGGGTGCTGGATGTAGACCCGATTGAAAGTTAAGGCTGCGAGCCGACATATAAAATTCAACTTTCATCACACTTTTCATGAAAATTCTGTAACCGGTGCGCTTAACTATCTGATAAAAATGTGACAACGCCTGCGCCGTGCATGCGAGGAGAACAAGGTGAAACCCAAAAATCAGGTTGCGGCAGCGACCATGAAAGATGTTGCCATGAAAGCAAAGGTTTCGACGGCAACTGTGTCACGTGCATTAATGAACCCGGAAAAAGTGTCGCAGGCTACCCGCAACCGGGTGGAACAAGCGGCAATGGAAGTGGGTTATTTGCCTCAGTCGATGGGACGCAACGTCAAACGCAATGAATCACGCACACTGCTGGTGATTGTGCCGGATATTTGCGATCCCTTTTTCAGCGAGATTATTCGCGGTATTGAAGTGACCGCTGCAGAACACGGCTATCTGGTGCTGATTGGCGACTGCGCCCACCAAAATCAGCAAGAAAAAACCTTTATCGACCTGATTATTACCAAACAAATCGACGGCATGCTGCTACTCGGCTCACGTTTGCCGTTTGACGCCAGCATCGAAGAGCAACGCAATTTACCGCCTATGGTGATGGCCAATGAATTCGCACCGGAGCTGGAACTGCCGACGGTGCATATCGATAACCTGACCGCCGCCTTTAATGCCGTCAATTATTTGCAGGAACAGGGCCACCAGCGAATCGGCTGTATTGCCGGGCCGGAAGAGATGCCGCTGTGCCATTACCGCTTGCAGGGCTATGTTCAGGCGTTGCGCCGCTCTGGCGTGACCGTTGATCCGCATTACATCACGCGCGGCGATTTCACTTTCGAGGCGGGCGCACGGGCGTTGGATCAATTGTTGATGCTACCGAAGCCTCCCACTGCCGTGTTCTGCCATAGCGATGTGATGGCGCTCGGTGCGCTGTCGCAAGCTAAACGCCGGGGTTTGAAAGTACCGGACGACTTATCGATCATCGGCTTTGATAACATTTCACTGGCTGAATTTTGCGACCCGCCGCTGACCACCGTTTCGCAACCGCGTTATCAGATTGGTCGCGAAGCCATGTTATTGCTGCTGGAGCAGTTGCAGGGGCATAACGTAAGTAGCGGTTCGCGCTTGCTGGAGTGTGAATTAATCCTGCGCGGCAGCACCCGGGCGCTGAAGTAAAGGCGCGGGCTTTCAGACGCCCTCTTCTGGTCAAAACCCCGTCGCTTAAGTAACATGGCGGGCTGATAAACGAAATAAATACAGCGAAACGATAGTGGCACAACGAGATTATGTACGCCGCAGCCAGTCGGCTCCTGCGCGGCGAAAGACGAGTAACTCAAGGAAAAAACAGCGCAGCAAGTCTGCGGTCTCTCCAGCTATGGTCGCCATTGCGGCCGCTGTGCTGGTCGCCTTTATCGGTGGTTTGTACTTTATTACGCACCACAAAAAAGAAGAATCCGAGTCACTGCAAAACCAGAAAATGACCGGCAACGGTCTGCCGCCGAAACCGGAAGAGCGCTGGCGCTATATTAAAGAACTGGAAAGCCGCCAGCCTGGCGTACGCGCGCCAACCGAGCCGACAGCCGGTGGTGAAGTGCAAAAACCGGAGCAGTTGACCGATGAGCAGCGCCAGTTGTTAGCGCAGATGCAGGCCGACATGCGCCAGCAGCCGACGCAGCTCAACGAAGTGCCGTGGAACGAACAGACGCCGGAGCAGCGCCAGCAGACACTGCAGCGCCAGCGCCAGGCGCAGCAGCAAGTGCAGATGCAACAGCAGCAGCAGTGGACGCAGTCACAGCCGGTACAGGCCCAGCAGCCACGCACGCAACCGCGCGTGACGGAGCAGCCGATGCAGCAGCAGGCGCGTACTACGCAGACCACGCCACCGCCGCGCCAGACACAAACCACGACGCAGCAAAAACCGGCAACCACCTCGCAACCGTATCAGGATCTGCTGCAAACGCCGCCGCATACCGCTGCAACGCCGCCGAAAACGCAACAAGCCGCGCCGGTAACGCGTGAAGTGGAAACGCCGAAGGCACCACCGCAAACGGCTGAGAAGAAAGACGATCGCCGCTGGCTTATCCAGTGCGGTTCGTTTAAAGGCCAGGATCAGGCTGAAACGGTACGTGCACAGCTGGCATTTGAAGGTTTCGACTCGCGTATTACCAGCAACAACGGCTGGAATCGCGTGGTGATGGGCCCGGTAAAAGGTAAAGAGAGCGCCGATGCCACCATCAGCCGCCTGAAAATGGCCGGTCACGCAAACTGCATCCGTCTTGCCGCCGGGGGTTGAAACCCCTAAAACACCCCCCATTTATAATTGCATTCTGCCCCGTACACCGTGCGGGGCGCTGTATTGTGCATTTGTAACCAAGGGGTCTGCTCGTGACAACAATCGTAAGCGTACGCCGTAACGGCCATGTCGTTATCGCTGGTGATGGCCAGGCCACACTGGGCAACACCGTAATGAAAGGCAACGTGAAAAAAGTCCGCCGCCTGTATAACGACAAAGTCATTGCGGGCTTTGCCGGCGGCACGGCTGATGCCTTCACTCTGTTTGAATTATTCGAACGCAAACTGGAAATGCACCAGGGTCATCTGGTGAAAGCGGCTGTCGAACTGGCAAAGGACTGGCGCACCGATCGCATGCTGCGCAAGCTGGAAGCACTGTTGGCGGTAGCCGACGAAACCGCGTCGCTGATCATCACCGGTAACGGCGATGTGATCCAGCCGGAAAATGACCTGATCGCCATCGGTTCCGGCGGGCCATACGCCCAGGCCGCTGCCCGCGCGTTGCTGGAAAACACCGAGCTTGGCGCACGTGAAATTGCTGAGAAGGCGTTGGGAATTGCAGGCGATATCTGCATCTACACCAACCACTTCCACACCATCGAAGAATTAGCCTATAAAGCGTAAGGATCTCCCATGTCTGAAATGACCCCACGCGAAATTGTCAGCGAACTGGACAAACACATTATCGGCCAGGACGCGGCGAAGCGTTCTGTGGCGATTGCCCTGCGTAACCGCTGGCGCCGCATGCAGCTTGATGAAGAGCTGCGCCATGAAGTCACACCGAAAAACATTCTGATGATCGGCCCAACCGGCGTCGGTAAAACCGAAATTGCCCGCCGTCTGGCAAAACTGGCCAACGCGCCGTTTATCAAAGTTGAAGCGACCAAGTTCACCGAAGTCGGCTACGTTGGGAAAGAAGTGGATTCTATCATCCGCGATCTGACCGATGCAGCAGTGAAAATGGTGCGTAGTCAGTCGATCGAGAAAAACCGCTACCGTGCGGAAGAGATGGCCGAAGAGCGCATTCTCGACGTGTTGATCCCTCCGGCGAAAAACAATTGGGGCCAGCCGGAACAAGCCGCTGAACCTTCCGCTGCGCGCCAGTCTTTCCGCAAAAAGCTGCGCGAAGGCCAGCTCGACGACAAAGAGATTGAAATCGATCTCGCTGCCGCGCCGATGGGCGTTGAAATTATGGCGCCTCCAGGCATGGAGGAGATGACCAATCAGCTCCAGTCCATGTTCCAGAACCTGGGCGGCCAGAAGCAGAAACCGCGTAAGCTGAAAATCAAAGACGCGATGAAGCTGCTGATTGAAGAAGAAGCGGCGAAGCTGGTAAATCCGGAAGAGCTGAAGCAGGACGCTATCGAAGCCGTTGAGCAGCACGGGATCGTGTTTATCGATGAGATCGACAAAATCTGTAAACGCGGCAATACCTCTGGCCCGGATGTTTCCCGCGAAGGTGTGCAGCGCGATCTGCTGCCGCTGGTGGAAGGCTGCACCGTGTCGACCAAACACGGGATGGTGAAAACCGACCACATTCTGTTTATTGCCTCTGGTGCGTTCCAGATTGCCAGCCCGTCGGATCTGATCCCAGAGCTGCAAGGCCGTTTGCCAATCCGCGTTGAGTTGAAAGCGTTAACCACGGAAGATTTCGAGCGCATCCTGACCGAGCCAAACGCGTCTGTCACCGTACAGTACAAAGCGCTGATGGCGACCGAAGGCGTAAACATTGATTTCACCGACGACGGCATTAAACGTATTGCTCAGGCCGCATGGCAGGTGAACGAAACCACCGAAAACATTGGTGCGCGTCGTTTGCATACTGTGCTGGAACGTCTGATGGAAGATATCTCTTATGACGCCAGCGATCTGGGCGGTGAGACGATCATCATTGATGCAGACTATGTGAGTAAGCATCTTGATGCTTTAGTGGCAGATGAAGATCTGAGCCGTTTTATCTTATAATCCCGGTCACAACGTTTTCATCACACTCGATGGGGGCTTATGCCCCCATTTTTGTTGGCTGACCTTATGAACGAAACGCAATCTCTTAGCCTCACCCAGGCCTGGCTGGAAAGCCTGCGACCGAAAACATTACCGCTGGCTTTCGCCGCGATTGTCGTTGGCACAGTGCTGGCCTGGTGGCAGGGCTATTTTGATCCGCTGGTGGCGGTGCTCGCGCTTATCACCGCAGGATTGCTGCAAATCCTCTCCAACCTTGCCAATGATTACGGCGATGCGGTCAAAGGCAGCGATAAACCGGATCGCATTGGTCCGTTGCGCGGCATGCAAAAAGGGGCAATCTCCCTTGCGCAGATGAAGCGCGCGCTGATGATTGTCATCGTGCTGAGCTGTATCTCCGGGCTGCTGCTGGTAACCGCAGCGACACAAACGATGGCGGATTTCATCGGCTTCCTTGCGCTCGGAGGGCTGTCGATTATTGCCGCCATCACTTACACCATCGGCAAACGTCCATATGGTTATCTTGGTCTTGGCGATATCTCGGTGCTACTTTTCTTCGGCTGGATAAGCGTAATGGGCAGTTGGTATTTGCAGACGCATATGCTGATCCCGGCCGTTATTCTGCCCGCGACCGCCTGTGGCCTGCTGGCGACGGCGGTGCTGAATATCAATAATCTGCGCGATATCGAAAGCGACCGCGAAAACGGCAAAAATACGCTTGTCGTCCGTTTAGGACCGATTAATGCACGCCGTTACCACGCCGGTCTGCTGATTGGTGCGCTGTTATGCCTTGCGCTGTTTAACCTGTTTTCGCTGCAAAGCCTGTGGGGCTGGCTGTTTGTGCTGGCTGCGCCGCTGCTTATCAAACAGGCGCGCTTTGTGCTGCGCGAGCTTGACCCGCGCGCCATGCCGCCGATGCTGGAACGCACGGTAAAAGGCGCACTGTTAACTAATTTATTGTTTGTATTAGGAATAATCATCAGTCAAACGCATTTTTAACTGATAAATGTCAACGAACAATTGATGATTTTGCCAACAGCGCGTGATGCGCGATATACTGACGGTTCTCGCAGCAACTGAACGCTAATCCTATGAAATACGATACTTCTGAGCTTTGTGATATTTACCAGGAAGAGATCAACGTCGTGGAACCGCTGTTCTCCAATTTTGGCGGACGGTCGTCGTTTGGCGGACAAATCATCACGGTGAAATGTTTCGAGGATAACGGGTTGCTGTACGATCTGCTCGAACAAAACGGCCGTGGTCGCGTCTTGCTGGTCGACGGCGGTGGTTCAATGCGTCGTGCGTTAATCGACGCGGATCTCGCCCGCACTGCGGTGCAAAACGAGTGGGAAGGGATTGTGGTCTATGGCTCAGTACGCCAGGTAGACGACCTTGAAGAGCTGGATATTGGTATTCAGGCGATTGCCGCCATTCCGGTTGGCGCAGCGGGCGAAGGCATCGGTGAAAGCGACGTGCGCGTCAATTTCGGCGGCGTAACCTTCTTCTCCGGCGACCATCTTTATGCCGATAACACCGGCATTATCCTTTCCGAAGATCCCCTCGATATCGAGTAAAAAAAGGGCACCGTCAGGTGCCCTTTTTCTTTTTGCCGGATGGCGTTTCGCTTATCCGACATCGGTACTTTCACTACAAATTTCGCGCTCGCGCTTTAGCTAAGCCCGTTTTCCCGGCAAACACAGTCACCGGGGTGAATACGCGCAGCTAACGCCGCGACAGCACGAAAAGCGTAATCAGACTTCTTCCATACGTCCCAGCAGCGCCTGCAAGCGCTCCTGCCAGCCGTGTTGCTGCTCTCTCAGCTGGTGGTTTTCACGCTCCAGCTCTTCACGGCTCTGCTGAGCAGACTGAACGTCCTGCGCCAGGCTATTGTTTTTCTCTTTCAGCTCTTCGATTTCCATCTGCAGCAGCGTGATGGTATCAATCGCCTGCTGCACCTTCGCTTCCAGTTTTTCAAACACTTCTAATGACATTGTCATACCTCTCCTGAGTTGCAAGGCGCTGATGGATATACACTTGATTCTTCGCGTTGCAGGTGCGTCGCCGCTTTCCTGCAACCCGAATGATTCGTGTCTTTAAAAATCCCCGTCCCGAAAATCGGCGACGCCTTATGATATTGAGCGGATCTCGCTTGTCCCCGATTGTATGAAGCCCACCAGCCCCTGTCCAGCGCGGAGCCGCGCTGTTTGCGCTTTGCAACACTTTTCGTCCTCATCCTGGTGCAACGCGCGCGCCTACCACTAAATTGTTAAGGCCTGGGTTACAAAAATGATTCAGCTCACATTTCGCTATGGTGCAAAAACGCGCTTCAGCGCTCGAAAACGCTCATTTTATTGACGCAGTACACACATTTTAATTTCGATATTTCTCGTTTTTGCTCGTTAACGATAAATTAACACTATGTCTACACGACATCATGGGGGAGCGATCGCCCGTGCTAACAATAACCATTACTCTTTTGCAGGATCCGATTATGAGTCAGACATCAACCTTAAAAGGCCAGTGCATCGCCGAGTTTCTCGGCACCGGGTTGTTGATTTTCTTCGGTGTCGGCTGTGTCGCGGCGTTGAAAGTGGCTGGCGCCACCTTCGGCCAATGGGAAATCAGTATCATCTGGGGCTTGGGCGTGGCGATGGCCATCTACCTGACCGCAGGGGTTTCCGGCGCACATCTGAACCCGGCTGTGACTATTGCATTATGGCTCTTCGCTAGTTTTGATGGGCGCAAAGTTGTTCCCTTCATCATTTCTCAGTTTGCCGGCGCGTTTTGCGCGGCTGCACTTGTTTACGGGCTTTACTACAATCTTTTCTTCGATTTCGAACACACGCACAATATGGTGCGCGGCAGTGTTGAAAGCCTTGATCTGGCTGGTATTTTCTCAACCTACCCGAACCCGCACATCAACTTTGTACAGGCCTTCGCCGTTGAAATGGTGATTACCGCTGTACTGATGGGCGTGATCATGGCGTTAGGTGATGACGGTAACGGTATTCCGCGCGGCCCGCTGGCACCTTTGCTGATCGGTTTATTGATTGCGGTTATCGGTGCATCAATGGGCCCGCTGACCGGATTCGCCATGAACCCGGCACGTGATCTTGGTCCGAAAACATTCGCCTGGCTTGCTGGCTGGGGCAACGTTGCCTTTACCGGTGGCAAAGATATTCCCTACTTCCTCGTCCCGCTGTTCGGGCCGATCGTAGGCGCGGCGCTTGGCGCATTCGGTTATCGTAAACTGATTGGTCGCCATCTGCCGTCTGGAACCAGTGAGGCGGCGGAAGAAAAAGGCACCGCCTCCACGACTCAACAAAAAGCTTCGCTGTAATGTGACTACGGGAACATAACCATGACTGACAAAAAATATATCGTTGCGCTCGACCAGGGCACTACCAGCTCCCGCGCCGTCGTGATGGATCATGACGCCAACATCATCAGCGTCTCACAGCGCGAGTTTGAACAAATTTATCCGAAGCCAGGCTGGGTTGAGCACGACCCAATGGAAATCTGGGCATCGCAGAGCTCTACGCTGGTCGAAGTGTTAGCGAAAGCGGATATCAATTCCGACGAGATCGCCGCCATCGGCATCACTAACCAGCGTGAAACCGCGATCGTCTGGGAACGTGAAACCGGCAAGCCGATTTACAACGCGATTGTCTGGCAGTGCCGCCGCACCGCAGATATTTGCGAAAAACTGAAACGCGACGGCATGGAAGAGTATGTACGCAATGCCACTGGTCTGGTGGTTGACCCGTATTTCTCTGGTACCAAAGTGAAATGGATCCTCGATCACGTTGAAGGCTCTCGCGAACGTGCGAAACGCGGCGAATTGCTGTTCGGTACCGTTGATACCTGGCTTATCTGGAAAATGACCCAGGGCCGCGTACACGTGACGGATTACACCAACGCCTCGCGTACCATGCTGTTCAATATCCACGAGCTGGACTGGGACGACAAAATGCTGGAAGCGCTGGATATCCCGCGCGCCATGCTGCCGCAAGTGCGTAAATCCTCTGAAGTTTACGGCCAGACCAACATTGGTGGTAAAGGCGGTACTCGTATTCCTATCGCTGGTATCGCGGGTGACCAGCAGGCGGCGCTGTTTGGCCAGCTGTGCGTGAAAGAAGGGATGGCAAAAAACACCTATGGTACCGGCTGCTTTATGCTGATGAACACCGGCGAGAAAGCAGTGAAATCCGAACATGGTCTGCTGACCACTATCGGCTGCGGCCCGAAAGGTGAAGTGAACTATGCGCTGGAAGGCGCAGTGTTTATGGCAGGGGCATCCATTCAGTGGCTGCGTGACGAGATGAAACTTATCAGCGATGCGTTCGACTCCGAATACTTCGCCACCAAAGTGAAAGATACCAACGGTGTGTATGTGGTGCCGGCCTTTACCGGCCTGGGCGCGCCGTACTGGGACCCGTATGCACGCGGGGCTATTTTCGGTCTGACCCGTGGCGTCAACGCGAACCACATTATCCGCGCTACGCTTGAGTCTATCGCCTTCCAGACGCGCGACGTGCTGGAGGCGATGCAGGCAGATTCCGGCATTCGTTTACACGCGCTGCGCGTGGACGGCGGTGCAGTTGCCAACAACTTCCTGATGCAGTTCCAGTCTGACATTCTCGGCACGCGCGTAGAACGTCCGGAAGTGCGTGAAGTTACGGCGCTGGGTGCGGCGTACCTTGCGGGTCTTGCGGTTGGTTTCTGGCAGAATCTGGATGAGCTGCAGGAAAAAGCGGTTATCGAACGTGAATTCCGCCCGGGTATCGAAACCACCGAGCGTAACTTCCGCTACGACGGCTGGAAAAAAGCGGTGAAACGCGCACTGGCGTGGGAAGATCGCGACGAGTAATTGGCTTCAACCTTGCCCTCTCTCCCTGGAGAGAGGGCTGCCCAACAAACCCTCCTCTTCTCGCTGTGATAAACTTCGCTCAATTTCTTTCACTATAGAGTTTGTTATGAGACGAGAACTTGCCATCGAATTCTCCCGCGTGACCGAAGCCGCAGCGCTGGCTGGCTACAAATGGCTGGGGCGTGGCGATAAGAACACGGCGGATGGCGCAGCGGTTAACGCTATGCGCATCATGCTCAACAATGTCGACATTGACGGCACCATCGTGATCGGTGAAGGCGAAATCGATGAAGCGCCAATGCTGTTTATCGGTGAAAAAGTCGGCACCGGTAAAGGTGACGCAGTCGATATCGCCGTTGACCCGATCGAAGGGACACGCATGACGGCGATGGGCCAGGCCAACGCGCTGGCGGTGCTGGCGGTCGGCGATAGGGGCTGTTTCCTGAATGCGCCGGATATGTACATGGAAAAACTGATTGTTGGTCCTGGTGCGAAAGGCGCTATCGATCTCAATCTGCCGCTGGCTGATAACCTGCGCAATGTCGCTGCTGCGCTCGGCAAACCGCTGAGCGAACTGACGGTCACTATTCTGGCTAAACCGCGCCACGACGCCACCATTGCCGAAATGCAGGCGCTGGGCGTACGTGTTTTTGCGATTCCCGATGGCGATGTTGCCGCGTCGATCCTCACTTGCATGCCGGATAGCGAAGTGGACGTCCTGTACGGCATTGGCGGTGCGCCGGAAGGCGTGGTCTCTGCGGCGGTCATCCGCGCGCTTGATGGCGATATGCAGGGCCGTCTGCTGGCGCGCCATCAGGTGAAAGGCGACAACGAAGAGAACCGTCGTATCGGCGAATACGAATTAAAACGTTGCCGCGGAATGGGGATTGAAGCGGGCAATGTGCTACGTCTGGATGAGATGGCGCGCAGCGACAACGTTATTTTCGCCGCCACCGGCATTACCAAAGGCGACCTGCTGGACGGCATCACCCGTAAAGGCAATATCGCCACCACCGAAACGCTGCTGATCCGCGGCAAATCGCGCACCATTCGCCGTATTCAGTCTATTCACTACCTGGATCGCAAAGACCCGGAAGTGCAGCGTCATATACTGTAAGGGTATTTGTTCAATTGAGCTTTCCGGCCTTCGCGGGCTGGAAATCTCATCCGACAGACACGAAGATAAGGCAACGCTACAGAACAGGAGAAAACCATGGCGGACTGGGTATCAGGAAAAGTCACAAAGGTGCAGTTCTGGACCGATGCGCTATTCAGCCTCACCGTTCATGCCCCCGTTCACCCCTTTACTGCCGGACAATTCGCCAAGCTCGGGCTGGAAATTGACGGCGAGCGCGTACAGCGCGCCTACTCTTACGTGAACGCACCGAGCAACCCCGATCTGGAGTTCTATCTCGTTACCGTGCCGGAAGGGAAACTCAGCCCACGCCTGGCCGCGCTCCAGCCGGGAGATGAAGTGCTGCTGGTGAGCGAAGCCGCGGGTTTCTTCGTGCTGGAAGAAGTGCCGGACTGCGACACCTTGTGGATGCTGGCAACCGGCACCGCGATTGGGCCGTACCTGTCGATTTTGCAGGAAGGCAAAGATCTGGAGCGCTTCAAAAACCTGGTGCTGGTACATGCGGTGCGCTATGCGGCGGATTTAAGTTATTTGCCGCTGATGCTGGAGCTGCAAAAGCGCTACGAAGGGAAATTGCGGATTCAGACAGTAGTTAGCCGGGAAACCCTTTCCGGTTCGCTGACCGGGCGCGTTCCGGCGCTGATTGAAAGCGGTGCGCTGGAAGAGGCCGTTGGGCTGGCGTTGAACGCCGAAACCAGCCATGTAATGCTGTGCGGCAACCCGCAAATGGTGCGCGATACCACACAGTTACTGAAAGATACCCGGCAGATGGCAAAACACCTGCGCCGCCGCCCGGGGCATATCACCGCCGAACACTATTGGTGATCAACGGTACTTCACATCCAGCGTCTCTTTGCCGTATTTGTTTTCCCCCTGGGTGCCAACAAACGCGCCCAGGTCAATCAGCATCATGACGATAATCACTACCGGGATCAGACGTCCCACCGTCCACTCCAGCGTACCGCCCAGCACTTGCCAGTTACCCGAAAGCAGCATCCACGCCAGCACCATCAGCAAGCCCCACGCCCCGTGGCGACCCCGGTCATGCAGACGTTTTACCATCACGCAGGTTGTCGGCCAGATCAGACATACAAGGATAAATGCCGCCATCTGAAAATCGAGCATGCCGCCGTTGGCCAGCGTGAACAGCACCGTCATACTCAACACCCACAGGATCACCCAGACCCAAAAATCGCGACGCCCAATGCGCCCTTTAAAAGAGAACAACCACTGCTGTATGCCCATGTAAGGCTCCTTATTATCGTAGTGCTGCGTAGTTTACCCTGGCGGCGGGAGTTTTTGACAAGCCAGCCCGATATCGTTTTAATCGTGAGCAAACTCAACAGAGGGCGATGTGAATGAAAGCATGGCGTTATCCCATTTGGCTGCTCTTTTCCGCGCTGATTTTCAGCATGCCGATTCATGCAGAAGAACCGCCGACCGCCACCACTGCGCCCTATTTATTGCCGGGCGCGCCGACATTTGATCAGTCGATTAGTCAGTTTCGCGAGAAATTCAATACCGATAACCCGACGCTGGCGCTCAGTGAATTTCGCGCGGTGGATAGTCGGGGCGATCAGGCAAACCTGACGCGCGCAGCCACGAAAATCAATGATTATCTCTACGCCTCGACGGCGCTGGAGCGCGGCACGCTGAAAATCAAATCGATGCAGATAACCTGGCTGCCGGTGCAAGGCCCAGAGCAAAAAGCGGCAAAAGCAAAGGCTCAGGAGTATATGGCGGCGTTTATCCGCGCCTTTTCACCGACGCTAACTGCGGCGCAAAGTACGCAAAAGCTGCAAAAATTGCTGACTAACGGCAAAAACAAACCTTACTACGCCGAAACGGAAGGCGCGATTCGCTATGTGGTGGCAGACAACGGCGAAAAAGGGCTGACCTTCGCTGTTGAACCGATTAAGCTGACGCTATCTGATTCGCTGGAAGAGAACAATAAATGACAAAAAGCAAAGCCTTTCAGGGGATGAATCTCTATACTGTTTCACAGACCATGCTGCCCTGAGGGGCGGCCATATTCCTTAATTCGCCAAGCGCGTGGAGAGTAAAAATGCGACATCCTTTAGTGATGGGTAACTGGAAACTGAACGGCAGCCGCCACATGGTAAACGAACTGGTTGCAAACCTGCGTACCAAGCTGGCTGGCGTAACGGGTTGTGCTGTCTCAATCGCTCCGCCGGAAATGTACCTCGATCTGGCTAAACATGCCGCTGACGGCAGCCACATCGTACTGGGCGCGCAAAACGTTGACGTTAACCTGTCTGGCGCATTCACCGGCGAAACCTCTGCCGAAATGCTAAAAGATATTGGCGCGAAATACATCATCATCGGCCACTCTGAGCGCCGTACTTACCACAAAGAATCCGACGAGTTGATCGCGAAAAAATTCGCAGTGCTGAAAGCGCAGGGTCTGACGCCGGTTCTGTGCATCGGTGAAACCGAAGCAGAAAACGAAGCCGGTAAAACCGAAGAAGTCTGCGCACGTCAGATCGACGCCGTGCTGAAAACGCAGGGCGCGGCGGCATTCGAAGGCGCGGTAATCGCCTACGAACCAGTTTGGGCCATCGGTACCGGCAAATCCGCTACCCCGGCACAGGCGCAGGCTGTTCACAAATTTATCCGTGACCACATTGCTAAAGCCGACGCGAAAGTGGCTGAACAAGTGATCATTCAGTACGGCGGTTCCGTTAACGCTGGCAACGCTGCTGAGCTGTTCACCCAGCCGGATATCGACGGCGCACTGGTTGGCGGCGCATCCCTGAAAGCTGACGCTTTCGCGGTGATCGTTAAAGCGGCAGAAGCTGCAAAACAGGCGTAATTCTGTTTACCCTCTCCCGGCCCGGGAGAGGGTTTTACCTCACAATTTCCCCAGCACGCTAAACCACGCGTAATCCAGCGGTAACAACACCAGATACGTCACCACTGCCAGCGCCAGACAGAGCAGCATCCCCGATCGCGCCGGTACTTTGCCGAGCGCCATCGCCACCACAATCGGTGACGCCTGATACGGCAACAGCGGCGTGGAATATCCCAGCACCTGAATCATGATCACTGACAACAACGGAAAACCGGTGGCGTCGGCAAAACTCTGCGCAAGCGTAGTAAACAGCGCCGGTACGCCGTTAGCGGTCATAATAAAATTCAGGGCGGTGGTAATGCCGGTTAGCGCCAGGAAACTGGTGAACGGCCGCGCCGGATCGAGCGGCATCACATGCAGCAAGGCTTCACCGACAGCGCTACCGATCCCGGTTTGCGTCACGGTAATCGCCAGGCCGAGAATTCCCGCCACATAGATACAAGTGCGAATGTTCACACCGCTGGAAAATTCATCACCCGTGATAAAACCCACGCGCGGCAGCAGCGTCACGCAGGCAGCAGCAAGCCCCGTCCACGCAGGGCCGATGCCATGCCAGCTTTCGGTAACCCAAAGCGTTAGCACCACCGCCAGCATCCACGCCAGCCGTTTCTCTGCCCGGCTCATCGGTTCAGAAGGGGCTTGCTCGCGGGGCGCACGTGGCTGACCAGGAAAAAGCCAGCAAATCAGACCAATCAAAATCAGCCCTTTTAAAATACCAAGTACCGGCGTGTGCAGCAGCAGATAAGGCACATAGTTTAGATGAATGCCGTACGAGCCTTCTGCCGCACCGCTCATCACCAGGTTTGGCACGTTGGCGGGCAAAATGGTCGCCGATAATTGAAAAGTGCCAAAACCGACCGCCAGCGCCAGCCCGTACCACGAACGAGTTCCTTCGTTAATGCCCGCACGCGCCGCCATTGCCGCGACAATCGGCATCAACAGCGCAATGCGCCCCATGTTCGAAGGCATCACAAACGCCAGTGCGTAACTGAGCAGTACGACGCTTGCGACCATTTGCAGCCACGAGTCGGTCAGCCTTGCCGATAACGCTCTCGCCGCCCGATCCGCCAGGCCGGTTTTACGTATTGCCACACCGAGCACAAAACCGCTGAACACCAGCCAGAAGGCCGATGAAGCGAAACCGCCAAAAATGACCTCCGGAGGCGCAATTTTCGCCACCATCGCCGCCGTAAAAAACAGCAGCGCGGTGATAAATTCCGGCAATAACGAGGTTGCCCACAGCACGATGGTGATGCCGACAATGACAGAGGGAAGGAACAGAGGGTGAGAAAGCCAGAGCGACATGCCTGTCTCCTGTAGATTTTTTCAGCAAGTCTACGGTGACAGGCAGGCGGAGTAAACGTGAATTATGGTGGGGTTATTTCAGGATATCGCATTGATGATCCTGAATTTCCTCTGCCGATGCGCGGTTTAGCGCTAACAGATCACGCTCGGTGGCCAGCAGCACAAACGAGCCATCAGCCTGTTGTGCCATTGCCAGCGCGAAGCGGCCCATATGCGCTTTTGCTTCCGGCACTTCTTCAGCCAGCATCACAAACGGGCTGCGTTGCACCAACTCCGCTTCTGTCACGCGGCGCGCTAAATATTGATGACCGAGCAGGCCGCCCGGAAACGCCAGCCACTGGCTGCTGATACGTGCGGCATTGTCATTCAGTTGCGTACGCACATCGGAACGCAAGCAGGAGATATGAATATGGAAATGGTTCTGTGTGCGCCCGGAGCGTGAATTAATGGTCAACGAGATCGCATTATCCGGCACCGCGCTGCCACGCAACTTGCTCATCACATCGCGGGATTGCCACGCCTGCCAGAAGAAGTTGGGCGTGGTCGGTTGCAGCAGCAACGGACTTTCCGTGCCGTTGATGCGATACGTCGGCATCAGCAAAAATTGCAGCGGCCCATTGCGATCTTTCATCAACACATAGCCGCTTTTCAGATTCACCTGGGCGCAGGGTTTTGGCGAGTTATGCTCGCGCATGTTCGGTAAACATTGTTCGGTGACAATATGGCGCAGCGCATCCGGGTTACCGCTGTTTTTAAACCATAGCCACGCTCCCGCCGCGGCCAGTAAGGCCAGCACCAACAGAATAATGACGATGCGACGCACTGTTTTCATTTTTTCCGCTTCCTTTGCTGAAAGAACCGGAATGATAGCGCAAATTGCACGGCAAGTTGGAAATCCTGGATTTTACGCAGGTGAAAAGCAAAAACGCCCTCTTACGAGGGCGTTTGGGGGGAGATTAACGTTTACTGATTTGGTCGAACGTACCGCCGTTGGAGAAGTGCTCTTTTTGCGCCTTTGTCCAGCCACCGAACACATCATCAATGGTGAAAAGTTTCAGTTTCGGGAACGCGTTGGCGTATTTCGCCGCCACCTGCGCATCACGCGGGCGATAGAAGTTCTTCGCGGCGATCTCCTGACCTTCCGGCGAGTAGAGATATTTCAGGTAGGCTTCCGCTACTTTCTCAGTGCCTTTCTTCTCTGCCACTTTGTCGACAACGGAGACGGTCGGTTCCGCGAGGATAGATTCGCTCGGGGTGACAATTTCAAATTTGTCTTTGCCCAGTTCGTTCGTTGCCAGCAGCGCTTCGTTTTCCCACGCAATCAGTACATCACCGATACCGCGCTCAACGAAAGTATTGGTCGCACCGCGCGCACCGGAATCCAGCACTTCTACGTTTTTAAACAGCGCCTTGACGAACTCCTGCGCTTTTGCCTGATCGCCACCGTTCTGATGCAGCGCATAGCCCCAGGCCGCCAGATAGTTCCAGCGCGCGCCACCGGAGCTTTTCGGATTCGGTGTGATCACTGAAACGCCAGGTTTAATCAGATCGTTCCAGTCATGAATTTGTTTCGGGTTGCCTTTACGCACCAGGAAAACGATGGTCGACGTGTACGGAGCGGAGTTGTCTGGCAGGCGTTTGATCCAGTTTTTATCGATACGGCCACGTTCTGCAATTGCGTCAACATCGTAGGCCAGCGCCAGGGTTACCACATCGGCGTCGATACCGTTGATAACCGATGTTGCCTGTTTGCCGGAACCGCCATGGGACTGACGGATCACAACGTTGTCGCCAGTCTCTTGTTTCCAGTGCGCGCTGAAAGCTTTGTTGTACTGCTCATACAACTCGCGCGTTGGATCGTAAGAGACGTTTAATAACTGGATATCCTTTGCCAGAACGCTGGTAGAAGCCAGCAGTAATGTAATCCCCAAGCCCCATTTATTCATCGCCCACTCTCTTAAGGTTATCGATTTTGATGTCGTCAGACTGCCAGAAAGACATCCAATGATTAAAGAATAAAAAAAGATTGGCTATAACTTTGGGGAATAAATCAGGATAAAAAAACGCCCTCGCTATTGAGGGCGTTTTTGCATTTAGTAGAGTTTTTTCGCGCAGTCGAGCCAGTCGCCTTTGAATGGGCGTTTCATGTTCTCTATAGCGTCGATGATGTCGTGATGCACCATTTTTTCGTTCTGAATACCGACGCAACGACCGCCGTAACCCTGTAACAGCAGCTCGATCGCATAAGAACCCATACGGGAAGCCAGAATGCGGTCGTAAGGCACTGGAGAACCGCCGCGCTGAATATGGCCAAGAACAGTGGCACGGGTTTCACGCTCGGTTTCGCTTTCGATGTACTTCGCCAGCTCGTCGATATCGCAGATATGCTCGGTAATCGCCACGATGGCGTGTTTTTTACCTTTGGCGATACCCGCTTTGATCTCTGCGACCAGGTCTTCACGGTTGAATTCCACTTCCGGAAGTACGATAAATTCGCAGCCGCCCGCAATCGCCGCCGCCAGCGTCAGGTCGCCGCAGTAGCGCCCCATCACTTCAACGATGGAGATACGCTGGTGAGAAGAAGAGGTGTCACGCAGGCGGTCGATGGCTTCAACCACGGTTTGCAGCGCGGTGAAGTAGCCGATAGTGTAGTCAGTACCCGCCACGTCATTATCGATGGTGCCCGGCAGACCGATGCACGGGAAACCCATTTCAGTCAGGCGCTTAGCACCCATGTAGGAACCGTCGCCGCCGATAACAACCAGCGCGTCGATACCGCGTTTTTTCATGTTCTCAATAGCCACGGCGCGGATATGCTCTTCACGGAATTCCGGGAAGCGGGCGGAGCCGAGGAATGTACCGCCGCGGTTGATCATGTCGGACACGCTGTAGCGGTCAAGTTGGATCATGCGGTCTTCATACAGGCCGAGGTAACCATCATAGATACCTGCTACTTCCAGACCTTCTGTCAATGCTGCGCGGACGACACCGCGGATCGCGGCATTCATGCCTGGCGCATCACCGCCACTTGTCAACACACCGATTTTTTTAATCATGACTACCTCTGAACTTAGGAATGCAAAATAAAATTCTGTGGCCCGAAGCGACTCCCCTGTGGGAGCGAACAACTATGCTGCTATGGTGCAAATAGTATATCAATCCCAGCTTGCTGAATTGATTCAGGTCAGACCAAATGGCGGTAATTTATACACAAAAAGTTGGTCTGGCTCACTTTTTTACAACGAAATACGAAAGCCTCTACGTGCTTATCGTCCTTGAGGTACTACCGAACAAGGATCCTGATGGATTATCACATCAGAACCCGGGAAACGTTGCAGAATCGCCTGTTCTACCTGCTCAGCAATAAGATGCGCCTGAACGAGCGGCAGGTTATCTTCCATTTCCAGATGTATTTGAATAAAGCGGGTCGGCCCTGACTGCCGCGTGCGAAGATCGTGAGCGCCGCTGACGCCCGGCCAGGAGGTGACAATGGTGAAAATTTCCTGTCGCTCTTCGTCGGGTAAAGCTCTGTCCAGCAATGCCTGAACTGCGTCATACCCCATGCGTAACGCGCTATACAAAATATAGCTGCCAATACCCAACGCAAACAATGCATCTGCACGATGCCATCCATACCAGGAGAGCCCCAGCGCGATGAGAATTGCGCCGTTCATCATAACATCAGACTGATAATGAAGCATATCCGCCCGCACCGCCTGGCTGTGGGTTTTCCGCACTACCCAGCGCTGAAAAGTGACAAGGATCACAGTGCTAAACAGCGCGATCAACGTGACCGTAATACCAATGCCAGCATCACGAAGCGGTTCAGGCTTAGCAAGGTGCTGAATACCGGTCAAAAACAGGAACAAGGCTGACCCAGAAATAAACATACTTTGTGCCAGCGCCGCCAGCGATTCCGCCTTTCCGTGACCGAATGTGTGCTCTTCGTCGGCGGGTTGCAGCGAATAGCGTACAACTAACAAGTTGGTTAGCGACGCGGCGATATCCACCAGCGAATCAACCAGCGCCGCCAAAATACTGACCGAACCGGTGAACCACCATGCGAAGATTTTAATTACCAGCAGTGACGATGCCATGACGGTCGCCGCAACCGCTGCCCGGGTGACCAGACGCCCATAGGATTGATTCATAAACGCTCCTGCTTGGATCCAGCAGGGATTATAACGAAAGCCAGGCAACAGCAATGGGGAAATTAAGCGGTGGAATTGCGGGCAAAAAAAACCCCCACATCATGTGGGGGAAGACAGGGATGGTGTCTATGGCAAGGAAAACAGGGTTTGTTACTGGTAATGCCGGGTACTACTGCTACTTAAAACTGTCGACGAAGAACTTTGTTGCATCTGTGCGATTTCGCGCAGTTGCGTCATCCGTTGCTGGTGTTTCTGGTTTAAAACCGCTTGCTGCTCCGGCGTAAGCAGGTTGTACATCTGGTTGCGGACTTTCGCCATTTCAACCTGACGAGCGACTTGCTCCTGCGCCATCTTTTCTGCCTGAGCGCGCACAGCGTTTTCATCAAAATTTTCTGCGGTGACAAGGCGATGCATTGTCTCCATTTCGCTAACATTTACAGGAGGCTGATCGTGCCGCGCCTGTCTCATTAAATCCCGCATCTGCTGACGCTGATGTTCGGTTAAATTAATACCGTCGAACATATGGCTCTGAACACTGCGCTGTGCAAACCCATCAATCGGGTGCCAGTTATCGCCTGTTACGACGCCAGCAGCCTGGCTAACGGTGCTAAACGCCAGCGTTGAGGCCATGACGGCAGCGGTAACGATGCGCATCATTTACTCCAGTAACCTTTTCGTCTCACGATTCAACGATAATCAGTCTACGATTCAGGCTGCAAACATGCGTCAGGGGGTGTAAAACAACGTAAAGTCATGGATTAGCGAGTCTTGATGACGTAATTTCTGCCTCGGAGGTATTTAAACAATGAATAAAATCCTTTTAGTAGATGATGACCGAGAGCTTACTTCCTTGTTAAAGGAGCTACTCGACATGGAAGGTTTCAACGTGCTCGTTGCCCATGACGGGGAGCAGGCGCTCGACCTCCTCGACGACAGCATCGACCTGCTTTTGCTTGATGTCATGATGCCGAAGAAAAACGGTATCGACACACTTAAAGAGCTACGCCAGACACACCAGACACCGGTCATTATGCTGACCGCCCGCGGCAGCGAACTCGATCGCGTTCTCGGCCTTGAGCTGGGCGCGGATGACTATCTGCCAAAACCGTTTAACGATCGTGAATTAGTCGCGCGTATTCGCGCAATCTTGCGCCGCTCGCACTGGAGCGAGCAGCAGCAAAACAATGATAACGGCTCACCCACGCTTGAAGTGGACGCGCTGAGTCTTAATCCGGGTCGTCAGGAAGCCAGCTTTGCAGGCCAGGCGCTGGAACTAACCGGCACCGAATTCACGCTGCTTTACTTGCTGGCGCAACATTTAGGCCAGGTGGTATCACGTGAACATCTGAGCCAGGAAGTGCTGGGTAAACGTTTAACGCCGTTCGACCGCGCTATTGATATGCACATTTCCAATCTGCGCCGCAAACTGCCGGAGCGTAAAGATGGGCATCCGTGGTTTAAAACCCTGCGTGGCCGCGGTTATCTGATGGTGTCCGCTTCATGATAGGAAGTTTGACCGCCCGCATCTTTGCCATTTTCTGGTTAACGCTGGCGCTGGTATTGATGCTGGTTTTGATGGTGCCAAAGCTGGACTCCCGTCAGATGACGGAGCTGCTGGACAGCGAGCAGCGTCAGGGCGTGATGATTGAACAGCATGTTGAAGCGGAACTGTCGAACGACCCGCCGAACGATCTGATGTGGTGGCGCAGGCTTTTCCGCGCCATCGACAAATGGGCGCCGCCGGGTCAACGTCTGCTGCTGGTGACCAGCGAAGGGCGCGTCATTGGTGCCGAACGCAACGAGATGCAGATCATCCGTAACTTCATCGGCCAGGCGGACAACTCCGACCATCCGCAGAAGAAGAAATATGGCCGGGTCGAAATGGTAGGGCCCTTCTCCGTTCGCGACGGGGAAGATAACTACCAACTCTATCTGATTCGTCCCGCCAGCAGTTCGCAATCTGACTTTATCAACCTGTTGTTTGACCGCCCGTTATTGCTGCTGATTGTCACCATGCTGATCAGCTCGCCGCTGCTGTTGTGGCTGGCGTGGAGCCTGGCGAAACCGGCGCGGAAGCTGAAAAATGCGGCGGATGAAGTGGCGCAAGGCAACTTGCGGCAGCATCCGGAACTGGAATCCGGGCCGCAGGAGTTTCTGGCCGCCGGAGCGAGTTTCAACCAGATGGTGACGGCGCTCGAACGCATGATGACCGCACAGCAGCGACTGCTTTCCGATATCTCGCACGAACTGCGTACACCGCTCACACGCTTACAGCTCGGCACCGCCCTGCTGCGTCGCCGCAGCGGCGAAAGCAAAGAGCTGGAACGCATTGAAACTGAAGCACAGCGGCTGGACAGCATGATCAACGATCTGCTGGTGATGTCGCGCAATCAGCAGAAAAACGCGCTGGTCAGCGAAACGGTGAAAGCCAATCAGATGTGGAATGAGGTGCTGGATAACGCGGCGTTTGAAGCGGAGCAGATGGGCAAATCCCTGACCATCAATTTCCCGCCGGGCCCGTGGCCGCTGTACGGTAACCCCAGCGCGCTGGAAAGCGCGGTTGAAAACATTGTGCGCAACGCGCTGCGCTACTCGCACAGCAAAATCGAAGTCAGTTTCGCGGTGGATAAAGACGGCATCACCATTAACGTGGACGATGACGGCCCCGGCGTCAGCGCGGAAGACAGGGAACAGATTTTCCGCCCTTTCTACCGTACCGACGAAGCGCGCGATCGCGAGTCCGGCGGCACAGGCCTTGGCCTGGCGATTGTCGAAACCGCGATCCAGCAGCATCGAGGTTGGGTAAAAGCAGACGACAGCCCACTCGGCGGTTTGCGCCTGACGATATGGCTGCCGTTATATAAACGCGCTTGATAACTCGCCCTCTCCGCTCACCGGAGGGGGCGTTTTATTTTCCCAACAACCTGCGTGAATTATCTTCAATCTTGCCGCTCAAACGCCGCTTTTGCATCGTACGCGTCCAGCTCGCCGACAACCCTGCAGCCGCCAGCAGTCGATGATATTGCTCGTCGTCAAACGGCTGAAACCAGGCTATCGCCGCCGCGTCATAGACGCTGACATCGCTCACGCGTGAAACTAGTTCCAGCGGCGCTTGCGCCGACACATTGCCACCCGCAATCACCCGATAAAGCCAGCCAATGCGGCCGCTGGACTGCATCTGCGCTGACATGTCGCTGATGCCAAAGTGGAAATTGAGTTTGAAACAGGGCGAACGCGGCTGCGTCACCTGAATCAGCGCGTCGCCCCAGCGAAAGATATCGCCGATAAAGACATTTTTTTCTGTCAGACCGCTGGTGGAAAGATTCTCGCCAAATGCGGGCGCGCAAAACAACGCCGCCTGCTGCGGAAACATCTGCGCCCAGTGCGCATAGTGTTCTCGCGGGTAGTGACACAACGCGCGATCTGTTCCGCCGTGGTAACTTTTTTCCGCCTGCTCGTCCCCGGCAATGCCGGTTTCAGTGAGCATGAGTTCGCCTTCAACCTGCAATTTTGCGATGGCGCTCGGTCGGCTGCCCTGATAATCCCTTATTTTTCCTACAAACACGTCAACCGGATGTTGCATATTCCCTCCAACAGGCTTCGTTCATCACGTTATTACACCACAATTGTTCGCAGACCAAACCTGCAAAAATGAGACATTCGTGCACGTGCGCGCTGCGGTGCCGTGCTATCACTTACCTTACGCTTTTGAAACATGATTTCATTAATCGAGGAGGCAGTGACGTGACGCAAACAATCCCCTTTTCCGGCGTCTGGTGTCCTTCCATCACGCCGATGGACAGTGAAGGCAACATCGATCTCAATGGATTAAAGCAGCATATTACCCGCCTGACGGCGGCGAAAATAGACGTGGTATTGCTGATGGGCAGTATCGGCGAGTTCGCCTCTTTCACACTGGATGAACGAATAATGTTGATTCGTGAAGCGCGCGGCATGTCGCCCATTTCGATGGTGGCTAATGTCTCTTCCACCTGTTTTAACGACATCCTGTGGATGGCCGATGAAGCCTACCGCACCGGCTATGAAGCGGTGATGGTGCTGCCGCCTTATTACTACGGGCAAACCAGCAACCAGCTTTTAAGCTACTTTCGCGCGCTGGGCAAAGCGATCAGCGGCAAATGGTTTGCCTATAACTTCCCGGCGCGAACCGGTTGCGATGTAACGCCCGAATTGGTAGCAACGCTGGCCGCCGAATTCCCCGATTTTGTCGGCATTAAAGACACTGTGGATTGCCAGTCGCACACCCGCAATATGATTCTGGCAACGAAGAACGTGCGCGATGATTTCGCAGTGCTATGCGGTTACGACGAATACTTCATTCCCAATCTGCTGGCGGGCGGCGCTGGCGTGATTTCGGGCTTAAACAACGTGATGCCGGAGCTGTTCGTTAAAGCACGGGAAGCGTGGCGGCAAGGTGATTTGGCAACGCTGCATCAGGTACAGCAAGAGATCGGCAAATTTATGTCCATCTACAGCATCGGCGATGATTTTGTTACCACCATCAAAACCGTCGTCTCACGTAAATTTGGTTATTGCACACCCGTCGCCCGTAACTTCGGCGGCGCCCTCAATGAAGATCAGTGCAACATTATCGACACCGTTTTTGCTATCAGCTAATGCAAAAGCCGACCTGTAAAGGTCGGCCTCATTTTGTTATTTCACGGTGTTTCGTATCGACATTTCCGCTTCCGCCCCTTTCACTTTTCGTGACCAGACGGAAGTCAGAATCGGCACCAGGATCGAGGTAACGATCACCGATGTCGCCACCAGCGCGGTCGCCGCTGGCGCCATCGCTTTGAAATCCGGCACCATTTCAGCAATCAGCACCGGCGTTGCCACCGCAGCACCAGCCGAACTGGAGGCTGCCAGGCCCGCTGTGCCGTCACCGCCGCCAATCAGTTTATCGGCAATAATCAGCGGGATCCCGGTAATCACAATCACCGCGACGCCCAGCAAAATCCCCAGCAGCCCGGTTTGTGCTATCACACTTAAATCGATGGTGTTGCCCAGCGCGAAGGCGAAGAACGGAATCAGTGTTTGCACCGCCTTGCTGAAGAACTCGCGCAATTCCGGGTCGAGATTACCCAGCGCGAACCCCACGAGGAATGGCAGCACCGCACCGACAAACACATGCGGTTCAAAAGAGGCGATGCCGGCAGTGCCGAGAATAATCATCGTCATCAATGGACCGGATTCCAGCGACATCAGCACAAATGCCCCGGCCTCTTCTTTGGTGCCGTACTGCTGCATGATGGAGGCATACAACCCGCCGTTGGTCATATCCATCGATGCCACCAGCGCCAGCGTCGATAAACCGGCAAAAAAACCCGCTTCCACGCCATGTTCGGGAATCAACCGCGAAGCGATAGCCGCCACGACCCAGGCAACCACGATTTTCGTCACCACCAGCGTGCCGGATTTACGCAGCACCGTACCGGTCGCGCTCAGTTTGATCGACGCACCCATGCAAAAAAACCACACCGCCAGAATAGGCACCGTGCCGGTAATCATGCCGTTGGTGAATGAACCGAAGTATTTCCCTGCGCCGGGCGCAAAAGTGTGGCACAAGGCACCGATGAACAATGGAACCAGCATCATCCCGCCAGGGATTTTTTCTATTGCACGCTTGATTTGCATATCTTCACCTGTAAAAACCGTTCGATTTTTATGGCGCAGGCACTCCGGTTGAAGGGAACAACAGCCGCGCGGATGAAGAGAGGGTAGACCCGGATTTAGGCGAGAAAAGTGATCAAACAACCATAACAAAACATTATTTCATTATTTTAGGATCATCGTTCCTTTTGTTTTGTGGCGGACAAAAAGAATAAAAAAACCCCGCTGGCAACGCCTGGCGGGGTTTCGACTCACGCGCTAATGCGTGACGAAAGCGGCTTATTTTTTCGCAGCGAAACGCGCAGCAGCTTCGTCCCAGTTCACCACGTTCCAGAACTCTTTGATGTAGTCCGGGCGGCGGTTCTGGAATTTCAGGTAGTAAGCGTGTTCCCACACATCCAGACCCACGATCGGGAAGCCAGACGCGCCAGAGATCGCTTCACCCATCAGCGGGGAATCCTGGTTAGCGGTAGAAACCACAGCCAGTTTGTCGCCTTTCAGCACCAGCCATGCCCAGCCGGAGCCAAAGCGAGTCGCCGCTGCTTTTTCGAATTCAGCTTTGAAATTGTCCACGGAACCGAAATCACGCTCGATAGCGGCTTTCAGATCGCCCTGCAGGGTGGTGCCTTTTTTCAGGCCTTTCCAGAACAGGCTGTGGTTAGCGTGGCCGCCTGCGTTGTTACGCAGTACGGTTTTTTTGTCTGCTGGCAGCTGGTCCAGTTTGGTGATCAGCTCTTCAACCGGCAGGCTGGCGAACTCCGGCAGGCTTTCCAGCGCGGCGTTAGCGTTGTTCACATAGGTCTGGTGATGTTTAGTGTGATGGATTTCCATCGTCTGCTTGTCGAAATGCGGTTCGAGGGCATCGTATGCATACGGCAGAGCGGGCAGTGTATAGCTCATATTCATCTCCATTAAGGGTAAGCGGCTATTGTGTTAACGCCGCGTAAGCAGTTGGTTCATTATAGTTAATTAAATGATATTGAAAATGTTTATCAATGCCGTAGTTTTTATAAGGTTATAACTTTTGGTTATGTTATTGAAATTGTGAAGCCGCTCACCCTCATCACGTGCTCATTGCCAGCCTGCAACGCAACGCGGCAAACGCCTCAAGGTTAATCTTCTGACCGATTTTTACACTCATCAGGTCGGCTGCTCGTATCCCGGCGATAAAAACAAAGAGGATTGTGAAATGAGTAACGCGATTACGATGGGTATTTTTTGGCATTTGATAGGTGCAGCCAGTGCAGCCTGTTTCTATGCCCCGTTTAAAAAGGTAAGAAATTGGTCCTGGGAAACCATGTGGTCAATCGGCGGCATCGTCTCCTGGTTGATTCTTCCCTGGACTATCAGCGCGCTGTTATTGCCTGATTTTTGGGCTTATTTCAGTTCGTTTAGCGCCTCAACTCTGCTGCCGGTGTTTCTTTTCGGCGCAATGTGGGGCATCGGTAACATCAACTATGGCCTGACCATGCGCTACTTAGGCATGTCGATGGGCATTGGTATTGCCATTGGCATTACGCTGATTGTCGGTACGTTGATGACGCCGATCCTCAACGGTCACTTCGACGTGCTGATCAACACCGAAGGCGGTCGGATGACACTGCTGGGTGTGCTGGTAGCGCTGATTGGCGTTGGCATTGTCACCCGTGCCGGTCAGTTGAAAGAGCGCAAAATGGGCATCAAAGCCGAAGAGTTCAACCTGAGAAAAGGGTTAGCGCTGGCGGTGATGTGCGGCGTGTTCTCTGCCGGGATGTCCTTTGCGATGAACGCCGCCAAACCAATGCACGAAGCCGCTGCTGCGCTGGGTATCGATCCGCTCTATACCGCGTTGCCAAGCTATGTAGTGATTATGGGCGGCGGTGCGCTGGTCAACCTGAGCTTCTGCTTTATCCGCCTGGCAAAAGTGAAAGATTTGTCGGTAAAAGCCGACTTCTCGCTGGCAAAAGGGCTGATCATCAGCAATATCCTGCTTTCTGCGCTGGGTGGACTAATGTGGTATCTGCAATTCTTCTTCTACGCCTGGGGCCATGCGCGTATTCCGGGGCAATATGACTACATCAGCTGGATGCTGCATATGAGCTTCTATGTGCTGTGCGGCGGGCTGGTTGGGCTGGTGCTCAAAGAGTGGAAGAATGCCGGACGCCAACCGGTAAGTGTGCTGAGTCTCGGTTGTGTGGTAATCATTGTCGCGGCCAATATCGTCGGCCTCGGCATGGCGAGCTAATCAGGCAGCAACCCGGCTACGATGACGCCACTGACCTGGCGTCATCCCTACCTCGCGGCTAAATACCACCGAAAAGTAGTTACTGTCCTCAAACCCGCACTGCATGGCGATTTCGCTGATCATCTGCTCGGAATGCTGCAACAAAAATTGTGCGTGGCAAATGCGCAACTGGCGCAAATAGTGGTTGATGGTCATCCCGGTTTGAGTACGAAACTGCTGGCGCAGCGCCCGCTCGCTGCACTGTTCCTGTTCACAAAAACGCTCCAGCACAAAGCTACGATTCAGGCTGCCGGAAAGCGCGGTGATTAGCTTATCCAGCAGCGTTTCGCTGTGGGTCGCGGCAAGGTTATCGGTGGCAAAACGGTGGCGTTTTAGGGTCATCACCAGTTGGGCAAACAGGGTTTCCGCCATCAAATTGGCCAGCGGATCGTCCTTCGCGCTCTCATGTTCCAGTTGCGTAATCACCTGCCGCGCCTGCGCCATTCCGCTGCTGCCAATGCGCCAGTGCGGGTTGGACGGTGCGCCGTTAAGCCCCGGAATATGCGCGGCCCAGTCGAGATTCAGCGTCAGCCGGTCCGGACAATAGATAATGTTCTGCAACACCAGGTCATTAACCGAGGCGTAAGAGTGGCAATCTTCGGCGCGGATATAAAACAGATCGCCGCGCGTAATGCGGTAAGGACGGTCATTGAGCACGTGCAAGCCATTGCCGCGCCACACCATTACCAGTTCGCAAAACTCATGGGTATGTTCGGCAAAGACATTTTGCGGGTAGCGATCGGCCACCGCGACCGCCTGTCCGGCGCGCGGGAAAAAGTCTGCTTTACGAAGAATTAACTGACCAGCCACAACGCCACCTCTGCCGTGAACAACCTGACATTATTAACGGAAGCCCGGCAAAAAATCGGTGATAGCCTTCTCGTTACTGAAGCAGCGTGTCGCGCCCCTGGCGGATATCGCGCGGCGACCAGTCAAACTCGCGGCGAAATAGCGTCGAAAAGTGGTTACTGTCGCCGAAACCGCAGCGAAAGGCGATATCGGTAACGCTCTCGTCGCTGTGGCGCAGCATATGACGCGCTTTAATCAACCGCAGGCGGTTTAAATAGCGCTGCGGCGTCATGCCGGTGGACTGTTTAAGCTGGCGATGCAGCGTGCGCAACGACAAGCTGAACTGTTCCGCCAGCGACTCCCAGCAAATATCTTCCGCGAAGTGATCTTCCAGCCACAGCATCAGTTGGTTTAGCCGCGCATCGCTGTTGCCCGCATCTTCCTGCTGGCTGCTTTTACGCAATAACACCAGCAACTGCATAAACAGTATCTCGCGGTTGGCAATGTCGTGCGTTGCCGCTTCACTGCCCATCTCTTCCATCTGGCTAATGATGCCGCGCACCTGCCCGAGCGTGTGCTGGCTTACCCGCCAGTGCGACGGGTAATGTCCGTCCTGCTCCTGCGGCAGCAACTGGTTCAGCCCGGCAAGGAACTGGAACGCATCCGGCGAGCGGTACAGCACATTGGTCAAACAGAGATTATCGGTATGTTCATACAAATGGCGATCATGATCGCGCACAAAACAGACCGTGCCGCCGCTGATGGTATAAGGCTGACCATTAAACACATGAATCCCCGTTCCATGCTCAACAATCACAATTTCATGAAAATCATGATGATGTTCCGGAAACGCGGCCTGGGGCAATCGCGGTTCAATGGCAACGGGTGATTTACCTGACGGAAAAAAATCCACGCTATGCAATACGGTCATGATGGCCCCGGTCTTGAGAAATGTTCTCAAAATAGTAATTAAGGGTTTTCGACCTCACCTTAAATTTTCGACACCGATTTGCGCATAGCCTGCCGTTTTTTCAAGAAACGGTCGGAAAGATCGGGAAATGTGGTGAGGGTCACAATGGCCGAAAACCTCGCGATTACTGGAAACTGTGAACTCTCTCACGTTCACCTTTGCTTTCTTGCCAGCGCGAAATCGCCACTGTCAGTAGCAAGAAGGTACGACTGTCCCACCCTTTTTAGACTGTCCACAATGACTCTAAGAAGGACCCGATCATGACTTTTCGCCATTGTGTTGCGGTTGATTTAGGCGCCTCCAGCGGACGCGTCATGCTGGCGCGCTATGACCGCCAGAACCGCACGCTTTCGCTTCGCGAAATCCACCGTTTTATAAACTGTCTGCAAAAAGTGGACGGCTTTGATTGCTGGGATATCGACGGCCTGGAAACCGAAATCCGCCTCGGCCTGAACAAGGTTTGCGCCGAAGGTATACAGCCAGACAGCATCGGCATTGATACCTGGGGCGTCGATTACATCCTGATCAATCGCGAAGGCCAGCGCGTCGGGCTGCCGATTGCCTACCGCGATAATCGCACCGATGGCGTGATGCTCCGCGCGATGCAAAACCCCGGTAAAGCCGATATCTATCGCCGCAGCGGTATTCAGTTTTTACCCTTCAACACCCTGTACCAGCTACGCGCGCTGGCAGAACAGCAACCGCACCTGCTGGAACAGGCCGATCACGCGCTGCTGATCCCGGATTACTTCAGCTACCGCCTGACCGGCAATCTCAACTGGGAATATACCAACGCCACCACCACCCAACTGGTGAATATCAACACCGATAACTGGGATGAATCACTGCTGAACTGGGCAGGCGTTCCGGCTCGCTGGTTTGGCACGCCAACCCATCCTGGCAACGTGATCGGCCACTGGATCTGCCCGCAGGGTAATGCCATTCCGGTCGTCGCCGTCGCCAGCCACGATACTGCCAGCGCAGTTATCGCCGCACCGCTGGAAAATCCCGACGCGGCGTATCTCTCTTCCGGCACCTGGTCACTGATGGGCTTTGAGAGCAAAACCCCCCACACCAGCGATGAGGCGCTCGCCGCCAATATCACCAACGAAGGCGGTGCCGAAGGCCGTTACCGGGTGCTGAAAAACATCATGGGGTTGTGGCTGCTGCAACGCGTGCTGAAAGAGCAAAACATCACCGATTTGCCGGCATTGATCGCGCTTACCGAGCAGCGCCCAATCTGCCGCTGCGTGATTAACCCGAACGCGGATCGCTTTATCAACCCGGACAACATGAGCACCGAAATCCAGGCCGCCTGCCGCGAAGCGGGTCAACCCGTACCGCAAAATGCCGCCGAACTGGCGCGCTGCATCTTCGATAGCCTCGCGCTGCTGTATGCCGATGTGCTGAGCGAACTGGCTTTCCTGCGTGGCAAGCCGTTTACCCGCCTGCATATCGTCGGCGGCGGCTGCCAGAACCAGTTACTGAACCAGCTCTGCGCCGATGCCTGCGGGCTGCCAGTGGTCGCCGGGCCGGTGGAAGCCTCGACGCTGGGCAATATTGGCGTGCAACTGATGACGCTGGATGAGCTAAGCAACGTCGATGATTTTCGCCAGCTGGTCACGGCTAACCATTCACTGATTACGTTTACCCCTAATCCTGATAATGAAATCGCCCGCTACGTCGCGCGCTTTCAACAAAAACGACAGACAAAGGAGCTTTGCGCATGACCACTCAACTTGAACAAGCCTGGGACATTGCTAAACAGCGTTTCGCCGCTGTGGGGATTGATGTCGAGGAGGCGCTGCGCCAGCTCGACAGGCTGCCGGTTTCCATGCACTGCTGGCAGGGCGATGATGTCGCCGGTTTCGAAAACCCGGAAGGCAGCCTGACCGGCGGCATTCAGGCTACCGGTAATTATCCGGGCAAAGCGCGCAACGCCACGGAACTGCGCGCCGATCTGGAACAAGCGCTGAGCCTGATCCCAGGCCCGAAACGCCTGAACCTGCATGCGATTTATCACGAAGCCGAAACGCCGGTCGCGCGGAATGAAATCAAACCCGAGCACTTCAAAAACTGGGTGCAGTGGGCAAAAGTCAACAATCTGGGGCTGGACTTCAACCCGTCCTGCTTCTCGCACCCGCTGAGCGCCGATGGCTTCACGCTTTCCCACGCCAATGACGAAATCCGCCAGTTCTGGATTGACCATGTAAAAGCCAGCCGCCGCGTTTCCGCTTACTTTGGCGAACAACTGGGTACGCCGTCGGTGATGAATATCTGGATCCCGGATGGCATGAAAGATGTCACCGTTGATCGTCTCGCGCCGCGCCAGCGTCTGCTGGCTGCGTTGGATGAGGTGATCAGCGAAAAACTTAACCCGGCACACCATATCGACGCCGTGGAAAGTAAGTTATTCGGCATCGGCGCAGAGAGCTACACCGTCGGCTCCAACGAGTTTTATATGGGTTACGCCACCAGCCGCCAGACCGCGCTGTGTCTCGATGCCGGTCACTTCCATCCAACGGAGGTTATCTCCGACAAAATCTCTGCCGCCATGCTCTATGTGCCACGTCTGCTGCTGCATGTCAGCCGCCCGGTACGCTGGGACAGCGACCACGTTGTGCTGCTGGATGACGAAACCCAGGCCATCGCCAGCGAAATCATCCGCCACAAACTGTTCGACCGCGTCCACATCGGGCTCGACTTTTTCGATGCCTCCATCAACCGCATCGCCGCGTGGGTGATTGGTACGCGCAACATGAAAAAAGCGCTGCTGCGCGCGCTGCTCGAACCGGTTGAGCAACTGCGCAAACTGGAAGCGGACGGCGATTACACCGCGCGCCTGGCGCTGCTCGAAGAGCAGAAATCCCTGCCGTGGCAGGCGGTGTGGGAAATGTACTGCCAGCGCCACGACACGCCAGCCGGTAGCCAGTGGCTGGAAAGCGTGCGGGCCTATGAGAAAGACGTATTAAGCAAACGTGGCTAATCGCTGCGCATTCATCAGCCCGGTAAGCGCAGCGCTACCGGGCAATAAACGGGAAACAAAAGACTATGCAGACCATTACCGATTCCTGGTTCGTCCAGGGGATGATCAAAGCCACCTCGGACGCCTGGCTGAAAGGCTGGGATGAACGCAACGGCGGCAACCTGACGCTGCGCCTGGATGAGGCCGATATCACATCGTTCGCCGCTGATTTTCACCAGAAACCGCGCTATATCGCCCTGAGCCAGCCGATGCCGCTGCTGGCTAACACGCCGTTTATCGTCACCGGCTCCGGCAAATTTTTCCGTAACGTGCAGCTCGATCCGGCTGCAAATTTAGGCGTTGTGAAAGTCGACAGCGACGGCGCGGGCTACCACATTCTGTGGGGGCTGGAGCATGAAGCGGTTCCGACATCAGAGCTCCCGGCGCACTTCTTGTCTCATTGCGAGCGCATCAAGGCCACCGGCGGGAAAGACCGCGTGATTATGCACTGCCACGCCACCAACCTGATTGCGCTGACCTACGTGCTGGAAAACACCTCTGATTTGATTACCCGCAAGCTGTGGGAAGGCAGCACCGAATGTCTGGTGGTGTTCCCGGATGGCGTTGGCATTCTGCCGTGGATGGTGCCAGGCACCGATGAAATCGGCCAGGCAACCGCCAAAGACATGCAAAAACATTCGCTGGTGCTGTGGCCTTTCCACGGCGTGTTCGGCAGCGGGCCGACGCTCGACGAAGCCTTTGGCCTGATCGACACCGCCGAGAAATCCGCCGAGGTGCTGGTAAAAATCTATTCGATGGGCGGTATGAAACAGACCATCACGCAGCAAGAGTTGATTGCGCTGGGTAAACGCTTTGGCGTGACGCCGCTGCAATCCGCATTAGATCTGTACCAATAACAACATCGCGCCCCGCTCATTGAGACGGGGCGAATCCTCACCTGCAAGCCCTACAAACACTAACTCTCGTGGAGTAAAAGCAATGAAAACAAAAGCAAGCTTAATCCTCACCGTTGCCATTCTGGCGTTGTCCGGTTCCGCTGTAGCTGAAGTAAAAATCGCCCTCGTGGCGAAATCTTTAGGTAATGGCTTTTTTGAAGCAGCAAACACCGGCGCACAGGAGGCAGCCAAAGAGCTAGGCGATGTCAAAGTGATCTACACCGGCCCGACCACTACCACAGCCGAAGCGCAGATCGAAGTGCTTAACGGGTTGATCGCCCAGGGGGTGGATGCGATCGCCATCTCCGCCAACGATCCCGATGCCGTGGTGCCGGTGCTGAAAAAAGCGATGCAGCGCGGCATCAAAGTGGTGTCGTGGGATTCCGGCGTGGCGAAAGCCGGACGCCAGATCCACCTCAACCCTTCCAATAACGCGCTGATTGGCGAAACCAACGTCAAACTGGCCGCCGATGCGCTAAAAGCGCTGAATGTTGAAAAAGGCGATGTGGCGATCCTTAGCGCCACGCCCACCTCCACCAACCAGAACATCTGGATTGCGGAGATGAAAAAGGTGCTGCCGAAGTACCCGTCGGTTAACCTGGTGACCGTCGCTTACGGCGACGATCTCTCCGATAAGAGCTACCGCGAAGCGGTCGGCCTGCTGAAATCGTACCCGGACCTGAAAGTGATCGTCTCGCCGTCGTCGGTCGGCATTGTCGCGGCGGCGCAAGCGGTAAAAGACCAGGGCAAGATTGGCAAAGTGTATGTCACCGGTTTAGGGCTGCCGTCTGAAATGGCGGGCGCCATTAAATCCGGCGCGAGCAAAAGTTTCGCCATCTGGAACCCGATCGACCTTGGTTATGCCGCCACCTATTTAGCGGATGACCTGGTGAAAGGCACGGCGACCAAAGACGAAGCCAGCATGGGCAAACTCGGCAAAGTGAAACTGGACGCTGACGGCAGTGGCGCGATGGCTGAGCCGTTTGTCTACGATGCCAGCAACATTGATAAGTTCTCGAAGATTTTCTGATCCCTTCCTGCCCTCTTTTACGGGAGAGGGCAAAAACTGGAGAACTATCATGACGGCATACACCCCTCTGCTGTCGCTTAAGGGCATCACCAAAGTGTTTCCCGGTGTGCGCGCCCTTGAGAACGTACAGCTCGATCTCTGGCCCGGCAAAGTCACCGCGTTGATCGGTGAAAACGGCGCGGGGAAATCCACACTGGTCAAAGTGATGACCGGTATTTACCAGCCTGAAGAGGGCGAAATACTCTACAAAGCGATCCCGATTTCGCTGCCTACGCCCGAGTCGGCGCATAAAGTGGGGATCACCGCTATTCACCAGGAAACGGTGCTGTTCGACGAGCTCTCGGTCACCGAGAACATCTTCGTTGGGCAGTATTTGTATAAAGGGCTACTGAAAAAACTCGACTGGCCCGCCATGCACCAACAAGCGCAGGCGATTCTCACCCGGCTGGAAGTGCAAATTGATCCACGCGCCACGCTGAAAACATTGAGTATCGCCCAGCGCCACATGGTGGCGATTGCCCGAGCGCTGTCGTTTGACGCGCAGGTGGTGATTCTGGACGAGCCGACCGCCGCGCTCTCGCAGCATGAGATCCTGGAGTTCTACCAAATCGTTGAACGCCTGAAGCAGGAAGGCAAAGCGATCCTGTTTATCTCGCACAAGTTTGATGAAATTTTTGAGCTGGCGGATCACTACACCATTTTGCGCGACGGGGTGTATGTCGATTCCGGCGCCATCAATGACATCACCGAAGAGCGAATGGTGGCGATGATGGTCGGGCGCGCCATTAACCAGAGCTGGCCGAAAGTGGCCTGCGCGCTCGGGGAAACCGTGCTGGAAGTGCGCGATTTATGCCATCCCACCGAATTTGCCCATATCAACTTTTCACTGCGCAAAGGCGAGATCCTCGGCTTTTACGGCCTGGTGGGTGCCGGGCGCACGGAACTGATGCAGGCGCTTTCCGGCGTGTCGCGCCCCTCTTCTGGCGAGATCATCCTTAATGGCCGAACGGTGCATTTCCGCCAGCCTGCGGATGCGATCAACGCCGGGATTGTTTGCGTGCCGGAAGAGCGGCAAAAGCAGGGCGCGATTATTGAACTGTCGATTGCCCAGAACATCAGCCTGCCGCAGCTCAGCAAACTCAATAGCAACGGCGTACTCAACGAGGCCAAAGAGTGGGTGCTGGCGGATGAGTACGCCCGGCGTTTGCAGGTGAAAGCCTTTAGCTGGAAACAGGCTGTGGAAACCCTTTCCGGCGGCAATCAGCAAAAAGTGGTGATCGGCAAATGGCTCGCCACCCATCCGGACGTGATCATTCTCGATGAGCCAACGAAAGGTATCGATATCGGTTCGAAAGCCGCCGTACACCAGTTTATGTCGGAACTGGTGGCGCACGGTCTGGCGGTGATTATGGTCTCTTCTGAACTGCCGGAAGTGATGGGCATGGCCGATAGGGTGATCGTCATGCACGAAGGGCTGATGGTCGCCGAGTACCAGGCCGGTGAAGCGACGGCGGAAATCATCGTCAGCGCCGCCAGCGGTGCCGGGAAGGAGGCAGCATAATGTGGCAACAACTGCTTAAACATCGCGAAGCGCTGCTCGGCGGCGTGATTGTGCTGCTGGTGCTGGCTATCGGCAGCCGTGTCCCTTCGTTTATCAGTCCCGGCAACCTGGTGGAGATGTTCAACGATACCGCCATTCTGATCATTCTCGCTCTCGGGCAAATGATGGTGCTGCTGACCAAAGGTATCGACCTGTCGATGGCGGCTAACCTGGCGTTGACCGGCATGATTGTCGCGTTGATCAACTTCCATCACCCGGATGTGCCGGTCTGGTCGTTACTGCTGCTGGCAACGGTGCTCGGGCTGGTGATGGGTATCATCAATGGTCTGCTGGTGTGGAAACTGGGTATCCCGGCAATTGTCGTCACGCTTGGCACCATGAGCATTTATCGCGGGATTATCTTTTTGCTCTCCGGCGGCGGCTGGGTGAACTCTAACCAGATGGGCGCAGATTTTCTCGGCCTGCCGCGAGCCTCGGTGTTGGGTTTGCCGGTACTGAGCTGGTGCGCTATCGCCGTGTTGCTGCTGGTGGGTTACTTCCTGCGTTACAGCCGCACCGGGCGAGCGCTCTATACCGCGGGCGGCAACGCCACGGCGGCGTATTACACCGGTATCAACGCCGGGAAAATGCAGTTTGTCAGCTTCTGCCTTTCTGGCGCCCTGGCGGGCTTTTGCGGCTATTTGTGGATCTCGCGTTTTGCCGTGGCCTATGTCGACGTGGCTAACGGTTTCGAACTGCAAGTGGTTGCCGCCTGTGTGATTGGCGGCATCAGCACCATGGGCGGCACCGGGCGCGTACTCGGCTGTTTGTTCGGCGCGCTGTTCCTCGGCGTTATCAATAACGCGTTGCCGGTGATTGGCGTTTCGCCGTTCTGGCAGATGGCGATTTCCGGCACGGTGATCGTGATTGCGGTGTTGCTCAACGAGCGCGGTAACAAACGCAAAGGCCGCTTGATCCTGCGCGACGCAGAGCTGGCGCGACAAAAACAGGCGGTGAAACCATGAGCAAGATACTGACTTCTGAGCCCGTGAAAAATACCCCTGCCGCGACACCGTTCTTTAAGCGCTTGCTGTGCTGGGAAGGTTTTTTACTGGCGGTAACGCTGGCGGTGTTTGTGGTAAACGCCCTCGCATCGCCCTATTTCCTCAACATCTGGAATCTTTCCGACGCGACTTTCAACTTCACCGAAAAAGCGATCATCGTGTTGCCGATGGCGATGCTGATCATTGCCCGTGAAATTGACCTTTCTGTCGCCGCCACCATCGCGCTCAGCTCAACGGCGATGGGCTTTTGCGCCCAGGCGGGTATGGATACGCCGCTGCTGGTGTGCGTCGGTTTGGGTGTTGGGCTGCTGTGCGGATTGTTCAACGGCATTCTGGTCACTCGCTTCAACCTCTCTTCGATTGTCATCACCATCGGCACCATGAGCCTGTATCGCGGCATTACCTACATTCTACTGGGCGATCAGGCGCTTAACACCTGGCCTGAAAGCTTTGCGTGGTTTGGTCAGGGTTACGTGTGGGGCGCGCTGTCGTTTGAGTTTGCCTTGTTCATCGTGCTGGCGCTGCTGTTTGCTTTCCTGCTGCACAAAACCAACTTTGGCCGCCGCACGTACGCCATCGGCAATAACCCGACCGGCGCGTGGTATTCCGGCATCAATGTGAAACGCCATAACCTGATCCTCTTCGCGCTGGTAGGGCTGATGGCGGGACTGGCGTCGGTGCTGCTGACCTCACGTTTGGGCAGCACCCGCCCGACGATTGCACTCGGTTGGGAGCTTTCAGTGGTGACGATGGCGGTGCTCGGCGGCGTCAATATTCTCGGCGGTTCCGGCAGCATGGTGGGCGTGATTATCGCCGCCTTCCTGATGGGGCTGGTGACCTTTGGCCTGAGCCTGCTCAATGTGCCGGGCATTGTGATGTCGATTATCGTCGGTGCGATGCTGATTGTGGTGATTTCGCTGCCGATCATCACCCGCCGCATGATGCAGCGCAGGCGTTTATGAATCCCTCCGGCGACAGGGCGTTTCGTCGCCGGTAAAAATCAAAGAAAATAAAGGAGTTATGTATGAGTTTTATGTTAGCACTACCCAAAATCAGCCTGCACGGCGCGGGCGCTATCGGCGATATGGTCAATATGGTGGCGAACAAACAGTGGGGAAAAGCGCTGATTGTTACCGACGGACAACTAGTCAAACTGGGTCTGCTGGACAGCCTGTTTGCCGCGCTGAAAGCGCATAACATGGCGTATCACCTGTTTGATGACGTGTTCCCGAACCCAACGGAAGCGCTGGTACAACAAGGCTATGCGGCGTATCAAAACGCTGCCTGCGATTACATTATCGCCTTCGGCGGTGGGAGCCCGATCGATACCGCCAAAGGGGTGAAAATCCTCACCGCCAATCCGGGCCCGTCAACCGCCTATTCCGGCGTCGGCAAAGTGAAAAACCCCGGTGTACCGCTGGTCGCAATCAATACCACCGCCGGCACGGCGGCGGAGATGACCAGTAACGCAGTGATCATTGATTCCGCGCGTCAGGTAAAAGAAGTCATTATCGACCCCAATATTATCCCCGACATTGCCGTCGATGACGCCAGCGTGATGCTGGAAATCCCCGCCTCGGTGACCGCCGCTACCGGTATGGACGCACTCACCCACGCTGTTGAAGCGTATGTCTCGGTGGGTGCGCACCCGTTGACCGACGCTAACGCGCTGGAAGCCATTCGCTTAATTAACCTGTGGCTGCCAAAAGCGGTTGATGACGGTCACAACCTTGAAGCGCGTGAGCAAATGGCGTACGGCCAGTATCTTGCCGGCATGGCTTTTAACAGCGCCGGGCTTGGTCTGGTTCACGCGTTAGCGCACCAGCCTGGCGCTACGCACAATTTGCCGCATGGCGTGTGCAATGCCATCTTGTTGCCGGTCATCGAAAACTTTAACCGCCCGAACGCCGTTGCCCGCTTTGCCCGCGTGGCGCAGGCGATGGGTGTCGACACCAAAGGGATGAGCGATGAAGCCGCCAGCATGGAAGCCATCAATGCGATCCGCGCCCTGAGCGCACGCGTCGGTATTCCTTCTGGTTTCAGCAAACTCGGCGTCACCAAAGCGGATATCGAAGGCTGGCTGGATAAAGCGCTCGCCGATCCGTGCGCACCGTGCAACCCGCGAACCGCCAGCCGGGACGAAGTCCGCGAGCTTTATCTGGAGGCATTATGATCCGCAAAGCCTTTGTGATGCAGGTAAATCCCGATGCGCACGAAGAGTATGAACGCCGCCATAACCCGATCTGGCCGGAACTGGAAGCGGCGCTGAAAGCAGGCGGCGCGCACCATTACGCCATTTTTCTCGATAAACAGCGCAACCTGCTGTTCGCTACCGTTGAGATTGAATCGGAATCGCGCTGGAACGCCGTCGCTAACACCGACGTGTGTCAGCGCTGGTGGAAACATATGCGTGATGTAATGCCCGCTAATCCGGACAACAGCCCGGTCAGCGCGGAATTAAAAGAAGTGTTCTATCTGGATTAAGCGGTTAGCCCCCTTCGCAAAGGAGGGGGTTTAACGAACGGGAAATGTCTGTTCGGCAACCAGGCCGCTATCATCAATCAGTTTGGCATGGATACGCAGCGGTAAAACCGTGGGCTGCAGATCTTTTGCAACTACGGTGTATCGCTTCTCGCCGTAGGGCGCCACCATCATGTCCGGCTGCTGCTCCACGGCATAGGTTTTTTCGCCGTAGCGTAACGATAACCCGCCAAATGAGACATGCCACGGCGAGGCGTTATGACAGACGATCGCCATGTTTTTGCCGCTGTTCACCACACTGAAACGGATTTTTTTCTCAATATCCACCGGCGCGCCAAGCCCTTTTGGCCGCCAGAAGATTTTCATTTGCGTATTCATCGTCAGGATCACGCTGCGCGCGTCTGGCGCTGAGGCGGTTGATTTTGGCGGCATCTCGTAGAGATTGAGCCAAAAGACCGACTCCCGATCTTTCGGCAGCGTTTGCTGGTTATACAGCAGCCGCAACCCCTGCATCCCTTTGGGTTCGAGTGAAAACAGCGTCGGAACCGCCACAAACGGCGCTTTAAAACGGGCGGGCGCATCGACATCCGCTTCGCCGTTATCGACCCAGGTTTGCACCATCACCGGCCAGCTGTTGGTGTTGACCAGCATCAGGCTTTGCTGGGTCTGTCCTTCGTTAAAAATCACCCGCGTCGAGGCGGCGATAAGCCCGGCGCGGATGGAAAAGGCGGTCATCAACAAAGCGGTGAGCAGCGCGATGGCAAGGCGGGATCTCATTGAACTTTCACCAGCACTTCAGCACTGGCATCAACTTTGCCCGCTGTGACCGTTTCGCCCGCGATACGTGTCAGATAAGCATTGAAGTTCACCACATATTCGTTGATCGCGGTTGAACCGTTATTTGTCACTTGCGTCGCGCCATCACGCACCGCGTACCAGCCACCGTTACCGCCAGGTTGGCAGGTTGCGGCCAGGCAGCGAGACCACCCAATAAAATTACGCAGCACACCGTCATTGCTATTGGCTATCTGAATTCCCACTCCGCTGGCGTAACCCGGTTGACCATATTTTTCGGAAAGCAGATGGCTCACCCCGCCAGACGCATTCACCAGATTAAGCTGCTGCGCAGTCAGATAACTTTCATAGGGCACTTGCAGTCCCATTGCCGTCATCCCCTGCGTCTCACCGCTTGTCGATTGCCCTTCACAGAGGATATGCACGTTAAAGTTGCTCTGCGCGGTTTGGCCATTGTTCAGATCGCTCACGGAAATCGTGGGGAAAAACACCATCGGTGTGACGCTTTTCGCGACACAGGTGGGAATGGACACGAGATTGGCGGGATAGCCAGTAGAGATCCCCATATTGATGGCCATCCAGTTATCGTAATACCAGCCGGTGTAGATAAACGCCGAATCGCCGGAATCACAATACGCGTCCGGGCTGCCGGGCGAGCAGAAAGAGACATAGCCGTTGGGCTGATTGCAGCTATAACTGCCCGATGTAAGCTGGGTCGGTCGGCCACACCAGTCATCTGGCGACTGCCCACGAGGTGAGGTCGAACTCACCCGAATCAGATCCGCGCGAATAGGGCTAAAGTCTTTAACCCGAATGTAGATTTGGGTGCCATCCGGTGAAACCTGGTAGTTCTTCATCGGGATACGCTGATATTGCCGCGTAAACACCGTACCCGAATTCAGATGCGTCAAACGCAGCGCGACATGCTCAAACAGCGTGCCGTAGTAGTTGGGGTAACCATCGATGCTGCCTAAATCAAAAAAACCACCGTTACGATCGTCGCCGTTAGTGGCGATGATTTCGAAGATATTATCTTTATCGGCAATATCGCAGACCCACAGCACATTGTCCGGGCTGGTGTAACGCGGGTTCTGTGAGAAATTCACAATATTGGATCCCAGCGGGGAACCGACCGGCTGTATCTCAAGGCTGGAGACGTTGATGGTTCCCATGGCCAGGCTAAGGCCATACGAATCCTCCTCTGAGCGCTGGAAATCCGGCCCTTTTTTACACAGCGCGTTCGCGGACAGGCTGGTTAATAAAACAATATTCAGCAAAATGATGCGTATAAATGGCATAAAAACTCCGTTGCTTAACGACATGGCAAGCTCATCAGAAGCAGAGGTTTGCGTGGTGGCGTAATACGCCACGAGATATGGCAGATTTCCTGGGCGTTATTTCCCCACTGAACGCGCAACGTTCCGTTGTCGTCACTGGAGCGCAGGTAAATTTGATTGGCCTGACCGACCATGCCAACGTAATTGCCGTAGCTGTCATAGACGGCGGAACCCATGGGGATCGGCGTGTTGTTCTGCGGCTGCGCGGTGATAAGCATGGCCTGGCCGCTGAGCGTGTTAAAACGAACCCGCACCGTCGCGCCCGCATAAGGTGCGACACGTTGCAGTGACGTTTGCAGTTCAACATCTTCGCTCATATTGCGGGGATCCAGACCGATGTTGTTGAACTGATAAGCACCCATAGACGGCGCAATCGCATAACCAAAGGCATCAATGCGCGCCCCCTGCCCGCCAATCACTTCCGCACCTTTGGCGCCGGGTGCATCAACCAGTACAAAGCTGTCGCCCACCCAGTGACCGAGCGTCACGCCGCCTTTATGCGCCACCAGTGCGCCCTGAAGCGAGCCTGAAGCCTGCCAGTAATTTTTCGAAGAGGACCATGAGAGACCCGCATTGGCATACGGGAAACTGCGCTGGAGCCCGCCGCCCCAAACGGATTGTTCACCTTTGTTATCGGTTGAGTAATTCAGGTTGTAGTTCAGCGGGTTCTGCTCGCCATACACGCCGCTCAGCGTCGACTGATAGCCACCGTCGCGGCTATTGCTATTGTTTGAGCGGTTCGCACTGGCCGACAAAATCGGAGCATAACGCGTACTGCCAAGCGGCACGGAAACAGAGAGCGACCACATGGTTTGTATACGGTCACGCAGGAAAATCGTATGTTCGTTACCATTGTTTTGCCATGGCGTGCTGTTCATGCCAGGCACGACGTTATACGTCCTCGCCACCCCCAGATTCAGCGAGATGCCATGGTTGAAGGTTTTACTCCAGTTGAACTGCAGTTGTTTATCGCGCTTTTTACCGTCACGGTAATCCTGAGATGATGCAGAAAGAGTGATATCACCCAGCGCGCCAATATGTTGACCCGCGGAGATCTCAATGCGGCTGCGTTGTTTCCAGCTTAATGACTGCCATTTTTGCCCATGATTGCGCGCTTCACGTGAACCCAGGGCGTCGTAAAGTTCAGAATAACCTTCCGTTGAATACCGATAACCCGCCAGCGTGAATGAGGTGCCGGTGCGCGGAATGAATTTGCTGTAGTTCGCGCGCAGCGTCCAACCGCTCTTGTTACCTTCGCTGCCCATGTTTGCGCGTGAAAACATACTGTTCAGGCCAAACGCTCCGGCCACGCTGCTATAAACCGCCCCCAATGAATAGCTCATGTAACCCGCAGCGAGCTGATTACCGAGGTTGAGGGTGAGGGAGTTCGTCAGCCCCTGACGCCAGACCGCTTCGCTGAAGACATTGTTATCGCCAACGTCGCGCGCTCGCCCGACGGTGAAAACATAGTCGGAAGCGCCTGGACGCATGGATTCAGCCAGCGCGGAGAAAGGCACGCTAAACGTGTTTTCACTGCCGTCAGCCTCGCTGACAACAACGGTTAAATCCCCGGCAAAATTAGTGGGATAGAGATCATTTATGGTGAACGGGCCGGGGGCAACGGTTGTTTCGTATAGCGTGGTTTTGCCCTGCAGGATGGTCACTTTGGCGTTGGTTTTGGCAATCCCACGCACGACCGGCGCATAGCCTCGCTGGGAATTAGGCAGCATTCGCGTATCCGATGAGATCTGGAAGCCGCGAAAACTCATGCCGGAGAAGAATTGCCCGTTGGTATAGCCTTCGCCGATCAAGACTTCACTGCGTAAAGGATAAATCGCACGCTGGATATAACGGCGACTGGTGCTCCAGCGGCTGCCGTTATATTTGCTGTAACTGAAGTTGGATTGCTGGCGATAACGCCATAGCCCCAAATTAATACCACCATTGAAACTCAGCCAGGTGGAATCCATGCCGCCAGCGCTACCCTGCCGCGATTCAACATGGTACTGGTTAGCCATATAATTGAGAAATAGCATGCTTTCCCCGGCGCTGAGACTTGCTTCGCTTACGCTGCCACGGGGAACAGATTTCAATAACGCCTGCGGCGCGGTGAAATCCATACGCAATTGCGCCATGTCATCTTTACGGGTGATACCGTTCAACGCCTTATCCTCTGGCCAATAACATGATGGCGCAGCGTCGTCAGACAATGCGTTAAAACCTAACGTTGTTAATAAGTCATGGGGTAGACAAGGCTCGATTTTTTTACCCCGGCGGGAAAACTCAATCTCGCGGTGGGTAGTAAATTTCCCATTGAGATAAATATCAAGAGAGTGTCGGCCGGGCGTAATTAATTCATCCTTATTTAAGCGCTGGAGATCTTCATTAGATAATCCACTATTTCTTAGCAAGGATGAGTCAAAATAAAATTCATTATCTTTCGCCGATACCGTCAACGATACAACAGAAATAAACCCTATGAGAATACGAAAGCATGAGGAGCGCAGATGCATCAGTACCATCCGAGTTGAATAATGTTTTATATTTCCGAGCGGAAGATTTATTTAACTAAAGAATACGATTTGCTAAATACTCCGCCATAATCATTTATTGCATTAATGGTTAAGTTATCTCCACCGCCGGAAGGAAGGGTCCATTTAGTGACGGAATGCGGCACGATAATTCCTTTGTATTTTATCGGGTATTTTCTTGCCCGTTCTTGCGTAAATGCGCTAATGACAGAAATGTGATAAGCACCGGTATTATTAATTTCAAGCGTTTTACCCTTTAAGCTTACCTTCACATCATCGAGAGAATGGTTAGCATCTCCCGTCAGACTGGCGGGACGATAAAAAAGCTTTAACCGGCTTTTTACCAGCACCGTTAAACTATTCTGCCCGTGATCGGACGTCTTCCTGGCCGGATATTGTAAAAAATTGAGCCAAAAAAGAGATTCCCTATCCTCGGGTAGCCCTGCACCTGTAAACTTCAGCCGCAGCGTATGTTCTGAAGCAGGGTTAATGCGAAAAATAGAAGGCATCAAAAGAAACGGCGCATCAGCCGTTTCTGGTGTCGACTGGGGGTTATCTTTATCTGCCCAAACCTGTACCAGAACAGGCTCATTACCTGTATTAGTAAATGCTAATGCCTTTTCTTTTATGTCAGCAGGATAAATAACGCGCGTCCCCACCATCATTACACTGGCGCAGGCATCGCCGAACATAAAAAATAAAAAAAGTGCAGTCAGTTTCTTATATTTCGACATACTGATTTAAGCCGCATAGAAGCGCTGCACACGGCAGCGCTTTAAGAAAATTTATTGATAAGTCACAGCGAATTGCGCCTGCGCTTCCACCGCACCTGATGTTGCCTGCCCTGTTGCATAATAACGAGCAGCCAGATCATAAGTCGCTGTTGGATTGGTACTATCTACAGCTTTCGTACCCGTCTGTGCTTTATTACCAACAAAATCCAGCGCGTTCGAACCTTCCATCAACTGAATTGCGACATTCGTTGCCGGAGATGTTGTGGCGGTATTTTTCAAATTCGTCCCGTCGACATCATTGGCGACAAAAACAATCGCCGCATTGGCTGTTTGCGCACCGCCACAGCCAGAAAGCGTCACAGTGAACGGTGTATCACCTGTTGTTGTACCCGACGCATCTAATTGACTGCTACTTACGGTTGGCAAAAGAATGACAGGGGAAGAAGAACTGCCATTGAAATTAATGTCACAAGTCTGCTCGCTAACTTCACCCATAAAACGCACGGTATTACTTGATGTCGCTGCAAAAGCAGAACCACTTAACGATAAAATTGCCGTCGCTGCAAAAACATTTATCAACTTATGCATAAACTCGCCTCACTATTAATATTAACAACCCCAAAACAATTGATTGAAATATATTCAATCAATTTAATATCGCGAGTAAATTACCCTGGGTTAATATTGATGTAAAGATATTAAAGGAGAGCGTTTAATGGAACTAATATATAACATACAAATAATAAATAACACCCAAATAAATATTCGCAAAAACTATAAGCAACCACTAAAAAACTCAATAAAAACAGCAAAATACAATAATAGTGACTTATGTAAATCGATGATTTAATTCATTAAAAATGACATTTAATCAGAATATTCACAAAGGAAAACTGAATGAAGAATCTTAAAAATATTAAAACATGTAAAGGGAACAATTAAATTGTTCCACTCTCTGTTATCTTTATCCGTTTTTATTATTGCCAGGTGGAATTAAAGCGGATTAATTTTGTTCAGCCACCAGAATGGCCTGCGTATCCGCTTCCAGCGCTTTAAAGATATGTTCCCTGTCAGCCGGATAACAAATGTAATCCCCTTCACCTAACTCTTCCGGCGCTTCCGTCAGCCCGACCAGCGCGCGCCCCTGTGTCACAATAATGTGCTCCACTGAACCTGTCGGGTGAGGATGCGAGATCCGATCGGCGCCGGGCTGAGTGAGCAATAAATAGATATCGCGTCGCGAGCCGGGCGGGCAGGCTGCGAGTAATATTGCCTGGTAATTTGCCTCTTCGGCGGTCACTTTTGTGCCTTCGCCACGGCGAATAACCTGCGTGGTAGGTTTTTGCGGTTCCAGTAGGCGAGCAAAGGGAATGTCCAGCGCGACGCAGAGCGCCCAAAGCGTTTCCAGACTAGGATTACCGTTACCCGCTTCCAGTTGTGAAAGCGTGGATTTAGCGATACCCGCCCGGCGGGCAATTTCCGCCAGCGAAAGCCCGGTTCGCAGTCGCTCACGCACCAGACTTTTGGCAATGATGCTAATTGGCTGTGTCATAAACACCCCATTGTTCATTTAATCGAACGAATCGTTCTTGTTGAAAAACGATTCTGGTGTGTTCATTATAATGGATAAACGTTCGATATGGGTAAAGAGAGATGTTCACCAGACACTTCGCCTCGCTGAAGGGCGACACCGTAAAAGCTATCTTCCTGGTCTGCCTGGCCGTGGGCGTTGTCGGCGTCTCTTATGGATCGCTGGCCATGGCTTACGGCTTTCCTTTATGGGTGCCTCTGGCGCTCTCCACTCTGGTGCTGGCTGGCGCATCCGAGTTTATGTTTATCGGCATTGTTGCCAGCGGCGGCAATCCGTTGGCTGCGGCTCTGGCGGGTCTACTCGTTAACGCCCGCCATATCCCATTTGGAGTCACGGTGCGTGAACTGGTGGGTCAACGTGCGGCCAGTTTTCTCGGCTGCCACATCATGAATGATGAAAGCGTCGTGTTCGGCTTATCACAGCCCACCGCCGAGCAACGTAAAGCCGCTTACTGGCTGTGTGGTTTAGGTGTCGCGCTATTGTGGCCCGCTGGCGTACTGGTGGGTGCGGCGGTGGGTAAATTATTGCCCGCGCCGGAAACCATCGGTCTGGATGCGGTTTTCCCGGCAATTTTGCTGGCGCTGGTGTTGCCGGCGCTGAAAAAGCGCACCACGCTGATCCGCGCCTCAAGCGGCGCGGTATTGTCGCTCGCCGCCGTTCCCTTTGCGCCGGTGGGATTACCGGTGTTGCTCTCTTTACTGGGCTTACTGACGAGGAAGAAATAATGGCCAGCGTTGCGCTCATTATCGGCGGTATCGCCATCCTTTCTATCGGCACCTATTTGATGCGCCTTGGCGGCGCAAAACTCGGCAACCGGCTGGCGCTTTCCGAGCACTCGCAGGCGCTGCTGTCGGATGCGGCAACCACCCTGCTTTTCGCGGTCGCGCTGGCATCGATGCTCTATGAAGGTGGGCATTTCGCTGGAATGGCGCGCGTACTGGGTGTGCTTTTCGCACTGTTTCTCGCCTGGCGCAAATTGCCGCTGATTGTGGTGATCCTCTCTGCAGCGGTCGTCACCGCGCTGCTGCGCCTTGCCGGAATAGCTTAAGGAACGGGCGCGTTAATGGATACTTACGGAAACCGGGTTAGCCGAACCGCCCTGCGCGCCCATTTCAACGCGCACTTCTCCCGCGTCAATCCCGTGGATTTCCACCCCCTGCGCCACCGTCTGCCCGGTGGTAACCACCACTTTGCGCGGTATCTCACTGGACGAAGCTCGCCAGAGCACCCAGCGCGAACCTGACTGCGGATCGACATGTAACGCCTGGGCGGGCACCGCGAATCCGTGTTCGTTCTGCCAGGTGATCACCGCCAGCCGGGCGCTCATCCCCAGCCGAATATCTTGCTGTAAATCCGCCAGCGGTGTATTTACCGACACAGTGACATCGTAATAAGCGCCCTGCGTCTCTGCCGCGCTGCTCTGAACGCCAATCTCGCGGATCTGCCCGCTGAGCGTTTTGCCAGCAAACCCTTCACCGGTGATGTTAACCGGCATCCCCTCTTTTAACTGATGGAGATCCGCTTCCTCGACGCGAGTCACTACCTGTATCGTGTCCAGCCCCGTCACCGTCAACAACGCCGCGCCCTGGCTCACCGACAAACCCGGCTGGAGGGTGATCGGTTTACCGCTCTCTGGCGCGACCGGACGCACAACGAAACCGGAAAACGGCGCATGTAGCGTTTGCCGCTCCACCTGCGCTTTCAGTGTTGCGTAGCGAGCCTGCGCATTTGCCAGTTCCATATCGGCAATTTTGCTGTCCTCGCCTTTACCCCGCACTTCCATCGTGTGTAACTCTTCCTGCGCGGCAGCCAGATCCTGCTGCTGCGCTTGTGCCTGCTGCGCCAGCGCATCGACTTCCATACGGGCGACAATCCCGCGCTTAAAAAGCGCAGTGGTATCACGAAGATTGGCTTGCGTATTAGAAAGCGTCGCGCGTGCGGTCTGCACCACGCGTCTGGCGCGCGAAACATCCGGGCTGCTGCTCCAGTTGCGAAACAGCGCTACCTCTTTTTGCGCTTTCAAAAGATCCGCCTGCGCCTGCCGAAGCTGGATTTCAATCTGTCCGGGATCAAGCACTATCAGCACTTCCCCCTTTTCAACGCGCTGCCCTTCGTGAACCGCGATTTCACGGATCACCCCGTCAAATGGCGCGGCAAGAGTTTGCTGGCGTGCCGCCTGAATACGCCCCACCAGCCCCAGCTGGTTTTCAAGCCGCTGCGGCTGAACCGGTAGCCAGACCTCCTGCGCAGCGCCACTTTCCGGTTCGCGTGCGACCGCCCACCATAAGAGCGAGCCGCCAGCCACTACCGCAAGTATCAGCAGTAAAAGCAGGCGCTGCTTTTGCGTAAAAAACTTAATCATTGAGCGAAATATCCCAACTTTGCAGCGTGGTTCCCAGCGTTTGATCGAGCCCGGCCTGTGCATTCAAATAGCTGATAAGCGCATTTAGCCTGGCGTTTTCCGCGTTGCGAAGATCGTTTTCAAAGCTCAGCACCTGGAAGTTGCTGGAGCGGCCAGCGGTGAGTTTTTCCCGTTCAATTTCTACTTTGCGGCGTGACAAATCCCGCGCGCGTTGGGCTATCTCAAACTGCCGCCAGCGGGTGCCCATATCGCGCACGGCGTTGGTCACGTCACGGTCAAGCTGCTGGTGCGCTTCCGCCAGCTGGATTTGCTGGTTTTTCACATTGACCTGCGCTTGCACTTCCGCCTGCCGGGCGGTCATGTCGCCGATGGGGATCGCCACCTGAACCCCAACATAGTTATCCCAGTTGCGCGAGCCATCGCCTCGCGCTGCACGGTTACGCTGCTGCGTTGCACCGCCGACCAGCGAAACATCCCACAACCGGTCATTACGGGCGACGGCGAGGTTAATCGCAGCCTGTTCGCCAACAAGCAGCTGCGCCAGGTACGCGGGCTGCGACGCCTCCGCCTGTTTCAACGCACGATCGGCCTGCACCTCGACTGGCTTTGCCTGTAGCGCTTCGGTCGCGACAATTGGCGCATGCAGATCCAACGCCAGCAATTGCAACAGCGCCAGTCGCGCCATATCCACCCGGTTTCGCGCCTCTTCATGCGCCAGCTCTTGTGAAGCCACTTCGGCTTCGGTTTGCACAATTTCAAACTCCGCCATGCGCCCGGCACTGATCATCGCCTGGTTCACGTCCACCAACTGGCGCGCCCGCGCCAGCGAATCCTGAGCAATCTTTAACTGCTCCTGCGCCAGCAACAGATCGCGATAAGCGGTGATAATTTGGGTGATCGTCTGCGAAACGGTGGACTTCAAATTCAGGCGGTTGATTTGCTCAGTCATCTGCGCAAGGCGAACCGGCGCGGTGGCAATATCTTTACCCGCGCCGCGCAGCAACGGCTGAATAACAGAAAAGTTCGCCCCGTCGTTGTGGGATAACCCCGCCACGTTGGCGTCGGTGTGCTGATATGTCCAGCCGAGGCTAACGCGCGTGCCGTACGGGGTGAGCAGCGTGGAGGTCGGCGTCATGTTTCCCTGCCGGTAGCGGTCGTCCTGGTTGCGCGTGGAGAGATAATTGCCGGAGAGCACCAGTTTTGGCGTGAAGCGATCTTCGGCCACGCGCAGGTCAAATTTCTGCGCCACCCTGTCGAGATACGCGCTACGAATGGCGCGGTTATCACGCAGCCCGAGATAGATGGCATCGCTCAGGGTGAGATCGATACTGTCGCCTTTCAGCGCAATACGCGCCGTCTCGCCGTCTCGCGTGGCATGGGAAGGGTTCACCGGCATGTCAGCACGCGCCGGGCAAACCATCAGACTTGCCAGTAACCACAGCCAGCCATGTCTACGCATCGCGCAGCGCCTCCACCGGCTCCAGCCGGGACGCCGCCAGCGCCGGAGATAAGCCAAAAAACAGCCCGATAACAATGGCGCTGCCAATGCCCAGCGGCAACGCAGCGGCGGATAAGGCAAAATCTGACCAGCCGGAAAACCAGACAAACAACCACGCCGCCGCCAACCCCGCCGCCGCGCCAAGCAACGCGCCAACGGTCGCTAAGACAATCGCTTCCAGCAAAAAGAGCATCGCGATATCGCGCGGACGCGCGCCCAGCGCCATGCGCACACCAATTTCCCGGCGGCGCTCCGACACATTCATCACCATCACATTCATCACGCCCACCCCGCCGACCAACAGCGAAATGCCGCCAAGCCCGGCGAGCAACCAGGAAAACAGGCGCGACTGCTGCTCAATGCCTTCCAGCAACTGCTGAGGAACCTGCACATTGACCTCAAAGCCGGGCATCTTTTCGCTGAGCCACGCCTGTAGCCTGGGCGCGATGCGCTCCAGTTCTTCACCGCTGCGGCTGCGCGCCGCCACACCCGTTATTTGCGGAAAACCGATCACCCGGCGCATACCAGTAATCGGCAGCAAAATGGCATCATCCACGGAGACTGGAATGATCGGGTTTGGCCCTTGCGGGCGCAGAATACCGACAATCTCGAAGAGATAACCGCCAATCTGAATGCGGTCGCCCAGCAGAACGGGGCGGTCGGGCTGGGCCCATTGTGCGGCGACATTGGCCCCGAGAACGGCGTAGGTGCTCTGCGCATCAAAGCGGCTCAAAAAGCGGCCCTGTTCCAGTTGCAGCCGCAGAACAGAAGGCAGTTCAGCGCCGCTTCCGACCAGCGTTGCCGCCGCCGTTCGGCCATTAAAACGTGCTTGTGTGTTACTGGGAACGAGCGCAGAGGCCGCGTCAATTTCCGGGATGTGCTGATGCAAAGCTTCGATATCGAGATCGGCCGGCGCAACCAGCGATTTTCTGCCGGAACCGACAGGCTGCTGAATATTGGCAACCAGTAGCTCACTGCCCATCCCACGAAAGATGCTCATCGCCTCACGTTCGGCGTTGTAGCCAATGTTGAGCAACGCCACCACCGCGGCGCAGCCCACCGCGATACCCAATAGTGCCAGCACCGCGCGACGCCCTAACAGCCGCAGGTTATCCAGCGACTCCAGTAAAAGTTGCAGCCACGGCATTCCGTAGCGTGAAGGCTTAGAAACACACATTGCGGCGGGCAGACGAAGATCAGACATGTGTTGCCTCGCTGATCCGCCCGTCAGCCACCTGAATGCAGCGCGACATGCGGCGGGCAATGGAATTGTCATGCGTTACCAGCACCAGCGTGGTGCCGCTGTCGCGATTCAATGTCAGCAGTAAGTCGATGATGTCACAAGCGTTTTGGCTATCAAGGTTGCCGGTGGGTTCGTCGGCGAGCAGCAACGCCGGTTCGCCAACCAGCGCGCGGGCAATGGCCACACGCTGGCGCTGCCCGCCGGACAAATCCGCAGGGCGGTGATGCGCGCGTTCACTTAAACCCACACGCTGAAGCTGTTTGCGGGCAGCGTCCTGTGCTTCATGACGCAGTACGCCTCGGTAGAGTAGCGGCAAAGCAACATTGTCCAGCGCGGTAAGCCGGGGCAGTAAATTGAAGCTCTGAAAGACAAAACCAATGATGTGATTACGCGCCGTCGCACGGGCGTCTGCGCCACAGCGGGACATATCTTCGCCATGAAACATCACACGCCCGGAGGTAGGCGTATCAAGCAATCCCAGCAGATTAAGCAGCGTGCTTTTCCCCGAGCCAGACGCGCCAACAATGGCGCAACTTTGCCCGGCGGGGATAGATAACGAAATGTTGTGCAGGATGGTCTGTCGCGCGGCACCGGCGGCGCAGGAATAGGTCACCGAATCCAGGCGTATCAAATCAGCGCCAGATGTCGTGTGGTGAGTTGTGCTTATCCCTGAGTCGTGCAACCGTTCCATGTTAGCTAATAATTCATCCTGAAGAACACGGATATGGTGTGAACTACATATCAATACTAACGGCCAGAAAAACGAAAACTTTAGCTTTTTTGCCATGTATTCATTTCAATAAAACCTACCAAAATTGATACCTAAAGAATTAACTTCAATCGCCGATAGGCATTTGGCATGCTTTACCCTGGACATATAAATATTAAATAGCAATTAAGCCATGCTTAATCAAAATAATAAGCATTGACAAAAATAACTATATTATCTAGTTTTCCACGGGCAAACGGAAAATATAGCTAGCAAATAAGAATTATTGAGTTCCCTTGTATTCACGCAGGGCAACTCAATAATTCCCATGATTTAAGTTAAATATCATGGATATTAGTTAGCTTACTCTTTAATGAGGCTTTAAATGAAACGGAAATCGATCCTGCTGGCTTTATCAGGTTTAATGTTTATCTCTTCAAGCGCATTTGCAACGGGCGGCACGGCCACTTCCTCGATGGTACCGCCATCAATTAGTGTTAAAAACCAATGGTATAACAAAGCATTCTCGGTGCCTGCGGGTACACCGTCAACCGGTAAAGTCGGCCAAGTTTATTACACCTGGACTTACAGCTCCTACCCGGCTGGAATGCAGGTTTACTTATGCTATAACAACGGTAATACCTGCTATGACGTATCCAGCGCACGTTCAGGTAGCGTTGACTTCACCAAAGATAATATTGCACCGAACCAGCCAATTAGTCTTTGGGCTCGCGTAAACGGCACCGGTAAAATGGTGACAGTCAATGGCCAGTCAAGCCAGGTCATTGTTAACTACACATTCTAATAAATAATTCGCTTAGCGCGTAATTTTATTATTACTGATAACGCACTGTAATAATAAGAATGTGAATTTAATTCGCCCGTAATAATAATGCCCGACGACATTTTTATATGCCATCGGGCATTTCTGTCATATATGGATCTTTTAAAAACACTTTAGGCAATTACTGAACACACCTACGTCCCCGGTAATACGCTATTATCCCATCGCAGAAATAAAAAAAGCGCCCGCAGGCGCTCTTTCGACATGAGAACTTTGCTTATTTGTTCAGTGCAGCGGTCATGTGAACCTGGTTGCCGGTATAGGCTTCAGTAATCTGGTAAGAAGATGCGCCAGCCTGTTGCGCCTGCGCAGCAATTTTCGCTTCCGCGCCAGCAAGTGTGGTATCCGTTGCGGTCACAGACTGTGCAGCGAAAGAACCAAAAGAAGTGGCCAGAGCGATAACTGCGACAAAAGTTTTGATGCTTTTCATGATATAAATCCTTACGTTAATTTGTTTAAGATAGGCGTTCTGCCTCGATGAAATAAATGATAGCCCTGTTTAATCACAACAAAAAGCGGAAGTATTTGTTATTCTTTTTCAAAATTTATGAATAAAAGAGATCTACATGATTGCTGATTGGTTAGCTCCTCTCCTTATCGGTCAGAAAACAGCGCAAATCCGCCCGACAACAACCCTGCTCAGACAGGGTGATGTCCAGCAAAAAATGTTTGTGCTGCATGAAGGTATCGCGCGTGCTGTCTGGCATTCGCCGGAAGGGAGCGAGCGCGTAAAGGAGTTTTACTTTCCCGGTGAGTGCTGTTTTCTCTATCTCAGTTGGCTAACCGGTAGCGTGGCGGATTACAGCCTGCAAATGCTGACACCAGGCGTGCTCAGCGAAGTACCGCTGCGTTTACTGGAAAAAGAAGAACATCAGGCGGCAAAAATAGCGCTCCTGCGCCAGCAACTGATCTTTAAAGAGAAGAAGGAGCAGATGTTTTTGCTCAATAACCCGGAGCAACGCTATCGCTATGTGCAGACCCATTTTCCGGCATGGGAAGCACAATTAACGCAAAAAGATCTCGCCAGTTATATCGGCATCTCGCCGGTGAGCTTGTCGCGCATCCGCGCGCGTCTTAACAAAGGTTAACGAAAGCCTGCCACCGGGCCGCTACCATCGCCGCCATCATGCAGTAGAGGAAACGATGATGAGCGCTTTTTGGCTGTCGCAAATGCTGGCTGGCTTTTCTTTCATTTTTGATTTGTTGGCGTTTCAGTTTGCCCGCCGGCAGATTACCCTGGCGATACTTGCCGCCTCCACCAGCCTGCTGGCGATACATTTCTGCTTGCTGAACGCGCCCGTAGCCGCAAGTTTGATGGCGTTGGCCGCATGCCGTTATCTCACCGCAATCATGACAACCGCGCGGAAAATGAAGAATGGGTTTATTGTCGCAACCTGCTTATGCAGCGCGCTAAGCTGGCAGCACTCCACCGATGTCTTACCGCTACTCGGTAGTCTGCTGATGACCAGCGCCGCTTTTCACCCGGCGGCAAAGAGTATGCGGCGGCTCACCCTCTGCGGTAGCGGCTGCTGGCTGGTGAACAATATGGTGATCGGAACGCCCGTGGCGGTTGCCATGGAGAGTGCCTTCATTCTCAGTACGCTGGTGTCGTACTGGCGGCTCACCCGGCAGGCTGAATAACAAGCAAAAAAAAGCGCCCGCAGGCGCTCTTTCAACAGTACAACGTGACTTATTTGTTCAGTTCGGCGGTCATGTGAACCTGGTTGCCGGTATACGCTTCAGTAATCTGATAAGAAGATGCACCAGCCTGTTGCGCCTGCGCTGCGATTTTCGCTTCTGCACCGCTCAGAGTGGTATCCGTTGCGGTAACAGACTGTGCAGCGAAAGAACCGAAAGAAGTAGCCAGTGCGATAACTGCGACAAAAGTTTTGATGCTTTTCATGATATAAATCCTTACGTTAATTTGTTGGAGTGAGGCGCCGTGCCTCGATGAAATAAATAGTAGACCTGTTTACTCGCAACAAAAAGCGGAAGGATTTGTTCTCAAGGTTCAAGTTTTTTGACTAATTTACACACCGATTAATCGCTGCGGATGGGTATAGATTGTCGCCCTGCCCGGCTTGCAAAAACCCACTAGCGTCAGGTTACAACGCTGCGCCACTTCTACCGCCAGCGTTGTGGCGGCGGAGACGGCAAACAGGATCTCAACGCCGCACATGGCCGACTTTTGCACCATCTCATAGCTGGCGCGACTGGAAACCAGCACCGCACCGCTTGCCCAGGCTTGCGCTTCACGGGCGCGATGACCAAGCAGCTTATCCAGCGCCACATGACGCCCGACATCTTCATGTCCCCCCGCTAACTCACCGGATGGCAGCATCCAGGCGGCGGCGTGCGTGCAGCCGGTGAGCTGACCAACAGGCTGGAAATCGGTTAAATGCGCCAGCCCGGTATCCAGCGCTTGTAAATCAAAGGTCTGGGTAAAAGGCAGCGGCGCGATGGGCTTGCCAATATCATTGAGTTGTTCGACACCGCACACGCCGCAACCGGTGCGCCCGGCCAACGCGCGTCGCCGCTCTTTTAATCCCATAAAACGGCGGCTGGAGAGCTCAATTTGCACCTCGAGGCCGTTGCAGGAGGACACCACATCCATTCCGTAAATGTCTGATGTGTTTTCGATAATCCCTTCGGATAAAGAGAAGCCGATTGCGAAGAGCTCGAGATCCTTTGGTGACGCCATCATCACCACGTGCGAAATGCCGTTGTACACCAGCGCGACAGGCACTTCCTCCGCCAGCATATCCGGCACAGCGTGCTGCAAATCAGCGCGTTTCCACAGGCTAACCTCGCGGGCTCCTGTGACTGATGTTGCATTTTTGTGCTTTTTAGTCTGCAAATCGTTCACTTTGTCTTAACCGTTATCGAACAAGCGTATCGACATTATGGTATTCTCCGCGCATATCCCTTGGGGAAAAGAGGGAATAGCAGCAGTTCTGAATCCTTCACGTCAGAATGAGCTTACCCACATTGTGGTATTCTCTGTTGCTAATCCCCCTGGAGATGAGGGATTAGCAGCAATTCTGAACCTTTGCGAAAAGCACCGCAAAGAAAAAAACGATAAGAGTAATGTCGAACCAGGAGCAAACCATGCAGGTCAGCAGAAGGCAGTTCTTTAAGATCTGCGCTGGCGGTATGGCAGGAACCACGGCAGCGGCGCTGGGCTTTGCCCCAAGTGTTGCGCTCGCGGAAACACGGCAGTATAAGCTGCTGCGCACCCGCGAAACCCGGAATACCTGCACATATTGTTCCGTCGGCTGTGGGCTGTTGATGTACAGCCTCGGCGATGGAGCAAAAAACGCCAAAGCGTCAATCTTCCATATCGAGGGTGACCCCGATCATCCGGTAAACCGTGGGGCGCTGTGCCCGAAAGGCGCAGGTCTGGTGGATTTCATCCACTCTGAAAGCCGTCTGAAATACCCGGAATACCGCGCGCCAGGCTCGGATAAGTGGCAACAAATTTCGTGGGATGAAGCCTTTACCCGCATCGCCAAATTAATGAAAGCGGACCGTGACGCCAACTATATTGCGCAAAACGCAGAAGGGACGACCGTCAACCGCTGGCTGAGCACCGGGATGCTGTGCGCATCCGCATCCAGTAATGAAACCGGCTATTTAACGCAAAAATTCACCCGCGCACTCGGCATGTTAGCCGTCGACAACCAGGCGCGTGTCTGACACGGACCAACGGTAGCAAGTCTTGCTCCATCTTTTGGTCGCGGTGCGATGACCAACCACTGGGTCGACATGAAAAACGCCAACCTTATCGTTGTGATGGGGGGGAACGCGGCAGAAGCGCATCCGGTGGGATTCCGCTGGGCGATGGAAGCCAAGATCCACAATGGCGCGAAGCTGATTGTTATAGACCCGCGCTTTACGCGTACCGCCTCTGTTGCGGATTTCTATGCGCCTATTCGTTCCGGTACTGACATTGCCTTCCTGTCAGGCGTGTTGCTGTACCTGATGACCAACGAAAAATATCAGCGCGAATACACCGAGGCCTATACCAACGCCACCCTTATCGTGCGTGAAGATTTTGGCTTCGAAGATGGCCTGTTCACCGGCTATGACGCGGAAAAACGCAAATACGACAAAACCAGTTGGAACTACGAGCTGGATGAGAAAGGGTTTGCCAAACGCGATACCACGCTCACGCATCCGCGTTGCGTGTGGAACCTGCTGAAAATGCACGTCTCCCGCTATACGCCGGACGTGGTTGAAGACATCTGCGGGACGCCAAAAGCGGATTTCCTGAAGGTGTGCGAATACATCGCCGAAACCAGCGCCCGTGATAAAACCGCGTCGTTCCTGTATGCACTTGGCTGGACGCAGCACTCCGTTGGCGCGCAGAACATCCGCACCATGGCGATGATTCAGCTGCTGCTCGGCAACATGGGGATGGCAGGCGGCGGCGTGAACGCCCTGCGCGGTCACTCCAACATTCAGGGGCTGACGGATCTTGGCCTGCTGTCACAAAGCCTGCCGGGCTATATGACGCTGCCAAATGAAAAACAGACTGACCTGCAGACTTACCTGACCGCCAACACGCCAAAACCGCTGCTGGAAGGCCAGGTGAACTACTGGGGCAACTACCCGAAATTCTTCGTTTCGATGATGAAATCCTTCTTTGGCGACAAAGCGACAGCGGAAAATAGCTGGGGCTTTGACTGGCTGCCGAAGTGGGACAAGGGTTACGACGTCCTGCAGTACTTCGAGATGATGAACCAGGGCAAGGTCAACGGCTATCTCTGCCAGGGCTTTAACCCGGTAGCGTCGTTCCCGAACAAAAATAAAGTTGTCGCCTCACTGTCGAAACTGAAGTTCCTGGTGACGATTGACCCGCTCAATACCGAAACGGCTAACTTCTGGCAGAACCACGGCGAATTTAACGACGTCGATCCGTCGAAAATTCAGACCGAGGTGTTCCGTCTGCCGTCGACCTGCTTCGCGGAAGAGAACGGTTCTATCGTTAACTCAGGTCGCTGGTTGCAGTGGCACTGGAAAGGCGCGGACGCCCCGGGCGATGCGCTGAACGATGGCGAGATCCTGGCGGGCATCTTCCTGCGCATGCGTAAAATGTACGCGGCAGAAGGCGGAGCCAACCCGGAACAGGTGCTGAACATGACCTGGAACTACTCGACGCCGGAAAATCCGTCGCCGGAAGAAGTGGCCATGGAAAGCAACGGTAAAGCGCTGGCGGATATTATCGATCCGGCAACCGGCACCGTGCTGGCGAAGAAAGGCGAGCAACTGAGCACCTTCGCTCACCTGCGCGATGACGGCACCACCTCAAGCGGTTGCTGGATTTTCGCCGGGAGCTGGACGCCGAAAGGCAACCAGATGGCTAACCGCGATAACGCTGACCCATCGGGCCTCGGTAATACGCTGGGCTGGGCATGGGCATGGCCGCTTAACCGCCGCATTCTCTACAACCGCGCCTCAGCCGACCCGCAGGGCAACCCGTGGGATCCGAAGCGTCAGTTGCTGAAATGGGACGGCGCGAAGTGGGGCGGCGTGGATATTCCGGACTACAGCGCTGCCGCACCTGGTAGCAATGTCGGGCCGTTTATCATGCAGCAGGAAGGCATGGGCCGCCTGTTCGCACTCGATAAAATGGCGGAAGGTCCATTCCCGGAACATTATGAGCCGTTTGAAACGCCGCTGGGCACCAACCCGCTGCACCCGAAAGTGGTTTCCAACCCGGCCGCCCGCGTGTTTAAAGGCGATCTGGAAGCGATGGGTAAAGCGGATAAGTTCCCGTATGTCGGTACCACTTACCGTTTAACCGAGCACTTCCACTACTGGACCAAGCACGCGCTGCTTAACGCAATCGCGCAGCCGGAGCAGTTTGTGGAAATTGGCGAAAAACTGGCGAACAAGCTGGGCATCACGCAGGGCGATACGGTGCGCGTCTCCTCCAACCGTGGCTATATCAAAGCCAAGGCGGTGGTGACCAAACGTATTCGCACGCTTAACGTGCACGGTAAGGAAGTCGATACCATCGGTATTCCTATCCACTGGGGTTATGAAGGTGTGGCGAAGAAAGGCTTTATCGCCAATACGTTAACGCCGTTTGTCGGCGATGCGAACACCCAAACGCCGGAGTTTAAGGCGTTCCTGGTGAATGTGGAAAAGGTGTAACGGAGACGACTTATGGCTTATCAATCGCAAGACATCATCCGTCGTTCCGCGACTAACGGTTTCACTCCCGCGCCGCAGGCGCGGGATCATCAGCAGGAAGTGGCGAAGCTTATCGACGTCACCACCTGTATTGGCTGTAAAGCCTGTCAGGTGGCCTGTTCCGAGTGGAATGACATTCGTGATGAGGTGGGACATAACGTCGGGGTGTATGACAACCCGGCGGATTTGACCGCCAAATCGTGGACGGTCATGCGCTTCTCGGAAGTGGAACAGAACGACAAACTGGAGTGGCTGATCCGTAAAGATGGCTGCATGCACTGCGCCGATCCTGGCTGTCTGAAAGCATGCCCGTCAGAAGGGGCTATCATTCAGTACGCTAACGGCATTGTCGACTTCCAGTCTGAGCAGTGCATCGGCTGCGGTTACTGCATCGCCGGCTGTCCGTTCGACGTACCACGCATGAACCCGGAAGACAACCGCGTCTACAAATGTACGCTGTGTGTTGACCGCGTGACCGTGGGTCAGGAACCGGCGTGTGTGAAAACCTGCCCGACCGGCGCTATCCACTTTGGCTCTAAAGAGGATATGAAAACGCTGGCCGGCGAGCGCGTAGCGGAACTGAAAACCCGTGGTTACGACAACGCGGGTCTGTACGATCCGGCGGGCGTTGGCGGTACGCACGTGATGTATGTGCTGCACCACGCCGACAAGCCGAATCTGTATCACGGCCTGCCGGAGAACCCGGAAATCAGCTCTACCGTGAAGTTCTGGAAAGGTATCTGGAAACCACTTGCGGCGGTCGGCTTTGCCGCGACCTTCGCTGCCAGCATCTTCCACTATGTCGGTGTCGGTCCGAACCGCGCAGAAGAGGAAGACGATAACCTGCATGAAGAGAAAGACGAGGTGCGCAAATGAAAAAACGTGACACCATCGTGCGCTACACGGCGCCAGAGCGCATCAACCACTGGGTCACCGCCTTCTGCTTCGTGCTGGCGGCGGTGAGCGGGCTGGGGTTTTTCTTCCCCTCCTTCAACTGGTTGATGGGGATTCTGGGTACGCCGCAGCTGGCGCGCATTCTCCATCCGTTTGTCGGCGTGGTGATGTTCGCGTCGTTTATAATCATGTTTTTCCGCTACTGGCACCATAACCTCATCAATAGGGATGATATCTTTTGGGCGAAGAATATTCGTAAGATCGTCGTCAATGAGGAAGTGGGTGACACCGGGCGCTATAATTTCGGTCAGAAATGTGTTTTCTGGGCGGCGATTATTTTCCTGGTGTTGCTACTGGTAAGCGGCGTGGTTATCTGGCGCCCTTACTTCGCGCCAGCGTTTCCCATTCCGGTGATCCGATTAGCGTTGATGGTGCATTCATTTGCCGCAGTCGCGTTAATTGTGGTTATTATGGTGCACATTTACGCCGCCCTGTGGGTGAAAGGCACGATAACCGCAATGGTGGAAGGCTGGGTTACCAGTTCGTGGGCGAAGAAACATCACCCGCGCTGGTACCGGGAAGTTCGCAAGACAACGGAAAAATCGACTGAATGAGTATTCGCATAATCCCGCAAGATGAGCTGGAGAAGAGCGATAAACGCACGGCGGAAGTTATTCCGCCGTTATTATTCCCCAGACTGAAAAATCTCTATAACCGCCGCGCAGAGCGTTTGCGTGAGCTGGCAGAGAGTAACCCGCTGGGTGATTATCTGCGCTTTGCTGCGCTTATCGCCCATGCCCAGGAAGTGGTGCTTTACGACCACCCCCTGCACATTGACCTGACTGCGCGCATTAAAGAAGCCGCCGAACAGGGCAAACCGCCGCTGGACATTCATGTGCTGCCGCGCGATGCGCACTGGCACAAGCTGCTGCATTCGCTTATAGCCGAGCTGAAGCCGGAGATGAGCGGCCCGGCGCTGGCGGTCATTGAGAACCTGGAAAAAGCTTCTGCGCAGGAACTGGAAGCGATGGCCAGCGCGCTGTTTGCCGCTGATTTCGCCTCCGTAAGCAGTGATAAAGCGCCTTTTATCTGGGCTGCGCTGTCGCTCTACTGGGCGCAAATGGCCAGCCTTATTCCCGGCAAAGCGCGCGCGGAATATGGTGAACAGCGCCAGTTCTGTCCGGTTTGCGGCGCAATGCCGGTTTCCAGCATGGTGCATATTGGCACGACGCAAGGGTTGCGCTATCTGCACTGCAACCTATGTGAAACCGAGTGGCATGTAGTGCGCGTCAAATGCAGCAACTGCGAGCAGACCCGCGATTTGCACTACTGGTCGCTGGATAACGAGCAGGCGGCAATCAAAGCAGAAAGCTGTGGTGACTGCGGCACTTACCTGAAGATCCTGTATCAGGAAAAAGACCCGAACGTCGAGCCGGTCGCGGACGATTTGGCCTCGCTGGTGTTAGATGCCCGCATGGAGCAGGAAGGTTTCGCCCGCAGCTCCATCAACCCGTTCTTATTCCCCGGCGAAGGGGAATAATCTCCTCCAGCCCTTGCCTTTCTGGCAAGGGTTGTCAGCCTCTCTTTTACTTCCCCTGGCACTGTCATTTCGCCGTCTGTTATTAAAAATCAGCCGTTCCCATTTACGCTAAACCAGGCTATAAAGACTGGATATTTATACAGATAAAGGTTAGCGGAATGGCACTGGAAAAAGGTATTGCCGGGCTGGTAAGCGACTTTATTGCCGCTGGACGCCCATCAGCGCGAGCGAAGAGTATTGATGACCGGCGCAGTGGATATGTCGCCAGCACCGTACTGGCAGGGGAAACGGAAACGCGCGTTCAGGTTGAAGATATAACGCTTGAAGGTATGACATTTCGTCTGTTTTCGCCGCAGGACGCCAGCGATCATCTTCCCGCGTTGATTTACTACCACGGCGGCTGCTTTATTAGCGGCGGCTTCGACACGCACGATAAGCAACTGCGTCAGCTGGCCTTTTATAGTGGCTGCCGTGTTGTTGCTGTGCAATATCGGTTAGCGCCGGAACATCGCTGGCCTGCCGCGCATGATGATGCGCAATCTGGTGCCGATATTATATGGAAAAACGCCGAAATACTCGGTATCGACAAAAAACGCATCACGCTTGCAGGTGATAGCGCAGGCGGTCACCTGGCGCTGGTGACGGCGCTACGGCTGAAAGCCGCGGCGACATGGCAACCGGCGCAGCTGGTGTTGCTTTACCCGATGCTCGACGCCACGGCCTATTTCGACAGCTATACCTTTAACGGTTCCGATTATGTAATTACCCGCGAGGCGCTGTTGTCGGGCTATGAAATGTATCTTGGCGATACCGACCGCCTGTTGCCGGATGTCAGCCCGCTGTGGCGCGATGATTTTTCCGGTCTGCCGCCGGTACATATTATTACCGCAGAGTTCGACCCATTATGTGATGAGGGCGAGGCGCTGTTTCAGCACATGACCGAGCAGGGCGTAACCTGTACTTGTTCACAATATCAGGGCGTGATCCATGGCTTCTTCCAGCTTGCCGGGATCAGCCAAAGCGCAAAAGACGCGATAAGAGACGTAGCCGCACGAGTCGCCAGGATATAACCGCGTGAAAAAAGGAGAGCCGATGTCTGTCGTAAGTCCTGTGGAAAAGCAGTTCGCTGCTTACAATGCCCATAATATTGAGGCGTTTACCGCCTGTTTTAGCGACGATTTTATCGCATATCGCTTGCCATCCACTGAGCCGTCGCTGCAAGGGCGTGAAGCATTACGTGCCTTTTATGCTGCGCATCGCTTTAACAACCCGGCATTACGCGCCGAGTTGCTCTCGCGCACGGTGATGGGCAATAAGGTGTTCGATCACGAAAAAATCTACGGCATCGGCGAGTCGGTGATTGAAAATATGGCGGTTTATGAAATGCAGGATGGGTTGATCAAAACCGCGTGGTTTTTCTTCGCGCAGTAGGGGTTGATCGCAGGACGTTGCGCGCCTGTATCGTCAGGCGCGCGAACGATTACTCTTCCTCGTTACCGCCCTCTTCGAACGAGCCGAAGGGTTTAGCGGGCAACACGATATAAATGCCTTCGAAAATCGCGCCCTGCTTATCTTCACCAAACAGCTCGACTTGTAGCTGAACGCGCGCTTTGCGCCCGCGCGCCAGACGGTCCAAATCACCGCTTAGCGAGCCAAGATCGGCAATCGCGCTCGGTTTACCGGTGATCGGCGTGCTATAGCGGATATGCGCATCAGCAAGGATGATGGTGCCGCCGAGATGACGCTCACGCAGCATCAGCCAGATCAGCCCCCAACCGGTGAGTGTCGCCAGGGAAAACAGGCTACCGGCAAACAGCGTGTGATGCGGATTCTGGTTGCCGGTTTCCGGCATAGTGGTGATAAATTTCTGCCCGGTATACTGCTGGATGCGCACACCCATCTTTTCACTCAGCGGGATATGCTGATACCAGGCCTGCTGCAACTGCCCGCACCAGTCGCCGCGATGCAGAATATCATCGAGCGTGGCGATCGGTTTGATCATCAAAAAGTGACGTACCGGCGTAGTTTGCGGCGCGGTGATTTCCCCTTCGTTGACGAACCCGAGTTTCGCGAAGAACGCCACAGCATCTTCGCGGGCGCTACAGGTCACGCGTTTTACCCCTTCCTGGCGAGCCACGGACTCCAGCGTCATCGCCATCAGCGTGCCGAGGCCTTTGTCCTGCACATCCGGGTGGACCGCCATAAAGCGAATCGACCCTTCGTTATCCGCGTTGATATACAACCGACCGATAGCGACAATGTTGCCCTCTTCGTCGACAACCATCTGGTGATGTGCCATCGCATCCCAGCCATCACGCTCGGACCCTTTCGGTTGATGCAGCGGTTTACGCAGCATTTCCCAGCGGAACTGGTAATAGAGTTCTAACTCTTCTTCCGTTTGCGGTACGCGAAGGTGGTACATAGCAGCACTCTCTCTTGTAACCAGGGGCCACGCCGCAAGCTGGCTCATACTTGCAACCAGAACGTGACGGGGCCGTCGTTGACCAGCGAAACCTGCATATCGGCAGCGAATCGCCCGGTTTGCGTTTCCATTTGCTGGCTGCGGCAACGTTCAACAAAATAGTGATACAGCGCCTCGGCTTTTTCCGGCGCAGCGCCCCGGGAAAATCCCGGACGCATTCCACGTTCTGTATCCGCCGCCAGCGTAAATTGCGACACCACCAGCACACTCCCACCAGCCTGCTGGACGTTAAGATTCATCTTCCCTTCCGCGTCGCCAAAAATACGATACCCCAGCACACGCTCGCACAGGCGGTTCGCTTTTTGTTCATCGTCTTCCCTTTCGACGCCCAACAACACCAAAAGTCCAGGGCCGATTTCGCCCGTAACCTCACCCGCCACGCTAACGCTCGCGTGGGAAACACGTTGAATTAATGCAATCATGGTTGGTCTGCTTCTTCTTGCTGTGCGGCTATTTTGAGTTTTCGGTATTCACCGAGAGTGACAGTTATTTCAGCGCCAAGCAAGACGATACACCAGGTCCAGTAGACCCAGAGGAACAAAATGGGGATGACAGCCAGCACGCCATAAATCAGCTGGTAAGACGGAAACATGGTGATGTAGAGACCAAAAATCTTTTTACCTAACTCAAATAACAGTGCCGCGACAAACGCGCCGACGATAGCATCGCGGTTCGGCACACGCGTTGTCGGCACAATGCTGTACAGCAACCAAAAAGAGAGCCACGACAGGATCAGCGGAAATATGCGCAGCACATCATCAATCACGCTATCCAGCTCACTGGCCCAACGCAGCGACAGCAAGTAGGAGCTTATCGCCAGACTGGCACCCGCCAGCAGCGGACCGAGTGTGAGGATCATCCAATAGACGGCAAATGAATAAACATGCGGGCGTACACGCGTACTACGCCAGATGGTGTTTAACGCCGAGTCGATGGAGTACATCAGCAGCAGCGATGTCACCACCAGCCCGCATGCGCCGACCGCCGTCATTTTGGTGGAGTTCGCCACAAACTGCTCAATATAGTTCTGGATCACATCGCCAGTGGTGGGAATGAAATTGGCAAACACGAAGTGGCGCAACTGGATGCTAATTTCAGAAAACATAGGAAAAACAGCGAATAAAGCAAAGACCACGGCGATCAGCGGCACAATCGAAAGCAAAGAGACGTAGGCGAGATTCCCCGCCAGCGTCGTCATATGGTCTTCATCAATACGCCGCCAAAGCAACCGTAACCAGGCAACAAGCGGGCGCGTGCGATGTTTTGCATGATGCCGCAGATTTTTTAGCATAGCTGTTTCGCGAAATAATCCGGGATGGTCGTTTTATCCGTCACCAGGATACTGGTAATGCCAAGTTGTTCCGCACCGGCGATATTGTCCGCATTATCGTCGAAAAAGACGCTATCTTCGGCAGAAAAACCTTCAAGCGCCAGCACCTGCTGATAAATTCGCGCTTCGGGCTTGCGCATTCCCATCTCCTGGGAAAGATAAATATGGTCAGCCGCCGCCTGAATTTCCGGATATTGCTCTGGCCAGTACGTGGTGTGCAGACGGTTAGTATTCGACAGCACGACGACCCGATGCCCCTGCTCACGCAGTTTGTGCATGATGTCGACAACCTCTTTGCGCAGCGCGACAAACACCGCCTGCCAGCCGGTGGAAAACTGCTCGTAGCTGAGCGGGAGTTCCATTTCATGACACAGCGCTTTGGCGAAATCTTCGTCGCTGATCTCACCTCGCTCATGCTGATGAAACGGCTCGCCCATGGTGAAACTCTGCTTTAAGGTCGCCAGCGGCACACGGCTAAAATCGCTCCAGACACCCAGCACCCGATTGAAGTCGATGTCGACAATCACGTTACCTAAATCAAAGATATAGAGCATTTCTCTCTCCTTGCCAGCCGTGGAGAGTTAACTGTAGCGGGAAAGTTCTGACTTGAATAGTTCGCGACTTCACGCGAAGAAGATACAGACATAAAAAAAGCCGCTGAAAATCAGCGGCTTTTTCACAAGCAAATAAAGAGCGATTACTCTTCTTTCGCTCCGCGCATTGCGCGTTTACGGTCGTTTTCCGTCAGGTGACGTTTACGAATACGAATAGAGAGCGGAGTCACTTCTACCAGTTCGTCGTCATCAATGAACTCCAGAGCTTGCTCCAGGGTCATCTTGATCGGCGGAACCAGAACCGTGGCTTCGTCTGTACCAGACGCACGCATGTTGGTCAGTTTCTTACCGGTCAGGCAGTTTACCGTCAGGTCGTTAGAACGGCTGTGAATACCGATGATCTGGCCTTCATACACTTCCGCACCGTGACCGAGGAACAGCTTACCGCGGTCCTGCAGGCTGAACAGCGCAAACGCAACCGCTTTACCCTGACCGTTGGAGATCAGCACGCCGTTGTTACGCTGACCCACTTCGCCCGGACGAACGTCGTCGTAGTGGCTGAAGGTGGAGTACAGCAGACCGGTACCGGAAGTCATGGTCATGAACTCTGAACGGAAGCCAATCAGGCCACGGCTTGGGATCACGTAGTCGAGACGTACGCGGCCTTTGCCGTCCGGATTCATGTTTTTCAGATCGCCTTTACGCTCGCCCAGCGCCTGCATTACAGAACCCTGGTGCTGCTCTTCAACGTCCAATGTGACGTTTTCGAACGGCTCTTGTTTACGGCCGTCGATTTCGCGGAAGATAACTTTCGGACGGGAAACCGCCATTTCGAAACCTTCGCGACGCATGTTCTCAATAAGAACAGACAGGTGCAGTTCACCACGACCGGAAACGCGGAATGCGTCAGCATCCGGAGTTTCTTCAACACGCAGCGCAACGTTGTGCACCAGCTCTTTGTTCAGGCGGTCGAGGATCTGACGTGAAGTCACGTACTTACCTTCTTTACCACAGAACGGAGAGGTATTGACGTTGAAGAACATGGATACGGTCGGCTCGTCAACAGACAGTGCCGGCAGCGCTTCCACATTCTGCGGATCGCAGATGGTGTCGGAGATGTTCAGCTCGCCCAGACCGGTGATCGCAATGATATCGCCTGCTTCTGCGATTTCGCTATCGATACGCTCCAGCCCCAGGTGGGTCAGCACCTTACCGACTTTACCGTTACGGGTTTTGCCTTCGCTATCAATGATAGTGACCTGCTGGTTCGGCTTCACTTTACCGCGTTTGATACGACCAATGCCGATAACACCAACATAGTTGTTGTAGTCGAGCTGAGAGATCTGCATCTGCAGAGTGCCATCGAGGTCAACGTTTGGCGCAGGAACACGGTCAACAATCGCCTGGTACAGCGGAGTCATGTCTTCAGCCATGTTCTCGTGATCCAGACCTGCGATACCGTTCAGCGCGGAAGCGTAAACGATCGGGAAATCCAGCTGCTCGTCAGTCGCATCAAGGTTTACGAACAGATCGAATACCTGGTCAACAACCCAGTCAGGACGCGCGCCAGGGCGGTCAACTTTGTTGATAACGACGATGGGCTTCAGACCATGGGCAAATGCTTTTTTGGTCACGAAGCGCGTCTGCGGCATTGGGCCATCCATTGCGTCAACGACCAGCAGAACGGAGTCTACCATGGACATTACACGTTCAACTTCACCACCGAAGTCGGCGTGCCCCGGGGTATCCACGATGTTGATACGGTAGTCATTCCATTTAATCGCGGTGTTTTTCGCGAGGATGGTAATCCCACGCTCTTTCTCCAAATCGTTGGAGTCCATCACGCGTTCTTGGGTTTCGGCACGAGCATCAAACGTACCGGATTGCTGCAGCAGCTTATCAACCAGGGTAGTTTTACCATGGTCAACGTGCGCGATGATGGCGATGTTACGCAAATTTTCGATCACAACTTTGCCTCAGGCATTTAGAAATAGCGCGTTATTGTACACGGATTAATCGCACTACAAAACAGGATCACAAACATCCCCCGCAAACAAGTATTGCAGAGATGCTTTGTGATCGCTTTCACGGAGCGTTAAAAGGGGCAATTAACGAAAATTGCACCAATATAGTGCCCTATGTTCACATAAAGGCACTATATTGGTGCAACATAACCATCATGGTGCAGCCCTTTTGCACTATACCGTGCATGATAACGCCTTTTTAGGGGCATTTAAAAGTTGGCATAGATTTCGCTTTAACGATTGTACGATAACTACGCCAGCTAACGTAGTAATTAGAAGACCTCGTTACCACGACGACAATGACAAATCCGGGAGAGTTTAAGTATGTCCGCTGAACACGTTTTGACGATGCTGAATGAGCACGAAGTGAAGTTTGTCGATCTGCGCTTCACCGATACCAAAGGTAAAGAACAGCACGTCACTATCCCAGCCCATCAGGTAAACGCTGACTTCTTTGAAGAAGGTAAAATGTTTGATGGTTCTTCGATTGGTGGCTGGAAAGGCATCAACGAATCAGACATGGTGCTGATGCCGGACGCGACTACCGCTGTCATTGACCCGTTCTACGAAGAGTCTACGCTGATCATTCGTTGCGATATCCTCGAACCAGGCACCATGCAGGGCTACGATCGTGACCCGCGCTCCATCGCTAAACGCGCTGAAGAATACCTGCGCTCTACCGGTCTGGCAGACACCGTTCTGTTTGGGCCAGAGCCGGAATTCTTCCTGTTCGACGACGTGCGCTTCGGCAGCTCCATTTCCGGTTCCAGCGTCGCTATCGACGATATCGAAGGCGCATGGAACACCTCCACCAAATACGAAGGTGGTAACAAAGGTCACCGTCCGGCTGTGAAAGGCGGTTACTTCCCGGTTCCGCCGGTCGATTCATCACAGGATCTGCGTTCCACCATGTGTCTGGTGATGGAAGAGATGGGCCTGGTTGTTGAAGCTCACCACCACGAAGTGGCAACGGCTGGTCAGAACGAAGTGGCTACCCGCTTCAACACCATGACCAAAAAAGCCGACGAAATTCAGATTTACAAATACGTGGTGCACAACGTTGCTCACCGCTTTGGTAAAACCGCGACCTTTATGCCGAAACCGATGTTCGGTGATAACGGTTCCGGTATGCACTGCCACATGTCCCTGTCCAAGAACGGTACCAACCTGTTCTCTGGCGACAAATACGCTGGCCTGTCTGAAATGGCGCTGTACTACATTGGCGGCGTAATCAAACACGCTAAAGCTATCAACGCCCTGTCTAACCCGACCACCAACTCCTACAAGCGTCTGGTCCCGGGTTATGAAGCGCCGGTAATGCTGGCTTACTCAGCACGTAACCGTTCTGCATCTATCCGTATTCCGGTAGTGGCTTCTCCGAAAGCGCGTCGTATCGAAGTGCGCTTCCCGGACCCGGCTGCTAACCCGTATCTGTGCTTCGCAGCGCTGTTGATGGCTGGTCTGGATGGCATTAAAAACAAAATCCACCCGGGCGAAGCGATGGACAAAAACCTGTATGACCTGCCGGCTGAAGAAGCGAAAGAAATCCCGCAGGTTGCAGGCTCTCTGGAAGAAGCGCTCAACGCGCTGGATGCTGACCGCGAGTTCCTGACTGCTGGTGGCGTATTCACCGACGACGCTATCGATGCTTACATCGCGCTGCGTATCGAAGAGAACGACCGTGTTCGCATGACGCCGCACCCGGTAGAGTTCGAACTGTACTACAGCGTTTAAGAATTAAGACTCGGCAGAAGTCTTGTCGCAGCAAGGCGGCAACCGAATCTGTCCCGAATCTCTGAGTTCACTAACTGATTCGGGCGAATGAGGGCAGCCAACGCAGCTACGGTGAGAAAGACGCCAGAGGATTTTTAGTTGCCGTGGAACTTTTAGCCCATCCCTGGATGGGCTTTTTTCTCCACCAACAACCTGATCTAACGCGCTTTTTACCAATAAAACGCTATACTGCACTAAATTGGTGCACACCTCCGGGAGACTGCTAAATGGCAAGCGGCGTGCTGCCCGATGCTGGGCAGATCCTCAATTCTTTGATCAACAGCATCTTGCTGGTTGATGACGATCTGGCGGTACATTACGCCAATCCTGCGGCACAGCAACTGCTGGCGCAAAGCTCTCGTAAGCTATTCGGCACACCGCTCCCCGAACTGCTGAGCTACTTTTCCCTGAACATCGATTTGATGCGGGAAAGTTTACATGCCGGGCAGGGCTTTACCGACAACGAAGTGACGCTCGTCATTGACGGGCGCTCACACATTCTTTCGCTGACGGCGCAACGTCTGCCGGATGGTTTGATTCTGCTGGAAATGGCGCCGATGGATAATCAGCGTCGTCTTAGCCAGGAGCAGCTCCAGCACGCCCAACAAGTTGCGGCGCGCGATCTGGTACGCGGTCTGGCGCATGAAATTAAAAACCCGCTTGGTGGTTTACGCGGCGCGGCGCAGTTGCTGAGCAAAGCCCTGCCCGATCCGGCTCTGCTGGAATACACCAAAGTGATCATCGAGCAGGCTGACCGCTTGCGTAACCTGGTTGATCGCCTGCTGGGGCCGCAGCAACCGGGAATGCATGTTACCGAAAGTATTCACAAAGTGGCCGAGCGCGTGGTGAAACTGGTGTCGATGGAGCTACCGGAGAATGTCACCTTAACCCGTGATTACGATCCAAGTTTGCCGGAGCTCGCGCACGATCCCGACCAAATCGAGCAGGTTTTACTGAATATTGTGCGTAACGCTTTGCAGGCGCTGGGGCCGGAAGGGGGCGAAATTATTCTGCGCACCCGTACCGCTTTCCAGCTGACGCTGCACGGCGTGCGTTATCGCCTCGCGGCGAGAATAGATGTGGAAGATAACGGCCCGGGTATTCCGTCGCATCTCCAGGATACCTTGTTCTACCCGATGGTGAGCGGACGTGAAGGCGGCACCGGGCTTGGGTTATCTATCGCACGCAGTTTGATTGATCAACATTCTGGCAAAATTGAATTTACCAGTTGGCCAGGCCATACCGAATTCTCGGTATTTCTGCCTATTCGGAAGTAGAGGTGTTTATGCAACGAGGGATAGTCTGGATCGTTGATGACGATAGCTCCATCCGTTGGGTGCTGGAACGCGCGCTCACCGGGGCTGGCTTGAGTTGTACAACGTTTGAAAGTGCCAATGAAGTGCTAGATGCACTCACCACCAAAACCCCGGATGTACTGCTTTCGGATATTCGTATGCCAGGGATGGATGGTCTTGCGTTACTGAAACAGATCAAACAGCGCCATCCGATGCTCCCGGTCATCATTATGACCGCGCATTCCGATCTCGATGCAGCGGTAAGCGCGTATCAACAAGGGGCATTCGATTATCTGCCCAAACCGTTTGATATCGACGAAGCCGTTGCGCTGGTTGAGCGCGCGATCAGCCATTATCAGGAACAGCAGCAGCCACGTAATGTGCAGGCCAGCGGCCCGACGACTGACATCATCGGCGAAGCACCGGCGATGCAGGATGTGTTTCGCATTATCGGTCGCCTGTCACGCTCGTCGATCAGCGTGTTGATTAATGGTGAATCGGGAACCGGTAAAGAACTGGTGGCTCATGCGCTGCATCGCCACAGCCCGCGCGTGAAAGCGCCGTTTATCGCCCTCAATATGGCGGCCATTCCAAAGGATTTGATTGAATCGGAACTGTTTGGTCACGAAAAAGGGGCGTTTACTGGCGCAAATACGATTCGTCAGGGACGGTTTGAGCAAGCCGATGGCGGGACACTGTTTCTGGACGAAATAGGCGATATGCCGCTGGATGTGCAGACTCGTTTGCTGCGCGTACTGGCCGATGGCCAGTTTTATCGCGTGGGCGGTTATGCGCCGGTGAAGGTCGATGTACGCATTATCGCAGCCACGCACCAGAACCTGGAACAGCGCGTTCAGGAGGGCAAATTCCGTGAGGATCTGTTCCACCGCCTGAACGTGATCCGCGTGCATTTGCCGCCGCTGCGCGAACGCCGGGAAGATATTCCGCGTTTAGCACGCCACTTTTTGCAAGTCGCCGCACGTGAGCTGGGTGTGGAAACGAAACAACTGCATCCGGAAACCGAAACCGCGCTAACGCGTCTGGCATGGCCGGGTAACGTCCGCCAACTGGAAAACACCTGCCGCTGGTTAACGGTTATGGCCGCAGGCCAGGAAGTGTTGATTCAGGATTTGCCAGGCGAGTTGTTCGAAACCACCGTGCCGGACAGCCCTTCGCAGAGCCTGCCAGACAGTTGGGCAACACTGCTGGCGCAATGGGCGGATCGCGCATTGCGTTCCGGTCATCAAAACCTGCTTTCAGAAGCGCAACCCGAAATGGAGCGCACCTTACTGACCACGGCGCTGCGCCACACGCAGGGCCACAAACAGGAAGCGGCGCGGCTGCTCGGATGGGGTCGTAATACCCTGACGCGTAAGTTGAAAGAACTGGGAATGGAATAACAGGCAGGCGAAGTGTAAAGAATGAACCGCGATCGCAAATTGCCGCTATTTTGCGCTTTACTGTTACCGGCAGTGACGTATGATCTTGCCCGTTCATGGGAGAGGTCATCATGCTGGAATCATTAATCAATGTGGTCACTGCAGGCGTAGAAGCTGGCGCGTCGGCAAGCCACACACCGCAAACGGCCATCGCGGCTGTTCTGTGTGCCGCGCTGGTTGGGCTGTTTAGCTAATCTTCGCGTTATGCTGCGCTTATCAGGCCTACAAAATTTCTTTTGTAGGCTTGATGCGCCATCTCGTTAAATCACGCGTGAAAACTGTTGCAAGCGTGCCTTGCGCCGCAGATAAGCATCGAAACACATGCAGATATTGCGGATTAGCAAACGCCCTTTCGCTGTGACCTGTAATCCCTGCTCGTTCATTGCCACCAGCCCGTCCTCCACCAGCGGTGCCAGCAGGCGCAAATCCTCGGCAAAATAATCACGGAAGTTGAGATCCCAGGCGCGTTCCACCGCATCGAACTCAAGGCGGAAATTGCAAATCAGCCCTTTGATCACATCGCGGCGAATACAGTCATCACGGGTTAACGCGATACCGCGCCACAGCGCATTTCCGCGCTCGTCCACTTGCTGATAATAGTGCTTCAGCTCTTTTTGGTTTTGCGCGTAGCTGTCGCCGATCATGCTAATGGCAGAAACGCCCAACCCCAGCAGATCGCTGTCGCCCTGCGTGGTGTACCCCTGGAAATTACGGTGCAGTACACCTTCACGCTGAGCAATAGCCAGCTCATCGTCCGGGCGGGCAAAGTGATCCATGCCAATAAACTGGTAACCGGAGCCAGTCAGCGAAGCGATGGTTTGCTGCAAAATATCGAGTTTCTGCTGCGCTGTAGGCAAATCAGCGTCTTTGATTTTGCGCTGCGCGGCGAACAATGTCGGCAAATGCGCGTAGTTGAAGACGCTCAGGCGATCCGGGCTAAGCGCCGCCACGCGCTGTAACGTGAAAGCGAAGCTTTCCGGCGTCTGTTTTGGCAGGCCGTAAATCAGGTCAATATTGGTCGAGGTAAAACCAATATCGCGGGCGTGATTGAGCAGCGCGAAGATAAATTCTTCATCCTGCTCGCGATTGACCAGACGCTGAACCTCTTTGTTGAAATCCTGCACGCCCATACTCAGGCGATTAAAGCCTTCGCTACGCAGATGATCGAGCACATCCAGTTCGATTTCGCGTGGATCAACTTCGATCGAGATTTCCGCATCAGCATCAAACGCAAAATGACCGCGCAGCAGGCTCATCAGACGGCTGATTTGCGCTTTGTTCAGATAGGTCGGTGTACCGCCGCCCCAGTGCAACTGGCTGACGTGGCGACCTGAAAATAGCGGCGCGCGGTGAATAATTTCCTGCTCAAGCGCGTCCAGATACTGATCGGCTTTATGCTGCTGGCGGGTGACAATCTTATTGCAGCCGCAGAAGTAGCACAGCTTGTGACAGAACGGGATATGCACATACAGCGACAGCGGTCGCTCAGGGTAACGCACCACAGCCTGGCGAAAATCGTCTTCGCCGTAAGCGTCGGAAAACTCCAGCGCGGTGGGATATGAGGTGTAACGCGGCCCGGAATAGTTATATTTCTGGATCAGGGCCAGATCCCAGTCGATGACTTGCTCAGACATTGTTTACTCCTTCCGATGACGCCGCTGGCGGTTCCGGCGGCCCGGCCTGACCTCGTTTCGGGTCATAAGCCGGTTGCGCAGCCACAATTTGCGCCGCGACAACCGCTGTAGTTTAACGAATAACCACACCAGATAACATATAACCGGAAGGGTTATAAGCAGGACAGAAAGCCCCATAGAAAAGGATTAGTTGCCGCCCTTCAGCAGACGCATCATATCTTCTTTGCCTTCTTCTTCCTCTTCTTCGTCATCATCGTAAGAGAGGCCGAGTTTCTGCATCAGCTCATCAATGCGGTCCAGTTTGGCATCGACCCACGCCTGATCGTCAGCACTCAGGGTTTCCCCCTCTTCCAGACGTTCCAGTAGCGCGTCCAGGCGCTCATCCGTTTCCAGCATTTCCAGCTCAGCCTGCGGTGAAAGCATAGGTTTCTCGCTCTTAGGTTTGTGCTGCTTGTTGACCGGCGTGTCGGTGACACCCAGCGGGATCGGTTTTTTACTGCCAATACGCGGATCTTTTTGCTGTTTACCCCTTCCGGAGCCAGAAGCACCGTCGCCACCGTTCGCACGGCTGCCTGAAACATTACCGCGGTGCTTTTTCTCACGCTTACGATCGCGGCCTTCCTGATTTAACTCTTCACGGGTTTTACGGCGCACTTTACCGCGCGGATTGGTGGACGGTTTTTTCATATTAGTGGTCTTAAGTCGTTTTTCATCAGTATAGAATTGCGGCGGAATCTAGCAGAAAGCAAGCAAAGAAAAAAGGCGACAGTGCAAACTGTCGCCTTTTTTCTTGACCCTTCACCCGTAATGGGTTTTACATTCCGTGTTCGCTATCAACTTGCCCTGTTTATCCGTTAGCGTAGAACGTTCCCTGTTACGGTTCCTTTTCCTTGTTCAACGTCTTCTGACGTTAGTCTCCGGTCTTCGCCTCCTGGCGCTCCTGACCCCTCATTCCGTGAGTTATCCTTCCACAAGCAGCATCCGGCCTTGGTGGGTTACTTTACCCTTCTGAGCTAAACTGACAAGCAGGAAAAGCGCCAGAACCCGCAGTTTAAGAAAATTCTATATACATAACCCTTTGATTAGATAACTTTTAGACATTTTTTAATCTGCAATTTCTCCGAAAGTTCGCATAACGAAAAGGGCAAATATCTTACAGATCGCGCGGTAATGGCTCACAGCAGAGTTTCTGGCGAGAAAAACAGCCTTTTGCGTGGGTTCAGGTATAATCGCCGCATGCTTTGACGATGGAGACGACCATTTTGACTAACTGGAATTACCAACAGACGCACTTTGTCACCAGTGCGCCTGATATTCGCCACTTACCCGCCGATACCGGCATTGAAGTGGCTTTTGCTGGCCGCTCCAACGCAGGTAAATCGAGCGCACTTAATACCCTGACCAACCAGAAAAACCTGGCGCGAACCTCGAAAACGCCCGGCCGTACGCAGCTGATTAACTTGTTTGAAGTCGCTGATGGCAAACGTCTTGTCGACTTGCCGGGTTATGGCTACGCGGAAGTGCCGGAAGAGATGAAACTCAAATGGCAACGCGCGCTGGGTGAATACCTCGAAAAACGCCAATGCCTGCAAGGTTTAGTGGTGCTGATGGATATTCGCCATCCGCTGAAAGATCTTGATCAGCAGATGATCCTGTGGGCTGTCGAGAGCAATCTGCAAGTGCTGGTACTGCTGACCAAGGCGGATAAACTGGCCAGCGGCGCGCGGAAAGCGCAACTGAATATGGTGCGTGAAGCTGTGCTTGCCTTTAACGGCGAAGTCCAGGTTGAAACCTTCTCGTCGCTGAAAAAACAAGGCGTGGATAAACTACGTGAGAAGCTGGATGGCTGGTTCAATAACCTGCCGCCAGTGGAAGAAGAAACGGGCGAGTAACCTTCATATCAAGCGTGGCATTCGCCGCGCTTTTTCTTTCTTTCGCACAATAAAAAACGCCCCAGTCATTTCTGACTGGGGCGGCTAAATATTCAGCCAAATCCGATTACGTGAAGTAAAAGGTCTGAAAGATAGAACATCTTACCTCTGTACCCTACGCGAATAACTCTACTCCCTTTTTAGATCCGGACAAAGCACTTTTTGTAATTTCTTTTCAATTTTTACATAGGGAATTCTAATGATTGTCACAAAACTCACGGTGATTTGTTGCTTACTTACAGAAAAAGCCCTTTACCCACCGAACACTTAGTGCGCTTGATCCCAGTTTTGACCACTTCCGACTTCCACCAGCAACGGCACATCCAGTTTGGTGCTGCTCTCCATCAATTCATGGATCTTTTTCGACACGGCCTCAACATCATCTTTATGCACTTCAAACACCAGTTCATCGTGCACCTGCATGATCAACCGCACGCGCGGTTTCTCGCTTTGCAGCCAGCTATCTACAGCGATCATGGCGCGTTTAATGATGTCCGCTGCCGTTCCCTGCATGGGAGCATTGATCGCCGCACGTTCCGCACCGGCTCGTCTGGCTCCATTGCTGGATTTGATATCCGGCAGGTAAAGACGACGCCCATCCAGAGTTTCAACATAGCCACGATCTTTCGCCTGTGCGCGGGTACGCTCCATATATTCCAGCACGCCAGGATAACGTTCGAAGTAGAGATCCATGTACTTCTGCGACTCTTTACGCGGGATATTGAGCTGACGCGATAAACCAAAGGCGCTCATGCCGTAAATCAGCCCAAAGTTGATCGCTTTCGCGCTGCGGCGCTGCTCGTTACTGACACTTTCCAGTGGCAAACCAAACACTTCTGCCGCCGTTGCGCGGTGAATGTCTTTACCTTCTGCAAATGCAGACAGCAGGCCTTTGTCGCGTGACAGGTGCGCCATAATACGCAGCTCAATTTGCGAGTAGTCCGCCGAGACAATGACGTAATCTTTCGGCGCGATAAAGGCCTGGCGGATACGGCGGCCTTCCTCATTACGCACCGGAATATTTTGCAGGTTCGGATCGGTCGAAGATAAACGGCCCGTTGCCGTCACAGCCTGATGATACGAAGTATGCACACGCCCGGTTTTCGGGTTAATCATCAGCGGCAGCTTATCGGTATAGGTCGATTTCAGCTTCGCCAACCCACGATGTTCGAGAATAACTTTTGGCAGCGGGTAATCCAGCGCGAGCTCTTCGAGCACCTCTTCTGAAGTCGACGGCGCGCCACCAGGTGTTTTCTTCAGCGGTTTAATGCCTTGCTTCTCAAACAGAATGGTTTGCAGCTGCTTGGTTGACGAGAGGTTAAACGGTTCGCCCGCAATTTCATGCGCCTTTTTCTCCAGTTCCGCCAGGCGCAGCGTCAACTCTTCGGAGTGCTTGTGTAAGACGGCGGGATCAATATTGACGCCATTACGCTCAATACGCGAAATTACCGGCACCAGCGGCATTTCAATGTTCTGAAAGACGTTCAGCGGCCCGGCATTATTTTGCAGCTCCGGCCACATCTTTAGATGCAGTTGCAGCGTGACATCGGCGTCTTCCGCTGCATAACGCCCGGCCTGTTCGAGATCGATCTGATTAAACGTTAATTGGTTTTTACCTTTACCGGCGATCTCTTCGAAGGTGATCGTTTTGTGCTTCAGCCAGCGCTCGGAGAGGCTGTCCATGTCATGACGACCGGCGACGCTATCCAGTATGTAGGATTCCAGCATGGTATCGAAGGCAATGCCGCGCAGTTCAATGCCGTAATTTTCCAGCACGCCGCGATCATATTTGAGGTTCTGCCCCACTTTACGGGCATTTTCATCTTCCAGCAGCGGTTTCAGTAATTCCAGCACGCGCTCACGCGGGATTTGATCCGGTGCATCAAGATAATCATGCGCAACCGGCACATAAGCCGCGATACCCGGTTCGGTCGCAAAGGAGAGGCCAACCAGATTGGCGCTGATATTATCGAGGCTGTCGGTTTCAGTATCGAACGCAAAGAGCGGTGCGCTTTTCAGTTTGCCGATCCATGTTTGCAACGTCTCTTCATCGAGAATGGTGACGTAATTTTCCGCCGACAGCGCGGCTGCGGGAATATCAGCTTCTGCCTCAATCTCAATGGTTTCCTGCGGTTTTGCCGCCGGTTTATCGCCTTTCGCCTGGAGCCATTTGCCCGCTTCTACATCTGCGCTCCAGCGTTTGAATTCATATTTCTTAAAAAGCTCCAGGAGCGCTTGCGCCGCAGGCTGCTGAACTTCCAGCTGTTCGCAGGTCAGCTCGAGTTCGACATCCGTTTTAATCGTGGCCAGCTGGTAAGAGAGGTAGGCCACCTCTTTATTCTGCTCAAGTTTCGCCGCCATGGTTTTCGCACCGCGGAAGGTGAGCCCGGCGATTTTATCCGATTCGGTATAGAGCGTATCCAGACCGCCCAGCCCTTGTAGCAGCGCCTGCGCTGTTTTCTCGCCAACGCCTGGCACACCTGGAATGTTATCTGAGGAGTCACCCATCAGGGCGAGGAAATCGATAATTAACTCCGGCGGGACGCCATATTTTGTGACGACTTCATCCGGGCCGAGGATCGTGTTGGTCATAGTATTGATAAGCGTAATATTTGGCGTCACCAGCTGCGCCATATCTTTATCACCGGTGCTTATCAACACCGGCCGGCCAACCTTTTCGGCTTCGCGCGCCAGCGTGCCGATGACATCATCCGCTTCAACGCCAGAGACCGCCAGTAACGGCAATCCCATCGCTTTTACCATAGTGTGCAGCGGTTCAATTTGCGCACGCAAATCGTCCGGCATTGGCGGGCGATGAGATTTGTAATGCTCAAACAGTTCATCACGGAAGGTTTTGCCTTTCGCATCAAACACCACCGCGGCATGTGTCGGCTGGTATTGCAAAATCAGGCTGCGCAACATGTTGAGCACGCCATACATAGCACCAGTAGGTTCACCAGCGCTGTTAGTCAATGGCGGAAACGCATGATACGCGCGATATAGGTAAGACGAGCCGTCAACAAGGATAAGTGGGTTTTCTGGGATCTGAACCATGATGTCCATGCCTGTTTATCAAATTATGGTTAAAGGATGCCACAGACAGGGAGAAAACATGAGTTTTTCGCGGAAAATGCCGAAAAGATTTCGCGATCGTCGGGATCGCTCGCATAAACATCCTGTGGATAAGTTTGTGAATAGTTTTTATCAGGCTGGACTTTTGTGCCATTACGCCGATCGTAGGATTATACAAACCATTTATATTCAATAGGTTATATTATAAAAGATGATCATTGTTGCTTTTTGCCAGCAATTTACGCTGTGTGGATATAAGTAATTTTGATTTGATTTATTACCAATAATTGCTCAGGTATTACCAGCAAGCTTTAAGCATTCGTGATAACTATTTTCTGTTAAGATCTGCGCCTTGCGCTTTTTTAGTGTGCTTTTTGGCAGCTAACTTTCTGAATAATATAACTATGTCGAGATTTCTTGCGGTAACCACTCTATTTTTGAGTGTCCTGCTCACCATATTGGTTACCATTGTTTGCTCCGTGCCCATAATTATCGCCGGAATGCTCAAGCTGTTAATTCCCGTTCCTGCGGTATGGCGCGCGATCTCAACGTTTTGCAATTTTATGATGTATTGCTGGTGCGAAGGGCTTTCATTGCTATTGCACCTCAACCCTTATTTAAAATGGGATGTTGAGGGGCTGGAAGGGCTGGATAAGAAGAACTGGTATTTGCTGATCTGCAATCATCATAGCTGGGCGGATATTGTGGTGTTATGCGTGTTGTTTCGTAAACATATTCCCATGAACAAATATTTTCTTAAACAGCAACTGGCGTGGGTACCTTTTATTGGCCTTGCTTGCTGGGCGCTGGATATGCCTTTTATGCGCCGTTACTCCAGAAGTTATTTGATTCGTCACCCTGAACGTCGGGGTAAAGATGTAGAAACCACGCGCCGCTCATGCGAGAAATTTCGCTTTCACCCGACCACCATTGTGAACTTTGTTGAAGGCTCGCGCTTTACGGAAGAAAAACGCCAACAAACACGCTCTTCTTTCAAAAACCTGCTATCGCCAAAAGCAGCTGGTGTTGCCATGGCGCTAAATGTATTGGGTAAACAGTTCGATAAATTGCTTGATATTACGCTCTGTTATCCGGAAAACGACCGGACGCCGTTCTTTGATATGCTCAGCGGTAAGCTGACGCGTATTGTCGTGCGAGTCAATTTATTGTCGGTGGATGAAGCGTTACACGGAGACTACGTTAACGATAAGAATTTTAAACGGAGTTTCCAGCAGTGGCTGAATAAACTGTGGCTTGGGAAAGACGAACTGATTGATACCATCAAAGCAGAATACAAAAACGCCGGTCAGTGACCGGCGTTATTTTTATTTCTTCTCAACCAGATATTTCACGGTGTTTGCATAGTCCTGCACGAAGGCGTCCAGGCTACTGCCGTCCATACCCTGCTGGTTAACCTGGTATTTCCCGTTAACAAACATGGCCGGAACGCCCTGAAGTTGTAAATCCGCAGCCGCTTTTTCTTGCTGAGCAACCAGCGATTTCACCACGAAGCTGTTCCACGCAGCATCATACTCTTCGCCTTTCACACCCGCGCTGATGAAGACATCGCGAATATCAGCAACAGACTGTACGGTCTGTGTTTTCTGCACCGCTTCAAACAGCGGAGAGGTGATTTTATCCTCCACACCAAGCGCCATGGCCACAGCCCACGCCTGCGTCATCTCTTTACCCAGTGGACCTAAGAATTCCACGTGGTATTTGGTCATTTTTGTGCCCTCTGGCAGCTTCTTCTTCACCGCGTCAGCAATATGCCAAACTTGCTCGAAATCATAGCAGTGCGGGCAATAAAACGAGAAGAACTCAAGCACCTGCGGCTCGCCCGCCACTGGCTTATCAAGCGTAATAAATTGCTTACCGTCTGTCGGTTGTGCTGCTGAGGCGCTAAAAGCCAGAATCATTCCTGCCAGCGCCAGCCAAATTTTCTTCATGGTTAACTCTCTCCATTTAATACATTGGTGTTAATGCTAAAGGTGGTTCTTGAAGAACTTTCACCTGTTCAAGAAAAATCAATGTTTGTCTGTGCCAGTGATCTTCACTGCTTAGCCATGGGAAATTTTTGGGAAATGCCGGATCGTCCCAGCGACGAATCAGCCATGCCAGATAATAAACCAGGCGCATGGCGCGTAGCGGCTCGATTAACCCGAGCTCGGTCATGTCGAATTCACTGAATTCTTCGTAGGCCTCAACGATCATCTCCAGCTGCATGCGCTGCTCAGCTTTATCGCCGTGTAGCAACATCCACAGATCCTGTACGGCGGGGCCATTACGGGCATCGTCTAAATCAACGAACATTGGCCCGTCTCGCCAGAGAATATTCCCTGCATGGCAATCACCATGCAGACGCAAAAAATTAAAACGGTTATGCCATTGCGCCATCACAGCATCGATAAGCTTATCGGCTGCGCGCAAAAATTCATCTTTTAAACCAGAAGGAATGAGCGTTGATGTTTCAAAGAGTTGGCGTGGCTCAATCAAATATTCTTTCACGCCTATTTCCGGACGGCTTGTAAAACGCTTCTTACTGCCGGTTTGATGCATACGACCCAGGTAGCGGCCTACCCACTCCATTTGATCCAGGTTGTCGGCTTCAAACTGACGGCCACCAACGCTTGGGAAAACAGCGAAAAAGAAGTCCTGATGGGTAAGTAAGGTTTGATTATTGAAAGCGAGCGGCGCCGCGACCGGCATGTCATCACGTTGCAAATCTAAAGCAAATTCATGCTCTTCACGGATTTGTTCTGCAGACCAACGCTCCGGGCGGTAAAACTTCACCACATAACGTTTGCGATCTTCATCCTGAAATTGATAAACGCGGTTTTCATAGCTGTTGAGCGGGGTAAGCCCGGAATCCACCCGGATCCCCTGCTCAAACAGCGCATCCATAATGGTATCCGGGTGTAATGTCTGGAAGGTAAAGGCGTTGCAGGTCATCCTGGGATCCGAAAATACGACGAATAATTCAGGATATCATTTCGTAGCGTATTCGGTTGCGCCGCTTACAAGCTTTTACTCTTTAATTACGCCACGCGCGCGCAACAGCGCGGTTTTAAAATCCTCTTCATAATCTTTCTGAATGCCTGGGATCACGGCATCTTTCGAGGAGTCGCGCATTTTCAAATGATAGATCAGGATGTCATCACTTAAATCCACAAGGTCGCCTTGATAACCTGACTCTTGCGCCAGTTTCTGCAAAAATTGCACTAAATTAAGCTCTGGTTCTTTTTGCCATGCAGGCTGGAGAAGTTCGATAACTTCATTCAGGCGTTTACATTTCATAATCGTGCTCCTTACTCTGGGTACAGACACGTTAGCAGGGTAAAACCCACAATAAAAGAGGCGATAAGGGTGACAGACAGTAGTGCAGTAACAGGTGTGGTGCTGGCGGGAGGAAAAGCCTCGCGGATGGGTGGAAAAGATAAAGGGTTGCAGGAATTAAATGGCAAACCGCTGTGGCAACATGTTGCCGAACGGCTGGCACCACAGGTAACCAGCTTAGTTATCAGCGCTAATCGAAACCTTGAAATTTATCGCACCAGTGGCTTACCGGTCCTTACAGATACGCTGGATGATTTTCCCGGCCCTCTAGCGGGAATTCTCTCCGTTATGCAGCAAAGCGACGAGGAGTGGTTTTTGTTTTGCCCGTGCGATACGCCACGTATACCAACGGATCTTATGACGCGGTTACAAAAGAACCGGCAGCATAATGCGCCAGCAATGTGGGTTAATGATGGCGAGAGAGATCACCCGGCAATTGCTCTGGTACATCGCAGCGTTTTACCATTTTTGCGGGACTATCTCGCCAGCGGCGAACGTCGGGTGATGGTATTTATGCGACGAGCAGGAGGGCATGCGGTTGATTTTAGTGATGTGAAATCCGCCTTCGCCAATGTGAACACCCCTGATGATCTCGCGCACTGGCAGGAGAGAACATGATCCCATTACTCGCCATTGCCGCCTGGAGCGGAACCGGTAAAACGACGCTACTTAAGAAGTTGATTCCAGCTCTCTGTGAACAAGGTATTCGCCTCGGGTTAATCAAACATACCCATCACGATATGGATGTTGATAAGCCTGGTAAAGACAGCTACGAATTACGTAAAGCAGGTGCGGCGCAAACATTGGTTGCCAGTTCGCAACGCTGGGCATTAATGACAGAAACGCCGGATGAGGCCGAGTTGGATTTGGCATATCTGGTTAGCAGAATGGATGCAACAAAGCTGGATCTGGTACTGATCGAGGGTTTTAAACACGAGGCTGTGCCCAAAATTCTGCTCTGGCGGCATGACTGTGGTCATGATTTAGCGGAGTTGATGCTGGACGAGCATGTTATCGCCATTGCCAGTGATATCCCTCTGATGCATGGTGTGCCGATACTAAATCTGAATGATATTGAGCAGATAGTAACGTTTATTATGCGCTGGCTCAGGCAAGTGGATTAATTTATGGGTACTTACTGCCTGTATCACATGAAGCGTTCTGGCCGGAATTTAAAACAAAAAACCGGCATCGCTGGGCGGGAGTTTAACTGCGCAAAAACACAAAAAGGCCATCCGTCAGGATGGCCTCTTCACTTGTTTGATGCCTGGCAGTTCCCTACTCTCGCATGGGGAGACCCCACACTACCATCGGCGCTACGGCGTTTCACTTCT
>NZ_JBHZPO010000014.1:0-146940 GCF_042788165.1 Kosakonia sp. YIM B13588 | reverse complement strand
CTTCATGGGGATGTCCTCATGTGGCTTATGAAGACATTACTAACATCGTGGTGTATTAATCAACGGGGAGCAGGTCAAATGAATCAGGGCCCTACTTTTTACCCATGCAAAAAGACTGTCCGTGATGATATCAAAACGGGTAGCAATAATTGCAATGGCTTAGCCGCGATCAACAATCGATTTTATCGATTCAACTTTAAACTCTTCGGAATAACGTTTACTGCTCACAGCCACCTCGGCGGCGTCAGTCCGGAGACCTTTGAACAGGCCTCGTCGTGAGGACAGGAAATGTCTACCGGGGCGGGGTCAGTCCAGAATGGGCAGAGATGCATATGGTAAAACTGTAATTTATCAAGCCGGGAAAGCCCACCTGGATAATAGTAAAAACCTCCATAATGATTTGAGACTCTTTTAAAGATTAGCGATTTCTTACCTTTCCTTTCGAATCAAAGAATCATACTCACCAAAATCGGGGAATGTATCATAATTCCCTGCCACATCGACCATTGTTTGACTCTCTTCTAGTTTATAAGGATGGAACTGTTCTTCTCTTACTACAGTGCTACCATCTTCGTTAAAAATATATGTAGTACCATGCAACACATTCAATATACCTGCACCTTCTCCATCACGCTCAGCAAACTCTCGATAAATAGCCATTGATAAAAACAAACGATCGTCATCAATTATTTTAAAATTGTATAGCAAATACTCTTGTAATTTCTCATTTAGAAAACTTACCCCAACCCATCCTTTGCTTTTCATTACTTCAATGAAACATGATGGTGTAGAGTCTGAACCAATGAGTGCGGTATAAGACTCACCAGCAATATGTTTTTTATATGCTTTCTTTTCTAACCATATATCTATTGGTTTGTTTTTTGCCCTAAACCAAGATTTACAATAAAATATATCTTGCTTCATTGATAAACTTTCCCATTTGTATCACGTATTACCACTCCAGCCTTATCTGCTGCATTCAAAACCGCTTGTGGAATGGGTTTTACCTGAGGAGGAACTTCTAAAATATTAGTCCCACGCAGCGTATCGCCAGCCAATGCCCCACTTGATGGGACTTTAGCAATGGTCGCGCCTGCAGGATACTTATTCACAGCTTCCCGAATGTAACTGGTCGCCGTCGCCTCTTTGATATCAGCAAATTGTGTGAACTTACGTGACACTATCTCACCTGTAGTTGGGTTATACGAATCTAGACGATAATAACCGTTTCCGTTGGGTTTGTTCACATACAGTTCTTTGTATGGATAATTTTTATACTGCTCTAAGTTAAACTTATTACCAGCCTGAAGATCCTGCAACCATACAGGCTTCGCAGAATTCACCGTTGCGCCAACGCCCCCGGGGGTTGTAACTTCAGGAATTGCCGAACCATTACCCGTTGTTGGGTTTTTCGAACCTCTAGCGCCTTTAGCCCCGCCAATTAACAATGGCAGAGTCGCCGCCATGGCCTGTGCAACTTCCTTATTAGCCCCCATGGCTTCAAACCGTTCGGTCCAGCCAGAATTCGCTAAAATGCCTTGGGCTTCAATGCCTTGGGCATACATAGGTGTCAGAGCATCCCTGAAATCATCGGGTAACGTGCCATCCGCAGCCATATGTTTGATCATTGCGTCGAATGCTGGCCACTGCTCAACCAGATAGCCAAACTTCTCCTTGCATTGCTTTGGAGCCGTTGTGCAAAGGGTTGCTATATCGACCTGCTGCTCTGCATTGAGCGTGATCATGTCTCTAATAACGGCTTCGCAACTAGCTCCCTGGCAGGTTCTGGCTCTCTCGGCAAACCCACTCAGTTGATTGGTACTCAGCACATTATTCTCAACAGTTGTCTTACCCGCTTGTGCCGCAGTTATCACACTCGCACTGTTATCTCCCACCAGTCCGCCAGCAAGCCCCGAAGCCAGTGTCGCCAGCGCTGACACTGTTTGTTTCTCTTCCTCACTCAGTTCAGATGTGTTTTTACCAAAACCATCCTTCGCGATCCTACCGGCAAGCTCGCCCACCGCAGCTCCGGTCGCTGCTGAGGCCGCGTCTTTACCTATTGCCGCAGCAAGTGCGGCGTTCACAACTGCATGAGCCAGCACTCGTCCCTTAATATCCTTTTCCGGGATCGCACTGGCGATAGCATTGGCAATATATGGCGCGGCACCTCCAGCTATCGCGGCTTTAATATCTCCGCCAGCCAGCGCCTGCATGACCGCCGTTGCTGCCGTGATCGCACGTTGGGTGCTTTGCCCTGTCCCCATACCCGATTTGGTAAATTCATCGTTATAGAACGTCTGATACATCTGGTCCTGGATGGTTTTATCCGTGACCTCTTTTTTGTCCTTCTCCAGCTCTTTGATAGCCGCGACACGGTCGCCATCCGTCGCTGTTGCCATTCGTTCGTTGGCTTTTTTCGTCGCTGTAATATTCCCTTCGGTCCGCACAATATCCGCGACCTGCGTGCCGATCTCGCCGATCATCTGTGCGGTCTGCAGACGCCGCTGCTCTTTTTCCTTGTCGAATATCGGGTCGATGCTGCCGTTGGCATGTTCGGTATCGCGGCTCAGCGTGGCGACATTCTGCTGCTGGCCAGCCTTGTCGCGGATCACAATCGTGCCGTCGGCCACCGCCGACTGCGTGGTGCCTTCGGCGTGACCCTTACCGTTCATGCCTGCCAGCATGACATTGGCCATATTCCCGAGCACATTGCCGACCATACTGCCGCTGGTGCTGAACCCGGCACCCTGATGTTCCGTTTTGAAATCCGCTTTGTTGTTGATATCAGCGAAGCCCAGCGTGCCGGTATCGAGCCGGTTTTTGTCAGCGTCCGCCCGGCTGGCAAGCACTGCGCCGTCCAGTTGCGTGTGGTTGCCCACCGTGACATCAAAGCCACCCTTGCCCGCGAAGATCCCGGTCTGCTCCTGCACCGAGTCATAATTGCTCTTCATTTTGTCGCGGCTGTAGCTGAAGCTGGCCCCCAGCCCGCCGCCCGCTCCAAAGGTGTAACTCAGCCCGCCGCTGACGTTCTGCTGCTTGCTGTTGTAGTTATTGCTGTCCTGCAGGCTGCTCAGCGTCAGGTCACGCCCGACATCGGCTGTGACTTTATCGCCATTAACCTGCGCGCCCTGAAGCAACGTATCGCGACCGCTCTTCAGGGAGATGTTCTGCCCGGCATCCAGCGTGGTCTCATTCCATGTGGTGCCGTTGCCTTTTTCACCGCCTTTGCCCGCATTCGCGCTGGCCGACACCATAAACCCGGCGCCATTCGGCCCGGCAGTAATGCCGACGCCAATCGAGCCGCCCTTGCTGGAGTTGCTGCCGGTGGTTTTCTGCGTATCTGCTGCGCCCGTCAGGGTGATGTCTCGAGCCGCTTCGAGGGTGAGGTCTTTCTCGGCTTTAAGCTGACTGCCTGCAACCGTAATATCACCGCTGTTGGCGGCATTGCCTTTGCCGGTGGCGGAGATGGTGAGATCGTTACCTGCGTTAAGCGTGCTGCCGGTGGTGGTATCCTGCTCGGAATGCGACGTGGATTTCGACGACTGCCCGCCGATGGAAACCATCACGCCAAAGGAGCCGTTCTTGGTTGCATCATCAGAGCCGGATTTCGCCGCCGCCAGACGTGAAGCCTGTGAGGCCTGAATACCGGAGAGCACGGCTTTGGTGCCCTGCAATGCCGCGAGGCGACCGTCACTCTGATCTTTTGCCGCCATCGCCGTGGAGGCAGCCGTATTCACCACATCGCCCACCGCGCCGGAGAGCGCCAGCGTCAGCCCACTGCTTTTCTGCTCGAATTTCTGATCGGTGGTGCGTTTGTCGTGACCGGGGTCGATAACCACGCTGTCGCCGCTCAGGGCGAGATCGTTTTTGGCGATAAGGTCTGAGCCGCCAACATGCAGTTGATTACTCGCAGTGACCGTCACATCGCCGCCGTTACTGCCCACAGTGCTCGTGCTCTGGCTCTGGGTGGTGCCTTTCTCTTTCAGATCCTGTTTGGTTTTGCTGGAACCGATGGTGAAACCGATCCCACCGGAGCCCATCAGGCCGCTCTTTTTCTTCTCCTTAAACTGCCAGTTCGAGTCGGTGTTGGTGGCGGCGGTGATATCAACATTGTGGCCCGCACTGAGCGCCACATCGCCGTCACCCACCACGGATGAGCCTTTCACCAGCAGGTCATTGCCGGATTTCACCGTCACGTTATCGCCGCTCAGCAGCGTTCCGGCTTCGCGCGTGGCGCTCTGCTCAGAGATGGTGTGCGTTTTGGTTTTACTGAGGAAACCGCTTTTGGTTTTGGTCTCTTCCTTGTAGCGATAATCGCTTTCGGTGGCGGTGGTCAGATTGATGTCGCGTCCGGCCTGCACGCCGATATCGCCTTTCGCATTGACCTGCGCGGCTTCGGCGTTCATATCGCGTCCGGCGAGGATTGTGGTTCCCGTGCCGCTGGCGATTTCAGTGTCCTGCTGGCGCACCTGCTCGTTGATCACCGTTTTCTTGCTGGCTTTGTAGCTGTCGCCCTGGGTGGTGGCTTCGGCCAGCAGATTGACGTCGCGCCCCGCCTGCATGCCGACCTGCTGTTCAGCCGCCAGCCCGGCGGCGTGCGAGTTGATGTCGTGACCTGCGGTGAGTATCAGGTTATTGCCCACGCTGACGGTAGTGCGATCGAGGCCGGTGCTGTGGCTTTCGCTTTTGCCGTTGCGGGTGTTGTTGCGGGTCTGCTGCGCGTCAAGGTTCAGATCGTTGCCTGCCGACAGCTTCGCGTTTTTCCCGGCGCTGACATCGCTGGCGCTGAGCGTCAGGTCGTTACCCGCCTGCATGGCAAGGTTGCCACCGGCCGTGATACCACTTCCCTGATACGACACCTGCTCGCGGCTGGTGGCCGTCTGACGGAGATAACCCGCATTAAAACCGGACTGGCTGTACGCGTCATTTTTCTGAATCGCGTTAACGGCGATATTGCCACCGGCATCCATCAGCACATCGCCGCCCGCTTTCAGCGTGGCGCCGGTCAGGGTGATATCTTTACCCGCTGCCAGCGACAGGCCATCGCTGGCGGTAATGCTGGCGATAGTGCCAAGCGTGGTGTTTTTGAGGCTGACCGAGCCGCGTTTGCTTTTCGCATCCAGCGAGAACTGATCGGCCAGCGTGACGTTATTAATGCTGCCGTCGAGACTCTCCAGCGCCACGGTTTTGCCGCTGATGGTGGAGCTGAGGTTGCTGATATCGCCAATGGCGCTGAGACTGACGTTGCCGCCCGCTTTCATCAGCGCATCGTTGCTGTTGGTAATGGCCCCGTCGCTCTCCACGCTGAGGTTGTTTCGCGCCAGCAGCGTGCCGCCGGTGTTGGTGACATTGCCCCCTTCGAGGCTGACATTGTTCCCGGCAATCACACTGCCGTTATTGACCGTGACATCTTTTGGCGACAGGTAGACTTTCGGGATCATCACCGTTTCGCCATTGATGGTGGCGCTTTCCCACCACAGGATGCTGTGGTCGAGCGCGGCGATTTGATCGGCATTGAGCGCCACGCCAAACTGCAGCCCCAGCGACTGCTGCGTGTTAGCGGCGTTATCCATCAGGTAACGCATCTGGTCGAGATCGGAACCGATGCCGTTCAGGTAGCGGTTACCGGTCTGGTTCAGCACGACGTTACTGACATAGCGTGTGTCAAACGCCGCATCACCGAGGAAGCGGTAATCGTGATCCGGGTTAAGTTTGATGCGATCCAGCATATAGGCGGAGCCGAGAAACTGCTTCTCATCGGTATAAGTGCTGCTGGTTTCACGCGGGGCGGCTGACGGCGTGACGCCGAGCAGTTTGTTCAGATCGCCAAACAGCGCCGGATCTAACTGGCCAAGCCCGTCGAGTTTCGGGTTAACGGTGATGAGGTACGGGCTTTTCGGGTTAGCCGACACCACAAAGTAGCCGCTGTTGCCGGACGGCAGCGGGTACGCGCTGGTATCAACGGATTTCCCCTGATGCGCGTCGAGCGCGCCAGTGCTGGTATTTTTCAGTACAGCACTGGTGACGCCTGCGCTCGCCAGGCTGCCCGCGCTGCCAAGGCTGCCCGCGCTGCCAAGGCTGGCGCTGCCTTTCTGCTGGCTGCCGATGTTTGTCAGCGCGGCACCATTTGCGCTGGCATTATCCAGCGCGCCGCCGCCGTTAATCTGCTGCAGGGCGTTGTGCAGTTGGTCCTGCCACTGCGGTGAGTTGACGGTCACCGGCCCTGCGGCGAGCGTCTGTTTTGCCACGCTACCGCCAATACTCTGATTGCTCAGGGTATTCAGTGATGGAGCGGTGATGGTGCCGCTGACGCCACCGGCATTCGCGGTCGTACTGGTGTTGCTGATATTGCTGCTGAAGCTGGCGCTGACATTGCCACCGGCCTGGATAACAGCGCGGTAAAGCTGTCCCTGGGTGGTGGTTATTTCATGGCCCTGTAGGATGTAGGGAATGGTCAGGTTATAGGAAATAAGGTTGCTGTTGTGCTCTTTTATTGGGCCGCCCGTATAAGGGCTACTGGCATAGGTATCAGATGCGTATTTATATACGATGGCATCTGTGGTTATGCTGTTTTGCCAGCTTTGGTTATTAAGCTGCGTCCCTTGTAAAGCCATGTTCCCTGTACTGAGTATTTCGCTGGCTCTGTTATCCACTACACCTGCTGCGACGCTCATATTTCGGCCAGACGCAATACGCGAACTGCCACCACTGCTGGTTACGTCAGTACGTGTTTCACTCAGTACAAATTTATAATCAGTGTATTCCTTGAGAGGTGCCACATTAATAGTGGTGTAATTCCAGAGAGAACATGACCCGCCCTGGGTTTCGCAGGTATTCACTGTTCTGTTAGTGCTGAATAACCCGTAAGTCCCGTCAGGAAGCTGCGAATAGTGAAGGTTGAGCCTTTGATCGCCAATACCTGCTATCAAGTCATGCGTCGTCGTTGCAGAATTTGCATTCAACCCATCCCGCTGATTCAACAGATGCCCGGTATTAATGGTGATATCACCGTTGCGGGTTTCAATATTGCCGGAGGTGTTCACCACCTCGGTGTTGGCGTTGCCCGCCGCGTCGCGCTGCAGCCTCAGGTTGTTGCCTGCCAGCATATCGCCGCGCTGGTTGGTGATGCTGCCGGCGTACAGCGCCAGGTTATTCGCCGCGTACAGCAGCGCGGTGTTCACAATACTGCCCGGCGCACTCAGCGTCAGGCTGCCGAGTGTGCCGGCAAAGCCGTTCGCCGTGATATTGCCGCGGCTCGCCAGCGTCACATCGCCGCCGCCCTGCAGCGAACTGTTGCCGTTCAGCACAATGGCGCTGCCGCTTAGCGTACTCGTGCCGCTGCCGGTGGTGATTTGCCCGCTGTTGGTCAGCAGCCCGCCCGCACTCAGGTTCACCGCCTGGCCCTGCATCACGCTCTGGTTATCTATCGCGCCGTTACTGGTGACACTCAGGGTTTTCCCCGCCGCCAGCGCGGTTTTACCGGTAAACGCATCGGCCAGCTGCAGCGTCAGGTTGCCGAGCGCCACGATTTGCCCCAGCGCGTTCAGCCCGGTCGCACCGACCAGCAGGTCACCGCCGCTGAACAGCCTGCCGGCGGCGGACTGGTTCACCTGCGCGGCGTTCACCGTCAGCTGGCGGCTGCCCAGCAGCGTGCCGTTGTTGGTGAGCTGGCGGTAATTCAGCGTCAGGTCATTCGCCTGGGTGGTGCCCTGGTTCGTGAAGGTGTCGCCGGTGAGTGTCATCCGGTCAGCCAGCAGCGTACCGGTCGCGGCATTGTTCGCCGCATTCAGCATCAGGTCCGTCGCCTGCAGCCAGCCTGCGCCGGTGTACTGCGGGGCGGTCAGCGTCAGCGTCCCGCCGGAGAGCAGTTTCCCCTCGTTGCGCGCCTGCATGGCGGCGTTAATCCGGGTGTCACCCGCGCCCTGAATCAGCCCGTCGTTGAGCAACTGCGGCGTGGTGAGTGTCAGCCCCTGCCCGCTGACCAGCTGCGCACCGGCATTGTTGGTCAGCGTGTCAGCGCTGATGGTCACGCCGCCGCCCTGGAGGGTACCGGCGTTATCAACACGCTGTGCCGTCAGGTTCAGCGCCCCGTTGCCGGCAAGCTGCCCGCCTGCCTGCTGGGTGAACGCACCCGTGAGCGTCGCGGTCAGCCCGTCGCTGCCGCTGATGGCACCGCCGTTGCTCAGCGAACCGGCACTGAGGGTCAGGTTTTTCGCCGCCCACTGGCCGTTATTCGTCAGCGACAGCGCCTGCAGTGCCGCCGTGCCCATGGCGGTGATTTTGCTGCCTGCCGCGGACGTCAGATTGCCCGCCAGTTGCAGGTTCAGCGCCCCGGCGCTCTGAATGGCGCCGCGGTTATCCAGCGACTGCGCCGCCAGCAGGATGTTATTCCCCTGCCAGGTACCGGTGTTGTTCACGCTCCCGGCGGTGATATCCAGCGCGCCCTGCGTCAGCAGCGAACCGGCGTTAATCAGCTCCAGTTGCGGGGCAGCCATCGCCATCCGTGCCATCAGGGTCGCCGTGGCCTGGCTGTTATCCAGCGTCAGACTGTCGAGGCCGGTCAGCGTGCCGTTGTTAGTGATACGACTTTCATGTGCCGACAGCGTTTTGCCCTGCACGCTGCCGTTGTTGGTGAGCTGTTGTCCGCGCAGGGTGATGTCCCCGGCGCTGAGCAGTTGTCCGTCGTTATTCAGCGTCTGCGCACGAAGCGTCATCGCCCCCTGACTGGTAAGCGCACCCGGCAGTGCCAGCGTGCCCGCCACATCCGCGTTCAGACTGCCCTGGCTCAGCAGCGAACCGCCGGACGTCCAGTCATCCGCCGTCACACTGACCCGCCCGCCCTGCAGGGTGCCCCCGGTGTTCAGTTGCCCGGCGTTCAGCGTGAAATCACCGCCGCTCAGCGTGCGCGAGTTCGCCCCGGTGACCAGCGTGGCGGCATCCGCACGCAGGCCGTTCGTCCCCTGCAACAATCCATTATTGACGAGCGTACCGGCATGCAGCGCCAGCGTGTCGCCGGTGATGCGCCCGACGCTGGTGATGGCGTCAGCCCGCAGGTTCGTCGCCCCGCCGCTGACCATCTGCCCGTCGCTGGTGAGTGCGCCGCTGTAGACGCCGCTCAGACCGTGCAGCCCGTTGATGAGGTTGCGGTTGTCGAGCGTGGTGCCGGTGAGGGAAACCGTCTCGCCCTGCAGCGTGCCGGCGTTACTCAGGCTGCCGCCGTCAAACGTCAGCGCACCACCGGAAAGCCAGTTACCGGAGGCGGTGTTGATGATGCTGCCTGCATGCGCCTGTGCCTGCTGCGCGCCCTGAATCAGGCCGCTGTTGGTCAGCGTGTTGCCGGTCAGGGAAACGGCGTTGCCGGCAATCTGTCCGCTGTTGCCGAGCGCATCCGCGCGAAGCAAAGCCGCATGGTGTGCCAGCAGCGTGCCGCTGTTGCTCAGTGTACTGTCAGCGGTGATATCCAGCGCGTCCGCTTCCAGGCTGCCACTGTTCACCAGCTTACCGGCACGAAGCGTCAGCGCATCCTGCACATACAGCAGCCCCTGGTTCTCCAGCGTATCAAGGTTTACATCAAGCAGCCCGCCGCTTGCCAGCTGACCGTTGCGGCCATTAAACAGGCTCTGCGTGGCGAAGGTCAGGCTGTGATTGCCCTGCAGAATGCCGTTGCTGGTTATCACCGGTGCCGTCACGGCGAGGTCGTTTGCCGCCAGCGTGCCGTCGTTGTTCAGCTGTGCCGCGCGGATATCCGCCTGGCCCTGGCTCAGCATCTGCCCCTGGTTAGCGAGTATGCCGCTAGCCTGTACCTTCAGCGAGTCCTGCGCCTGCACCGTGCCGCTGTTGTGCAGGCTGTCCGCCGTTGCGGTCAGGGTTTTCCCCTGCATCCGGCCCGCGTTGTCCAGGGTTTTACCCTGCAGTGCCAGACTGCCGCCGCTGACCAGTTGACCGTCTGCGGTAGTGGTCAGCGTGTTGCCATCCCACGTCAGCCCGTCCGTCCCCTGAATCAGACCGCTGCTGTGCAAATCGCCGTGCAGCGCGAGCACTTTCGCCATCAGCGCGCCGCTGTTCGTGCTGTTATCTGCCGTCAGCGTCATCGCCTGCCGGCTGACCACCTGGCCCTGGTTATCCAGCGTGCCGCTGACCGTGGCGGTCAGGCCATTCTGCCCGAGTGCCGTGCCGGTGTTCATCCACTGCCCGGTCGCGAGGTTCAGCGTGTCGCCCTGTATTTGCCCGGCGTTGTTCAGACGGTCATTTTTCAGCGACACCGCGCCGTTACTGAGCAGCAGGCCGCCCTGCTGGTTAGTGAACGTGGTACCGGAAGCGGTCAGCAGCGCCGTGCCCTGCAGCGTGCCGCTGCTGGTGATGTCAGCGCTGTTCAGCGTCAGGTTTTTCGCGGCAATCAGGCCGCTGTTACTCAGTTGCGGGGCATTCAGCGTGGCGACGTCGTCCGCGACAATGCGCCCGTCCGCCGCGTTATTCACCTGTTGCGCCAGCGTCAGCAGCAGCGTGGTGGCACTCAGGTTGCCCTGGTTATCGAGGGTCTGCCCGCTGAGGTTCAGCGTGCCCGCTGTCGCCAGCGCCCCGCCGTTGCTGGTGTTCTGTGCGTTAAGCGTCAGCGCATCGTCGCCCTGCACGCTGCCCGTATTACTGAGCGTGTTCGCGGTGATGCCGGTGGTTTTTGCCGCCAGCACGCCACGGTTGCTGATGTCATCCGCCGTCAGGCTGAGCGTGTTATCCGCCAGCAGCCGTCCGCTGTTCTCCAGGCGGGCGTAGTCACTGAACAGGTTCACACCGTTCATTTCGCCGCTGCTGGTCAGGCTGTTGCCGTGCAGATGCAGATCACCGTCGGTGGTGATTAACCCGCTGTTGTTCAGTTGCGGGATGGCAAGCGTCAGGTCTTTTGCAGAATAGAGCGTGCCGCCGGTGAGGTTTTCCAGCCAGTCCGTCTGCACATCAAGCGCGTGGGTGCCCTGCAGCAGCCCGCTGTTGCTGACATGCTGACTGCCGAGGCTGAGTGTATCCGCGACCAGCGTGCCGCTGTTGGTCAGCACACCGGGGGCGGTCAGGGTGATGGCTGACGCATTCGACTTCCCGCCGTGACTGACGGATTTCGCCGTCACGCTGAGCGTGCCTTTCGCCGCGTGAGTGCCATTCAGCGTGGCGCTGTCAGCGGCCGTCAGGGTCAGGTCACTGCCGCTCTGCATCTGTGCCTGCTGGCGGGTCTGCAGGTCAGCCGCTTTCACGTTCAGGGCCTTCCCGGCATTCACCTGCCCGCCGATATCAGCGGTGGTCTGCGCGGTCAGCGTCACATCGCCTTTCGCGGTAACAGTGGAGCCGGTGCCGGTGGTCAGTGCGCCGGCCTGCACATTCAGGGAATCGTCTGCGGCCAGGGTGCCGTTGTTCTGTACCCCATCGCCGGAGGCTGTAAGCGTCTGCCCCTGCAGTGTGCCATCGTTATTCAGCGTCGAGGTGGTGGCCGTAAGCTGACCTTTTGCCGCTACCGTCCCCTGGTTATCCAGTTGTGTGCCCGTAAGCCGGGTATCGCCGTCGGAGAGCAACGTGCCGCTGTTGTGCAGCGCATCGCCGGTCACGCCCAGCGTCTGGCCCTGCAGTGTTCCGCTGTTTTTCAGCGTGGTTGTCGTGGCGGTGAGCTGATTTTTCGCAGCGATGGTGCCATGATTATCCAGCTGTCCGGCGGTAATGCGGGTATCACCCGCCGCCATCAGCGTGCCGCTGTTGTTCGCCGTCTGGCTGTTAATCTCCAGCGCCTGCCCCTGCAGGGTGCCGCTGTTGTTCAGGTTGCCTGCGATGGCCGTCAGTTGCCCTTTCGCCGTTATCGTACCGGTATTATCCAGCTTATCGGCCGTTATCCGGCTGTTGCCGCCGGACGTCAGTTCGCCCTGCCAGCTGATATCCTGCGCATCCAGGGTGGCGTTACCCGCCGCACTGAGCTGGCTGGCCGCATCACCGTTAATTTGTTTTGCGCTGAGCGCCGTCTGCCCGGCAGCGATTTTGCTGGCAGTCAGCGTGGTATTCCCCGTCGCAGCCAGCGTCAGTTTGCCGTCCGCCGCCAGCGTGGCGTTGTTCAGCGCCACATCCTGCGTACTGTTAATCGCGATATCACCACCCGCCTTATGGCTGCCGGTGAGCGTCACACCGTCGCCCTTCGCCGTCAGCGCCCCGCTGGTGACACTCTCCCGGACGGTCATTTTCCCGTTCGCATCAAGCGTGATATCGCCCTGGCGCGCCGCCAGATTACCGAGGTTCACCCCCACGCCCTTTTCCGTGGAGACCAGGTGAATACGGTTGGCATACATGCCGCCGAGTGCGCCGGTATCCACCGCCACTACCGGTGCCGCGCCCTCGCCGGTGATAGCGGTCGCCTTCCCGTTCGCATCCACCCGGTTGGCACCGGTGGTGACCGTTAAATCCTTCGCATGGATGGCGGCGTTGACTTCGGTGGCGCGGGAAATCAGTGACAGCGCGTCGCTGCCGCTGGCATTCAGCCCCTGACCTTCGACGGTAATGGTGCCTTTTGTCACCTCGAGAGCCGAGAGGTTGCCCGCCGCGTCAAACTGCGGTTTGCCGGTGGTCAGTGTCGCATTCGGCGTGTTGATAAAACCGCAGCCGTTACAGGTGATGCCGTACGGGTTGGCGACCATCACATTGGCGGCTTTCCCCGCCACCTCGGTGTAGCCCTGCAGCTGTGAGCGGCTGCCACCGGTCACTTCGTTGATAATGCCCTGCGCCTCATGCCCGGCCTTCAGGTTCGGGTTGTTCTGGATAAGCCCGCCAAGCTGGGTCTGGTTCAGCTGCCCGGTGGCGTTGTTGAGGATGAGCCCCTGCTGGCCGACGTTGTACTCGTTAAACTGGTTGTGCGAGATGCCCGCGCTATTCGGCGTGGCAATGTTCACCACCGGCACGCCGTTGCCGGCTTTGTCCATGGTGGCCGGGCCGGTCGGTGTGATGGCCGCCGCGAAGGAAGGTGCCACGGGCTGCCAGACCAGCAGGCCGATAATCAGCCAGCTGAGTGCGCGCTGCGAGAAACGAACCGGTTTATCGGTATTCATCCTTGTCTTCCTTTAAAAAGTGACAGCCACACGCCAGTTAAATGTCAGGTGGTCCGGGCCGAGCCAGTCCGGGTAACGCAGCGGTGTGCCGACAGAGACCTGGCTTGCGAACCAGCGCCCGGCGCTGCCCAGCCCTGCCGCAGCGCCCCAGAGCGTGCCCGCAGCGTACCGGTCAAGCCGGTCTTTCTCCAGCCAGCCGCCATCCAGCGCCGCGGTGGCGCTTATCTGCCCGAGCACCGGCAGCGTGAACAGGGTGTAATTTACTTCGTTGCGCCAGTAACCGCCGTTATCGCCGGAGATGTACTGCTCTTTGAAACCACGCACCGAGCTTTCACCGCCAAGCGTCAGGCGCTCGCTGCCGTAGAGCCGGTCCGGCGACCACTGCCCGTACAGGCTGGTCAGCCACAGCAGGTCATTCGTGAGCGGGCGCTGAAAACTGGCGCTGAGGCTCCCCTTGCGGAACTGCGCACGCGGCACATCGCCGGTTTTGCCTTCATCGGTTTCGGCGTTAAACCACGGCATGCCGTGGCTGTAGGTCGGGTTGAAGGTCGCCACGCCGCCCAGCAGTTTCTGCGTGTGGCTGATGCCAAGCTGCAGGCTGGAGAGGTTGCGCGTGCTGCTCACCAGCGGGGCGTCGTTAAGCCAGTTGCGCGATGCGCGCTGCGTGATGCCGGCGCTGAGCGCGGTTTTGATGTCGCCGTTGCGGAAAATAACGCGCGAGAGGTTCAGGCGGTGGGTTTTCGTGTCCCCGGTGGAGACCCACGGAAACCCCTGATTGAGGAGGGTGGTGCGGTAGTTGCTCCAGGCGTAGCTGTAATCCAGCAGGCTGTAGCCGTACGGAATACTGACCCCGGCCTGAAAACTCTGCGCGTCATATCCGGTGGCGAAATCGCTGCTGCGTCCGCCGCTGACAAACCACTTATCCGCCAGTCCCAGTAAATTGTTGCCGGTCAGTGAACCGTTCAGCTGATTTTCACCGGTGCTTTTCTGCCCGCTGTTATCCAGCGACACAGAGGCACTTAACGGAAATTCCGGCGTGGCGGTTAAATTCACGGTGGAATAACCGGGTTCGCTGTCCGGCACTATTTCAATCTGTACCGGCTGACTGCGCAGACGGTTAATCTGCTCCATACCCTGCTCTATATCCCGCAGGTTGAGCACTTTCCCTTCCAGCCCCGGAAATACCATTTTCAGCATGCGCGGGGATTCACCTTCCAGGCGGATATGGCGTAATTTCCCCTCCAGCACCACAATGCGTAATTCGCCGTGGGATAAATCCTGCTCGGTAAGAAACGCGCGGCTGGTAATATAGCCCCGGCTGATATACCAGTCGGAAATGGCGGCGGTGAGCCCGGTTATTTTCGCCATGTTCAGGCACTGGTTCTGCCAGGGCGCGAGCAGCTTCTGCTGCGCTTTTTCACTGATGAGCGTCACGCCGGAAAGGGTGATGGTATGGATATCAAAACAGGGGCCGCCGGCCTGCGTGTCAGACGGGGTGCGGCCTGCGCGCGGCAGCGGTGTGGCGCGCTCCAGCTCATCGCGCTGCTGCTGGTTCTGGCGCAGCAGCTGTTCCTGCTGCTGACGGACGGCATCACGATCCGCCGGTGATAATGGCGCAGCCTGCAATGCCGCCGTGACAAAAAATAACAACACCACTAAATAGCGCACGTTAGCCCATCCCTGACCAGAATAAAGTTAACCCTCACCAGTGAATTTTGGTTAGGTTAGTTATAATCATCATTTTTAAGTATTTTCTTATGGGCTTAATGAAAAAACAATATTCAGGAGGTAAATAGACAAATCCTGTCAAAATTTAGGTTTAGCGTCGGATATATTCCAAATTCATTATTTAGAGTAACCTAACCGATTGGAGAAACATAAACTGAGCAAGATTTACAGCAATCCAACAGTTCACATCGCTATTTAAAACTATTTTCCATGACCTTTCGTTATACATAAACCGAAAAGTGGAAACTGACGAAAACTTCATGAGCGATGATTTAATAAGTTCAAAGGTAAAAATTAAACACACGCTATGGGGAATGCATTCTGAAATAGCTCATAAGCCACGACAGAATAAAATGATTAACTGCTGTGAGAAAATACCAGGGATTAAACTAAAATATATTATGTATTGTTACATTATTCTAAACAGAGTTTTATGAAATTGAGCATTGACCACAACAAATAAGAACCCCTGCTTATCTCCAGTAAAAAACTCGCCTTAGCAGGTTTGCCACCAGCCAGCATGATTTTCTCAAGGGGTGCCTGATGCGCTTCACTTGCCCTCCGTCAACACCGCTAATTCCTCATCGCCGGAATGGTGACTGATTAACACGCCGGGGGAGCGTTCGCGCCGGCACAGAAGAAACTTCAACTGTTCAACGACATCGGTTTGTCGCCGCCTGGAGGTAAGCCAAACAGCTTACGCACCGCGTTAAGAAAGGCACCATAAGGGCGCCCCAGCAAGAGCATCATCAACGCTGCGCCTAAAGTCCCTTTTATCAGCCCGCTTCCCGAGGCTCCACTCACCGCAATGATCACGGCATAGATAGGTACCTGAAAACTCACAAGCGCAGCGCTGTCCCACAACAATTTTGAAAACCGGCTCGAACCGGCACGCTTCATTAACCAGTCCCGCCATATGCCATATGGCCTTGCCACCGGAACCATCAGGGCGGCGCCGAGAAGCCGGGCATGAAACACTTGTTCCCACGTCATACCCGCGAGAATGCGTTCATTAATGATGCCTGTGATGGTGAAAAAAACGATTAACGCGGTGGTATCTGCAATAAACGCAGTTCGGCGTTTCGTCTGATCCGGGCGCTGAGGCAAATTTTATTTCCTGTCGTGGTGTGGTGTTAAAACGCAAATTCATCAAAAACAGATGACTCGTAATAGTAGTACAAAGGTGGAGGTAAGAAGCTCAGGTTGCTATTGATCAGATACTGGCAAAACACGGGCAGCGAACTGCGTTTGCGAATTTCTTATCGCTTGCAACCGCAGAGACCTGAACGTCATCGCAGTGGTGACCGCACAACGCTAAAAATGGAACGACCAGCCTGATTGACGCACTGCACATGGAACACTTCTCCTGGCTTCCAAGCCAGAGCGCAGGCGCTGACAGAATCCACCCGTGCAGCAGTGGCTACATTCAGGGCGCATGGCGGCGGCGGGCAATTCTCGTTACGCTCGTCTTTATAGGCTTCATTGAAATCCAAATCATGAGACCCAGGGAGCAGGGAAAAATGAAGAGATATATACGATGCAGTCAAATGCAGCCCTGACTGCTGACAAGGAAAAGCTATTGGCAACATCAATGCACGTGGTGCTGCCAGATAGTTTTCACGAAAACACAATCAGCAAAATGATTCCTCAGAATTACAACTCACGTTGTTCCAGGCTGGAATAAATCGTTTTTATTTCACCTTTTAAACTTTCGCCACGGTAGACCATCGATGTATCGTATCGTTGATATTTCTCATCTCGTGTGGCACTAAACCAGTTGAACGACCCTATGCACAGTAGCCCTTCATCACCAATCACAATATTACTGTGAACACGATTAACCAGCTTCGTCACGATCCCCATCTCGTTTAGTTTTTCCACTGCATCATTAAGGCGCTGCTGTTTCTCTTTGCGCTTTTCATAATCGGCATGCTCAGTATTGAAACTTTTATCTGTCACCACGGTGATATCGATGCCCCGAGCACGAGCCTGAGCCATTGACGCCAGAAAGCCCGTTTGTTCCAGCTTTTGCCATGTCAGCCAGGGGGAAACGATAGTCATACTCTTACCGATAACATTAAAAGTCTGGTTCAGAAACGCATCATGTTATTCAACCCCGTGCAAAGTAGAAATCTGCGTTTGCGCAGTGCTTAAATCCTCACGTTCCTTGTACTCAAACTGCAAAGCATTGCCAGTTGAAGCAAACAGGTATTTTGCCAGCAAACCTCTCGGCGAGGAGCCTGGCTGGATCTCAAATAGGTCCATGTCACCAAAAACAAGAAAGCTATCTTTAGCACGCGAAACGGCGACGTTCAGCATGCTGCTGTCGCTATCGATAAATCCGCCATCTTCATGCTTCGAATAGACCGGAGAGAAAAGCACAATCGCCCTTTCCGCCCCCTGCAATGAATGAACAGTACCCACTGTCAGCGAATTTTCATCGCCATTACAATTTATATCCAGTTTGCGTAATGACGATTTAATCGTACTGACTTGCGCCGAAAATGGGGTCACAACGCCGACTAACTCATGTAAAGGCTTATCGTAATGGCATTCAATGTCTTCTTTGTGAGCCGCAAGCCACGCTGCTATTGTCTCAGCTTCAAAGGTGTTATAGCGACTGCCACCGTTGGCCTGCATACCTTTACCATCAATATGCAAATAACCCATTGCAGGAAAAATCGTCCCTTTTTCTTCCCCTCGTTTGGGCTGCAACTTGCCGTGATAACAGAGCGTATTACAGTAACCAATGATGTTATCGAAGCAGCGACGGTGTTCGTACAGATACATCCCCCGCGCAAGGTCCGGGTCGTATTGGTAGCGCGAGTTAAACTGTGCGACCTTCATGACACTGCCAGATGCAGCACTCTTTCCTGAGTCACACACTCGCGCATAAGCATCCATGAGTTCTTCTTGAGTACCGCCGGGGAGAAGTTTCTCCTCCACCATATTGCCGATATCAATGCTGGGTAAACTGTTCCAGATAGGCGCAATCTGCTCCGTATCACCAATCACTAGCGCTTTCTTCGCTAATGCGAAGGAGGCTGCAGCCACTTCGGGGAGTACCTGCCCCGCTTCATCTACAATCAGCAAATCGGCGAAGTTATATAAATAGCCATCATCGAATTTCTTCCCACCGACATGTTCCCTGATGAGCATATGATGAGGGAGCATAAAACAGGTCATCACTACGCAAGGGGTGAGCTTCATTCTACGTAGCCAGCGGGCTTTAATTGCCTTCGCCCCTCTGAGACCTTTTTCTTTTTGGAGATTATTGATGGCTGACATATCCATCAGCCACCGACCTTCCCAGTAATGCATCGCCAGCAGAAACGCCGGGAAACGGAGCTGTGTATCGGCAAGCTCATCGGCTTCGCTCAGACAAAGCTCCGCCTCGCCTTGATACCCCAGCGAATGAATAATCTCGCGCCAACATAAGGCTGCTTCGTTTTCTCGTCGGAAAACATCCTCAGCAAGATCGATCTGTTGCTGGAACTCTGCCTGCTCTTTAAGCGCTTGTGTAATCAGGCCATTGATGAATGCATCAATTCCATCAGGCAGAGATCCCTGGAATGCTGTCACTCTTTCACCAAACGTAGCTTCCAAAAACAGCTTCATTTGATAGTGACGCTTAGTACGAACGGCGGGAAGCCAGGAGAGGAGAGCGAATATGATCGACTCACCGGCTCGATATTGCTGCCACTGTTTTTTGCCCTGTGTTAATAGCGAGATTTCATTTGTTGTCTTGAGCAGTAACGTACTCTTGTCCTGAATATACTGTTCAAGATCATCGCTAATGGCGCGCCTCTCCTGACGGATTGTGTTCAACCTGTCCCACGCGGGCTGGATTTGCTCAAGTTTTTCAGAGAGTTTAACTAAACGCTGATGCAAGAGATCCACAACGTACTCAGGGGAACGACACTCGTCGGACGGAAAAGCCGTTCTTGCCTTTTCAAGGAAGAAGACCTGTGCATCTTCTACATATTCAAGAGATTCAACACGGTTAAAAAAATCTTCCGTCTGGTATTTTTTTGCTGCCTCGGCCCTCCGGCCAGAGGATGGGAAGTAAGCGCCAAAGCTTGTCACTTCTGGCAGCCAGCGCCCAGCCATGGGGCCGGTACCGGTAGAAAAATCTTTACCGAAGGCCTCTATGATATTGGTTACGGCCTGATTGTTGGTTGAGGTAGCAATCACTACCGGCGGCTCGGTTTTATTAAGCGCCGCCTTCGCCCATTCAGTAGCAATGATTGAGAGAACCAACGTGGTTTTCCCGGTTCCCGGAGGACCATTAACGGCAAGAATATCACCCGGCTGTTGAGTGAGATAATGGCTCAGGGCATCGCGCTGCGCGACAGCCAGCGGAAACTTATCGCCGGAGTACCCCAGACGCTCACTGAACATGGCATGGCTGGCCAGGAGCGGCTCAACAGGAGACTTCTCTTTCGAAGCAAAGCGCGCCAGTAATGGAACCTCTTTTCTGCACGACAGCAAATCATCGTACATAGGCAGAATATGGATGCTGGCCCCACCGGGCTGGTTGGCTTTAATAATGTAGCCATATCCAGCTTGTTCATATTGCTCAGGCGACGCGAGCCATTTGCCAGCAACATGTTTTAAAAGTTCATCTGTATCTTTTAGATACTTCTGCCACAACTGCTGATAACGAGCATATCGTTCCGCTCGTTGTTCGTCTGTTTCCTCACGCAGCTCACCCTCATCATCAGGACCAAAAGTTATTGAATGATGGGTAGTTTTGTACTTGTCATACTGCTCCATCTCACCAATTGAAAAAGTGCCTTTGGGAAGCGGCTCTAGCAGGTCACGGGGAATGGTGGCAGGAGATGTGGGGAACAAAAAGCCTTCGCGATTCAACAGTGCGGAAATAACCAGGGGTGTAATAAAACCAGGTGCTCCCGCCGCTCGTTCTTTGCCATGCTTTATCAGGCGGATCCATATCTGTGGCCGTAACAGCACCTCGACTGTCTTAATCTGCTCACCCTCACCATCGAAGAACGATTGAACAAGCCCCTGAGTTAACCTTTCAGTCGTGACATCCATCCATCTTGTGAATACATCTTCATCTTTACGCTCAAATGCCCCTTTTCCAGACTCGGCATCAGCTAAGGTGTTACGCCAGTATGAAGTGAATCCCTGAGTATTGCTGTCCATTCCCCATCCCGTGACTTAAATAATGCTATTGATTTCGTTCATATAAATTTTGCTCATGGTTAAACATTGTCCACGATGCGAGTGCGAGCGCAAGAGTTTGTTTAGCTTGAAGAGAAAATTGGATTTCAAAAATAACTTTTTGATTAATAAGTATTTAGGCATATACAAGAGTCACACACCAAACATCAGTAATTTAATGTAAATTGAATCAGGTTGTGTGAATAAGCGAGAAAAAACTTGCGGATATTGGATTTCAGGCGCAAAAAAGACGTCCGTTGACGTCTATTGATGTTCCGATGGTGCGAAGAACGCGCGTTCGATGGTCTTCACTCCAGCGCTTATTGCTGGCATGCCATTCGAGCGCGATGGTTTCAAAAGTATATGCCCCCGCGTTTTCGGCCTGAGCTTCCTTCTGTTCAGCTTTCGGGTCGATACCCTGCCCTAACAGTTTTTTGGCTTCATCACGTTTTGCTCTTGCCCCAGCAAGCGTAACAGTAGGCCAGACACCAAAAGCAAGGCGATCCTCTTTTTTATCAGAGGGTCGTCTGTATTTCATGCGCCAGTATTTAGAACCCTTCGCCGAAACCTCAAGATACAAACCGCCGCCATCGGCCATTTTGTAGGTTTTGTCTTTAGGCTTTGCGGTCTCTACCTGTCTGGCGTTGAGCTTCATTTTGGGGGCACATTTCTAATCGAAGTTAAGATGCCCCCAATTATGCCCCCCGGATTTCAACGGACAGACTCGGACAATAGCGGATACAAAAACCGCTGCAATCCTTGATTTTAAAGGGTTTGGTGGACTTGCTCGGATGGTCCTGGAAGAGGTCTTGGTGCCGAAGGCCGGACTCGAACCGGCACGTATTTCTACGGTTGATTTTGAATCAACTGCGTCTACCGATTTCGCCACTTCGGCACTGAAGGGGATGCGGAAACGTGTTGGATTATACCTGCCGCGGGCGGCTATGCAAGTCACGATGTTGTCATACGCCGCTAAGTGCTGAAAAAATCAACGTTCTACAAGCTGTCACCTCTCTCTTTATAAATTCTTTCCTCTTTAACCCCTTATTAACCTCTTACTCCCTTACCCGCTTCACCCCTTCGACCCAGTACGCTCCCCTTCCGGCTACCATCTTTGAACATTCCATATCAGCCCCAGCCCTTCCAGGGTCACAATCCGCTAGCACTCCAGGCTTCTCCCTTCTCCAGTCAGTCTCGCAAATAATCTGACTAACGAAATATACGTTCTTGCCGCTCTGCCGATATTTGTAAAAACAGAGCCTGCTAATAATCCGTAAAATAGCGAAGCGACCATTCTTCATATATAATATTTCCTCAATAAGTTTATCCCATCCAATAATGTTTTATCTGTCATATCGGTTAAAAGACCTATGACAATTAGCCTGTTTCTTTTTTTGCATTTCATTGAATACTTTGATGATTACCAGTCTCAATGGCGAACGCTATTACGTGGAGATAACGTATGCATGTACTCATGATTGACAAGCAGTCAATATTTATTGAAGGAATGGCATCAGTACTGTCGCAATATATTCCGGAGGTAAAAGTTCGTGGACTGAATAATCAAAACGATATTGATGATACGCTTAATGAATTTCCAGCATCATTAATTCTGCTTGATGGTGATGGTAATAAAACCTCGAGCCTCGAACTGCTGGATATTTTAGCCTGTCGTCATCCGAATATCCCCGTAGTGATGCTGATGAATAAATGTCAGCCGACATTATTACGGTTATTTTTAAATCATCACGCGATTGCGTTTGTCCGCCGTGATTCCCCCCCGGAAACCATCGCTCAGACACTGCGTAGCGCGTCGCTGGGGATGTTCTGTCTGCCGCAGGAGAGCATTACGTTGCTGGACAACGGGCACAGTGCCCTTGCCCGCCTGAGCGAACGCCAGCGTGAGATCCTGAAACTGCTGGCCGCCGGGGAGTCAAATAAACAAATTAGCCGCCATTTAAATATCAGCGCGGGCACGGTGAAAGCGCATCTGGAATCGATTTTTCGCCGTCTGAATGTAAATAACCGCACTCAGGCCGCGATGATGTATTCGGAAGAGTAGTCCTGATTATCTTTATTTGATTTGCGTTAGCTTATTTTCTTTTTCCTGAGCATAAAAAGGAGCATTATGCGTGGGCATAATGCTCCTGTGGTTTAACTTAATTTCTTGGATAACTTGTTTGTACGCGCCACTGTCCACCGTTATTCACTAAGCGGATAAACGCCTGGCGATCGTTGGCGATATTATAAAAAGCGCCATTGCCATACGCCCTGCCCACGTTCACAGTGCCATTCCCACCCAGCGCAATGGTGAAATTAACCGCTGCGGTATTGTTGGTCGCGCCAGCACAGAACGCCTGAATAGTATTGCCGATAGAATTCCACGCCGCATCCGCATCCGTCCATGTCGAGGCGGTATTCGTTTGCGGGCAGCTCGGTTGGTTAGCGACAGTGCGCTGCTGCAGCCATGCATCGGCTTTACCGACATGACAAACCGTCATATGCCCACCGGCGTTATCCTGATTCTGCGCCCACTGCGCGGCCGTCAGGCCAGCGCCAGGCAGGTTACAGGCCGGGCCAACATTTACAGCCATGGCCCCGGTTGAGAATAAAAACAGCGATACCGCAGCCACAGAAATAATGCTGCGCGTTTTAACCTTACGTGAAAAAACAGAGTTTACAGACATAATCATCTCCTGCGAGTGGAATAAAGAAAGTGCGAATTCGCAGAATTAAATTACCGCCCGAGTGAATTTCAGAATATTTGGCAAGTGACCAGTGCAGGAATGATAAATGGCCTGGGCCATTTCACGGAGCAGTAAAATAAATTTACCACTCCGCGTTAATTATTGTGCGGGTGTTTTCTTACGCGGCGCGCGTGGGGTTGGCGTTTTTTTAGTCTCAGTAATTTTTTTAGCGACCGGCGCTTTTTTCACCGCCACCGTTTTTTTACGTATCGGTGTTTTACCGGGTTTATCCTCTTTATGCATGGTGTGCCAAAAATAATAAATTGAGATTATCCCAATACCAATATCTTTTAATATCCAGAAAGGTAACTCATGCGCCATTAATGTCACGTTAAACAACAGGTAGGGTAAATTCAAACAACCCTGCCCGGTAAAACCAAATGCTGTGATTAACAGCCCAAGGCGATACCACAGCGGAATATCAAGCATGCGGCTGCTAAGGGCGCTCACAAAAATGATCACCGCAATCGCCACATCCACCAGCGTGATGGCCCAAAAAAGGAGTTTAAGCGTCATGATGGTTCCTCTGGTTTGCGGCGCGGCACACGGCGACGCGGTGCGGCTTTCACGCCGCGAGCCGCGCGTTTTAACTCACCGGCCACCTGCAAAATGTCATGTCCTTCGCGGCGGTTAAAGAAATTGGCCAGCCAGGCAATCATGCCGACGCTTATCGCGCCAACAAAATAGCCAATGCCCATGGCGATATCGCTGTCTTTAAAGTTCATCCCCAGCCAGCGGGCAATAAACCCGCCGAGCGTGAAAGTGGTACTCACGCTAATCGCGCCAATGATGATCCCGGCGGCCAGGCGCCCGTGTTGATGCAGTTTTTTCGGTTGCCAGAAAAACGACACGCTCAGCCCGCCGAACAATCCGGCGAGCGCGGCCAGCCCCTGGCTTAGCAATTGCAGTCCATCTGCGGCCATCATATTTTCCTCCTGAACAGGCGGCCTCAACGAATGGGATGAGGCCGCAATAGCGACTACTGGCAAGGAGGAAGCGTGACGGTCGTGGCGTCGTTATCTGTAGTGAGATAACGCGTCGCGCTGTCCGGGCTGTAAATCAGGTGCTTGTTACTGCGCAGACCGCGTACGCTATCAATATCCGCGCTGTACCATTTACCTTTGCCCGGCAGCGGTTTACCGCTCCACGAGTCGCCGCCCAACTGCTTCTTGTTCAGCGCCCACACGCTCCATAGCGAGTCCTCCGCCTTGCCGCTCCAGCCCAGTTTGATAGCCTGATCGCGGGTGACATAATCGGCTGGCAATACGTCATCGCGGTTCAGGGTCTTGAGCAGAGCCGTCAGTTTCTTGTCGTCCTGAACGGTTTTCTTATTGAGTTTTGCCAGCTCCTGGTTAGCTGCCTGCACCACCGCGCTGCACTGCGGCAACTCGGCCCAGGCAGGCTGAGTTAACAGCAGACCGACAAAGGTGACTATCGGGAGATGTCGTTTCATCTGTTTGCTCCATGAGTCAGTTAATCGGTGCCAGAAACAGCGCACGTTCGGCATCACGTCGGCGCGTCAGCCCCGCCAGAATCTTGCCGCCGGCCTTGTTCCAGCGCGGCAGTTGATCCGCCGCCTCCTGATACTGTCCCTGGTTGAGCAGGCGCAGCAGCGTTGAGTTCTGCAGGTTGCCAAGCCCGACGTTAAAGGCGAAAGCGACCAGCGCGTCGAACTGGTTCTGGTTGAGATCCACCGTCACATATTTATGCACGCCGCGCTCGGTCATCCCGAGATCGGCGCGCAGCAGATCTTCCGCCTCCACTTTGCTCAGCGCCTGGGGGAAGTTTTCATTGGGCAAAATCAAATGCCCGTAGCCGATGGTCCATTTGCCTACCGCGTCGCGGTACTTCTCCAGGCTTAGCCCTTCGAAAGATTTAATCAGCGTCAGCCCGGCAGCGCCGGTGCTCAGGGGTTGATTAGCCATTGTCATCACTCCTGTCGTTTACTTGAGGAAGAACTTGTCGGGTGTACTCTTCGATAAGCCGCAGCACGCTCTCTGGCGGCTCCAGTACGGTGAACTGCATTTCGATATCCACATGTCCGCTGTCGCGCCCACTGGCTCCGTGGCTCGGCGGCGACATGCTGACGTGAAAACGGCTGACCGCGTCGTCAGGCGTGCCGGACATTGCGCTCTGCTGTTCCACCGCGTCAGTGCGCACGGTGAGAAACACTTTCATCTTCTCCAGCATCAGCCCGCGCGGCGTGGAGAGCGCCACCAGCGGCAATTTGAAGTGGTGTCGATCGTCCAGCTCCATTTCGACGATTTTCGGCACCAGCCGCCCGTCGTCGCTGTGTTCAAAAAAGGGATCCAGCGCCTGCATATACTGATGCGCGATCAGCTGGTTTGCCGCTGAGGCCGCATGCTGCATGCCGCGCGTGATATCGGCCAGCGTCACACCTGAAGTAGAGGGTGGCGTGCCGTCGCCCGGTGGCTGTGGCGGATCCTGCGGTGGATCGGCGGGCGGTAATCCGGCGACATCTTCGGGTGGCGGATCGGCAGGTGGCAGTCCGGCGCTCTCCTCCGGCGGTGGCGGCGGCGCAGGTGAGTCCGCCTTCGGTTCCGCGCCACGGTTGCCGCGAAGCCAGTCTTTCATTGACATAGTGCGCTCCGTGAGAAATGAGGCTGCCAGGCAGCCTCAGGGTGAAGATAACGAGAATTACGCCGGCGCTTTTTCCGCTGTGGCAGGCGTTTCGGGGTAGGCATCAAGCTGTTTCGATTCCAGCTTTTTCGCCTCTGACGGCAAGATAGCCGGGCGTGTCGCGGCATCCGTCAGGAAATCAATCACGCGCATCAGAGCTTCCGGCGGTGGCTGACGTTTAACCTGGGTATGGATGCTGTATTTCGCGCGGGTATCGCTGGAGCGGGTTTGCTGGGCTTTGTGCGAGACGCGACCGGTGATTTTCACGCTGAACGGCCCCCAGCCAACAGAGGCTTCCAGCGAGGCTTCCGCTTCGGTCTGGCTGCTGCTGGCTTCGCTCTGGGAGACTTCCAGCTCGAAGTCGATGGTGCCCTCTTCGATGCTGATGTTAGGGTGAGAAATGGCCGCCAGCAGCGGGATACGCATGGTCTTTTTCACCACGCCCTGGATAACGCCCTTGTCATCCACCACGGTTTCGTCGTAGTCAAACTGCACCGACTCCGCCTTACCATCCTTGATACACACCGAGAGCAGGAAGTCGGCGTACGCTTTACTCGCCTGCACCTGCGCTTTGATCATTGCCTGCAGTGGGCCGCCAATCATGTGCTCCAGCGGCAGTGCATTAATGACCGATCCAATAAATTGTGAATCCATAATGCATACTCCTGTGGGTTATACGAAAACATCGCGTTGCGAATTCGCAAACCCACAGTAATAGAGCGAAGAGGCTGAAAATATTGGCTGGATGGCGGTAAAAAACGGGGAAAATGGCCTAAGGCACGTGCCTGGTTACGCAGGTTTTAAAAACAGCGCGCGCTCGGCTTCACGCCGTCTTGTCAGCCCGGCCAGCACTTTACCGCCCGCTTTGTTCCAGCGCAAAAACTGGTCTGCCGCCTGCGCGTACTCCCCCTGGTTGAGCAGTTTAAGCAGCGTCGAGCTCTGCAAATTGCCTGCGCCAAGGTTAAAGGTGAACGCTACCAGCGCATCAAACTGGTTCTGATTAAGCGCAACCGTCACCGCTTTGTGTACCCCGCGTTCGGTCATTAACAGATCGGTGCGAAGCAGCGCTTCGGCCTCGGCTTCGGTAATCGCATGCGGAAATTTTTCATCCGGCAAGATCAAATGTCCGTAACCAATGGTCCATTTGCCGACGGCATCTTTATACTTTTCCAGCCTAAGTCCTTCAAAAGATTTAATTAGCGCCAGGCCGCCAGCGCCTGTACTTTGCGGTTGATTTGCCATGGTGGTTGCTCCTGGTTTGAGGTGGGTACTGCACCTTTTGAGGATGGTTCGGACACATCGTGTTGCAAAGTCACCGCGCCAAAATAGCCGTATGGAAAATCCGAAAATAGCGGCCTGCGGCGTGCCATAGACCGCCATACATTAACGAAACGGGCGGTATGCACACCCACAGGCTGCCGCAGCGCGTGCAGATGCCCTACACTTCATGCGTCTCCCTCTAAATCAAAGGAATCCGTGATGAGCATCATTAAAAGTTATGCCGCACCGCAGGCTGGCGCCGCACTGGAGCTGCAGGAGTATGACGCTGGCCCGCTGGCGGCGGAAGATGTGGAAGTGCAGGTGGATTACTGCGGGATCTGCCATTCGGATCTCTCCATGATCGATAACGAATGGGGTTTCTCCCAGTATCCGCTGGTCGCCGGGCATGAAGTGATTGGCCGCGTGGTGGATCTTGGCAGTGCGGCACAAAACAAAGGGCTGAAAATCGGCCAACGCGTGGGCATCGGCTGGACGGCGCGCAGCTGTGGTCACTGTGATGCCTGTATTGATGGCAATCAGATCAACTGCCAGCAAGGCGCGGTGCCAACCATTCTTAATCGCGGTGGCTTTGCCGATAAACTGCGCGCCGACTGGCAATGGGTGATCCCGCTGCCGGACAGCATTGATATCGAAACCGCCGGCCCGCTGTTATGTGGCGGCATTACCGTGTTTAAACCGCTGTTGATGCATAACATCACCGCCACCAGCCGCGTTGGCGTGATCGGTATCGGCGGGCTGGGTCATATCGCCATCAAACTGCTGCACGCGATGGGCTGCGAAGTGACAGCGTTTAGCTCGAACCCGGCGAAAGAGGCAGAAGTACGCATTATGGGTGCCGATTACGTGGTGAACAGCCGCGATGCGGATGCGCTGAAAGCACTGGCGGGTCAGTACGATCTGATCATCAACACGGTAAATGTTGATCTGAACTGGCAGCCCTACTTTGAGGCGCTGACTCACGGCGGGCATTTCCACACCGTTGGCGCAGTGCTGAAACCGCTTGAAGTCCCGGCCTTTACGCTGATCGCAGGCGATCGCAGCGTTTCCGGCTCTGCAACCGGCACACCGTACGAACTGCGTAAATTGATGAAGTTCGCCGGACGCGCGAAAGTGGCGCCGACCACCGAGATGTTCCCGATGTCGCAGATTAACGAAGCTTTGCAGCATGTGCGCGACGGCAAAGCCCGTTACCGCGTGGTGTTAAAAGCAGATTTCTGATGTGAAAAAGCCCGGCTGTTGCCGGGCTTTTTGATTGCGCTAACCCGTTTTGTTAACGCGACCAGCGCCAGAATTTGGGCTGTCTTAATGTCTTTGGTTTGACTTCTGACTGGCCTGGCTGGCGGTTCTTTTACAGTTTTCGGTACACCCTTCAAAAGCGAAATCAAAGCCGCTTTCCAGCAAGGCGGGTTTTACCTGCTAATAGCAGCAAACACGTCCGCAATCGCCACGGCCCCCGGATCGGTGACTCCGTCGAGATTTTCACTGTTCACATACGATGAACGCCCGGCACCCGCTTTTTGCATTGTCGCCGTGCTGTCTGCACCCGTTTTAGCCGCAGCTACCGCGGCATCCAGCCCGCTATCGCGCAGCGCTTCAAGCGCCGGTTGCAGTGCGTCGATCAGCGTGCGATCGCCGAGATCCGCACCGCCGTAATGTTTCATCTGCTTCAGCCCCAACAGTAGCGCTTCCGGCAACGACGTACCGTTATGTACGGCCTGGCCTGCTGCGGTGAAGAAAATCGACATCAGCACGCCGCTGGAGCCGCCCATCACCGTCGCCAGCCGCTCGCCAACCAGCTGTAGCAGTTGCGCGGTGTTGTTCAACGGCAGGGCATTTTGCTCCAGCAGACGTTTGATTTCCCGCGCCCCTTCGGCAAACGTTGAGCCGGTATCGCCGTCGCCCACTTTCGCATCCAGCGCGTTAAGCCGGTTTTCAAGCTCAATCAATGTATTAACCGCCGTGTTGACCAACGCTTTCACCTGCGGATTGTCGGAAGGTTCAATCTCCAGCCCGTCATACACCGCGCTGTGCGGCTGGGTTTTCATCGGCGCGAACGGCACCGGTTTCTGCCAGCCGACGGTCTGCACATCGGCGCAAATCGCCTGCTCAAACGAGTCATTCAGGCGCAATACGGACAGCGAAAACCCTTTCATATCCAGCGAACTAACAATTGATGCGGGACCAATCAGATAGGCAATTTGCTCTTTTAAGGCTGAATGCGCCAGTTCTTTGGTCAGCAGCGCCATTTCCAGTGCCGAGACGCCGCCGAGGTTGTTGATCAGCACCGCCACCCGATCGTTACCCACCGCCGCTTTTAGCGGTTTAACCAGCGTATCAATGAGCGTCTTGCTGTTGTGCGTATCAACGGTGGTCGCACCAGGTTCGCCGTGGATCCCCAGCCCCAGCTCGACTTTCCCGCGCTGAATGCGCCCCTCTTCGCTATCGCCGCCCGGCAGGTTGCAGCTCTCCATCGCCAGCCCGAGGCTGAAAACGTTGTCGCAGGCCTGCTGAGCGATATCGCGCACTTCGCTCAGCGACTTACCGTGCTCCGCAGCATGGCCCGCAATCTTATGCACCAGCGCCGTACCGGCGATGCCGCGCGGCTGCTTGTTGTCCGGCAGGGCGATGTCGTCGGCGACGATCACCATTTCCACCTTCAGGCCGTAGCGCTTGGCTTTCTCTGCCGCGAGGCCGAAGTTCAGCCGGTCGCCAGTGTAGTTCTTCACAATTAGCAGGCAGCCGCGATCGCCGGTGACAGCCACAATCGCGTTCAGCACCGCATCCACGCTTGGCGAGGCGAAGACATCACCGCAAACGGCGGCGGTGAGCATCCCTTTGCCGACAAACCCGGCGTGTGCCGGTTCATGCCCGGAACCGCCGCCGGAAATCACCGCTACGCGGCTTTTACCCCAGTCGGCGCGGGCCACAATGCGAATAGCGGGATCGATATCGAGTCGAACGAGGTTGCCGTGTGGTGCAGAAATTACCAAACCTTCAATGGCATCATTGACCAGCTGTTTGCGGTCATTGAAAAAGAATCTGGACATAATGTTCCAAAAAGTTGTGAATCGTTCCTCAAGCATAGCCCGCACGGTGCGGGACGGGGTAAAGAACAGATTTTACTGAAGGGGTTTACGGTGCTTTGCGACCAAAATCCACCGCATAACCGCGCAGGTTGCGCAGCGTGTCGAGACGGTTGCCCAGCACAATAGCCCCGCTAATCGCCAGCACCAGCAACGCAGCGTGCAAATACATGGCGGTATGCGAATCCACGAGGAAGAACCCGGCGATGGCCGGAAGTGAAAAAACAACCCACAGACTGCTCAGCGTGTTTTCCGCCGCGCTAAAACGGGCGAGTACCCGGTCTGCCTGTGGCTCTTGCGGCGAACCGCGTCGCACGGTGCCGACCTGCTGCGCCAGCGCATCCGCTCGCTGGATCAGCCAGCAGACCAGGCTCAGCGCAATGATGGCCACCAGCAGTTCAAGCACCAACACCGCGCTATCACTGAGAAGGGAAAGCGCCCACTGCGCGCTCAGCATCGCCACGGTAACCAGCGCACTCAACAAACAAGAGACGATCATGGCAGAGAGATGCGTTGCTGCGCGTATCAACATGCGATGCTCCTTGCAGAAAAAAGAAGAGAGGCCTCAGCCTCTCTTTTCAGGTATCAACTAGCTTTTTCGCGTCATCAGCCACAGGCTAATCAGGAAAAAGCTGGCACTCGGCAACAACGCGCCAACCACCGGCGGAATACCGTACACCAGCGTCAGCGGGCCGAAAATCTGATCCAGCACGTAGAAGACAAAGCCGAAGCTGATGCCGGTAACAACACGTACGCCCATTGCCACACTACGCAACGGCCCGAAGATAAACGACAGCGCCATTAGCATCATCACCGCCACGGACAGCGGCTGGAAGATTTTGCTCCACATATTGAGCTGGTAGCGCCCGGAATCCTGACCGCTCGATTTGAGGTATTTCACGTAATTGTGCAAACCGCTAATCGAGAGCGCGTCCGGATCGAGCGCCACCACGCCGAGTTTGTCCGGCGTAAGGTTCGTTTTCCAGGTGCCGCTCACGGTTTGCGCGCCGATAACCTGTTTCGGGTCCGTCAGGTTAGATTCATCAACCTGCGACAGCCGCCAAGTTTTCTCCTGCGGATCGAACTTCGCCGACGCGGCATAGCGCACCGACTGCAAACGACGCTCTTTATTGAAGGCATAAATGCTCACGCCGCCGAGTTCATCGTCGCCCTTTACGCGCTCAATATAGATAAAGTTGTTGCCGTCTTTCGCCCACAAACCTGATTGTGTGGAGAGCAGTGAGCCGCCATACATCGACTGCGCACGCTGGTTACGCGCCATTTGCTCACCCTGCGGCGCGACCCACTCGCCAATCGCCATGGTCAGCAGCACCAGCGGGATAGCCGTTTTCATTACCGACAGCGCCACCTGCATGCGGGTGTAGCCGGAAGCCTGCATGACCACCAGTTCACTGCGCTGCGCCAGCATGCCCAGCCCTAACAGCGCACCAAGCAGTGCTGCCATCGGGAAGAAGATCTGAATATCTTTCGGGATGCTGAGAATGGTGTACATCCCAGCGCCCAGCGCGTCATAGCTCCCCTGCCCGGCTTTTTTCAACTGATCGACAAACTTGATAATGCCGGAGAGCGACACCAGCATGAACAGCGTCATCATGATGGTGGTGAAAATGGTTTTACCGATATAGCGGTCAAGTACGCCAAAAGCCTGCATTATACCGCTCCTTTACGCGTAAAACGGGCGCGAACCCGGCGCATTGGCACCGTATCCCACAAGTTCAGCACCACAGCCAGCGCTAAATAGGCCAGGTTTACCAGCCACATCCACACCAACGGATCGAGTTTGCCTTTCGCGCCGTTCGAACGCAGCGTGGTTTGCAGCAGGAAGAAGACCAGATAAAGCAGCATGGCGGGGAGCATCGACAGGACACGGCCCTGACGCGGGTTGACCACACTCAGCGGCACCACCATCAGCGCCATCATCACCACTGTAAACACCAGCGTTAAGCGCCAGTGCAGCTCGGCGCGTGCGCGCGGCGTATCGGTTTTGAACAGCGTGCGCATGTCCATCTGCTCGGTATCCGACGGATCGAGCGCCACCGCCTGGTGACCAATAATTGCTTGATAGTTCTGGAAATCGGTGATGCGGAAATCGCGCAGCATCGCGGTGCCTTCAAAACGGGTACCGGTATTGAGCGTCACCACCTGAGAGCCATCTTTATGCTGCGAGAGATGCCCGGAATCCGCTACGACGACTGATGGACGGGCGGAACCTTTGGTACGAATCTGCGCGAGGAAGACATTCTTGAAGTTTTTGCCCTCAACGCCTTCGATAAACAGCACCGAGTTGCCATCTGTCGCCTGCTGGAATTGTCCCTGCGCCAGCGCCGCCATGCCAGGGTTCGCTTTCGCGTCTGCGAGCACTTGATCTTGATGACGGGAAGACCACGGGCCAGCCCACATAACATTGACCGCAGCGACAATGCCGGTGAACAACGCGAGGATCATCGCCGCTTTCACCAATACCGCGCGGCTCAGGCCGCAGGCGTGCATTACGGTGATTTCACTTTCTGTATAAAGTTTGCCCAGCGTCATCAACAGACCGAGGAACAGACTCAACGGCAGGATAAGCTGCGCCATTTCCGGCACGCCCAGCCCCAGCAGTGAGAGCACGAGGTTCGTAGGGATTTCGCCATCAGCGGCTGCGCCTAAAATCCTGACCAGTTTCTGACAAAAGAAAATCAGAAGCAGGATGAATAGGATCGCAAGCTGGCTTTTTAGCGTCTCCCGTACCAGATATCTTATGATTATCACTTTAAATACGCCCGTAAAAACCAGTATTTTTGCTGGAAAATAGCTTGTTTCATGGCTTAAACGTCATTTATTCTCTTGAGTCGTCGAAATGATCGCTAAGATTAATATACTCAGCGGATACGTGCGTAAGACCCGATTCTGACGTGCCGAAACCGAAGTAACATTAAGATTAACACGAAGTCACCGCAACAGCGGACACGAGTTACGAAAGCTTGCAATTCTATCCGTAGCCGCCGCCGTTGTCTTTAAGATTCAGGAGCGTAGTGCATGGAGTTCAGTGTAAAAAGCGGTAGCCCGGAGAAACAGCGGAGTGCCTGCATCGTTGTCGGCGTCTTTGAACCGCGCCGGCTCTCTCCGATCGCCGAGCAACTCGATAAAATCAGTGACGGCTACATCAGTGCGCTGCTGCGTCGTGGGGAACTGGAAGGCAAGCCGGGGCAGACTTTACTGCTGCACCACGTACCGAATGTCCTCTCCGAACGTATTTTGCTGATTGGCTGCGGTAAAGAGCGTGAACTGGACGAGCGCCAGTACAAGCAGGTGATTCAAAAAACCATTAACACGCTGAATGATACCGGCTCAATGGAAGCCGTCTGCTTCCTGACCGAACTGCATGTAAAAGGGCGTAATACTTACTGGAAAGTACGCCAGGCCGTAGAGACCGCGAAAGAGACTCTTTACAGCTTCGACCAACTGAAAACCAACAAAAGCGAGCCGCGCCGCCCGCTGCGTAAAATGGTGTTCAATGTGCCGACCCGCCGCGAGCTGACCAGCGGCGAGCGCGCCATTCAGCACGGTCTGGCCATTGCCGCTGGCATCAAAGCAGCAAAAGATCTCGGCAATATGCCGCCAAACATCTGTAACGCGGGCTACCTCGCGTCTCAGGCGCGCCAGTTAGCTGACACCTACAGCAAAAATGTGGTGACCCGCGTGATTGGCGAGCAGCAGATGCGCGAGCTGGGCATGCACTCGTACCTCGCGGTCGGCCAGGGTTCGCAGAACGAATCGCTGATGTCGGTGATTGAATACAAAGGCAACCCGGCGGAAGACGCACGTCCAATCGTGCTGGTGGGCAAAGGACTGACCTTCGACTCCGGCGGTATCTCTATCAAGCCTGCCGAAGGCATGGATGAGATGAAGTACGACATGTGCGGCGCCGCAGCGGTGTATGGCGTGATGCGCATGGTCGCCGAGCTGCAACTGCCGATCAACGTCATTGGCGTGCTGGCGGGTTGTGAAAATATGCCAGGCGGGCGCGCTTATCGTCCGGGCGACGTGCTGACCACCATGTCCGGCCAGACGGTAGAAGTACTGAACACCGACGCCGAAGGCCGTCTGGTGCTGTGCGACGTGCTGACTTACGTTGAGCGTTTCGAGCCGGAAGCGGTAATCGATGTCGCGACGCTGACCGGTGCGTGTGTGATTGCACTCGGCCACCACATCACCGGGCTGCTGTCGAACCACAACCCGCTGGCGCACGAGCTGATTGGCGCCTCCGAGCAGGCGGGCGATCGCGCGTGGCGTTTGCCGATGGCTGATGAGTACCAGGAACAGCTGGAGTCCAACTTTGCGGATATGGCGAACATCGGTGGCCGTCCTGGCGGCGCAATCACCGCCGGCTGCTTCCTTTCTCGCTTTGCCCGTAAGTACAACTGGGCGCACCTGGATATCGCCGGTACTGCATGGCGTTCCGGTAAAGCCAAAGGCGCAACCGGTCGTCCGGTGGCGCTGCTGTCACAGTTCCTGCTGAACCGCGCCGGGTTTAACGGCGAAGAGTAAGTCGTCAAGGCCGGATAGCGCTGCACTTATCCGGCCTGCAACCTCGTGCAATATGAACGCTATCGCTGATGGATTGCGCGTTGCATCGCGGCGACAGCCCAACAAAGAGGCAGCGTGAAAGACGACGACTATAGCGTTTAAATCCTCAACCAAAAGCCCCATATATGAAAAATGCAACGTTCTACCTTCTGGACAATGACAACGCCGCTGACGGCTTAAACGCCGTCGAACAACTGGTGTGTGAAATTGCCGCAGAACGTTGGCGTAACGGTAAACGCGTGCTGATTGCCTGTGCCGATGAGCAACAAGCCATTCGACTGGATGAAGCGCTGTGGGCGCGCCCGGCGGAGAGCTTTGTGCCGCACAACCTGGCAGGTGAAGGACCACGCGGCGGTGCGCCGGTGGAGCTGGCCTGGCCCCAAAAACGCAACGGCAGCCCGCGCGATATTTTGATCAGCCTGCGCGCGGAATTTGCAGATTTTGCCACCGCTTTCACAGAAGTGATAGACTTCGTTCCTCACGAAGATTCTCTGAAACAACTGGCGCGCGAACGCTATAAAGCGTACCGCATGGCTGGTTTCAACCTGAACACGGCAACCTGGAAATAATGGAAAAGACATACAACCCCAAAGATATCGAACAGCCGCTGTACGAGCAGTGGGAAAAGCAGGGCTATTTCAAACCGAACGGTGATGAAAGCCAGGAAAGCTTCTGCATCATGATCCCGCCGCCGAACGTCACCGGCAGTTTGCATATGGGCCACGCCTTCCAGCAGACCATCATGGACACCATGATCCGCTACCAGCGCATGCAGGGGAAAAACACCCTGTGGCAGGCGGGGACTGACCACGCGGGTATCGCTACCCAAATGGTGGTTGAGCGTAAAATTGCCGCCGAAGAGGGTAAAACCCGCCACGACTATGGTCGCGACGCCTTTATCGACAAAATCTGGCAGTGGAAAGCGGAATCCGGCGGCACGATCACCCGCCAGATGCGCCGTCTCGGTAACTCCGTAGACTGGGATCGCGAACGCTTCACCATGGACGAAGGCCTTTCCAACGCCGTAAAAGAAGTGTTCGTCCGCCTGTATAAAGAAGACCTGATTTACCGTGGTAAACGCCTGGTGAACTGGGACCCGAAACTGCGCACGGCGATCTCCGATCTGGAAGTGGAAAACCGCGAGTCGAAAGGCTCAATGTGGCATATCCGCTACCCGCTGGCCGACGGCGCGAAAACCGCCGACGGTAAAGATTACCTGGTGGTTGCCACCACGCGCCCGGAAACCCTGCTCGGTGATACCGGCGTGGCGGTGAACCCGGAAGATCCGCGCTACAAAGATCTGATTGGCAAATTCGTGGTACTGCCGCTGGTCAACCGCCGCATTCCGATTGTCGGCGACGAACACGCCGACATGGAAAAAGGCACCGGCTGCGTGAAAATCACCCCGGCGCATGATTTTAATGACTATGAAGTGGGTCGTCGCCACAAACTGCCGATGATCAATATCCTGACCTTTGACGGCGATATCCGTGAAAGCGCACAGGTGTACGACACCAACGGCAACGAATCCGATGTTTACCCAGCGGATATCCCGGCAGAGTTCCAGAAGCTGGAACGTTTTGCCGCGCGTAAAGCAATTGTCGCGGCTGTGGACGCACTTGGCCTGCTGGAAGAGATCAAACCACACGACCTGACCGTTCCGTACGGCGATCGCGGCGGCGTGGTTATCGAACCGATGCTCACCGACCAGTGGTACGTTCGCGCCGATGTGCTGGCGAAACCGGCGGTGGAAGCGGTGGAAAACGGCGACATCCAGTTCGTGCCGAAACAGTACGAAAACATGTATTTCTCCTGGATGCGCGACATTCAGGACTGGTGTATCTCCCGCCAGCTGTGGTGGGGCCACCGCATTCCGGCGTGGTACGACAACGAAGGCAACGTTTATGTTGGCCGTAACGAAGACGAAGTGCGCCAGGAAAACAATCTGGCCGCCGATGTCGCCCTGCGCCAGGACGACGACGTGCTGGATACCTGGTTCTCCTCCGCGCTGTGGACCTTCTCAACCCTCGGCTGGCCGGAAAACACCGACGCGTTGCGCCAGTTCCACCCAACCAGCGTGATGGTTTCCGGCTTCGACATTATCTTCTTCTGGATTGCGCGCATGATCATGATGACCATGCACTTTATCAAAGATGAAGATGGCAAGCCGCAGGTGCCGTTTAAAACCGTCTACATGACCGGTCTTATCCGTGATGACGAAGGCCAGAAGATGTCCAAATCCAAGGGCAACGTGATTGACCCGCTGGATATGGTTGACGGTATTTCGCTGGCGGATCTGCTGGAAAAACGCACCGGCAACATGATGCAGCCGCAGCTGGCAGAGAAAATCCGCAAGCGCACCGAGAAACAGTTCCCGGACGGCATTGAACCGCACGGCACCGACGCCCTGCGCTTCACCCTCGCGGCGCTGGCTTCAACCGGTCGCGACATCAACTGGGATATGAAACGCCTGGAAGGTTACCGTAACTTCTGTAACAAGCTGTGGAACGCCAGCCGCTTTGTACTGATGAACACCGAAGATCAGGATTGCGGCTTCAACGGTGGCGAAATGGTGTTGTCGCTGGCAGACCGTTGGATCCTCGCGGAATTCAACCAGACCATCAAAGCCTACCGTGACGCGCTGGATAATTTCCGCTTCGATATCGCCGCAGGCATTCTGTACGAATTCACCTGGAACCAGTTCTGCGACTGGTATCTGGAACTGACCAAGCCGGTCATGAACGGTGGTTCTGAAGCGGAACTGCGCGGTACCCGCAACACGCTGGTGACCGTGCTGGAAGGTCTTCTGCGCCTTGCGCATCCGATCATTCCGTTTATCACCGAAACCATCTGGCAGCGCGTGAAAGTGCTGAAAGGCATTACCGCCGACACCATCATGTTGCAGCCGTTCCCGCAGTACGACGCGGCACAGGTGGATGAGAAAGCGCTGGCAGACACCGAGTGGCTGAAACAGGCGATCATCGCGGTACGTAACATCCGTGCCGAAATGAACATCGCACCGGGTAAACCGCTGGAGCTGCTGCTGCGTAGCGCGAGCGAGGAAGCGAAGCGTCGTGTGAACGATAACCTGAGCTTCCTGCAAACGCTGGCGCGTCTGGAAAGCATCACGATCCTGCCTGCCGACGATAAAGGCCCGGTTTCAGTAACCAAAATCGTTGATGGCGCAGAGCTGCTGATCCCGATGCTGGGTCTTATCGACAAAGATGCCGAGCTGGCGCGTCTGGCGAAAGAAGTGGCGAAAGTTGAGCAGGAAATTGGACGCATCGAAAGCAAACTGGGCAACGAAGGCTTTGTGGCGCGCGCGCCGGAAGCGGTAATTGCCAAAGAGCGCGAGAAGCTGGATGGCTACGCGGAAGCGAAAGCGAAGCTGATTGAGCAGCAGGCGGTTATCGCCGCGCTGTAATCACTGCGCAGAAGAAAAAGCCGGGCAGCAATGCCCGGCTTTTTTATTGCAAGTGGCCCAACCGTCGTTATGGTCATCAACGGGTTTAGCTCAGCCTTATTGCCTGTGGATTTTAGGCCGTTTTTAAAAGGTGTCTGTATACCCTTCCAGTGCGCAACCTGCCTTCCAGGAAGGCAGGTTGCCAGATAAGGCGTCACCGCCATCTGGCAAATTTTCCCGAATTACAGCACCGCCGGGTAGAACGACAAGCCGCGAGCCAGCAGGTTCGCCGGATCTTTCGCGGGCTGCACACCGTGATCTTCCAGCGTCAGTGCTTCCAGATCGCCATGAACATGGGTATTTTCCAGCAGATAACGGGTCATGCGCACTTTCGCCCACGGCCACGCCAGGAACAGCGTGACGCCACACACCAGCATATTGGTGACGGAAATCCAGAACATACGCCCCATCGCCACCGTTGAGGAGAAACGAATGTTCCCTTCCAGTGCCAGTTGCCCGTAAATGTAGGCGCGCAGTTTCACAAACGCGAAAAGGAAGCAGACAATCGCCCCGGCAATATAGATCAGGTAGCTCAGCGCTAATTTGCCGTAAAGCGGCCCCATCATCAGTGCTAATTGCTCCGGATCGCCGCCCGCAGCATAAGCATATTCTGACATCGTAATGAATGACGGAATAATCATCACCATCACCAGCACAATAAACGGCACAAACAGCAGCATCGACAGCACCACAATGGTGATGCATTTTTTCATTGAAATTTCAGCCGAGAATTTCAGTTTGCCGTACTGCAAATTATTAATCAGCATGCCAAACCATTGCGCAGCATATACGCCCTGCATAATGGCAATACCCAGCAGTAATACCAATGTACCGATACCAATCATCACGGAAATAGCGCCATATGAGCCGCTACTTAATGCCGAAGTCACAAAGAGGGAGAACACCACCACCGAGGCGATAATAATCAACAGCGGGCAGCCCATCATCACCCACCAGGCGCGCAAAGGGCTGGCATAGAAATTAAAACGCACACCGTTAATCTCTGTCATCAACATTTGATAACGCAGGCCCTGAGTAATCAACCACGGGAAGAAAATCAGGAACAGCCCCATCATACAGAGCTGTAAAATCACGTTCTGGTAGGCCACGTTAATAAAGAAAATCACATACAGCACCAGCAGGCAGAGCCAGCCGACAAAAATAGAACGCCCGGTCGCGTGATAAGAAAAACGCGCACCGCTAAGTTCAGTATTCTCATAAAAATAACGACGTGCACGCACTAACGCCCACGGCAAATATAACCCCAGCGTTATTAAGGTCAGTAAAATATTAACCAGCCAAACCACGAAATAGCCTTTCCCGCTGCCCTGAAAGAGAAAACGGCGCACGGGAACCGCCACGGAACCATGAGTTTCGGGAGTCATAACAATCCTTATCGTAAAAAAAAGAAGCCAGGAAAAAGGCAGTCAACCATAACAATATTGCGAAATGGTTATCTCCACTATTAAGTCTAAATAGCTGCCGGTCAAAAAAATAGCGCCCAATATTCCTGGTCTTGCCAGAACGCCCCTGTAGTGGTATTAAGCAGGATCAGCTTATAACCCCAAAAACAGAGTGCAGAGATGAATGTGACCGCGCCGGTAGAGGTAAAAATGCGCCGGATTGCTGCCGCCGACAACGCAGCAATCGCATCTGTGATCCGCCAGGTATCTGCGGAATATGGCCTCACCGCCGATAAAGGCTACACCGTTGCCGACCCCGAACTGGATGAGCTGTATCAGTTATATAGCCGACCGGGTTGCGCCTATTGGGTAGTTGAGCAAAATGGCGAAGTGGTGGGCGGCGGTGGCGTCGCGCCGCTGAAATGTAGCGAACCGGATATCTGCGAACTGCAAAAGATGTATTTCCTGCCCAGTGCGCGTGGGCAGGGGCTGGCAAAGAAACTGGCGCAGATGGCGCTGGAACACGCTCGCACGCAGGGCTTTAGCCGCTGTTATCTGGAAACCACCGCGTTCCTGACTGACGCCATTGGGCTTTATGAACGTCTTGGCTTTGAGCATATCGACGGGCCGCTCGGCTGCACCGGTCACGTAGACTGCGAAGTGCGGATGCTGAAAACACTGTAACCCGAAAGCGTACCGATGCTTTACACCGGTACGCCGCTGTGAAAACGGAACTCCGCATCCGGTGTTGAGATAAGCCCCGCTTCTACTTCGCCGAAATGGCGCACACGCGGGCTGATATCAGTGGTCGAAATCTGCTGCGCCAGCGCCAGGTAATCCTGATAATGGCGCGCTTCAGAACGCAGCAACGACAGGTAAAATTTCTGCAAATCGTCGTCCAGCCACGGCGCCAGTGCAGCAAAACGCTCGCAGGAGCGCGCTTCGATATAGGCGCCACAGATTAACTTATCAACTAATGTCAGCGGTTCATGCGTGCGAACCGCTTTGAGCATCCCTTTTGCATAACGGCTGGCGGTAATTTTCACGTAGGGAATGTTACGGGCGAGCATGGCTTCCCGCACCTGCCAGAAGTGGTGCAGCTCCTCTTTGATCAACAGCACCATGCTATCGATCAGCGCCTGGCCCCACGCGTCGTCAGTTTGCGGCATCACACTTTTGCCAATCTGCTTATGCAGCGCGACAAAATCCGGCTCCGGCCCTTCACGAAAGGTAAATTCTTCATACGGTTTCAGCCACGCCAGGAGCGCGTCCGACCCGCTTTTATCCGCCACATAGCGGCGCACCAGCAGCATAGCGGTTTGCGCCGCTTTCAGTTCGCACACCATATGATCGGTAAGCAGCAGCGGCAGCATTGATGGATCGCGTGCTTTGTCCAGCCAGGATTGCGGTGTCGGGCAGTGCAGGAAGTTTAAAACCGGGGAGAGTATTTGCGGGTAATCCATTGTGGTTCCTTGCATTGCGGCAGCGAGCGCTGCCGCAATATTTACTCAGTGACGAACACCGTCATCTTCTTCGTCGACGTAATCCTCGTCGTCATCGTCACCCTCTTCGCCGTTCGGGTCTTCGTAGTAGGTTCCCCAACCGTCATATTCCACGTCGAATTTCTCAGCCAGGTTAAGCAGTTGCTCAACTTGCGCGTCGATCAAATCGGCGTTCAATGCGCTTTCACTCAGCACGTCGCAACAGATAACCACTTCGCCTTCGTCCAGTTCCAGCTCTTCCGGCTCTGTCACTTCGTAGCCCAGTTTAAAGGCTTCAACAGCGGCTTTTTCCAGCGTTTCGAAATCATCTGCCGACAGGTGATGCTCAATGGTATACAGCGCATCAGGATCGCTGCCGTCTTCGAGCAATTCTTCAATAATCAAACGCGTCTCTTCGCGCTGTTCTTCCAGGTGTTCCGGGTTCGCCATGGCTCGTTCCTCATCAATGTGGCAGATACACTTATTGTCACACACCGCTGGCATTGCCTCCACTCCTCGCCGAAAAGATTTATAGCCCGGGGTTGCAAATGCATATTCATAAATATAAATTGAATTTTAATTCAATAAGTGGCCTTCGCCATGTGAGGGAAATATGTCCGCGTTTTATCAAAAGCATTTTTTGAAACTGCTCGATTTTACACCTGCTGAAATCAATACCCTGCTGCAACTCGCCGCTCAGCTGAAAGCAGATAAGAAAAAAGGTCAGGAAGTCCAGAAGCTTACCGGGAAAAATATCGCGCTCATCTTCGAAAAAGACTCAACCCGCACACGATGCTCTTTCGAAGTTGCCGCATATGATCAGGGTGCTCGCGTAACGTATCTCGCCCCAAGCGGCAGTCAAATCGGGCATAAAGAGTCAATTAAAGACACAGCGCGCGTACTGGGGCGGATGTACGACGGCATTCAGTACCGCGGTTATGGTCAGGAGATTGTCGAAACACTGGCGCAATACGCAGGTGTGCCGGTGTGGAACGGCTTAACCAATGAATTTCACCCGACCCAATTGCTGGCCGATCTGCTGACCATGCGCGAGCACTTGCCGGGCAAAGCCCTTAACCAGATGAAACTGGTTTATGCAGGTGACGCGCGGAACAACATGGGCAACTCGATGCTGGAAGCCGCCGCGCTGGTGGGTTTAGATCTACGCCTTGTCGCGCCAAAAGCGTGCTGGCCGGACGCGAGCCTGGTCGCCGAATGCAAAGCGCTGGCGGTGAAAAACGGCGGCAACATTCTGCTGACAGAAGATATCGCGAGCGGAGTGAAAGACGCCGATTTTATTTATACCGATGTGTGGGTATCAATGGGCGAAGCGAAAGAGAAGTGGGCGGAGCGCATCGCGCTGCTGCGGCCTTACCAGGTCAACAGCAAAATGTTGTCGCTCACCGGCAACCCGCAGGTGAAATTCCTGCACTGTCTGCCCGCGTTTCATGACGATAAAACTACGCTTGGCAAGAAAATGGCAGAAGAGTTTGGCCTGCACGGCGGCATGGAAGTGACTGACGAGGTGTTTGAATCACCGGCGAGTATTGTATTTGATCAGGCTGAAAACCGGATGCACACCATCAAAGCGGTGATGGTCGCCACCCTCAGTAAATAACGCAATAAGCCCGGTTGCGCAGCGCGGCCGGGCATTACGCTTACGCCATTAGCAGTTTCACGACCACTTTACGTACCTGGGCTGGCGCGTTTACCGCACACAGCGGTTTGTGAACTTCGCCCGGGTAGAACACCACAAAATCCCCTTCGCTCAGCACCACGGTTTTTTCCTGTGCGCCTTCCGGCAAAAACGCGATGTCTTTATCCGCCAGCCAGTCGGTGTCCGGCGCGCCCGCAGGCTGGGTGCTAAAAGTTATCCCTTCCTGGCCTTTCAGCACAATCTGGATGTCCAGATAACGGGCGTGATACTCGGCGCGGCGCTCTGCAAACGGCTGCGTCATATCTTCCGAGACGAGGAAAAACAGGCGGTTGCCGTCGATATCATGTTTGCCAACAGGCGTGGCATCGGTAACGTGCTGCTTAACGTGTTCAATGGCCTGGCGCAGCTCTTCCGGCAGCCAGGATTGTAAGTTGTGAATATTGCCAACGATCATGGTGTAGCCCTCAACATAAAACATCGTTTCATTTTCAGCTTTTATACGAAAATTCACACTGCCATACCACCACTTTCTGCCAGAGATTTGTCACAACGCATGTTTATCGGAAAATATGTTATATGCCTGTTAAGGCCAATTACGCTTTTATGCAGCATAGATGCATAAAGCTCACAGCCGCACTCTGACATAAAGTTGTTATCCACTGATTAAAAAGAGTTTATTTAAATAAACCTTTCCCGGTCACACTTCAGCAGCCTGTTTATTTGCGCATTCATTCACTGGTTATTTCCCTTTTTTGCGCCCAGCAGCACCGCTCTATTCATTTTTATGCATATCTATTCCATTCACTGTTGAAAAAACTTAGCAATCAACGGCTTACATATTCACAAAAATAGGTGGATAGCTACAAAACAATAACAACCATGAATAAGTTCAGCCGTTAATGCGTAAGCATTCATCCTGATAATTAGGCTAATTCTCTATTCTCTGATGCGAATCATGCAATTGAACGGCGGCTATTTAATTACCCATTCGACGTGAGCACAATCACACTATTAATTCTTACGGCTTCTACTATGAGCCATGAAATTAATCGTTATTAACGCGCGATGAAATTAATCACATTTCATTGCCGCCCCCTTTTTATTCTGAAAAAACAGTTAAAGGAATAATTATGGAAAAGCACTACGTCGGTTCTGAAATAGGTCAATTGCGTAGCGTTATGCTGCACCGCCCCAATTTAAGCCTGAAACGGTTAACACCGTCGAATTGTCAGGAGCTGTTATTCGATGACGTGTTATCGGTCGAGCGCGCCGGGGAAGAGCATGACGCCTTCGCAAACACACTGCGCGAGCAGGGTGTGGAAGTCCTGCTGTTGACCGACCTTCTGACACAAACGCTTGATATTGCAGAAGCAAAAGCCTGGCTGCTGGAAATGCAGATCTCCGATTATCGCCTTGGCCCCACCTTCGCCGCAGATGTGCGCAGCTGGCTGGCGGATATGCCGCACCGCGAACTGGCGCGGCGGCTTAGCGGTGGATTAACCTACGGCGAGATCCCGGCATTTATTAAAAATATGGTGGTTGATACCCACACAGCGAATGATTTTATTATGAAGCCGCTGCCCAACCATTTATTTACCCGTGACACGTCGTGCTGGATTTATAACGGCGTGTCGATTAATCCGATGGCCAAACCGGCCCGCCAGCGGGAAACGAATAATCTACGTGCTATATATCGCTGGCACCCCGCATTCGCCGATGGCAATTTTATTAAATACTTTGGCGACGAAAATATTAATTACGATCACGCCACGCTTGAGGGCGGCGATGTATTAGTCATCGGTCGCGGTGCGGTATTAATTGGCCTCTCTGAACGCACCACACCGCAGGGCGTGGAATTTCTGGCTAATAGCCTGTTCAAACACCGTCAGGCCGAACGCGTTATCGTCGTTGAACTGCCGAAACACCGCTCCTGTATGCACCTCGACACGGTAATGACCCATATCGATATCGACACCTTCTCCGTTTACCCCGAAGTGGTGCGCAAAGACGCCCAGTGCTGGACGCTCACCCCGGACGGTCGCGGCGGCCTGCAACGCACGCAGGAAAGCGACCTGCTGCACGCCATCGAAAAAGCGCTGGGTATTGACCAGGTACGGCTTATCACTACCGGCGGCGACGCCTTTGAAGCTGAACGCGAACAGTGGAATGACGCCAACAACGTCCTCACGCTGCGTCCCGGCGTGGTCGTTGGCTATGAGCGCAATATCTGGACCAACGAAAAATATGACAAAGCCGGGATCACCGTGCTGCCAATCCCCGGTGATGAGCTGGGACGCGGGCGCGGCGGTGCGCGCTGCATGAGCTGCCCACTGGAACGCGACGGCATTTAAAGGAGCCATCATGGAAAGAAAACCTACGCTGGTTGTCGCGCTGGGCGGCAACGCGCTGCTAAAACGCGGCGAACCGCTGGAAGCCAGTATCCAGCGCCAGAACATTGATCTTGCCGCGCGCACCATCGCCGGGCTGACCGCGCAGTGGCGCGTGGTGCTGGTCCACGGCAACGGGCCGCAGGTCGGTCTGCTGGCGCTGCAAAACAGCGCTTACGACAAAGTTACCCCCTACCCGCTCGATATTCTCGGCGCGGAAAGCCAGGGGATGATTGGCTACATGCTGCAACAGTCGCTGAAAAATAACCTGCCACAACGCGAAGTGAGCGTACTGCTCACCCAGGTGGAAGTGGACGCCAGCGACCCGGCGTTCAGCAACCCGAGCAAATACATCGGCCCGGTCTACAGCGAGGCGCAAGCCCAAACGCTGCAGCAGGAGAAAGGCTGGGTATTTAAGGCCGATGGCCGCTATTTCCGCCGCGTTGTGCCCTCCCCGCAACCCAAACGCATTGTTGAAAGCGACGCCATTAGCGCGCTGATCAACCGCGATCACCTGGTGATTTGCAACGGCGGCGGCGGTGTGCCGGTGGTGGAAAACGCCAACGGTTACCACGGTATCGAAGCGGTGATCGACAAAGATCTCTCAGCGGCGCTGCTGGCGCGGCAAATCGAAGCCGACGCCTTGCTGATCCTTACCGACGCCGACGCGGTGTATCTCGACTGGGGCAAACCTACGCAGCGCCCGCTGGCGCAAGTCACCCCGGACGTGCTGCAAGGCATGCAGTTCGACGCCGGCTCGATGGGGCCGAAGGTCGCTGCCTGCCGCCAGTTTGTCGAGCAGTGTCACGGCATCGCGGGTATCGGCGCGCTGGCGGATGGCCCGGCCATCCTCGCCGGGGACAAAGGCACATTGATTCGTTACTGATTTAAAAAAGGAAATCTCATGAGCATCAACCTGAAAAACCGCAACTTTCTCAAACTGCTCGACTACACGCCGGCGGAGATCCAGTACCTGATCGATCTGGCTATCCAGCTAAAAGCTGACAAAAAAGCAGGACGCGAGAAGAAAACGCTGGTCGGCAAAAACATCGCGCTGATTTTTGAAAAAACCTCCACCCGCACCCGCTGCGCATTTGAAGTCGGCGCGTTCGATCAGGGCGCGCAGGTGACATATCTCGGCCCAAGCGGTTCACAGATTGGCCACAAAGAGTCGATGAAAGATACCGCCCGCGTGCTGGGACGCATGTATGACGGCATCGAATATCGCGGTTACGGCCAGCAGATTGTGGAAGAACTGGGTCAATACGCAGGCGTGCCGGTGTGGAACGGGCTGACCAACGAATTTCACCCGACGCAGATCCTGGCCGATCTGATGACCATGCTGGAGCACGCGCCGGGCAAACGTCTGCCGGATCTGCGCTTTGCTTATCTTGGCGATGCGCGCAACAACATGGGCAACTCGCTGATGGTCGGTGCAGCAAAGATGGGCATGGATATCCGCCTGGTGGCACCAAAATCCTTCTGGCCGGAGGCCGCGTTGGTGGAACAGTGCCGCGCCATCGCGCGTGAAACCGGCGCGCGCATCATGCTCACCGAGGATGTGGAAGAAGGCGTGCAGGGCGTTGATTTCCTCTACACCGATGTGTGGGTGTCGATGGGCGAGCCAAAAGAAGCGTGGTCTGAGCGCGTTAGCCTGATGAAACCCTACCAGGTAAACGGTGCGGTGGTGAAAGCCACCGGTAATCCGCAGGTGAAATTTATGCACTGCCTGCCCGCGTTTCATAACGAACACACCAAAGTGGGCGGCGAGATAGAAATGGCGTATGGCCTGAAAGGGCTGGAAGTCACCGAAGAGGTTTTCGAATCGCCTAACTCTATCGTTTTTGATGAAGCAGAAAACCGGATGCACACCATCAAAGCGGTGATGGTGGCAACCCTCGGCGACTAACCACTCCCCCGGCGCGCCGCGGGTGCGCCGGGGTTAAGGAGCACATCATGGGCAAGTTCAAGTTCCCTTCCGCTTACACCATTCTCTTTTTGTTGATTGCCATTGTTGCCGCGCTCAGTTGGGTGATCCCCGCCGGGCAATACCAGATGGCAATGAACCCAGCCCTCGGTAAAGAAGTACCGATTGCCGGTACTTATGCGCATGTCGCCGCGCATCCTCAAGGGTTAATCGCCGTGATCATGGCGCCAATAAGCGGTCTTTACGATCCCGATACCGGCCAGGCAGGCGCAATTGATGTGGCACTGTTTATTCTGATCATCGGCGGATTTCTGGGCATCGTCACCAAAACGGGCGCGATTGACGCCGGGATCGAGCGCGTCACCACTCGCTTGCGTGGCCGTGAAGAGTGGATGATCCCGATCCTGATGGCGCTGTTCGCCGCAGGCGGCACCATCTACGGTATGGCAGAAGAGTCGCTGCCGTTTTATACGCTGCTGGTTCCCGTGATGCTCGCCGCCCGTTTTGATCCGGTTGTCGCCGCCTCCACCGTGCTGCTCGGCGCAGGGATCGGCACGCTCGGATCGACCATCAACCCGTTCGCCACGGTGATCGCCGCCAACGCCGCCGGGATCCCATTTACCCACGGCATTCTCCTGCGCGTTGCGCTGCTGGTGATTGGCTGGATCATCTGTGTTGCCTGGGTGATGCGCTACGCCCGCAACGTACGCGCCAACCCGGCGCTGTCGATCGTCGCCGACAAACAGGAAGAGGATCGCGCGTTTTTCCTCGGCAACAAATCGCCGGAGATGCTCGAATTCACCCCGGTGCGCAAACTGATCCTGCTTATTTTCGCGCTGGCCTTTGTGGTGATGATCTACGGCGTGGCGGTGCTCGGCTGGTGGATGGCGCAGATCTCGGCAGTGTTTCTGGCAAGCGCCATCATCGTGGGTTTGATCGCCCGCATGAGCGAAGAGGAGTTGACCTCAACATTTATCAACGGCGCGCGAGATCTGCTGGGCGTAGCGCTGATAATCGGCATTGCCCGCGGTATCGTAGTGATCATGGATAAAGGTATGATTACTCATACTATTTTGCACAGTGCCGAAGGCATGGTCAGCGGGTTATCCACCGTCGCGTTTATCAACGTTATGTACTGGCTGGAAGTGGTGCTGTCGTTCCTCGTGCCCTCGTCCTCCGGCCTTGCGGTGCTGACGATGCCGATTATGGCGCCGCTGGCCGATTTCGCTAACGTCAACCGCGATCTGGTCGTTACCGCGTACCAATCGGCGTCCGGCATCGTCAACCTGGTGACGCCTACGTCGGCGGTGGTGATGGGCGGGCTGGCTATCGCCCATGTTCCCTATGTGCGCTACCTGAAATGGGTCGCGCCATTGTTGGCGATACTGACGGTGGTGATCATGGCAGCACTCAGCCTTGGCGCTCTGCTGTAGCGCGCCGGGTGGCGCTTTGCTTACCCGGTCTGTGGATAATATACAGGCCCGGTAAGCATGGCGTTGCCGGGCATTTTGTTTCGGCAACCAATACGGGAAAAGAGATGATGGAATATGGAGATTATTCACCGAAAGAGCAGCTACAACTGGCGGTCTGCCAGCGCCTGATTAGTGAAAAAAGTTATCTTTCACAGGAGGAGATCCGCCGCGATTTGCAGCGCCACGGCTTCGACAGTATCAGTCAGTCCACCGTTTCTCGCCTTTTGACACTGCTCGGTGTAATCAAAATTCGCAACGCCAAAGGACAAAAAATTTATTCGCTGAATCCGCAGTTGCGCCCAGTGCCGGATGCCGCCCGCTCCATCTCCGAAATGGTGGTTAGCGTTGAGCATAATAGCGAATTTATCCTTATCCATACCGTGGCGGGATATGGTCGCGCAGTGGCACGTATTCTGGATTATCACCAGTTGCCGGAGATCCTCGGCGTAGTGGCAGGAAGCAGTATCGTCTGGGTCGCGCCAAGAATCGTGAAGCACACAGCGCTGGTGCATAAGCAAATTAATTATTTACTTAGAACGCATTAATATTCAAAGAGAACCGTTTGCATTGCGTAAAATGTGCATCAATCGCTTGATCCGCGAAAACAGCTGCGTATAATCCGGGACAATTTGCCGGGAGGAAGCATGAATCAGTGTGTACGACAAACTGTCTTACCGCGTCTGAAAAAAGGCGCTGGCCTGCCGTTTTCCTTCCCGATGATCACCGAATTCCACAGCCCCTCTATTGAGGGGCTTTTTTTTGCGCAGTCGTCAGGAGATAACCATGGCTAACCCGCTATATCAGAAACATATCATTTCCATAAACGATCTCAGCCGCGAAGAACTCGAACTGGTGCTACACACCGCCGCACGACTGAAGGCCAACCCGCAGCCGGAGTTGCTCAAGCATAAAGTGATCGCCAGTTGCTTCTTTGAAGCCTCCACCCGCACGCGTTTATCGTTTGAAACCTCTATGCACCGCCTTGGCGCGAGCGTGGTCGGTTTCTCCGACAGCAGCAACACGTCGCTGGGTAAAAAAGGCGAAACGCTGGCCGACACTATTTCGGTGATCAGCACCTATGTGGACGCCATTGTGATGCGCCATCCGCAAGAGGGCGCGGCGCGACTGGCAACCGAGTTTTCCGGCGGCATTCCGGTGCTCAACGCCGGTGACGGAGCTAACCAGCATCCGACGCAAACGCTGCTCGATCTGTTCACGATTCAGGAAACACAAGGCCGCCTTGAGAACCTCAACATCGCGATGGTCGGCGACCTGAAATATGGCCGCACCGTGCATTCGCTGGCGCAGGCGCTGGCGAAATTCAGCGGCAACCGCTTCTACTTTATCGCCCCGGACGCGCTGGCAATGCCGCAGTACATTCTCGATATGCTGGACGAAAAAGGCATGGCCTGGAGCGTACACGCCAGCATCGAAGAGGTGATGGCCGAGGTGGATATTCTCTATATGACGCGCGTGCAGAAAGAGCGTCTGGATCCGTCGGAATACGCCAACGTCAAAGCGCAATTTGTCCTGCGCGCCAGCGACTTAACCAACGCGCGCAGCAATATGAAGGTGCTGCACCCGCTGCCGCGCGTGGATGAAATTACTACCGACGTGGATAAAACGCCGCACGCCTGGTATTTCCAGCAGGCCGGTAACGGTATCTTCGCGCGCCAGGCTCTGCTGGCGCTGGTTCTCAATCGCGATTTGGCGCTGTAAGGAGAAACGACAATGACACACGATAACAAACTGCAGGTCGAAGCCATCAAACGCGGTACCGTGATTGACCACATCCCGGCGCGCGTCGGGTTTAAACTGCTGACGCTGTTTAAGCTGACGGAAACCGATCAGCGCATCACCATCGGCCTGAATCTGCCGTCCGGCGAGATGGGGCGCAAAGATTTGATCAAGATCGAGAACACGTTTCTTACCGACGAGCAGGTGAACCAACTGGCGCTGTACGCACCGCAGGCCACGGTCAACCGTATCGACGAGTATGAAGTGGTGGGCAAATCGCGCCCGAGCCTGCCGGAGCGCATTACTGGCGTGCTGGTGTGCCCGAACAGCAACTGCATCAGCCATGCTGAACCGGTTGCCTCCAGCTTTGCGGTGAAAAAACGCGAAAGCGACATCGCGCTGAAGTGCAAATATTGTGAGAAAGAGTTCTCGCACCATGTGGTGCTGGCCAACTAATTGCGGTTGGTATTGCGTTTTTCCCTCCCTATAATGGGGCGGAACCTCAATACCGCTGTCATTCAGGAGTTATTATGACCAAAGTTATCGCCACGGAAAACGCGCCAGCAGCGATTGGCCCTTATGTTCAAGCTGTTGATCTTGGCAACATGATCCTGACCTCGGGTCAGATCCCGGTTGATCCGAAAACCGGTAGCGTACCGGAAGATGTGGCGGCGCAAGCACGTCAGTCGCTGGACAACGTGAAAGCGATTGTTGAAGCGGCGGGTCTGAAAGTGGGCGACATCGTGAAAACCACCGTTTTCGTGAAAGATCTCAACGATTTCGCTACCGTTAACGCCACGTATGAAGCCTTTTTCAATGAACATAACGCCAGCTTCCCGGCGCGTTCCTGCGTGGAAGTCGCCCGTCTGCCAAAAGACGTGAAAATCGAGATTGAAGCCATCGCCGTTCGCCGTTAATGGCGGCTACGCGACAGATAAAAGGCAGCTTACGCTGCCTTTTTTATTGCCCACTTAAAACGCGACCGGTTTTGGCTCTGCCCGCTTACCTTTAAATTTAAATCTCACAGGCTGCCAGAGGTTTCTTTTGAAGAAGTGGGTACGCCCTTCCAGGGAATCAATTTATGTACGCTTATCACCCAGGCGTTTACCGATTGCGCGTAGCGCGCAGCAGTTTTTCCAGCGGATAGACCGCCGCTATCACCACTTCGTCCTGAATCTGCGCCGCGTTATCCAGCTCCTGTTGAATAGACGCTATTTCGCCATCATCCAGCGTCCCCTGACGCGCCACCAAATCCGTCAGGCGCAGCCCAATGGTAGCGAGCTTATCCACCTGCAAAATCACCGGGCGCATCGCTTTTAGCTGATAGTTGCTGTCGCTGAGCGCCAGCGCGTCGCTGGTGTTACCCTGCCAGCGGCTAAAGAGATGGCGCAGCGCCACGGCGCTGGTGCTGTCTTCCGCATCGCTCACCAGTCTGTCGACCCACTGGTTCATCTGGCGAACGGTGCTGCTCTCCGGTGCCAGCGCATCGGCAAAGCGGTTCAGCGGCTCGAACTGATGATAGTTACCGGCCTGGAATTTCAGATGCTGGCGCGTGTAGTAGTGCGCCGGTTCGACAGCCTGGGCGAGGATCTGCAGCGGCAAGGTATCGGCGCTGTTCGCAAGGCGCGTGAACTGCACCAGCTGCTGGTTGTGCTGTTGCAGGCCGACCGATACTGTCGACCAGCTGTCCATTGCCTGCAAACGGCTGTACATGTTGTCGGTGTCGTTCACATCCTGCGCCGACCATAAACGTTCCGCCACGGCAAACGCACGCGGCCACAGTTTGATATCCAGCACCGGCGCGACCACATTTTCCGCCCACAGCGCGGCTTCGCCCCCCAGTAAACTCGCCTGCTGGCTGGCGTCCGGTACAGCGGGCGCAATCCCTTTCGGCACCTCGTTTAGCCTTGCGCCGGTAACCGGATAACGTGCGTTACCCAACAGGAAGTAACCACCGAGTTTATCGTCGGTGAGAGTGATGACCGGGCGGGTTTCGCCCATCCACGTATCGACGACAAAACTCACCTGGCGATCGCTGCGCCAGTCGATATGCTGCACGGCACGGCGGGATTTGCCTTTGAAATCAATAAATCCGCGCCATCCACTTTCACCTTTCACCAGCGTAAACGTCCCTTCCACCGAGCTGCCTTTCAGGCGCGGCATCGAAAACGACCAGCTTTGCGCACTGTCGTTATCGGCAATCACATCCACACCATTTAAGCCCTGCGGCACAATCTCATTGCGGTAGTGATAGGCGGTGTACTGCGGCTGATCGAGGTAAAAACCGGTAGAAAGAATGCCTTTGTAACCCTGCTTTGCCACCTCGCCTAGCGCGTCCTGTCCCTGCCAGGACTGGATGACAATGCTTTTGGGCAGATCCGGGTGGAAGATCTCATCCCAGCCCACCATCTGGCGCTGATGTTTTTCGAGGATCGCCTCCAGTTTGCGGTTGAAATAAGCCTGCAACGCATGGCTGTCGGCCAGTTTGTTGTCGCGCATAAATTGCTGGATCGCCGGGTTGTTTTTCCACTGCGTATCGTCCACCTCATCGCCGCCAATGTGCAGATAGGCATCCGGGAAGATCGCCGCCAGTTCGCTGACCATCGCTTCCGCAAAGGTATAAGTCGCCGCTTTTGTTGGATCCAACACCGGTTTCAGTACGCCCCAGTGGCGCTCCATCTGATACGGCCCCGGCGCGCTCATCAGTTCCGGATAAGCGACAGCAATCGCCGACGCGTGTCCCGGCATGTCGATTTCCGGCACCACGCGGATGCCACGCGCCGTGGCGTAGCGCACCACATCGCGCATTTGCTCTTCGCTGTAAAAGAGACCATCGCTGGCAAGCTGCGTCAGTTTGGGGTAGCGCTTTGAGCTAAAACGCCAGCCCTGGTCATCGGTTAAATGCCAGTGCAGCACGTTCAGTTTCGCCGCCACCATGCCGTCGATCTGCCGTTTGATGTCATCGACCGGCACAAAATGACGGGCAGAATCAAGCAGCAAACCGCGCCACGGGAAGCGCGGCGAATCGTCAATGGTCACCCACGGCAAGGTGGTATTTTCCGTACCGTTTTGAATCAGCTGGAGCAACGTTTCCATGGCGCGCAGTGCGCCAAAGCGGGTATTTGCGGCGATCTGCACGCCATTCGCATCGATGGTCAGTGTGTAGTGCTCATCGCTATCCAGCTTCGGCAGCGGCGCCACTTTTTTGGCGATAGTTATCGAAATGGTGGGATGTTGCGGTTTTTCGGCCTGCGGTTGTAGCGTCCAGCCGGTTTGCCGGGCGATGCGCTGGCGCAATCGCGTAACGGCGTCGCCCAGATCGTCACCGCTGACACTGACAGAGAGCGTGTCCGTCAGGACCAGCGAGCCCTGCGTTGCCGGACGTTCAACCTTTGCCGGCCACGGCATCAGCGGCAAGTCGCCCGCGGGCGCAGCAAAAGCGGAAGAACCGAGCAGCAACCCGGCAGTTAACAGGCTGTAACGCAACATAAATGTTCCTTCAGACGACGTCAGGCGAGGGAAAACATTTTGTTAACATGCGCCCTCAGGAGCGTCAAGCGCGCCGGGCGACGGGGATCACAGCTTGCGGGAATTGGGAGAAATACCCGGCCTGCGCGCTCAGCACAAGCCGGGTTCAGGAGAATGTTTACTGCCAGCCGTAGCGGCGGCTGTAGAATCCTTTCATCCACTGCGTGAGCGTCATGTAACCGGCGAGGATCGCCACCAGCCAAGGGAAGTACGCCAGCGGCAGCGCCTGCAATTGCAGGTATTGCGCCAGCGGCGAGAACGGCAGCGCGATGCCGACACAAATCACCATCAGCGTCATCGCCACCAGCGGCCAAGCGGCGCGGCTCTGGATAAACGGTACGCGGCGGGTGCGGATCATATGCACAATCAGCGTTTGTGACAGCAAACCAACCACAAACCAGCCGGACTGGAACAGGGTTTGCGCTTCCGGCACGTTGGCTTTAAACACCCACCACATCACGCAAAACGTCACGATGTCGAAGATCGAACTGATCGGACCGAAGAAGATCATAAAACGGCCCAGATCCGCCGGGTTCCAGCGCTGCGGTTTGGCGATCTGCTCGTCGTCGACGTTATCAAACGGGATCGCCACCTGCGAGACGTCATAGACCAGGTTCTGAATCAGCAAGTGCAGCGGCAACATGGGCAAAAACGGCAGAAATGCGCTCGCCACCAGCACGCTGAAGACGTTACCGAAGTTAGAGCTGGCAGTGATTTTGATGTATTTCAGCATGTTGGCAAAAGTACGGCGCCCTTCGATCACCCCCTCTTCCAGCACCATCAGGCTCTTTTCCAGCAAAATAATATCGGCCGCTTCGCGGGCGATATCTACCGCGCCATCGACGGAAATACCGATGTCTGCCGCACGCAGCGCCGGAGCATCGTTAATGCCATCGCCCATAAAACCGACCACGTGCCCTTCGCGTTTCAGCAAACGGACAATGCGTTCTTTATGCATCGGCGTCAGGCGGGCGAACAGCGTGATGTGTTTCGCCATTTGCGCCAGTTCATCATCGCTCATGCGCTCAATTTCGCTGCCGGTCAGCGCATCGCCCACTTCCAGCCCCACTTCGTGGCACACTTTCGCCGCCACCAGCTCGCTGTCGCCAGTGAGAATTTTGACGGTGATACCGCTGGCTTTCAGCGCTTTCAACGCCGGTGCTGTTGTCTCTTTCGGTGGATCGAGGAAGGCGATGTAGCCTTCGAGGATCAGATCCGATTCATCAATACGCTGGTAGTCACCGCTACGCGCTGGCAGATATTTGGTGGCAACCGCAACCACGCGCAGCCCCTGGCGGTTCAGTGTGCTGGTCACGCGCTCAATGCGGCGCAGCATGGTGTCATCCAGCGGGAAAATTTCGCCGTTGAAACGCACCTGCGAGCAGACGCTGAGGATCTCCGTTAACGCGCCTTTGCAAATCAGTTGATGAACATCCGCCTGCTGCGCCACCACTACCGACATGCGACGGCGTTCGAAATCAAAGGGGATCTCATCCACTTTACGCCAGCTCGCCGCCAGCGTTTGCGCCGCTTCCGCGTCCACACCTTCCAGTACCGCGGTATCCAGCAAGTTTTTCAGCCCGGTCTGGTAGTGGCTGTTCAGCCAGGCGCTGTGCAGCACCAGTTCGCTGACTTTGCCGCTGATATCCGTGTGATTTTCCAGCACGATTTTGTCCTGCGTCAGGGTGCCGGTTTTATCGGTACAGAGGATATCCATCGCGCCAAAGTTCTGAATGGCGTCCAGATGTTTAACGATCACTTTCTGTTTCGACAGTTTCACCGCACCGCGCGCCAGCGTGGAGGTGACAATCATCGGCAGCATTTCCGGTGTCAACCCCACGGCAACCGACAGCGCAAACAGCGCCGCTTCCCACCAGTCGCCTTTGGTAAAGCCGTTGATCAGCAGCACAATCGGCGTCATCACCAGCATAAAGCGGATCAACAACATACTGACCCGGCTGATGCCTTTCTGAAACGCGTTCTGCTCGGTTTCTTGCTCACTGACACGCCCGGCCAGTTGGCCAAACCAGGTATTGCCGCCCGTAGCAATGACTATCGCCTGCGCCGTGCCGCTCACCACATTGGTGCCCATAAAGCACAGGGTATCGGCTTCCAGCGGGTTGCGCTGCGCGGCCTTGCGCGTGGTCGCCACTTTCTCTACCGGCAAGGATTCGCCGGTCAGCGAGGCCTGAGCGATAAACAGATCCCGCGCCTGCAACACGCGCAGATCCGCCGGGATCATATCGCCTGCGGCCAGTTTGACGATATCGCCCGGCACCAGTTGGTCGATAGGCAATTCGCACCAGCCATTCTCACCCTTCTCATTCACCACGCGCAGCACCGTCGCGGTGTTGCTGACCATTGCTTTCAGCGCATCGGCCGCTTTCGTTGAGCGCGCCTCTTGCAGGAAGTTGAGCAGTGTAGAAATCGCCACCATCAGCGCAATCACACAGGCGGCGAACAGATCTTCCGAGGCGTAAGAAATAATGCCTAAGCAGGTCAGCAGCAGGTTAAACGGGTTGCGATAGCACACCCACAGATGCACCCACCAGGGGGCGGGTTTCTGCGCCGGGATCAGGTTTTCGCCGTGGGTTTCCCGCGCCAGTTCCACTTCCTGCGGGTTCAGCCCTTCCGGGTGGCTGGCAAAGGTTTGCCAGAGCTTATCGTGTTCCATCGTAGCAATCTGCAGGCAGCGTTCGCCCATCGAGGCGGGGATAGTGCCCTGAGCGACATGTTGTACGCCGGGAAGCGGATCGCGCTGCACCAGACGACGCGGTAAATGGCGGTTGAGGCGAGCGAAAAGCTGCCGGGTAATGTTTTTCAGCATGATAGTGTCCTTGCCCCCGCGTCACGCGGGTGCGATTGACAACTGGCGTAACAAAGCCGCGCCAGCTGGCGTTTTTTAATCGGGCAGGGACGAAAACGACGTCGCTGCCTTACGCATCCGGTAAGGCAGCAACAGCAGGCTTACCGGAAAAAGTATCTCCGTCGCGGGAGAGGGGTGGGATCGGGATCCATCTGGCCTCCGGTAAGGTGTGAAGGGCGAATCATAACGTAGCGGTATCATAGCTCCGCTGAATTAAACCAAACGTATACACGCCATCAATTGATAGCACAAAGTGCATAAACCAGACTTTGCTCATTGCTGGCGCTTGGAAGGGATGCAAAACTCCTTTATCCTGCAACCCGCCCCTATCAGGAAAGGATTGAAGTATGCAAAACCGGCTGACAATCAAAGACATCGCACGCTTAAGCGGCGTGGGCAAATCCACTGTTTCCCGTGTGCTGAATAACGAAAGCGGCGTAAGCCAGCGCACACGCGAACGGGTGGAAGCGGTGGTCAATCAGCACGGTTTCTCCCCTTCCCGCTCCGCGCGCGCCATGCGTGGGCAGAGCGATAAAGTGGTGGCGATTATCGTTTCGCGTCTGGATTCTCTCTCGGAAAACCTTGCCGTACAGACCATGCTTCCGGCGTTTTACGAACAGGGTTATGACCCGATTATGATGGAAAGCCAATTTTCGCCGCAGTTAGTCGAAGAGCATTTGCAGATGCTGAGCCACCGTAATATTGATGGCGTGGTGCTGTTTGGCTTTACCGGGGTCACCGAAAGCCTGCTCACCGCCTGGCAGTCGTCGCTGGTGCTGCTGGCGCGCGACGCCAGTGGTTTCGCCTCGGTCTGTTACGACGATGACGGCGCAATTCAGCTGTTAATGGAAAATCTTTATGCCCGCGGGCATCGGCATATCAGTTTTATTGGCGTACCGCACAGCGATGCCACCACCGGCAAACGCCGCCACGACGCGTATATGGCGTTCTGTCAACAACACCAGCTCGAACCCACGTTCGCCTTACCGGGCCTTGCCATGAAGCAGGGTTATGAACATGTCGCCAACGTTTTAACCCCTGACACCACCGCGCTGCTCTGCGCGACCGATACGCTGGCGCTCGGTGCCAGTAAATATTTGCAGGAACAGCGCATTGATAATCTTCAACTGGCCAGCGTCGGCAACACGCCGCTGATGAAGTTTCTGCACCCGGAAATTGTCACCGTTGATCCGGGTTACGCCGAAGCGGGCCGCCAGGCTGCCGCGCAATTAATAGAACAGGTAAATGGCCGCGCCACGCCTCGCCAAATCGTGATCCCTGCCCGCCTCGTTTAAGCCGCTTTATCGTTTATTGTGATCCTCGCCAAGTTTCGGGAACGTTCCCATTTTTAATTTTTTTGCCTGCGGTTACGCTTTGCCTCGGTCAAGTTACGCATCATTTCTCCCCCCGAGAGGCACCAGGATGAGCAAAGTAAATCCATCAGATATTGAACAACTTATTGCCCTGGTTGGCGGGCGCGAAAACATCGCGACTGTCAGTCACTGTATTACCCGTTTGCGTTTTGTATTAAACAACCCGGCCGCCGCCGACCCAAAAGCGATTGATCAGCTACCGATGGTCAAAGGCTGTTTCACCAACGCCGGGCAGTTCCAGGTGGTGATTGGCACCAACGTCGGCGACTACTATCAGGCACTGCGCGCCGCCACTGGTCTGGCTCATGCGGATAAAGAGCAGGCCAAACAGGCAGCGCGACAAAATATGAAATGGCATGAGCGCTTAATCTCCCATTTCGCGGAAATCTTCTTCCCGCTACTGCCCGCGCTGATTAGCGGCGGTTTGATCCTCGGTTTTCGCAACATTGTTGGCGATGTCCCGATGAGCAACGGCCAGACGCTGGTGCAGATATTTCCGTCATTGAAAACCGTGTATGACTTTCTCTGGCTGATTGGTGAAGCGGTCTTCTTCTATTTGCCGGTCGGCGTTTGCTGGTCTGCGGTGCGCAAAATGGGCGGGACGCCGATCCTCGGCATCATCCTTGGCGTGACGTTGGTTTCGCCACAGTTAATGAATGCGTATTTACTGGGTTCGCAAGTGCCGGAAGTGTGGAACTTTGGTCTGTTCAGCATCGCGAAAGTGGGCTATCAGGCGCAGGTGATCCCGGCGCTGCTGGCGGGGCTGGCGCTCGGCATCATTGAAACGCGGCTCAAGAAGCTGGTACCGGACTCCCTCTATCTGGTGATTGTCCCGGTGTGCTCGCTGATCCTGGCGGTGTTCCTGGCGCATGCATTAATCGGCCCGTTCGGTCGCATGATTGGTGACGGCGTGGCGTGGGCGGTTCGCCATCTGATGACAGGCAGCTTTGCCCCGATTGGCGCGACGCTGTTTGGTTTCCTCTACGCGCCGCTGGTGATTACCGGTGTGCATCAGACCACGCTGGCTATCGACATGCAGATGATTCAGAACATGGGCGGGACGCCGGTGTGGCCGCTGATTGCGCTGTCAAACGTTGCGCAGGCCTCGGCGGTGGTGGGCATCATTATCTCCAGCCGTAAAGAGAATGAGCGTGAAATCTCGGTTCCGGCAGCTATCTCCGCGTTTCTCGGCGTCACCGAACCCGCCATGTACGGCATCAACCTGAAATACCGCTTCCCGATGCTGTGCGCGATGATCGGCTCCGGACTTGCCGGGTTGCTGTGCGGTCTTAACGGTGTGCTGGCGAACGGGATTGGCGTGGCGGGCCTGCCGGGTTTTCTCTCGATTCAACCCGCTTTCTGGCAGGTCTTCGCACTGGCTACAGCGGTGGCGGTTGTCATCCCGCTGGTGCTGACCTCCTTTGTTTATCAGCGTAAGTTCCGTCACGGCACATTGCAGATTGTGTAATTTTTGGGGCGCGTTTGCGCCCCTTCGTTTTCGCAGGAAATCATGATGAATACCCTTCCCCACTGGTGGCAAAACGGCGTTATCTACCAGATTTACCCAAAAAGTTTTCAGGACACGACCGGCACTGGCACCGGTGATTTACGCGGCGTGATTACGCGCCTCGACTACTTACAATCCCTCGGCGTTGACGCCATCTGGCTGACGCCATTTTATATCTCCCCGCAGGTGGATAACGGCTACGACGTGGCGAATTACACCGCCATCGATCCGCTTTACGGCACACTGGCAGACTTTGATGAACTGGTCGCCCAGGCGCACCAGCGCGGTATCCGCCTGGTGCTGGATATGGTGTTCAACCACACCTCGACCCAGCATGCCTGGTTTCAGGCGTCGCAGGATCCGGCAAGCCCATACCGTTCTTTCTATATCTGGCGCGGCAGCGAACCAGAAACGCCGCCGAATAACTGGCGATCGAAATTTGGCGGCAGCGCATGGCGCTGGCACAGCCAGAGCGGTCAGTACTATTTGCATCTGTTCGCGCCGGAGCAGGCCGATCTCAACTGGGAAAACCCGGCGGTACGCGACGAGCTGAAAAAAGTCTGCACCTTCTGGGCCGATCGCGGTGTCGACGGTTTGCGTCTCGATGTAGTGAATTTAATCTCGAAACAGCAGGATTTCCCCGACGATCACAGCGGCGACGGGCGACGCTTTTATACCGACGGCCCGCGCGCCCATGAGTTTTTGCAGGAGATGAGCCGTGAGGTTTTTCGCCCGCGCGAGCTGATGACGGTTGGTGAGATGTCATCCACCACGCTGGAACATTGCCAGCGATACGGCGCACTCGACGGTAGCGAGCTGTCGATGACGTTTAACTTCCACCATCTGAAAGTCGACTACCCTGACGGCGAAAAATGGTCGCTGGCGAAACCGGATTTTGTGGCATTGAAATCGCTGTTCCGCCACTGGCAGCATGGGATGCACGACGTGGCGTGGAACGCGCTGTTCTGGTGTAACCACGATCAACCCCGAATTGTGTCGCGCTTTGGCGATGAGGGTACGTTGCGCGTACCCGCCGCCAAAATGCTGGCGCTGGTGCTGCATGGCATGCAGGGCACGCCGTACATTTATCAGGGCGAAGAGATTGGCATGACTAACCCGCATTTTGCGCGCATTACCGATTACCGCGATGTGGAAAGCCAGAATATGTTTGCCGAACTGCGTGCCGCCGGGCGCGAGCCGGAAGCGCTGCTGGCGATCCTCGCCAGTAAATCGCGCGATAACAGCCGCACGCCGATGCAGTGGACCGCGCGCAAAAATGCCGGTTTCACCACCGCCGATCCGTGGATTGGGCTGTGCGATAACTATCGGGAAATCAATGTCGAAAACGCGGTCAACGATCGCGATTCGGTGTTCTATACCTATCAGTCGTTGATTCGCCTGCGGAAAAACTTGCCGATACTCACCTGGGGCGATTATCAGGATCTGCTCCCCGCTCACCCGCACTTATGGTGTTACCGCCGTCAGTGGCAGGGAGAAACGTTGTTGGTTATCGCTAACCTCAGCAATCAATTCCAGCCGTGGCGACCAGAAACCTTGCCGGGTAACTGGCAGGTTATCATCAGCAACTATGCGGAAGTTTCCCCTGTTCCAGGTGAAATGACCCTGCGACCGTTCGAAGCCGTTTGGTGGCATCAAAAATAAGCGTTTTTCACTTCCCTGGCGCAAAAAAACAGCAGGCATAAACCTGCTGTTTTTGTTGAATTTTTAGTCAAAATGAGAAAGCCTGAATTTACATTTCCTCTGAGTGCCCGTCCTCTGCGCTATCCGGTTTTTACTTTGTCCTGAGTCAATAAAAACGCAAACATGTTTGATGCAAATCACTATATATAGAATTTAGAATGCACCCCGGCCCTATATGTTGTATTAATCGACTACTATTCGAACAAGCTGACCACCGCGAAAGCGATACACGCTGTGGATAACACGGGCCAGTATGGGACGAACTTATTGGTTTTAGTAATGAATAACCAACCAGTCTGCGCGTCCTCCTATTGTGGATAACCTGTTTTCTAAAATGGAGTGATCATGACACCGCATGTGATGAAACGAGATGGCTGTAAAGTGCCTTTCAACTCAGAGCGCATACAAGAAGCAATTTTGCGTGCAGCTAAAGCAGCGGGAGTCGATGACGCAGACTATTGCGCCACCGTCGCAGAGGTAATTAGTCGTCAGATGCAGGGCCGATCGCAGGTCGATATTAGCGAAATCCAGACTGCCGTCGAAAACCAGTTAATGTCCGGGCCGCACAAACAACTGGCGCGCGCCTACATTGAGTATCGCCACGATCGCGATATCGCCCGAGAAAAACGTGGCCGTCTGAACCAGGATATTCGCGGTCTTGTTGAGCAAACCAACTCGGCGTTGCTCAATGAGAACGCCAACAAAGACAGTAAAGTGATCCCGACCCAGCGCGATCTGCTGGCGGGAATTGTCGCCAAACACTACGCTCGCCAGCACTTGCTGCCGCGCGATGTGGTACTGGCGCACGAACGCGGTGAGATCCACTACCACGATCTCGACTACTCCCCGTTCTTCCCGATGTTCAACTGTATGCTGATCGATCTGAAAGGCATGCTGACCCACGGCTTTAAAATGGGCAACGCGGAGATTGAACCGCCAAAATCGATCTCTACCGCCACGGCGGTTACCGCGCAGATCATCGCCCAGGTCGCCAGCCATATTTATGGCGGCACCACCATCAACCGAATCGATGAAGTGCTGGCACCGTTCGTCAGCGCCAGCTTCGAAAAACACCGCAAAGTCGCCACCGAGTGGAACATCCCGGATGCCGACGGCTATGCGCGCAGCCGCACCGAGAAAGAGTGTTACGACGCGTTCCAGTCGCTGGAATATGAAGTTAACACCCTGCACACCGCGAACGGCCAGACACCGTTTGTCACCTTCGGTTTCGGGCTGGGTACCAGCTGGGAATCCCGCTTGATCCAGCAGTCTATCCTGCGTAACCGCATTGCGGGTCTGGGTAAAAACCGTAAAACCGCCGTGTTCCCGAAACTGGTGTTCGCCATCCGCGACGGTCTGAATCACAAGTTCGACGATCCGAACTACGACATCAAACAGCTGGCGCTGGAGTGCGCAAGCAAGCGCATGTACCCGGATATCCTCAATTACGATCAGGTCGTGAAAGTGACCGGCTCGTTTAAAACGCCGATGGGCTGCCGCAGCTTCCTTGGCGTGTATGAAGAGAACGGCGAACAAATACACGACGGGCGCAACAACCTCGGCGTCATCAGCCTTAACCTGCCGCGCATCGCGCTGGAAGCGAAAGGCGATGAAGCGGCGTTCTGGAAACTGCTGGATAGCCGCCTGCAACTGGCGAGAAAAGCGCTGATGACCCGTATCGCACGCCTCGAAGGGGTAAAAGCCCGCGTTGCGCCAATCCTCTATATGGAAGGGGCTTGCGGGGTGCGCCTGAAAGCGGACGACGATATTGCGCCCATCTTTAAAAACGGTCGCGCCTCGATTTCGCTGGGTTATATCGGCATTCACGAAACGATCAACGCGCTGTCTGGCAATAAACATATCTACGACAGCGAAGCACTGCGCGCCAAAGGCGTGGCGATTGTTGAGCGCCTGCGCCAGGCGGTCGATCAGTGGAAAGAAGAGACCGGCTACGGTTTTAGCCTTTACAGCACGCCGAGCGAAAACTTATGCGATCGCTTCTGCCGTATCGATACCGCTGATTTCGGCGTCGTGGAAGGGGTAACCGATAAAGGTTACTACACCAACAGCTTCCACCTTGATGTCGAGAAAAAGGTGAATCCGTACGACAAAATCGATTTCGAAGCGCCGTACCCGCCGTTAGCCAGCGGTGGCTTTATCTGCTACGGCGAGTACCCGAACATTCAGCACAACCTGCGCGCACTGGAAGATGTCTGGGATTACAGCTACCAGCATGTGCCGTATTACGGTACCAACACGCCAATTGATGAGTGTTACGAGTGCGGTTTTACCGGCGAGTTCGAATGCACCAGTAAAGGCTTTACCTGCCCGAAATGCGGTAACCACGACGCCTCCCGTGTCTCTGTTACCCGCCGCGTGTGTGGCTATCTCGGCAGCCCTGACGCACGTCCGTTCAACGCTGGCAAGCAAGAAGAAGTGAAACGCCGCGTGAAACACCTCGGTAATGGGCAAATCGGTTAACACTTCTGTCGCCCGGTGAATGGCGTTTACTCGTGCCGGGCACACGGTCAGTGACCTGATTGCCCGATGGCGCTACGCTTATCGGGCCTACGTTTTCTGCCGCTACAATTTCTGTCTGATACGTTTCCTCTAAGCAGTTGACGTTGTAGCAAGGCGGCAAACGAGTAAATCCCGGGGAGCTTACATAAGTAAGTGACCCGGGTGCGCGAGAGTAGCCAACGCAGCTACAGCGCCAAATGCGACGAGGAAATATGAATTACCATCAATACTACCCAGTCGACATCGTCAACGGCCCCGGCACGCGCTGCACACTGTTCGTCTCCGGCTGCGTACATGAATGCCCTGGATGCTACAACAAAAGCACCTGGCGGCTGAATTCCGGCGCGCCGTTTACCGCAGAAATGGAAGATCGGATCATTGCCGATCTCAACGATACGCGCATCAAGCGCCAGGGGATTTCGCTCTCCGGCGGCGATCCGCTGCACCCGCAAAACATACCGGATATTTTAAAGCTGGTGACCCGCATTCGCTCGGAATGCCCCGGTAAAGACATCTGGGTGTGGACCGGTTACAAAATGGACGAACTGAACGCCGCGCAGCTGGAGGTGGTCGGGTTGATCAACGTGCTGATCGACGGCAAATTTGTTCAGGATCTAAAAGACCCGATGCTTATCTGGCGCGGCAGCAGTAACCAGGTTGTGCATCACTTGCGCTGACCATATTAAAGCCGCTTGCAGGCATCCTGATAAGCGGCTGCTTTTTCGCGTTTACCGATAGACACAACGAATACCGTCACCACATGGTCTCTGACCTGATAGACCAACCGGTAGCCTGATGATCGCAATTTGATCTTGTAGCAATCCGGAAATTGATGCAGTCGGGCTTTTTCAATTCTTGGCTGAACCAGCACATCCGCCAGTTTCTTTTTAAACTGTGTTTTTACCGTGGCACCGAGTTTTTTCCATTCTTTGTATGCGCGGGGATCAAACACCAGCTCATAATTCATCCAGATTGACCTTGATGCCTTTTTGCGGGTTCGCCAGCCGCTCCCGGACAATCTCCAGCAACGCCGATTCGTCCTCGCTCACCGTCACTGTTTTGATCGGCATACGCCCGTTTTCAGCGACATATTGAAACAGTAAGCGAACGGCTTCAGTTGGGGTGATATTGAGTTTTTCCAGCACGCGCCAGGCCTCTTCTTTGAGTTTGTCATCCAGTCGAACATTTAACGTCGCCATTATGCCTCCGGTAAAAAGAGAATGTGTAATGCAATATAGCATTACATTCGCATTACATGCATTTATGGAAAGCCGCTCTCATTCTCGTTCTTTCAGTGCGACGAGATATATTCCGACGCTGAATGCGCCGGAGGAACGGCAAAACTGTTTTGCATACGTCTGACCTCCTCCGCTGGCGGTAAACCGAAGAGCCGTTTGAATTCGCGGTTAAACTGTGACGGGCTTTCGTAACCAACGGCGTAACAGGCCGCTGCGGCAGTGAGTCGCTGGCGAACCATTAACATCCGCGCCTGGTGCAGCCGCACCGATTTCACATACTGCATCGGCGGCGTCCGGGTTATCGCTTTGAAATGACTGTGGAATGTCGGCACGCTCATCCCGGCTTGCTGAGCAAGTTGTGAAAGCGTTAAGGGTTCTGCATACGTCGCGTGAATGTAACGCAGCGTTTTACCGATTTTACCGAACTGCCCCTGCAAGGCTAACGCGGCACGCATCGCATTGCCTTGTGCGCCGGTTAAAACGCGAAAATAGAGTTCTCGTACCCGCGCCGGACCAAGGATCGCCGCCTCAAGCGGGTTACCGAGCGTTTCCAGTAAACGCAGCACCGCTGTTTTCAGCGTCTCGTCCATCGGGCTGGAGATCATGCTTTGCGGCGCAGCGGGCTGTTGCGAAAAGCCGTGCTGTTCAATTTGCAGCATCACATCTGCGGCAACCTGAAAATCCAGATGCATGTAAATCGCCAGCAGCGGGTGGTCTGCCGATGCATCCGTTTCCATCACAAAAGGCACAGGAACCGATACCGCCAGGTAGTGCTGCTCGTCATAAAGATAGATCTGCTGACCGAAATACCCCCGCTTGCTGCCCTGGCAGACAATCACAATCCCTGGATCGTACAGCACAGGCGTGCGGGCCAGCGGGCGATCGGAACGCAAAATGCGCACATTCGCCAGCGCGGTCAGGTTGTACCCCTCCTGCGGGGCAAGTTCTTTTAACCTCGCGATCATGTCAGCCATCGCGCACCTCATAAGATCAGGCAATAAAAAGAGAAAATATGGCCTAAAAAGCCAGCAGGTCAGAGAATACTATGCAGCTTCCATTTTTCATGGGAGTAGACGTCATGTCATCTGTAAAAACACTTTTTATCACCGGCGTCAGCAGCGGCTTTGGTCGCGCGCTGGCGCAGGAAGCACTGGCTGCGGGTCACAAGGTCATTGGTACGGTGCGCAACCGCGAAGCGCAGCAGGCATTTGAAGCCCTGCATCCTGACCGGGCATTTGCCCGCCTGCTTGACGTCACCGATTTCGCGCAAATCACTGACGTAGTCGCAGAGGTTGAATCACGCATCGGGGCCATCGACGTGCTGGTAAACAACGCCGGTTATGGCCATGAAGGGATCATGGAAGAGTCCTCGCTTGCAGAGATGCGCCGCCAATTCGACGTCAATGTGTTTGGTGCCGCGGCCATGATGAAAGCCGTGCTACCCGGCATGCGCCAGCGCCGCAGCGGGCACATTATCAATATCACCTCGATGGGAGGTTATATCTCCATGCCGGGGATCGCCTGGTACTGCGGGAGCAAATTCGCGCTGGAAGGGATCAGCGAAACGTTAGGCAAAGAGGTGAAGTCTTTTGGCATCCACGTGACGGCTGTTGCGCCGGGATCGTTTCGTACCGAGTGGGCCGGGCGCTCAATGATCCGCACCCCGCGCGCCATTGCCGATTACGATGCGCTTTTTGATCCGATTCGCCAGGCGCGCGAGGAAAAAAGCGGGAAACAGCCCGGCGATGCCGTCAAAGCAGCTCGCGCCATGCTGGCGATAATAGACAGCGACACACCGCCCGCGCACCTGCTGCTGGGCAGCGATGCGCTCAGTCTGGTGCGTGAGAAACTGGCAGCACTCACTGCGGAGATTGACGCATGGGAGGCGCTTACCCGCTCTACCGATGGTTAACGGGCACGGGGCGTGAAAGCGCCCCGGCATTGGCTCAAAAGCGGCTCAGCGACTCCATCGCCACGCGTTTAAACGACGCGAAATCCGCACAGGCACAGAGTCGCGCCGTCACGCGCTCGCGCAGGAAGGTGACGAAAATATCGTAGATCGCCATCGCTTCTTCATACTCGCTCTTGCTGATCGCCAGCAAGAAGATGACATGCGCAGTTTCATCGCCCCACGCGATCCCCTGCGGCGCCAGCACGGTGTAAACCACCGTTTTTTTCGCCAGTAGCCCGAGGGCGTGTGGCAACGCGATGCCCTCACCGAGCAGGGTACTGACAATCGCTTCACGCTCGACCACCGAATCGAGAAACTCCGCATCGACAAAGCCTTCATCCTGCAATTGATGGCATAAGGTGTTGAACAGCGTTTGTTGATCCATCGCGCCGTCGATGATGCGGAAATGCGCGGCATCAAAATACTTTTCCAGCATCCACGGGCGCGTTCTGTCTACCAGTACCAGCTTGCCGATCTGCTCCAGTTGATACTCGCTGGGAAACGGCGCGATGGTGACGACCGGCTTATCTTTTTCATTTACCCGCGCGGTGGAGATAACAAAATCCTCCGCGATACCGTCGCACTGCTCGTATTCACGCAGCGTCACGGTGCGCGTCACCACTATCTGCGGATATTTACGCGCCAGCACTGCTTCAATCATCCGCACCATCGCATTTCCGACATCGCACACCAGCAATACGCGCGGCTGGCGCTGATAACCCACGTTGTAATGGCGCTCAAGACCGACGCCGATATGCAGCACCAGAAAACCGATCTCGTTTTCGCTGATCACATACGGCGTGTATTTCCCCCAACTGGAGACCGCCGCCAGCGTCATATCCCACGCCATGGGGTAGTGCTGTTTAATGTTATCCAGCAACGGGTTAGGGATCATTATCTGGTAGCGCACGCGGGTGATCATGGTTTTGATATGGGTGAGCAGATCCGCACGTAGCTGGTCATCGTTTTGCAGGTTGTAGTTATAGTGCGTGTTGATGTAGCCAAGGATGTAGTTGACCAGCGCCTCGTCGTCATCGGCGCTGATGGCGCTGGGTGCGATCTCCTGCACGCGTCGCCCGGCGATATGCACCCGCAGCCAGTGCTCTTCCGCCGCCGCCAGCGGTTTTCCCGCCAGTTGTTGCAGCGCGGCGGAGATATCCCGCGCCGCCTCTTTGACATTTTCGTCCCCATCTTCGGCGCTGAATTCAGAGAGCGGATAGCCCTCGCTGATGCGGCGAACCGCCACCGCGCAGTAGAGGCGGATAAACAGATCGCCCTCATCCGTGAGGCGAATATGGTGGCGGTTAAAACAGTCATGCAGAATGGCAGCCAGCGCCTCTGGCACACCCGGATTGAGCGCTTCTTCGGTGATCAGCGGGTTATCCGCATTTTGCTGCGCCAGTTCCCACAGCAGATCCGTCAGACAGGCGCGCAGCGCCATTTCGCTGCCAAACAGTTTCATGCCGTGGCGCGGGCGCGTTTCCAGCGTCAGACGGTAGCGGGAAAACCACTCCCGCACCTCGGTCATATCATTTTGCAGCGTGGCGCGGCTGACAAACCACTCATCCGCCAGATCTTCCAGCTTGAGCGAGAACGCAGAGGTGAGAAAACGCACCACCAGATAATGCACGCGCTCCGGCCCGCTACGCGGAATGCGCAGCGCGCGCGGGCGCGCCGCCTGCAAGCTCTGGTAACGCGTGGCGTCATCAATTTTCAGTTGATAGCCGCTGCCGCGCGTCAAAATAAACTGCGCACCGTGGTGCAGCAGTAGCGCATTCAGTGCGGTGATATCGGCCCGAACGGTACGCGTCGAGACCGACAAGCGCTGTGCCAGCTCATCCTGCGGTAGCGTCTCGTTTTGCAACATCATAAACAGTTGCGCCAAACGTTGGTTCGGGAATCGCACGTCGCTCTCCGGGCTTAAGGGTGAGATGAAATAACCATCTGAGATGGGCTGCCTACCGGCGTGTAGCCCGGCTCAAACTGCAGTTTCCCGTCGCGTTCCACGCGAAAACGGGTGATGTTATCGCTGCGCTGGTTCATCACGTATAACCAGCGGCCATTGTCCGCCAGCGTTAACGTGCGCGGGTAATCGCCGCGTGTCCAGACATCATCCTGATGAGTTAGCGAACCATCGGCTTTCACCGTAAAGTGCGCGATGCTGTTATGCAACCGGTTGGCGACATACAGCTGTTTACCGTCACCACTTAATACCAGCCCGGCGGCAAAACTGGTGCCTTTATACTCTTTCGGCAGCGCCGAAAAGGTTTTCCCCGGCTGCAACGTGCCGGTGGTTTTGTTCAGTGCGTAGTGCGTGAGCGTCGAGGCTTCTTCATTGATCAGCCACAGGCCATCGCTCTGCGGCGTGAAAACAAAGTGGCGCGGACCGGCACCTTGCGAAGAGGCGCTAATAAAGGGTGGATCATTCGGCGTTAGCGCGCCCGTTTTGCCATCAAACTGATACTGATAAATGCGATCCAGCCCAAGATCGGTGGAAAAGACGAATTTCCCGCTCGGATCGGCGGCGATCATATGCGCATGCGGGCCATTATGATCGCTAATCGCAAAACTGCCTTCCACCGCCGCAGCCGGTTTCGCGGCTCCCGGTTCGCCCTGATCCTGACGCGTATCCACCGCCTCACCGAGGCTACCATCGGCTTTCACCGGCAGCACGGCAATCGATCCGCTGACATAGTTCGCCACCAGCAGAAAACGGCCATCCGGCGTTAGCGACAGATAGACCGGTCCGGCACCGCCGGATGCCACCTGATTTAGCACACTCAGCTCACCGTTATCGCCAATATGCAGCGCCTGCACCGCGCCCTTTTCCACCTCGCTGGCGAGATAAAGGGTTTTACCATCCCGCGCCACCGTTAGCTGCGCCGCATTCGGCAACGGGCTGACCAGCGTTTTATTACCCAGCGCACCGGATTGCGGATCAACGGTAAAGCGATAAAGCCCTTCGCCGTTTGGGTTGTAGGTTCCCACCCAGGCGTACTGCGTTTGTGCCATGGCGTTGGTCGCCAGCAGAGAAAGTGAAACGGTAAGCAGATGACGAGCGGTAAGCATGGTGGCTCCTTACGTGACGAGGGGGAGTTTCCCTCCCTTATCGGGAGGGAAGATCGTTTACTTCACCAGTGTTTTGGTCATGTCCAGCAACTGGCGAACATCCGCCGGGCGCGTGTCGCCACTCGCCTTATCAATAATCGAACTGTAAATATGCGGGATCATCTTACGAACGCCCGCATCCAGCGCGATTTGCAGGATTTCGCTGAAGTTGTCCAGATCGATACCGCCGGTCGGTTCCAGCCAGAAATCATGCTGCGCGCAGGCTTGCGCCACGGCGATAAACTCGTCGCGGCATTTCAGCCCGCCCATAGGGAAGTACTTAATGGAGCTGCCGCCCATATCTTTTAGCAGCGCAATGGCGGTTTCTACCGGCACAATGCCGTCTGGCGCCTGGCTGCTCAGCGGCCCAGTGGAAATTTTTACCCTTCCCGGCGTGCCAGTTGGCGAAACCAGACCGTTAACCACAGTGTCGTTCTGCCCGAGTAGCGCGCGGCTGGTCGCCACGCCGGTGAACACCTGATTAACATGCTGCGGTTGTACTTCACGGGAGATGGCGCTGACCATGGCCGACTGGTTCGGATCGCCCGCGCCAAGGCCAACGGAAAGCGCATTATCGATACGCGCCGCGTAGTCGCGCATATCCGCCACGGCAGTCGCTACATCCGGGTAGTTTTTCGACAGCACGCCGACCAGCACATGGCCTTCCGCGGCCTCGTAAATCGCGCTGGCGTTCTCTTTGCTTCCCGCCAGCACGTTCAGGCATACGCGGTCACGGTAAAAATTTGGCGTCAGTTTCATGCGTTTGATCCCTTGTTCAGTTCTTCGGCGATGCGGCGATACACAATCGCCAGTTGCTCAGCGGTGACGCTGCGCACATCGGCTTCGATAATCCCTTCGTTGGCTTTATAACCACGGAAGTAAATGGCGTATTCGCCCTGTTTGAGGGCGCTGACCAGCTCGCCGGTGGCGATACCGGTGACGGCTTCATCAAATTTGATTTCGCTGCGGGCAATATCGCGCCCGGCGCTATCCCACACCACGCGGGCGCTCACGCCTTTCAGCGTGTTTAGCTGGTCGATAAACGGTGTCATTTTGGCGACCATTTCCGCCCCGCTCTCTTTGCTGGCAGAAAGATAATGCTCAATGGCGCAGGTCAGGCCGAGAATGCCCTCTTTGCCCACTTTCATCGCGCGGCCAATGCCCGCCGTCTGGCGCTTTACCCACTCCACATACTGCGTTTTGCCGATCACCAGCCCGCTGGTTGGCCCTTCAATCGCTTTTGCGCCACTGTAGATAACCAAATCCGCACCGGCGCGGTAGTAGCACTGCAAATCCTCTTCCGCCGCCGCATCAACAATCAGCGGCAGGCTGTGCTTGCGCGCCACCACAGCGGCCTGCTCCACGCTGAGCATACTTTTTTGTACGCAGTGATGAGATTTGATAAAGAGGATTGCTGCCGTGCGCGGCGAGATCGCCGCCGCCAGTTGATCGGCGGAGCATTCATTGGCGTAACCGGCTTCCACCACTTTGCCACCGCCCAGCGCCACCATGGTGCCCACCGGCGCGCCAAAGTTAACGTTGTGCCCGCGCGGCAGCACGATTTCGTTGTTATCGATCGGCGTGCTGTGCAGGTTTTCCAGCAGCCAGTCGCTGTCGCGCACCAGCACGGCGGCGACGGACTGGGCAATGCCTGCCGACGCGCACGACACCACCGTCGCGCCTTCAACTTCCAGCAGTTTCGCAATGTACTCGCCAGTTTTATTCACCAGGTCTTTCATTTCGAAGTAGTGATTCATGCCGCTTAATACGGCGTCGACCACCTCCGGGCGCGGCGTGGAAACGCCGAGTGCCGTCATGCGCCCGGAGGCGTTAATTACCTGTTTTAAACTGTACTTATCATAAATCGAAGGCATGTTCTGCACTCCCTTGTTCGGTCATATAGCCCTTGCCCGCGCGAATGGCGGCAAGCGGCGTGAAGATCTGTTCGGCCTGTAACGTCTCGTTTTCCGCATCGGTGAACAGCACCGGCTGGCGTTTCAGATCGAAAATGGTCAGGTCAGCGTCGAAACCCACGGCAAGACGCCCTTTATGCTTCAGGCGCAGGCCATCGGCGGCGTGGTCGGTCACACAGGCGATCACCTGCGGCAGCGACATGCCAATGGCGAGGAATTTGGACATCACATTCGCCAGCGAGCGCACCGGACCATCAATACGGTTGCGGCAGTAAATATCGGAACTGATGGTCTGCGGCAAAATCCCAAGCGCAATAGCCTGCTGCGCCACCGCAAAGCTGAAGCTGGCGCTGCCGTGCCCGACATCAAGACGCACACCGCGCGCAATGGCGCGAGTCACCGAGGCGCGCAGTTCGCCAGTTGGCGTCAGAATGCGGTTCGGCTTGCCGTTATAGCAGTGGGTAATGATATCGCCGGAGGTCAGCAACTCAGCAATCTCATCGAGGTTTGGCGGGTTGTTGCCAATATGCACCATCAATGGCAAATCGCCGTTTTCTTGCTGGATAACTTTGGCGCGTTGCAGCGGCGTGATGCCGTTGTCGCCGACCACGCTGCTGCTCATGCGCGCTTTCAGGCCGACAATAAAATCCGGGTGGCGTTTTATGGCCTCACGGGCGGCGTCGGCGTCGATATTGTTCAGGTTCGCCAGCTCGTTTTGCGCAATCAGACCAACGCGCGAGATATTCAGCAGCGCATAAACGTCCGTCGACGCCTTACGGGTAATGGCATAGAAATCATCAATGTCATCCGCGCCGGTGCTACCGGCATCAATCACCGTAGTAACGCCGGTCTGAATGCCGACACTATCGGGCTCGTCGTGATAAATGGGTGAGTTCGGGTAACAGTGGACATGGGAGTCGATCCACCCGGCACTGACATAGTGCTCGCCGTGTAAATCCACGCTTTTCGCCGCCGGGCCGTCGATATCGCCAAGCGCCGCGATTTTGCCCGCCGCGATGGCGATATCCGTCACCGTGTCGTCAACCAGACGCGCCCGGCGCAGGAGTAAATCAAACATGCGTATCTCCAGGAGTAACGGGCGCCGCAGCGCCCGTGAGTGTCAGAGGGCTACCGGGAAGATGGAGCCCAGCAGCATCGCACCGAGGATCGCGCCCCCGGTGATCGGCTTCTGCCAGAGGTAAAACAGCAGTGCGCCCACCAGCGAACCAATGCCAATCGGAATGGAAGCGGTCATCGCGCTGAGGATAATCAACGGGCCGAGGAAGCGGCCAGACGCGTTACCCGCACCCATCATCACGTCTGCGCCGTAGGTGGAGTCGCTCTGATTAATAGTGAACTTACGCGCCAGGATAATCAGGTAGCCAATCGCCAGGCCGATGATCAGCCCGGTTGCCAGCGAGGCAACAAAGTTCGCCACCGGGAAGACAAAGCCCGCGCCGAGCAGCAACGCCGGCACGCCAAGGCCAACGCCGGTCTGAATCGCCCCGCCGATATCGAGAATACCGACCAGCGAACCTTCGATAATGCGGGCAAACAGGAAGCTCGCGCCAAACGCCGCCACCGCGCCGTAAACGCCGGTATCCATGCCGGAACGCAGCATCGAGACAAACGCCACTTCGTTAAACGCGCCAATGCCGTACAGGTAGTACATGTGTGTCCCGGCGAACACGCCGGAAGAGAGCAGGCCGACGAAAATCGGGAATGACCAGTCGGCGTACCAAAAGCCTTTATTCTGTTCCATCTCGGTTCCTTATTTGCCGCTGAGCGAGTTGTGGATAAGCGACAGCCAGTCCGGCGCGCTCAGGTGGAAGGACTCGATCATTTTCAGGTCAAAGCCGCGGAAGAATGCACTCAGCACAAACAGGGCGACAATCGCCGTCATCATCACTTTGGTGACGCGGTTCCAGCCGCTCTCTTCCACGCCTTTACCAATCAGAATACCCAGCACCAGGCCCGGTACGGCGTTGCCCATAATCAGCTGCGCCGCGCCGCCAAAGACGGTGGCCCAGAAACCGGATTTCTTGCCCGCATCAATAGCCGCCAGCCAGAAAATCACCGGCATCACGGTGTTGACCAGCAGGTTTGCGGCCGGAACCAACACTTTCACCGCCGTTACCTGCAACGCCGCCGGAACGGAGGAAGCAGTCAGGTTGAGGAAGGTGACGACCACCATGCCGATCAAGCCACAGGCGATAGCCATCTTTTTCGGGTCATGCAGGGTTTCGCCCACGTTGCGATTTTTCACCATCAACGCAGCAGCACCCCAGTTCGGAATAATGCGGTGGTCAACGTCCTGAGTGAACGAGCCCGCCGCAACGGATGACGCCCAGGCGTTAAAGAAGAAGCCCAGGCCAAAGGAGAAGTGCGAAGCCGGATCCCCTTCGCAGGAGTTCAGTTCGCCCAGTGTACGAAATGCGCCCATCCCTTGCGTGGTCGGCGCGTGGAACATGCGTGCAGCCCCTGCGCCCACACCAACGCCCACCAGGCCGCCGATAATGAGCGATTTTATTAGTATGATTAAGAACATCAGTCTGCCCTCTTCTACCCTGTGATACTGGCTCACGGGGTATGCGGTGAGTTATTGCGTGACGAAATCCACTTTATCGAGATTGATGGCGGTCACGTTGACGGTGACGTCCAGCTCCACGCTGTACGTGCGTCTTATACGGCGCAAAAAGAGGAACAAAAATGCCTCTTTGCGCGTCGTTTCCTGCGCCTGAACAACCTGCACGTCCTGTGGCTCAATGCGCAGTAAAATGTGCGGCGACGTTTTCATCACCGCGGCCTGAACATGGTTCAGCGCATCGGCGAAGGCGCGCGCTTTCGCATCGCCCTTGCCCTTTACCCTGACCGTGGTGGTGAACTGTTCTTTCATGGTTATGCGCCGTATTTTTTCTGCCACGCCTGCACCAGACGCTCGCCTAACTCTTCTTTGTCCATAAAGCCAAAGCCCAGCACGTTGCAGCCTTCGTTAATCGCCGTAACGCCCTCTTCCACAGAACGCATGCCATATTTCGCTTTGTAGCCATGCTTGTTCTGCGCGGTGATAGCACCTGCGCCGCCGCTGCCGCAAAACGAGATGCCAAAGGTGGCGTTTTCCGCTTTCATCACATCGCCAAGTTTCATATCCGCCGCCACGCCCGGCACGACCACCGCGCGGCCGCCCGCTTTTTCTACGCCCGCCGCCACTTTCTGGCCTTTACCCAGACGGTCGCCAATCACTACGGTAATCTGTTCCATTTTTCGCTCCTTAAAGGTTGTCTTTCGCCACTTCGAAGTGCACCGACAGCAGCCAGGCTTCTTCTTCCGGAAGGTTGCCAAAGGCCGCCACGACGTCGCGGGCAAGGTTCATGGAATCCGCCGAGATCTCATCAAACAGGCTGGCGTCCACTTCCGGTAGCGGTTCGCCGGTCACCGACCGGTGCGCCATCGCGCGGACATGAGAAGTCAGCATCTGTTGCTGCACCGCGTTCGGCGTAATGTTCTGAGAACTGAGTAAGGCATACACCTGCTTCAGCATGCGTTCAGCGAGGGTTGCCGTTAGCGCAGCCTGCTCCGCGTCGTTTATTACCGCTCCGTTATTCACTCGTCGTACCCCGTTAATGGCTTCGGAATAAAACTAACGTTGCAGGTTAAGAGTTTGTAGCGAGGAGTTTTCCACTTCGAAGTGGAAACGCGGAAGGCTTTAGTGATCTGCGCCGCAAAATGAGGCCGTTCAGGGATTTTTCACTGTATAGCGGTCACAATTTTGACCAAAAGAGGCGGAAAGACGACAGCCGAAAAGCACAAAAAAACGGCGGGCGGGAGGGGAAAAGTGTGAGGTGAATAAGGTTTGCTTATTCCTGCCCGTTGTTCAGCGCCCGCAACAGATAATCCGTGAATGACGACACCAGCGGCAGCAGTGGCCTGCCGGGTAAATGTAATAAGTGCATCGGGCGCGGCGGCGGTAAATAGCCCGGCAGTACAGCGCACAGACGGCCTGCATCAATATCCCGCTGCAACATGATGTCGGCGTGCTGCACAATTCCCAGCCCGGCCAGCGCCGCCTGGCGAATCGCCTCGCCGGAATCCACCATCAGCCGCGGGGTAATCGGCACGTCTTGTTTACCGTCCGGCCCTGCCAGTTGCCAGCTGTGATCGGATCGCCACTGGCTAAAACTGATGCAGTGGTGCTGTTTCAACTCATCCGGGGTTTCGGGCGTGCCGTGGCGTGCTAAATAGTCTGGCGATGCGGCGAGGATCATCTGGTACGGTGCCAGCGGAATGGCAATCATCCCTTCATCGTTGATAGCACCAACGCGCACAGCGAGCTGGAAACGCTCCTCAATCAGCGAGACTTTGCGATCGCTAAGCACCATTTCCGCATTCACGCCGGGATATTGCTGCAAAAAACGCGACAAGATGGGGGTTAAAACATGGTTGCCCCAGGCCACCGGTGCGCTGATACGCAGCAGGCCAGAGACATTTTCATAAAGATGATTGGCTAACGCGTCTGCTTCGCGAACGGTGGCGAGGATTTGCAGGCCATACTGGTAAAAACGCTGACCGGCTTCGGTTAGCCCCTGGCGGCGCGTGGTGCGGTGCAGCAGCTTGCAACCGGTGCGGCGTTCCAGTTCGCGCACATGTTTACCAACCATCGCCGGCGTGATGCCTAACGAGTCGGCGGCGGCGGTAAAACTGCCAAGCTTGATGGTGCTAACAAACGACTCAACGCATTTGAGATAATCCATTTTCCACCCGCATTCTAAACTCACAGTATCAAATGAAGATAACAACGCCCCATTTATCCGCAACAGGACGCGGGAAATAATAGCGCCATTATCGTTTATTGGGTTCTTAATGATGCAATCGCTGGTTTTCAATGAGTTTGGCGCTTCAGACGTGCTCTACCTGCACAATCACCCGACGCCGCAGCCCGGCGCGGGCGAGTTGCTGGTCGACGTGTCTGCCGCCGGGCTGAATTTTGCGGATATTTATCGCCGCCAGGGGCGTTACCCGCTGGCAGGAAACGCCCCCTGGGTTGCCGGGTATGAAGGTGCCGGCCAGGTGATTGCCGTGGGGAGCGGTGTGAGCGGCTGGCAGCCGGGCGATCGTGTGGGTTTTGCCGATGTGCCGCTGGCGCACGCCAGCCATATTGTGGTGCCGCAGGAACACGCCATCCGCCTTCCCGACTGGCTTTCTGAAGCGCAGGCCGCGTCGATTCTGTTGCAAGGCTTAACCGCAGATTATCTGGTACATGACGTGTTACCGGTGGTACCCGGCATGCGTGTCGCCGTGCTGGCCGCCGCTGGCGGCGTGGGCAGCCTGCTGACGCAAATGCTGGTACACCGGGGGGGGCAGGTGTTCGCCGTGGCCTCAAACCAGGCTAAGCAGCACCGCTGTCTGCGTAACGGCGCAGACGCCGCCGCCGATTACGACTCATGGCCTGAACAGGTTCGCGCCTGGCATACGCCGGGTTGCGATATCGTGTTTGATTCGGTTGGCAGCACGCTGCTACAAAGCCTGGACAGCCTGAAAGATGGCGGGCGCGTTGTGCTGTTCGGTATGTCCGGCGGCACGATCCCCACGCCGGATCCGGCGCAGTTTTTATTGCGATCCACCGGCGTTATCGGTGCCGATCTGTGGACTTACCTGACCTCGCAGCAAGAGCGGCAGCGCCGCGCCGATCGCCTGTTTGCACTGCTGAAAGCGGGGCATATTACATTGCCGGAGGTGACATCGTTTCCGCTCTACCGGGGTAAAGAGGCGCATGACTTGCTGGAAAACAGAGGGTTTAGCGGGAAGGTGATTTTGATCCCCTGACATAACGCGTTTTAAAAATGAAACAGCACCAGGGAAGCACATAATAAAAAGCGGACACCGGAAATTCCGGTCAAGAAGCTGAAGTAAAAAGCGGGGCAATTGCCCCGCTTCGTTTAACCTGATACCGAATTAACGATATTTCTTGTGATACGTGTTACGGGTATCGATGAACCCTTTAGCGGCGTCCTGCGCCTCTTTCACTTTGCCTTCGTTAGCCAGTTTCAGCGCGCCGTCGATCTGCCCAACCAGCACATCAAAGCCGTGGCGGAAATCTTTCATCTCCGCGCTGTCTGCCGCTTTACCTTCCAGTTTCGGCGGCGTTGCTTTTTGTGCATCCAGCGCAGCGGTACGCATTTTGGTTAATGCATCTTTCATCTCGCCAGCGTCGCTGGTTTTCTGCACCACTTTCAGATTGTCATTCAGGGTGCCCATATCATCTTCGAGATCGGCGGCGAACACCGACGATCCAACAAACAACGATGACACAGCAAGGATCGCTAACAGGTTTTTACGCATTGCTCACTTCCTTTTTTATTATTCACGCTAAAGGCGCAGCTCTGTGCGCCACGGAGTTATTGTCCGGCGATTTTCATCTCCGGGAGTAACACTGAACCACACTGAATATTGCTACGGTGTTCGATATCGTCACCAACGGTAACGATATTACGCCACATATCTTTCAAATTTCCGGCAATGGTAATTTCGCTCACCGGGTACTGGATTTCACCATTTTCTACCCAAAAACCGGACGCACCGCGCGAATAATCACCGGTAATGCCGCTCACGCCCTGGCCCATAAGCTCGGTGACCACAAGCCCGGTGCCCATCTCTTTTAGCATTTGCTCAAAGCTCAAACCGCGCCCGGCAATGCGCCAGTTATGAATGCCGCCCGCATGTCCGGTGCTTTTCAGCCCCAGCTTACGCGCGGAATAATTGGTCAGCAGCCACTGCATCAGCACGCCATCTTTAACGATATCGCGGCGTTCGGTGCGCACGCCTTCGCTGTCGAACGGTGAAGATGCCAGCCCTTTAAGCAGGTGCGGATGTTCTTCAATCGTCAGCCACTCCGGCAGGATCTGTTTGCCGAGATAGTCCAGCAGGAAGGTCGATTTTCGGTAGACAGAGCCACCGGCAATCGCGCCCACCAGGTGACCAAACAGGCCGGTTGCTACTTCGTGGCCGAAAATGACCGGCGCTTTCATGGTCGGCAGCTTACGCGGCGACAGGCGGGACAACGTGCGACGCGCACACTCTTCGCCCACCCATTCCGGTGTTTGCAGTTCGCTAATGTCGCGGCTGATGGTGTACGCGTAATCGCGCTCCATATCGCCATTCTCTTCGGCAATCACGCAGCTCGACAGAGAGTGGCGCGTAGAGCAGTAGCTTTGCAGCATGCCGTGGCTGTTGCCGAAGACTTTAATGCCGTAGTGGCTGTTGAAGCTGCCGCCTTCGGTATTATTAATGCGTTTATCCGCTTTCAGCGCCGCCTGTTCAGCGCGCGCGGCCCATTCAATGGCTTCATCCGGAGTCACTTCCGCCGGGTGGAACAGGGCGAGATCCGGTGCCTCAAACGCCAGCAGCTCTTTATCTGCCACGCCCGCGTAAGGATCCGGCGAGGTATAACGTGCAATATCCAGTGCCGCCTGTACGGTGCGGGCAATCGCGTCCGGGCTGAGATCGGTTGACGAGGCGCTGCCTTTACGGTTCTGGTGGTAAACGGTTATCCCAAGTGCGCCATCGCTGTTAAATTCAACATTCTCCACTTCGCCGTAGCGTGTGCTGACGCCGATCCCGGTGGTTTTGCTTACAGCCACTTCCGCACCGTCCGCTTTTCCGGCGGCTAATTCCAGCGCTGTGGTAACCGCCTCTTCCAGCGTTTTGCGTTGTTGTGCAACTTGTGTGATTACTTTCATTGCCAATGCCATAATTAAGGGAGAGATTCTTTGAAGTCTAACAGAGAACCGTTTTTCAGTGCGCGCCTTAACTGGTAACATTAGCCTCTTTTTTTAAGGAGCCTGAGATGACAAAGCAGCCCGACGACTGGCTCGACGACGTGCCCGGTGATGATATTGAAGACGAAGATGACGAGATCATCTGGGTCAGTAAGAGTGAAATTAAGCGCGATGCTGAAGAGTTAAAGCAGCTCGGCGCGGAAATGGTCGATCTTGGCAAAAACGCGCTGGATAAACTCCCGCTCGACCAGGATCTGCGCGACGCCATTGAACTGGCGCAGCGCATTAAGAAAGAGGGTCGCCGCCGTCAGTTGCAGTTGATCGGTAAAATGCTGCGTCAGCGCGATGTCGATCCGATTCGCCAGGCGCTGGATAAGCTGAAAAACCGCCACAATCAGCAAGTTGCCTTTTTCCACAAACTGGAGCAGATCCGTGATCGCCTGATTGAAGAGGGTGATGATGCGGTGCCAGAGGTGCTGAACCTGTGGCCGGACGCTGATCGCCAGCAACTGCGTTCGCTCATCCGTAATGCGAAGAAAGAGAAAGAAGGTAATAAACCGCCGAAATCCGCGCGTTTAATCTTCCAGTATCTGCGTGAACTGGCTGAAACCAGCGAGCAATAACCTTTCTGCATTATCCCTCTCCTGCGGGAGAGGGCTTTTCCCGCTACCCTTTTCCTGTTTCATTTATTTCCCCCATGGATGCTGCGCTGCTTTAGCTGAATCGTTAAAGCTAAAAGCATTACACATCACATATTTACCACACAAATAGCTTTCATTTCATAGATAAATGCGATCAATACCAGCTATTTGCCTTCTCATCCTCGCTCATTTTCAGCAAATGAAACGGATCACATTTTCTCCACTGCGCAAAACGTAGATTTCAGCCGTGGTGCAAATAATCGATTCAGCTAAAAGGACGAAATGATGAAAAAAACCGTAATGCTTTCCGCACTTGCTCTGCTTGTATCCGGTCCGGTGATGGCGAAAACCTGGGTGCTGACAAGTGCTGAAGGCGGTGTAGAGCAAGGAAACTGGCGGATCAGCAGCGATCAGCTGAACATCAAAGATCAGCAGTTCAGCATTGAACAGGTGGTGCTGCATGGTGGTAAACAAGAGGGCAGCAAAGTCATCAAACTGAGCAGTAAAAACGGCCTGACTATCGCGCTGAGCCCGACGCGCGGTATGAATTTGCTCTATGCCGACGGTTTTGGCGTGCATATGGGCTGGAGTTCACCGGTAAAAGAGGTCGTTAATCCGGCATTCATGAATCTGGAAAGCCGCAATGGCCTCGGCTGGCTGGAAGGTTTCAACGAAATGGTGGTGCGCTGCGGTTACGAATGGACCGGCCATCCGGTAACGGCAGACGGGCAGATTTACACCCTGCATGGCAAAGTCGGTAACACGCCCGCTTCGCAGGTTTCCGTCGATGTTAGCGAAACTGCGCCATATGAAATTCGCATTCGCGGATCGGTGAAAGAGAGCACTTTCAAAAAAGCGGATCTGCAAACGGAAATGGAACTGCGCTACATTCCTGGCAGCAACAGTTTCAGCCTGCATGACGTGCTGACCAACCATGCTGACTATCCGCACGATTACCAAATCATCTACCACAGCAATTTCAGTAAGCCGATCCTTGAACAGGGCGCGCGCTTTATTACACCGTATGAAAACGTCAGCCCGTTCAATGATTACGCCAAAAAAGGGTTGAAAGAGTGGCAAACCTACGCCGGGCCAACCAAGGGCTTCGACGAGATGGTGTTTAATATCAAGCCGCTGGCTGACGCCAGTAAACAGACCGTCGCGGCATTGCTCAACAAGGCCGGAGATAAAGGCGTGGCGATTAGCTACAACACCGAGCAGTTGCCGGTGCTGACGCTGTGGAAAAATACTGATACGGAAAAACAGGGCTACGTCACCGGTATCGAGCCGGGCACCAGCTATGCCTACCCGGTGACTATTGAACGCGAACAAAAACGCGTGAAACAACTGCAACCGGGCCAGAGCACCCGCTTCGATTTAACCTATACGCTGCTGCACAACAGCGGCCAGGTGGCTGAAGTAGAAAAACGCGTGCAGGAAATTCAGGGCAACAAAACCCCGCAGTCGATTGAAACGCCGATGGCGAAAGAGTAACGCGCAGACACAAAAAAACCGCGCCAGGTTTCGGGCGCGGTTTTTTATTTACTTAGTGCGATCAGGCGCTTTCAGCAGCGAGCTGCGCTTTTTTCGCCAGCCCGTCTAGCAGCTTCTGGTGGATACCACCAAACCCGCCGTTGCTCATCACCAGAATGTGATCGCCCGGCTGGGCGCTTTTGACAATCATCTCCGCCAGCGTATCGATATCCGCACTCCAGTACGCAGGCTGTACGCAGGCATCTGCCACTTCCGCCACCTGCCAGGGAATATGCGGCGGCTGCAGCAGGTACACTTCATCCGCACGTCCCAGCGACGGCGCCAGATCGTCTTTGCAGATGCCCATTTTCATGGTGTTCGAGCGTGGCTCCAGCACGGCGATAATTTTCGCGGTGCCGCCCACTTTCCCGCGCAGCGCCGCGAGGGTTGCCAGGATTGCCGTCGGGTGATGGGCAAAATCGTCATACACGGTCACGCCATTGGCTTCACCACGCAGCTCCAGACGGCGACGCGCGTTGATAAAAGAGTCCAGCGCCTTCGCCGCATCTGTCGGGGCAACACCCACATGACGCGCGGCAGCAATCGCCATCAGGCCGTTGTGCATGTTGTGCTCGCCCACTAAGCCCCAGTTCACCTGGCCGACGCATTCGTTATCCAGCCACACTTCCCAGTTAGAGGCGTCGGTGTTCAGTTTTTTCGCCTGCCAGTGGCCCTGCTCGCCCACCAGCTCCTGCTCGCTCCAGCAGCCCATCGCCATCGTCTGTTTCAGGTTGATGTCGTTTTCCGGCCAGATGATTTTCCCCTGCCCCGGCACGATGCGCACCAGATGGTGGAACTGTTTCTGAATCGCTTTCAGGTCGTCGAAAATATCCGCATGGTCAAACTCAAGGTTATTGAGTACCAGCGTGCGCGGGCAGTAATGGACAAATTTGGAACGTTTGTCGAAGAAGGCGCAGTCATATTCATCGGCTTCAATCACGAAGAACGGGCTCTCACCCAGACGCGCCGAGACATCAAAGTTGCCCGGTACGCCGCCAATGACAAACCCCGGTTTATAACCGCAGGCTTCGAGAATCCACGTCGCCATCCCGGCGGTGGTTGTTTTGCCGTGCGTACCGGCGATCGCGACAACCCAACGGTCGCGCAGCACAAAGTCATGCAGCCATTGCGGGCCCGACATAAACGGAATGTTCTTTTCCAGCACCGCTTCCACACAGGGATTACCGCGCTTCATCACGTTGCCGATGATGACCAAATCCGGCGCCGGATCGAGCTGGCTTGCGTCATAACCTTCAATCAGTTCAATCCCTTGATTCTCAAGCAGCGTGCTCATCGGCGGATAGACACTGTCGTCCGAGCCCGTTACCTGGTGTCCCAGCGAGCGCGCCAGCATTGCCAGCCCGCCCATGAAAGTGCCACAAATCCCCAATATATGAATGCGCATACGTCATTATCCTTTCTTAAACTGGCGCACATTTTACTCATATGTTTACGCACAGAGAAATGCATTTCAGGATAATCCGCATATAGCTGGCGCGATTCACCTGTGCGCGGACTTTTGAATGTTTGTTAGTATTGTTGCAGGACCTTCGCGTTTTCGTTTGCGAAAGCTCTGGCTGTTACGGCGTCAGCTGTTTACTATCCGGAACTTGCTGTGAGCAGCAACCTGAAAACCACAGGCTACAATCGCTTTACTCCATCATGAAAAATGCAGGGAAAGTGTTATGAAAACGTTAGGTGAATTTATTGTCGAAAAGCAGCATGAGTTCTCGCATGCAACGGGTGAACTGACTGCTTTGCTGTCGGCGATAAAACTGGGCGCCAAGATCATTCATCGCGATATCAACAAGGCCGGTCTGGTCGATATCCTGGGTGCAAGCGGTGCTGAAAACGTGCAGGGCGAGCAGCAACAAAAACTCGACCTGTTCGCGAACGAAAAACTGAAAGCCGCACTCCGCGCCCGCGATATCGTGGCTGGGATCGCCTCTGAAGAAGAAGATGAGATCGTCGTTTTCGAAGGCTGCGAACACGCGAAATATGTGGTGCTGATGGATCCTCTGGATGGTTCCTCCAACATCGACGTTAACGTCTCCGTCGGGACAATTTTCTCCATCTATCGCCGTGTCACGCCAGTCGGTACGCCGGTCACCATGGAAGACTTCCTGCAACCGGGCAACAAGCAAGTCGCCGCCGGTTATGTGGTTTACGGTTCGTCCACCATGCTGGTTTACACCACTGGCTGCGGCGTACATGCCTTCACTTACGATCCGTCACTTGGCGTGTTCTGCCTGAGCCAGGAGCGTATGCGTTTCCCGGAGCGTGGCAACACGTACTCCATTAACGAAGGCAACTACATCAAATTCCCGCAGGGCGTGAAGAAATACCTGAAATTCTGCCAGGAAGAAGATAAAGCGACCAACCGCCCTTACACCACGCGCTACATCGGTTCGCTGGTGGCGGATTTCCACCGTAACCTGCTGAAAGGCGGGATTTACCTCTACCCAAGCACCGCCAGCCACCCGGAAGGGAAACTGCGCCTGCTGTACGAATGCAACCCGATGGCTTTCCTCGCTGAACAAGCGGGCGGTAAAGCCAGCGACGGCAAAAACCGCATTCTGGATATCCAGCCGGGAAGTCTGCACCAGCGCCGTCCGTTCTTTGTCGGCAACGAGCACATGGTGGATGACGTAGAACGCTATCTGCGTGAGTTCCCGGACGCCTAATCGGCCGGTTCGAACGAGAAAGCGCCACGATTGTGGCGCTTTTTTTTAGCGCACGAAGGTGCGTTTGACGCGAATGGACACCAGAAAATAGGGGATCCAAATCGCTGCGCTTACCGCGTTACGCAGCAACGGCTTAACGTTATCGTAGACGTAAGGCAGATCCATAAGCTGATGTGCCAGCACTAAATCCATCCCGTAAAACGCAAGCCAAAGCAGCAGAAAACCAATGAAAAAGCGCGGAAGCTGACGCTTTTTGCGAAAGAACAGGCTCGAAACGAACAACGTGTAAGCAAACATCGCCACAAAGAAAACCAGCTCAAAAATAAGCAGCCCTTTCTGCCCTGCGACGAACGCGCCGTCGTGCTCCATCAGTTCCTGAACGGTCGTGTTGATTGACACCACAATCGTCAGCAGAGAAAGCACCAGCGAGATCGCCGGTACAAAAAGCCAGCCGCGAATTTTTTTAAACTCGCGCGCCTCGCACTCCGCGCAGAAATCACTCTCTTTCAGCGCGTCCTTATCGCATTGAATACAGGTTCCCATGTCGTTGCCTTTCGTTATCCCTGCGTCTGTAAACGGAATGAAGCCATTGCCTGCAACAACTCGCGGGACTGCTCTTCCAGCGAACGGGTCGCCGCAGAAGATTGCTGCACCAGCGCCGCGTTTTGCTGCGCGGTTTCATCCATCTGGCTGACGGCGATATTCACCTGCTCAATACCGCGACTCTGCTCCTGCGATGCATTGGCGATTTCGCGCATTAGTTTGGTCATTCGCAACACTTCTTCGGCGATTTCGTCCATCGTTTCACCGGCCTGCATCGCCAGATCGCTGCCTTCAGACACCTGCGCCTGCGAGCTGCTGATGAGCGCCCGGATCTCTTTCGCCGACTCGGCGCTGCGGCTGGCAAGGTTACGCACTTCACCGGCAACCACCGCGAAACCACGCCCCTGCTCACCCGCGCGCGCCGCTTCAACGGCGGCGTTCAGCGCCAGAATATTGGTCTGGAAAGCAATGGCGTCAATCACGCTAAGAATGTCGGCGATACGATCGGAGCTGGTGGAGATATCGCGCATTTTTTCAATAACATAGCAGACCATTTCGCTGCCGCGATCGGCGGTATCGGAAACGGTCTTCGCCAGTTTATGCGCCTGCTCGGCGTTGTCGGCGTTCAGTTTCACCGTGGCGGTGATCTGCTCCATGCTGGCTGCGGTTTGCTCCAGCGATGTGGCGGTAGATTCCGTACGCTGCGACAAATCGACATTGCCCGCCGCCAATTCACGGCTGCCGGTATCAATTTGCGAGCTGGCATCGCGCACGCGGGTGACCGACCCCACCAGCGACTGACGCATCTCCTCAATAGCCGCGTTCAGCCGGTTAAACTCTTTACTGCTGACGTCTGTTTTCAGGTAGGTCAAATCCCCTGCCGCCACCTGTTCCAGCTGCTGAATAGAGGTATCCAGCGGCTTGAGCAGCAAATGGCGCAGCGCCAGCCAGGCCAGCACGATGATCCCGGCCACCAGCAACGCCACCACCAGAATCAGCAGCATAACGCCGTTTTTACTGCTCTGAACGGCGCTCACTTCCGCTTTGCCGCGCACTTCGCCCCATTTCTGGAATGCCTGCATGTCGTTGTCGAACTGGCGGGAGATAGGGATCAGTTTGTTTTCCAGCAGGTCGTAATAGGCATCGGCGCTCTGGTGGTTGAGCGCATCCTGCATCGGTTTAATGCCCTGATTGACATAGTCGCCGTAGCTTTTCGCTAACGCCGCCAGCAGTGCAGAACCTTGTTCGTCATCGACGCCCGCCTTAATCACACCCGTAAGCGATTGCTCACCGTGTTCAATTTCGCCATTGATCATTTTCACCGATTTGGCGGCATCATCCAGCAAACCGACTTCCATCATGCGCACGGCCTGGCCCGCTTCATTACGCGCACGCAGGATCAGCGTGTAACCTTCGCTCAGGCGCGCCATCTTTTCGCCCTGAAGCTGGCTAATTCGCTCCAGCGATGAGGAACTTTTATTGAGTGCATAAACTCCGATGCCGCTAACCAGCAACAGGAGAAACGTCATAACAGCCAGCAAAGAAAGTAAACCAGTACGGATCGAAAGCGTTTTAAGCATGATGTGAATCCCGGTAGCAGCGATACTTTTTGGCGTAAATTAAGCCGATTCGTCAGTTATCGACCGCCACCGGAATTACTTTAGGGAAAAATAGTCATTTCAACATGTTATTACTTTGTTGCTGTTGTGCTAACGCGTGTAACAGGTGAGCTTTGGCGGTTCTCCCACAGCACCGTTAAGCCACGTTGCAACGCGATAAAAATAAACAACAGAATGCCGATGGCAATCTTGGTCCACCAGGAACTAAGCGTGCCGTCGAAGTTAATATAGGTCTGGATAAGCCCCTGAATACCCACGCCAAACAGTGTGCCGAGCACCGTGCCGACACCACCGCTCAGCAGCGTACCGCCAATCACCACCGAGGCAATCGCATCCAGCTCAACCCCCACGCCCGCCAGCGCGTAACCGGCCTGGGTGTAAATGGAAAAGACAATCCCCGCCAGCGTCGCAAGCCCGGTCGAGAGCATATAGATACGAATGGTGGTACTGCGTGTTGAGATACCCATCAGGTTCGCGGAAGTCGCATTACCGCCAATCGCGTAGACTTCGTTGCCAAAACGAGTGCGGTGTGCGAGGAAAATACCGATTACCACCACGAACAGCATCAGCAGCCCCATTGCGCTCAAACGTCCGCCGCCGGGGATCATCCACGCCATGCTGGAGAGCGAATCATAAATCGGGTGATTAATTGGAATTGACTCTTCCGAGAGCAGGTAGCTGACGCCGCGCAGGAAAAACATCCCCGCCAGGGTGATGATAAACGCCGGGATTTTTAACGCGTCGATCAGAAGCCCCATAAACGCGCCAAACGCGGTGCCCATCAGTAAAATTAACGGGAATGCCAGCAGAGGCGAGATGCCCCAGTCACCAATGGCTTTCGCCAGAAAAACGCCGGTGAAAGCGATCACCGAGCCGACGGATAAATCAATGCCGCCAGAGAGGATCACGAAGGTCATACCAACGGCGATAATCCCCAGGAAAGCGTTATCTGTGAGGATGTTGCAAATCACGCGCGTCGACGCGAAACCGGGAAACTGCGTCAGGCAGTAGAGGTAGCCGAGCACAAACACGCCGAGCGTTATCATCAGCGGTAAATTACGTTTTATCATGACCGCGAGCTCCTTTAATCAGCGCGATAAAGCGCGGCGACTGAACAATCAGTACGCACATCACCACCACCGCTTTCACCACCTGGTTGAGTTCCGGCTGGAAACCGGAGAGCAAAATGCCGGTATTCATGCCCTGAATAATCAGCGCACCCACCACCGACAGCACAAGATTAAAGCGCCCGCCCATCAGCGAACCGCCGCCGATAACCACCGCCAGAATCGCGTCTAATTCCAGCCACAGCCCGGCGTTGTTGGCATCCGCCCCGCGAATGTCCGCCGCGACAATCACCCCGGCTATCGCCGCGCACACGCCGCTCAGCACGTAAGTCAGCATCACCACAACACGGGTATTCACACCGGCGTTTTTCGCCGCGCGAATATTGATGCCCACCGCTTCAATGAACATGCCGAGCGCGGTTTTGCGAGTGAACACCCAGAACAGCACCAGCGTGACCAGCGCGATAATCACCGGGGTTGGGAATAGCAGCAGCGAACCGCTACCCAACCAGGCCAGTGACGGAGCGTTAAAGGTGACTATCTGCCCGGAGGTGATCAACTGTGCGACGCCGCGCCCGGCAACCATCAAAATCAGCGTGGCGACGAACGGCTGGATCTTCAAAATCGCCACCAGAATGCCGTTCCACAATCCAGCCAGCACACCAGTGCCAATCGCCGCCAGCAGCACCACCGTCAGGCTGTATCCGGCGACCGTTAACGACGCTGCCGTTGCTCCGGCGATCGCCATCACCGCCCCGACCGACAGATCAATACCGCCGGTGGCAATCACCAGCGTCATACCAATGGCCAGCAGCGCCACCGGCGCAGCGCGGTTAAGAATGTCTATCGGGCTACCGAACAGACGACCATCCTGTAACACCACCTGATAAAAATGCGGCGCGACCAGGCTATCCACCACCAACACCAGCAGCAGCGCTATCAACTGCGGCGTTCCGGTCGGCCAGTTAAAACGACGTTTTGGCGGCGTCGTTTGGCCAAGTGATTGAGGCATCACACTTTACTCCTTACGCCGCAATGGCATTCATGATCGCCGGAACGGACAACTCAGCGAGCGGGATCTCCGCTACCTGTTTACGATCGCGCATGATAATCACCCGATCCGCATAACCGACCAGCTCTTCCAGTTCGGACGAAATAACCAGCAGCGCGAGACCATCGGCACAGAGGGTTTCGATCAGGCGAATGATCTCCGCATGCGCCCCCACATCGATACCGCGCGTCGGCTCATCGAGGATCAGGAATTGCGGGCGCGTCAGTAGCCAGCGCGAAAGCAGCACTTTCTGCTGGTTGCCGCCGGAAAGAAACTCAATCGGCTGCTCGGCGCTCGGTGTGCGAATGCCAAGCTGGCGAATGAAACGCTCGGCAATCGCGTTCTGCTCTTTGCGTGGGATTGGCCGCAGCCAGCCGCGCTGCGCCTGCAACGCCAGTACGATATTTTCCCGCACCGACGCGGCGGCGATAATGCCGTCGGTTTTACGGTCTTCCGGGCAAAAACCGATGCCCAGACACGAAGCCTGGTGTGGCGAACGTAAAGATTGGGACTTGCCTTTGATGGTCGCGCTGCCGCTGTCGGCGGGTTTGATGCCAAAAATCACTTCAGCGGTTTCGGTGCGACCCGAGCCTAACAACCCGGCCAGACCGACAATCTCACCGGGGCGCACTTCCAGATCGAACGGGGCGATCACCCCTTTTTTGCCATAACCATTGAACGCCGCCACCGGTTTTTCACTCAGCAGCGTGCGCCCGGCGCGTTGCAGGGCGTTGCTTTCCAGTTCACGACCCAGCATCATTTTGACCAGCTCTATTTGCGGCAACTCGCTGGTAGGTTTGCAACCGACAAAACCGCCGTTGCGCAGCACGGTGATGCGGTCGCTGACTTCATAGACTTGATCGAGAAAGTGGGTAACGAAGATCAGGCTGACGCCCTGATCGCGCAACTGGCGCATCAGGGTAAACAACATTTCCACTTCCAGGGTATCGAGGCTGGCGGTGGGTTCATCAAGGATCAGCACTTTAGCGGAGAGATCGATGGCGCGGCAAATGGCCACAATCTGCTGCATCGCCACCGAATAACGGTTAAGCGGCTCGCGCACATCCAACGAGAAACCGTAAGACTCCATCAATTCAGTCGCGCGTTTTTCCATCTCTTTACGACGCAATAAACCAAAACGCCGGGGTTCGCGACCAATAAATAAGTTATCCGCCACCGACATGTTTGGCAGCAGGTTGACTTCCTGGTACACCGTCCCGATGCCGAGCTGCTGGGCGTGGGCGGTATTTTTCGGATTGATTTGCTGGCCTTCCAGCCATATAGCGCCTTTATCGGCGTGGTAAACGCCGGTTAACGCTTTAATCAGCGTCGATTTTCCCGCGCCGTTTTCCCCGAGCAGGGCCATGATTTCGCCGCGGCGCAGGCTGAAATCCACGTTATCGAGCGCTTTTACGCCGGGAAAGAATTTACTTAAGCCTTCGGTACGCAGGATTTCCTGGTGTGCTTCCGCGTTCATTGTTGACCCCTTACACATTTACCCTCTCCCCGCCGGGGAGAGGGTTTTTGCGACTCAGTAACCCATGTTTTTCTTTTTCTCTAACTCCTCTTTCGCCGTATCCGGCAGATAGAGCGTCGATTTGGTAATGGTCAACTTCGGTGGCATGGTGCCGTCTTTTTTGAATTTTTCCAGCGCGTCGAACGCCGGGCCAGCCATGTTTGGCGTCAGTTCGACGCTGGCATTGGCTTCGCCGTCGATCATCGCTTTGTAGATATCCGGCACGCCATCAATAGAACCGGTGAGAATGTCTTTACCCGGTTTCAGACCCGCTTCTTTGATGGCCTGGATAGCGCCGATCGCCATGTCATCGTTGTGGGCGTAAACCATGCAGATGTTTTTGCCGTTGTTTTCCGCCTTGATAAAGCTCTCCATCACCTCTTTACCTTTACTGCGGGTAAAGTCACCAGACTGAGAACGGATGATTTTGATGTTAGAAGCTTTCGAAATGGCTTCGGCAAACCCTTTCTTACGATCGATCGCCACGCTCGCACCCACGGTGCCTTGCAGCTCAACAACGTTACACGGTTTGCCATCGACCGTTTTCACCAGCCAGTCACCAATCAGCTTGCCTTCAAGAATGTTGTCGGCGGTCACCGTAGTCATGTAGAGCGATTTGTCTTTGACATCGATGGAGCGGTCGAGCAAGAACACCGGTATTTTGGCGTCTTTAGCTTCTTTCAACACCGGTTCCCAGCCGGTGGCCACCACCGGCGCGATAAAGATGGCGTCAACGCCCTGGGCGATGAACGAACGTACCGCTTTGATTTGGTTTTCCTGCTTCTGCTGGGCGTCAGCAATCTTCAGCGTAATGCCGCGCTTGCTGGCTTCGCTTTTGGCGACGTTGGTTTCAGCGGCTCGCCAGCCGGATTCAGATCCGACCTGCGAAAATCCTACGGTTAACGGGGCGGCCATTGCCATAGACGACATGGCTGCCGAAACTGCTGTGACAAGAAGTAAGCGCTTCCACATAAGAGCATCCTCGAGGGTTATTGTTGGCTACAACTTCACCTGCGGGAAAACTATAGACAATCGAGGATGTAACAGAATGCGTTACATCACAAATCGGAAAAGTGAATGAATTGTTGATGACCAGTTGCGATCTGGCGCGCGAAAAGCGCGGTTTTAATTCACCTCATTTATCCATTGAAATTGCAGAAATTTACTGCGTACGGATTAGAACGAAATTTCGCTGTAATCGGTTACACAAATTTATTGATGATGCTGCTATGGTTATGGATAAAACGGTCAAAAATGGGTGTCAGAAAGCGTCTGAAAAAGTGTGAGGAAGTTAAAACAGCCCAAGACATTCACCGCCAGTTGGCTATAATACCCGGCACTTGTTTGCCACACATTTTAAAGGAAACAAACATGAGCTTACTGAACGTCCCGGCGGGTAAAGATCTGCCAGAAGATATCTACGTTGTTATCGAAATTCCGGCTAACGCTGACCCGATCAAATACGAAGTCGACAAAGAGAGCGGCGCGCTGTTCGTAGACCGTTTCATGTCCACCGCGATGTTCTATCCGTGCAACTACGGTTATATCAACCACACCCTTTCGCTGGATGGTGACCCGGTAGACGTGCTGGTGCCGACGCCGTACCCGCTGGAGCCAGGCTCTGTGATCCGCTGCCGTCCGGTTGGCGTGCTGAAAATGACCGACGAGTCTGGTGAAGATGCCAAACTGGTTGCCGTTCCGCATACCAAACTGAGCAAAGAGTACGATCACATTAAAGATGTGAACGACCTGCCGGAACTGCTGAAAGCACAGATCACCCACTTCTTCGAGCACTACAAAGATCTCGAAAAAGGCAAATGGGTGAAAGTGGACGGCTGGGACAATGCTGAAGCTGCTAAAGCAGAAATCATTGCCTCTTTCGAGCGCGCAGCGAAGAAGTAATCCGCTTTATCTGAAAAAAGCCCTGGTGCGCATGATGCCACCGGGGCTTTTTTTCGCCCTGGTTTTGTGAGCTGTCGGGTTAATGCCGGATGCGGCTTTACCTTAGCCAGGCACGAAAACGGGATAGTGCAGATAAGCGGATCGCGCAAAGAAAAACCGCGCCAGCGGCGCGGTTCTCTAAGCGTGATTACTTCTGGTACTGCTCGCGGTCGAGCCAGTTACCGCTCTCGATCAAGGTTTTTCCCTCAACCGAACGCTGGTAAACATACATCCAGGCGCTGCCATAAGGCGTCTGGATCAACTGACGTTTGTACTCGCCGCCCGCGGTGCGCAGAGCGTCCAGCTCACCGAGCGTTGCTGCGTCGATGCGATAAACTTCGCCCTTGACGCTTCCTTCACCGGCTACTGCGCCGGGATAGTGCCCCAGACTATACAGCTGATGATTTTCGACACAAAAGTCCCCCAGCCACTGAGCATTGGTCATCCAGTGGCTGTTGCCCTGCTTGCGTCGTAAACTGCCGTAGACAAATATTCGCATTGCTAAAACTCAAACTGATAGAGCAAATCTAGTGCCTGATCTACGCCAGACACCGCTTCAAGATACAGCTTAGGCATCAGGCGATAACGTAACGTGAGAGTCGCCAGTGAGTCAAAAATTCCTACACCATATTTTACTTGTAGACCCGGTAGCACATAGCCGCTAACCACCACCTGCGAGGAGTCGCCGACGCCCTGGGTGTCCAGCGCCAGATTGCTGACGCCAAAAGTCTCGCCGATTTTACCCACAACCTGACCACTTTGTGCAACCCCTAAGCCAATCAGCATCGATGTCATCGCCGCACTGTCGCTCTGTTCGCTCTCCAGCCCCTGGCCACGAAGCAGGTACGAGAGCGCTTCTTGTTGCGACATCGCCGGATCGGAGAAGATCTCCGCTTTCGGCTCATCGGCGGTGCCGGTGACGCGAACCCCGGCAATCACATCGTTTTCTGTCGATTCCGGGTTACGAATCGCTTCGATATTCAGCATCGGTTGATCCGGCGGCCCGGAGAACAGCAGTTCGCCTTTGCGCACCAGCAAATCCTGGCCGTAAGCATGGAAACGCCCTTCCGGGATGTTGATCTGCCCGTTCAGGCCCAGCCCCTGCTTATCCTGCGCTACTTTCAGATCGCCCGTCAGCCGCGCTTTCAGGCCGAATGCATCGAGCCGCACGTTGTTGCCGACATGCACCGTCAGGTTGCTGTTGATCGGAATCGACGCGCTTTTGGGTTGCTCAGGCTGCAAGTCGTTATTCAGCATCACTTCATCACTGGAGACGCCGACTGCGCTTTGCGGTAAGTCATGCACCACAATGCGCGCCCACGGCACATCCACGTTGCCATCCAGCGTAAACAGGCTTGGCGTCGCTTCGAATACCACATCCGGCGAGACATCCAGGCGCACCATCGGCGGCACGGTAATGCGTACTTTGCTGCCTTTCGCCGCCACGCGCGCGCGCCAGTTATCAATCTGGCTCCAGTCGGCATCGCCGCTCAGGTTGATCTGCCCCTGCCCGGTACGCACCACGCCCTGCAAGGTCGAACTCATGCCGTTGAAATTCATCGCCAGCTGGCTGGGTTGCATATCAAACGGCATAAAGTTGCCGTCTATGTCCAGCCCGTTCAGCCCCAGTTGCCCGAAGAGCTGCGGGCTTTGCACGTTGCCGCCAAGGCGTAAACTGGCATTCAACGTACCTGCCGCTTTCTCGCCCCGGCTGAAAATAGCATTCGCCATCGCCAGCGAGAAGTTGCGAATATTGACGTTGCCGCCCAGATTGCGCCGCCCTTGCGGATCGGTGACCTGCACCTGACCATCGAACTGGCCGTTATTGGTCAGGCGGATCAGCCAGCCGAGATCGGCCCGGTTATCGCGCAGTTTTGCGTTGAGATTGAGGGTATCAAACGCGAGCGGCAGCGGCGCGTCATTCACTACCTGTGTCACTTTCACGCCGCGCCCGGAGAGCGTCACTTCACCCTGCGGTAGCCCCTCTTTGGTGGTGTCCCAGCTGACATCCGCTTTACCGCTGAACACACCGCTTGCTTGCGTGGTTTCCGGCATAAAGGGTTTCAGCATCGCCAGGTCGAAGCGGTTCAGGTTCACCACCGCGCGACCTTCTGCGCCTGCGTCGATGGTTTGCGGAATGCAAAGTTCAGCGTTCGGGTTCAGCCAGCAGTGCGGGCCGATAGCGATTTTCTGCTCCTGATTGCGGTAATCCAGCGTGACCGGGCGGTTAATCGACCACGGGCCAACCGGCGTGGCAAAGCGCGTATCGCTCAGTGTCCCTTTCCAGCGCTGCTGCTCGCGGTCAAAGCTGCCTGCCAGGTTAAGCTGGCCGGAAACCGGCTCGCCCTGCACGCGCAACTGCAGTTTATGCTGTTGCTCATTGCCGTCCGCCGCCAGCGTCACCAGGCTGAGGTTCACGCCAGGCTGGGCAATGCGCTCTACCCGTACGTTCAGTTTGCCGCCAATCTGGTCACTGGATTTCACATCGCCTTCCACGCGCACGCGAGCCACGGAAAGATCCTGCCAGCGCAGGTTATTGGCGGTGATATCCGCCAGCGCCTGCGGCGCATCCACCGTACCGCGAATTTTCACCAGCCCCTTCGCCGTGCCGCCAAGGCCTGGTAGCGCGTTATTCAGCCCCGGCGCATCAATCGTGGCATCAAGGTTGAGATCTTTAACGCCGAGCTCGCCTTTGATATCGGCGCTGTTTTTCCCCAGTTCCAGGTGCAAGCCGGGAATTGTCCACTGCAAATAGCTGTTACCTTTAAGCTGCCCGTCAACGTTGACCTTGTTCTGCTTCACGTTGCCGCTCAGTTTCAGCTCCGGCACCTCCATTTGCCAGCTACCGCCATACAGGCTGCCGCGCGTTTTAATCAGGCCGTTCAGTTTTGACGGCCATTCCGGGAAGGCTTTTGCGGTATCGATATCTTTCAGCGTTAATTCACCGCGCCAGCTAATCGCCTGCTGCCAGTCGAGCAGCGCTTTCAACTCGGTTTTACCTTCCAGCGCAGCGATAACCAGTTTATCGAGGTTAAGTTGCTGCTCGTTGCCCTTGCCATCAAGCGTAATGGTCGCAGGCGGCACATCCTGGCCTTTCACCGCCGTGCGAAACGCCAGCGTATAGTCGGTCATTTTGCCGGTGAGTTTCAGATTCAGGTCATCGGCCTGGTACTGTTTTTCCCCGGTAAACGGCCAGTAAAGCTGCTTACTGGTTATCTCCAGATCCAGTGGCAAACCGGCTTCGGCCAGTTGCGTTTGCGCGCGCAAATCCATGTCTACCGGACCGGAAAGGTTCACGCCAACGTCGAGTTGCTTACGCATTTCGCCGCCGACTTTCAGTTTCACTTTCTCGCCTTTCAGCGGATCGATATTCAGCGTGGTATTGAGCGTAATATCCACCGGCCAGGAATCACGCAACTGGGCGCTACCGGTAGCGCGCACCTGCCCCTGGTTGGAATCCATATCCAGCGCGTCGAGCTTCATCTGTCCGTCGATACTGCTTACTTTCAGCAACAGGCTGCGCACCAGGATGTCGGTATCGCCGGTAAGACGCAGTTGTTCGCCGCGAAACGCTTCAATATTAAGATTGAGCGGCAGGTGAACATCGGTCATTTCCGGCAGCAGCGGCTTTTCAAACAGCGCTTTCATGGTTTCGCCGAGCGGTTTTTCCTGCGGCTGCGGGTTCTGGATTTTCGGTTCAACGACCTCTTTTTGCGCCACATCGGCCACTTTCGGCAGGGCAATTAGCAACCCTTGCAGCGAGGTCGGTTTCAGCGTCAGGTTTTTCTCCTGCCAGTTCAAACCGGTGGTGAAATCCATTACCGAGACGGTGGTGTCGTCGATTTTGATGTTTACATTGTTGAGCGCCACCCGGCTAAGCGTTATCGGGTATGGCGTGGAGAGGTTCAGCGGCCCGCTCTCTTCCTCTTTTACCGGTGCGGCGGGCGGCATTTTTTTGCTGTCGATAACGACATTGATATCTTTCAACGACAGATCGTTCACGCACAGGCTGCTGTCGCGCAGGCAGCCGAGCTTCACCGCCAGATGCACTTCGCCCGCGTTAACCGCCACGCCCGGCTGGGTAAAACGGATATTTTTTAATGTCAGATCGCGCCAGCCACCGGTCACCTGGCTGATTTCCAGCCCAGGCACCCAGCGGTTGGCCGCTTTAAATAACAGATGCAGCCCGCTGGTAGTGCCCACCAGAAAGACCACGGTGCCCAGCACCAGCAGGATAAACACCAGGACGCCGAGGCTGATTTTCTTCCATAAACTCATAATTCCGGCCCCAACCCGATGTAAAACTGTAATCCGTGTTCTTCTTTATCGCCGACCGGTACGGCGAAATCGAGCTTGATAGGCCCGACCGGTGACTCCCAGCGCATGCCAACACCCGCGCCGGTTTTCACATTACTGCGCCGGATGTCGCTCACCGCTTCGCCGCTATCGACAAACGCCGCGCCCCACCATTTGCCGGTGACGTTGTATTGATACTCCAGTGAACCGGTCGCCAGTTTGGAGGCACCAATCAGCTTGCCGCTGTCATTTTTAGGGGCGATAGATTTGTATTTGTAGCCGCGAATACTGCGATCGCCCCCGGCGAAGAAGCGCAGATCCGGCGGCACGCGATCAAAATCACCGGTTTCGATCCAACCCAGATTGCCGCGCGCCACAAAACGGTGGCGATCGTAAAGAGTACGGATCCAGACGTTTTGCGCCTGCAAAACTAAGAAATCGACATCCGATCCCCAGGCGGTGTTGGAGTAATCCACCGAGTAGCGCTGCGAATCCCCCCAGGTGGGCATCAGACCGCCGCGCGAGCGGGTACGGCTGATCATCACGCCAGGGTAAAGCAGCATGGTGGTGTTGGTCACGTTCGCCTGGGTAAAGTGATCGAGGCTCCAGCGCAGGTTAATGGCGCGCTGCCAGCCGCTGGAGAGATCCCAGTATCGCGACAGCGCGAGCGTGGTGGAATCCGCTTCGGTGTCGTTCAAATCGGTACGCTTAAAGCCGCCCTGCACCAGGTAATATTGTTCAAGCGGGTTTTTCAGCAGCGGCATCTTGTAGCTGAAATCGAGCTGCTGTTCCGGCGCGGAGATACTGGTGCTGGTGGTCAGGCTGTGGCCGTAGGAGTTCATCCACGGCTTTTTCCATGTTGCTTTGACGCGCGGCCCGACATCGGTTGAGTAGCCCACCCCGGTTTCAATGGTGTTTTCCGTGCGAGGTGACACCACGCCTTTAAGCGGCAACACTTTGGTTTTACGTGCTTTATCAAACTCTGGCGCGACAACTACCGAATTAAACCAGCCGGTGGCGGACAGGCGACGGTTTAGCTCTGCCAGATCCTGAGTCTGGTAATAATCCCCTTCGTGGAAGGGCACCAGGTTTTGCAGGTATTCGTCGCGGATTTGCGAGCCTTCAAACGTAACCGTACCAAAGCGGTAACGCTGGCCGCTGTCGTAATCGATATCCCAGAACGCCTGGCGGCGCTCAAGGGCAATGCCAAGCTGGCTTTTAAGGAACTGACTGTCGAAGTAGCCTTTACGCAGCGCCACGCTGGTGAGCGATTTTTTGAAATTGTCGTAATCGTTATGGTGCAGCACCGTGCCGATAGCGGGGCGTTTTTTGAGTAAGTCGAGATAATCACTGTCCGTACGCGCGCCGCCGCGCAGGATCACGCTATTGCCGCCAATACGCACCGGTTCACCAGCCTGCACACGCGCAATCAGCACCTGGCGCCCTTTCGCCGGTGGCGGCCGCAGTTCGAAATCGATGGTGGGTTCGTAATAGCCTAAGGCTTTTAACCCTTCGCGGATGGCGTCATCCACGCGCGCCTGAAAACGGCGGTCCGGGGTCACTTCATCACTTTCAATGGTGGACAACTGGGCGCGCACGTTTTTTTGCAGCTCCCCGGTTAGCCCCTCCAGTTGCAATCGCACGTTGGCGGCGAAAGCCGTTTCGCCCACCAGCAGTAAAGCGGCAAAACATAACAGACGGATCTTTGGCACGTTCTCTCCTGAATATCCTTGTTCCCACCCCTGGAAGGAAACGTAAGCGCAGCTCCGCGCTGAGCCAGGTTTTGCCTTATGACAGAACACAAGCCGATAAAAACCCGTTAACACAGGTTGAAAAACGGACGACTACCCCAAAATTTCTTATGTTTAAATCTAGTCTGATTTATGGCGTTTATTGTGTTAAAACACAGGCCGCAACACAACCCTAACCGCAATTAGCCCCTCCGGGAGGTATCACCGTGAGTCTGTTCGATAAAAAAGAGCTTGTTTCCCAATCAGATACATTGCCCGGACGCAATACACCGATGCCCGTTGCCAGTTTACATGCTGTTAACGAGCATTCAATGAGTCATGTTCCGGAAGGGATGGAGATCGCCCTGTTCGCAATGGGCTGTTTTTGGGGCGTGGAACGCCTGTTCTGGCAGTTAGACGGGGTTTACAGCACGGCAGCTGGCTATACCGGCGGCTACACGCCGAATCCGACCTACCGCGAAGTCTGTTCCGGCCTGACCGGCCATGCGGAAGCGGTGCGTGTGGTATACGACCCGAACGTGGTGAGTTACGAAAAACTGCTGCAGGTTTTCTGGGAAAACCACGATCCGGCGCAGGGCATGCGTCAGGGCAATGATTCGGGCACCCAGTACCGTTCCGGGATTTACCCGCTGACGCCAGAGCAAAGCGACGCCGCACAAGCCAGCCTTGCGCGCTTCCAGCAAGCGATGCGCAGCGCAGGCGACGCGCGCCAGGTGACGACCGAAATCAAAGCCGCGACGCCGTTCTATTACGCGGAAGATGAGCATCAACAATATCTGTATAAAAACCCGCACGGCTACTGCGGTATCGGTGGCATTGGCGTTTGTTTGCCACCGCAGCTTAACCCTTAAAAAGCTGCGGGTTTTATCGCCGAAAAACGGCGCAAATTAAGCCTCTGGCAGCCTGCAACAGGCTTACGCTATACTACCCCTCGAAATTGCCGGTCCACCGCTTCGGGCCGGCTTTCATTAGTGTTTACCACATGGATATTCAAAACCCCTTCCGAGGATCCGGTTAATAGCTGGATAAATTATGTTAAACAGTATCTTAGTCATACTCTGTCTGATCGCGGTAAGTGCGTTTTTCTCGTTGTCCGAGATCTCACTCGCCGCATCGCGAAAAATTAAGCTCAAACTGCTGGCCGATGAAGGCAATATCAACGCGCAACGCATTTTAAAAATGCAGGAAACGCCTGGTATGTTCTTTACGGTGGTGCAAATCGGCCTTAACGCCGTTGCCATTCTTGGCGGTATCGTCGGCGACGCGGCATTTTCCCCCGTTTTTCACGGCCTGCTGATCAATGTCGTTTCACCGGAGCTTGCCGAACAACTTAGCTTTATTATCTCTTTCTCGCTGGTGACCGGGTTATTCATTCTTTTCGCCGACCTGACACCGAAACGCATCGGTATGATTGCGCCTGAAGCCGTGGCTTTGCGTATCATCAACCCGATGCGCTTCTGCTTATTTGTTTTCCGCCCGCTGGTCTGGTTTTTCAACGGCCTGGCCAACGTGATTTTCCGCATCTTCAAACTGCCGATGGCGCGTAAAGATGACATCACTTCTGACGATATTTATGCGGTAGTGGAAGCCGGTGCGTTAGCCGGGGTGCTGCGTAAGCAGGAACACGAACTGATTGAGAACGTGTTTGAACTGGAATCGCGTACCGTGCCGTCGTCAATGACCTCACGCGAAAACGTCATTTGGTTTGATCTGCATGAAGATGAACAGAGCCTGAAAAAGAAAGTGTCGGAACATCCGCACTCGAAGTTTCTGGTCTGTAACGATGATATCGACCACATTGTCGGCTATGTCGACTCCAAAGATCTGCTGAACCGCGTACTGGCAAACCAGAGCATGGCGCTGAATAGCGGCGTGCAGATCCGCAATACATTGATTGTCCCGGATACATTAACGCTCTCTGAAGCGCTGGAAAGTTTCAAAACTGCGGGCGAAGACTTCGCGGTGATCATGAACGAATACGCGCTGGTAGTGGGCGTCATCACGCTTAACGATGTAATGACGACATTGATGGGCGATCTGGTCGGCCAGGTGGAAGAGATGATCGTCGCGCGTGATGAAAACTCGTGGCTGATTGACGGCGGTACACCGATTGATGACGTGATGCGCGTACTGGATATCGATGAATTCCCGCAGTCTGGTAACTACGAAACCATCGGCGGCTTTATGATGTTTATGCTGCGTAAAATCCCGAAACGCACCGATGCGGTGAAGTTTTCCGGCTACAAATTCGAAGTGGTGGACATTGATAACTACCGCATCGATCAGCTGCTGGTAACACGCATTGATACCCGCGCGACGGTGTTAACGCCGAAGCTGCCGGACGCCGAAGGTAAAGGCGCGGCGTAATCTACCGCAGAAATGTCAACGGCCCCTTTGGGGCCGTTTTTTTATAGTACTTAAACTACTGCATAGCACAGCTGTTAAGCCATCTCGGTCTGCAAACGCAGCACCTGACGGTTCACTTCAGACATGACAGACAGATGCTGTTTGTCTTTCACTTTCGGGATAAGGATTTTGCCCTTATCGAACTCGAAAGCGCCAACGTCCTTGATATACAACCGTCCACGAAACAGGATTTTTACGTACTTAGCCACCTGAAGTGGGTTGTAACGTTGGAAAATTTTCATTCTTGTATCTCCTGTGAAACATTACGCTCTTGCGGTTCCACAATCGGACCAACGTAGGTGAGCGCAAATTTTAATGCTCAATGACTATAGTTCAGAACCTAACCTATACATAGTGTGAATAACTTTATTTACCTTTTGATGACAATTATTCAGAATATTCTTTTCAACACCTTACTCTGCGCAGTATAAGCCCACATTTTTTCACGGTTATGTGCGTTCGCCCGCAAACTGGCATCCAGATTGCGGGAAAAAGGCATTGATCGCATTTATGATTAAAACGCGAGCCCAAGTGGTCGGATCACCTGCACAAACACAAGAGATAATAAGGAAACGCCATGACCCTACGTAACATCCTGGCAGCGACATGCCTGTTACTGCCGCTGGTTGCTTCAGCCCACAATTTTGAAAACAACCAACGCGTGCCGCCTGTGGGCATAGCCGACAGAGGGGAGTTGATACTGGATAACGACAAGTTTAGCTATAAAAAATGGAATAGCGCCCAACTTCCAGGCAAAGTGCGAGTGGTGCAGCATATTGCTGGTCGAACGTCAGCAAAAGAGAAGAATGCCGCGCTGATTGAAGCGATCAAATCCGCAAAACTGCCGCACGATAAATACCAAACCACCACCATCGTTAACACCGATGACGCCATTCCCGGCAGCGCGATGTTTGTGCGCAGCAGTATCGAAAGCAATAAGAAGCTCTATCCGTGGTCACAATTTATTGTGGATAGCGAAGGCGTGACGCGCAAAGCCTGGAAACTGGACGAGGAGAGCTCGGCGATTGTGGTACTGGATAAAGACGGGCGCGTACAGTATGCAAAAGATGGTGGGCTGAGCCAGCAAGAAGTGCAGCAAGTCATCGACCTGCTGCACAAGCTGCTTAATCAATAGAGCGAAACCCGAAAGCCGGGATTGAGGAAGGATTCACGCGGGGTGTAATCCAGTGTGCGCCCCTGCCAGTCGTGAACATGCGCCCCGGCGGCGACCGCCACCGCATGGCCCGCCGCCGTGTCCCAGACGCTGGTTGGCCCAAAGCGCGGGTAAAGCTGCGCTTTGCCTTCTGCCACGAGACAAAATTTCAGCGAAGAGCCAATCGCGGTGGTCTGGTGTTCGCCAAGGTGCTGCAAATACTCTTTCAGCTCATCGTCCGCGTGCGAGCGGCTCACCACCACCAGCGGCGGGCGCGCATCACGAACCTGAATCTGCTGATGATGCCCCGCTTCATCTTTCCACGCCTTCCCTTCTGCGGCGGAATACATCACTTTCAGTACCGGGGCGTAAACCACGCCGAGCACCGGTTTTCCGTCCTCAATCAGGGCGATATTGACGGTAAATTCACCGTTGCGCTTGATGAATTCTTTGGTGCCGTCCAGCGGATCCACCAGCCAGTAACGTCCCCATGTCTGGCGAACCTCCCAAGTGGGCGGATCTTCTTCTGACAGCACCGGAATGTCCGGCGTCAACGCCTGTAAACCGCGCACAATCACCCCGTGTGCGGCAATATCGGCGGCGGTTACCGGTGAGTCATCGACTTTGCTGGTGACTTCCATCGGCTTATGCCCATCGTAGACCTGCATAATGGCATCGCCCGCTTCGCGCGCGAGCTGGCAAATTGCATCTAACATTTTCCACCTCTTCTGTTCAGTGGTTTGTAACTCATTGTTTTACTTATATCGTATTGCGGCGGAATCTGCCATCTGTGATAGCGATTGCGTTTTCTTTGCACGCTTTTATGGCAGTATTCACAATTCTGTAAGCAACAAAATGTACATAACACTTTCTTTTGTGGCTTAGATCGAAAAAGGATGCCTCTGATGATTAAGTTTAGTGCAACGCTTCTGGCAACGCTGATTGCGGCCAGCGTGCAGGCTGCAACGGTGGATTTACGTATTCTGGAAACCACTGATTTGCATAGCAACATGATGGATTTTGATTACTACAAAGACACGGCGACGGAAAAATTCGGCCTGGTGCGCGCCGCAAGCCTAATTAACGCCGCGCGAAATGAAGTCAAAAACAGCGTGCTGGTAGATAACGGCGACTTAATCCAGGGCAGCCCATTGGGCGATTATATGGCGGCGAAAGGGCTGAAAGCCGGGGAGGTTCATCCGGTGTATAAAGCGATGAACACCCTGGATTACGCTGTCGGCAACCTGGGCAACCACGAATTCAACTACGGTCTGGATTACCTGCACAAGGCGCTGGCTGGCGCGAAATTCCCGTATGTAAACGCCAATATTATTGATGTTAAAAGCCAAAAGCCGCTCTTCACACCTTACTTAATCAAAGAGACGCCGGTCACCGACAGCGAAGGCAAAACGCACACGCTGCGCATCGGTTATATCGGCTTTGTGCCGCCGCAGATCATGGTCTGGGATAAAGCCAACCTGAGCGGCAAAGTGACGGTGAATGACATCACCAAAACCGCACGTAAATATGTGCCGGAAATGCGCGCCAAAGGCGCGGATCTGGTGGTCGTGGTCGCACACTCCGGGCTGTCGGCGGAGCCGTACCAGGCGATGGCGGAAAACTCCGTTTATTACCTCAGCGAAGTGCCGGGCGTTGATGCAATCCTGTTTGGCCACGCCCATGCTGTGTTCCCGGGTAAAGATTTTGCGGCGATAAAAGGCGCGGATATCAAGAAAGGAACGTTGAACGGCATTCCTTCCGTGATGCCGGGCATGTGGGGCGATCATCTTGGCGTGGTCGATCTGGTGCTGAACAATGATTCTGGCAAATGGCAGGTGCGCGAATCCAAAGCCGAAGCGCGCCCGATTTATGACGCGGCGGCGAAAAAAGCCCTCGTTGGCGAAGACAGCAAGCTGGTGCAGATCCTCAAACACGATCACGACGCCACCCGCGAGTTTGTCGGCAAACCGATCGGCAAATCCGCCGACAACATGTACAGCTACCTGGCGCTGGTGCAGGACGATCCGACCGTGCAGGTGGTGAACAACGCGCAAAAAGCCTACGTTGAACACTTTATTCAGGGCGATCCGGATCTGGCAAAACTGCCGGTGCTTTCCGCTGCCGCGCCGTTTAAAGTGGGTGGCCGCAAGAATGATCCCGCCAGTTATGTCGAAGTGGAAAAAGGCCAGTTAACCTTCCGCAATGCCGCCGATTTATACCTCTACCCGAACACGCTGGTGGTGGTGAAAGCGACCGGCAAAGAGGTGAAAGAGTGGCTGGAGTGCTCCGCCGGTCAGTTTAACCAGATCGATCCGCACAGTGATAAGCCGCAAAGCCTGATCAACTGGGACGGTTTCCGCACCTATAACTTCGATGTCATTGATGGTGTGAACTACCAGATTGATGTGACGCAACCGGCGCGCTACGACGGCGAATGCCAGAGCGTTAACCCGCAGGCGGAACGTATTAAAAATCTGACCTTTAACGGCAAGCCGATTGATCCGAACGCGGTGTTCCTCGTCGCGACCAATAACTACCGCGCCTACGGCGGCAAGTTTGCCGGTACCGGCGACAGCCATATTGCCTTTGCCTCGCCGGATGAAAACCGCGCGGTGCTGGCGAAGTGGATAAGCGATGAAACCCAACGCGCAGGCGAAATTCACCCGGCTGCCGACAACAACTGGCAACTGGCGCCCATTCACAGCGACACCAAGCTGGATATTCGTTTTGAAACCGCGCCCACGGACAAAGCCGCCGCGTTTATCAAAGAGAAAGCTCGCTACCCGATGGCGAAAGTCGCCAACGACGAGATTGGCTTTGCTATCTATAACGTTCAGTTAAACAAGTAGTTATTCAACCAACGCCTGCTGGCCTTCCCGTTCATCGCGGAAGGCCAGTACCTGCGGAACATTCAGTTCTATCCAGTCAGCAAGCGCAGCGACCTTCTCGCTTACCTGTTCACCCAGCGGGGTCAGGCTATACTCGACATGCGGCGGCACCACCGGGTAAGCCACGCGGTTGATAAAGCCATCCTGCTCCAGCCATTGCAGGCTCTGCGCCAGCATCTTTTCACTGACGCCGCCCATTTTGCGGCGCAAGTCGCTAAAGCGGTGAGTGCCATCGCGTAGCGCCACCAGAATCAGCACACCCCAGCGGCTGGTGACATGTTTCAGAATATCCCGCGAGGGACACTGCTCGGCGAACAGATTGCCGTCACGCATTTGTTCACTCAATGTTTGCGGTCGGGATTGCGTTTTCATACTTACCTTTTTGTACGTACTTACTAAAAGTTAGTTAAGGTGTTAGCGTACCACAACACTCACCGAACACCGAAGGAGAATACTCATGATCGCACTCACCGGCGCGACCGGCCAACTGGGCCAGTTTGTGGTAGAAGAACTGCTGAAAACCGTGGCGGCAAAAGAGATTGTCGCTATCGTTCGTAACCCGGCGAAAGCCGAAGCGCTCAGCAAACAAGGTGTTCTGGTTCGCCAGGCCGATTATGGCGACCAGGCCGCGTTCACCCAGGCGCTGGCAGGCGTGAACAAGCTGCTGCTGATCTCCAGCAGCGAAGTGGGTCAGCGCGCTGTGCAACACCGCAATGTGATTAACGCCGCCAAAGCCGCCGGGGTGAAATTCATTGCTTACACCAGCCTGCTGCACGCCGATAAATCCCCGCTTGGCCTGCATGTTGAACACGTTGAAACCGAGAACATGCTCGCCGATTCCGGCATTCCTTATGCCCTGCTGCGTAACGGCTGGTACAGCGAAAACTACCTGGCAAGCGCGCCAGCGGCACTGGCACACGGGGTCTTTATTGGCGCAGCAGGTGACGGCAAAATCGCCTCTGCTACTCGCGCCGATTACGCTGCTGCCGCCGCGCGCGCGATAAGCGAAGAAGGGCATGCGGGCAAAGTCTATGAACTGGCCGGTGATAACGGCTGGACGCTCACTGAACTGGCCGCACTGCTCAGCAAAGCCAGCGGTAAAAACGTGGTCTATCAGAACCTGAGCGAAGCCGACTTCGCCGCCGCGCTGAAAGGCGCTGGCCTGCCGGACTGGCTCGCCACCATGCTGGCAGATTCCGATGCGGGAGCTGCCAAAGGTGGCCTGTTTGATGACAGTAAAACGCTCAGCACATTGATTGGCCGCCCGACCACGTCGATTGAAAAGAGCGTCAGCGACCTTCTGTAAAGGTTACAAAGTGGTTAATTTTTGTAGCCTCCCGCCGGGCCATCCCTAATAATGAAGGGATGACCCGTGTGGAGAGAGACCGTGGAAGGTGTACCTGAGCAGTTTACTGACGAGCGAGATTGCGCGCGCTTTCGCCACCTGGCGTTACTGCCAGGGGTGGAGCTGTACCACGCGCATATTTCGCGTTACGCCTTTGAGCCGCATACCCATGAAGCGTTTGGCATTGGCGCGATCGAAGCCGGAGCCGAACGCTTTCGTTATCGCGGTACACAGTATGTCGCGCCGGTGCATTCTGTAGTCACCATGAACCCTGACGAGCTGCACACCGGCGAAGCGGAAACCGCCGACGGCTGGCGCTATCGCATGGTTTATCTTGAGCCCGATCTGCTGGAAGAGGTCACCGGGATCCGCCACTGGTGGTTTAGCGATGTGATGCGCCACGATCCGCTGCGCACCCGGCTGATCTGCACCCAGATCCACGGCTTGTGGCACACCGACGATCCGCTGGCGCAACAGGGGATTTTGCTGGATCTCATCGATACCTTCCGCCCGCTGGCGCACCATGCGCCGCAGCACCCGGAAGGCGCGCACCGGTTTGAGCGCGTGCGCGATTACCTGCATGACAACTATATGCACAGCCTGACGCTCGATGAACTGGCGAAAGTCGCAGCGCTCAGCCCGTACCATTTTCAACGTCAGTTCAAGGCGCATTTTCATGTCACCCCGCACCAGATGCTGATGGCGATCCGCCTGTGGCGCGCCAAAGCGTTTCTGACCCAGGGCATGCCCGCCGCCGATGTCGCCGCCGTTACTGGCCTCACCGATCAATCACACCTCACCCGCGCATTTACGCACCGCTACGGCATCACGCCGGTGCGTTACCAAAAGCAAGTCACGCGCCGTTAATGCGCAATCTCATACAATATTTCCGCCCGTTGCCCTCCTACACTGTTCGCTGTCGATGTAAATGTAGGTGGAAAGATGATTAGTGGTGTGTTGTATGCCCTGCTTGCCGGGCTGTTATGGGGGCTTATTTTTGTCGGCCCGCTGATCGTGCCGGATTACCCGGCGGCGCTGCAATCTACCGGGCGCTATCTGGCGCTGGGGATTATCGCCCTGCCGCTGGCATGGCTGGGTCGCGCGCGCTTGCGCCAGCTTACGCGCAGCGACTGGTTCACCGCCTTATGGCTGACAGTCATGGGCAACCTTATCTATTACATCTGCCTGGCAAGCGCCATTCAGCGCACGGGCGCGCCGGTGTCGACGATGATCATCGCCACGCTGCCGGTGGTGATCCCGGTGTGCGCTAACCTGCTCTACAGCCAGCGTGACGGCAAACTTTCGTGGCGGCGGCTTGCTCCCGCACTGCTCTGCATTGCGCTGGGGTTAGGCTGCGTGAATATCGCCGAACTGCGCCACGGGCTGCCCAATTTCAGCGGCTGGCGCTACGGTTCCGGTATTGTGCTGGCTTTCACTTCGGTCGCCTGCTGGGCCTGGTATGCGCTGCGCAATGCCCGCTGGCTGCGGGAAAACCCGGACAAAAACCCGATGATGTGGGCCACAGCGCAAGCGCTGGTGACGCTGCCGGTGTCACTGGTGGGCTATATTGCGGCATGCCTGTGGCTTGGTGTTCAGCAACCTGATTTCACCCTACCCTTCGGGCCGCGTCCGCTGGTGTTTATCACGCTGATGTTCGCCATTGCGGTGCTCTGCTCGTGGGTGGGTGCATTATGCTGGAACATTGCCTGCCAGCGGCTACCGACGGTGATTGTTGGCCCATTGATCGTCTTTGAAACGCTGGCCGGGCTGCTCTATACCTTTATGCTGCGCCACAGCCTGCCGCCGCTGCTCACCGTCTGCGGTATTGTCTTGCTGGTCGGCGGCGTGCTGATGGCCGTACTGTCGAAGCCGCGAAAAACCAGCGTCACCACACTGAGTGCCGAATAAAAAAACCGTCTTCGCATTGGTTTCGCGCCGATAAACGGCGCGAAAATCAGGGCTCAGTCCGTTCGATGAGAGTGGATGCCACACAATCTGGCATAACCACTCTGTGTCGATGCGTACCTCACCGCCTGGGATTTTCAAAGGGGCATAAAAAAACCCGGCATATGCCTGACACCGTTCACTTAAGAGATTTGGAGAGACAAAAAGCATCTCCTCCAGGAGATGACCCCCCCTATTTCGGGGTTTCATCGGTTATCTCTTGATGTGTTTCGTTTACCAACTGCTTAAACGAATGGTGTTAGACCTATGCCGGGTTTCGGGAGCGCGACGCAACCGTTATCAGAACGTTTCCCAGTTGGCTTCGCTGAAGCTTTTGCTCGCTTTGGCCTGCGGTTTGCTGGCTGGCGTGACTAACGCCGGACGGCGTGCGCTACGCGTACGGTTGACCTTGAATACCGCCACGGTTTCAGTCAGGCGTGCCGCCTGCTCTTCCAGTGCCGCAGCCGCAGCGGCGGACTCTTCTACCAGCGAGGCGTTCTGCTGGGTAACGCGGTCCATCTCGGCAACGGCCTGACCCACCTGATCGATACCACGGCTCTGCTCGTCAGACGCAGACGAGATTTCGCCCATAATATCGGTCACGCGCGTGACGGCGCTGACGATTTCAGCCATGGTTTCCCCGGCTTCATGCACCAGTGCGGCACCCGCATTGACACGATTACCAGAGTCTTCAATCAGCCCTTTAATCTCTTTCGCTGCCTGCGCGCTACGCTGCGCCAGGGTACGCACTTCGCCCGCAACCACGGCAAAGCCACGGCCTTGTTCGCCCGCGCGCGCCGCTTCAACGGCGGCGTTCAGCGCTAGGATGTTGGTCTGGAAGGCGATACCGTCAATCACGTTGGTGATCTGCGCGATTTTGCTGGAACTGGTGGCAATCTCATCCATGGTGCGCACTACGCCATCAACCACGTCACCGCCTTTCTTCGCGGTACCGGACGCATTCAGCGCCAGTTGTGTCGCCTGGCGGGCGTTGTCGGCGTTCTGTTTCACCGTGGCGGTGAGCTGCTCCATGCTGGCAGCGGTCTCTTCCAGCGACGCGGCTTGCTGCTCAGTGCGTGAAGAGAGATCGTTACTGCCGGCAGAAATTTCACCCGCGCCAGTGTAAATGGTGTCTGCGCCATCGCGAACGACGCTCACTGTTTTCACCAGCGACTGCTGCATTTCCTGCACATTCTGCGCCAGCAGCGCCATTTCGTTTTTGCCTTCGGCGTCGATGTCATGCGTCAAATCGCCGCTTGCGATGTGGCGGATATGGCTCATCACCCCATGCAACGGCTTCAACAGGACGCGCTGCATCGCAACCCAGCTCATGACGATCACCGCCAACACCACCAGCATCACGGTGCCAAGGATCCACAGGATACGCTGGTAATCGCGTTCATTCTGGACGATCCCTTCACTCGCCAGTACGGTTTGCGCATCGCGCCACGCGCGATAGCTCTTCTGCATGACAACTTGTTTCGCTTCGGCGTTCTGGCGGAACATATCTTCCAGATTCCCGGCGAGCAGCAGACGGTTCATCTCTGTCAGCGTCGCATGGTAGATGCCGTATTGCGTTTCCAGATCTTTCGACAGCGCTTTATCCAGCCCTGGTGTGTCCGGAATGGTTTTGTACTTCTCGAAATGCTGTTGCGCCTGGTTCAGCAAGTTGGTGGCCGTTTGCGCCAGTTCATTAAGCTGGCCGCCATTAATCTGGCTGGCAGTGCTGCTTTGCAGACGCAGCATGCCGCGGTTCAGCGTCACACGCGCCTGGTTGAGGCTGATCCAGGCATCGGTAAATTCGGAAACGTTCTGGCTGGAAACCTGAGAAACGTTGAAGTTGTTTTTATCGTTATTGAGCGCACTGATGAACACGCCAGCGGAGATCAGCTGCATGGCACCGAGTACAAGTAAAACCATGATTAATAAAGTAATAACTTTTATTCTTTTAAACATTGTAAGCCTTTATAGCGTGCAGGATATTGTCTGGAGTTTTGGTATCGGCAGCGGCGCGGAGTTATTTAATTGTGATGCAGTTCGCAATCCAGTAATTTCCAATAAAAACACCGGTATTCAACATGTTAAATTCGTAAGATTTTTTGTGATGAATATCACATTTTTTCGTGTAAGAAAGGAATAAGGCGATTTCCGCCACCCCAAAAGGGGTATATCATCGGCTTAAAGATGCATTTAAAATACAACTTATAAATTACACATGAGGTAACTGCTATGGCTTTCCGCGATCAACCCCTGGGTGAGCTGGCGCTCTCTATCCCCCGCGCCTCCGCACTGTTCCGTAAATATGATATGGATTACTGCTGCGGCGGTAAGCAGACGCTGGGACGTTCTGCGGCCCGCAAAGAGCTGGATATTGACGTCATCGAAGCCGAGCTGGCGACGCTTGCCGGGCAGCCGATTGAGAAAGACTGGCGCATGGCGGGGCTGGCGGAAATCATCGACCACATTATCGTGCGTTACCATGACCGTCACCGCGAACAACTGCCGGAACTGATCCTGCAGGCCACCAAAGTTGAGCGCGTCCACGCCGATAAACCGAACGTGCCGCGCGGCTTAACCAAATATCTGACGATGCTGCATGAAGAGCTTTCCAGCCACATGATGAAAGAGGAGCAGATCCTGTTCCCGATGATCAAACAGGGCATGGGCTCGCAGGCGATGGGTCCGATAAGCGTAATGGAAAGCGAGCATGATGAAGCGGGCGAACTGCTGGAAGTGATCAAACACATCACCAATAACGTTACGCCGCCGCCGGAAGCCTGTACCACCTGGAAGGCGATGTATAACGGCATCAACACGTTGATTGACGATCTGATGGAACACATCAGCCTGGAAAACAACAATCTGTTCCCGCGTGCCCTCGCTGGCGAATAAATAAAGGCGCCCGAGAGCGCCCTGATTCATGGAAGTTTAGAGCCGCCGCGCGGCTCTTTTTTTATGACTGGCGGTTAGCCAGACGCTTTTTGCCCGCGTACAGCCAGCCCGCGCCCAGCACCACAAACCACAGTGGGGTGACGATCAGCGCCTGGCGGGTATCCGCTTCCAGCGTCAGCAGCACCAGCACAAAGGCGAAGAACGCCATGCACACCCAGCACATCATTTTGCCCAGCGGCATTTTATAGTTCGACTTTTCATGCAACTGCGGGCGCTGCTTACGGTACACCAGGTACGAGCAGAGGATGATCGTCCAGACGAACATAAACAGGATCGCTGATACGGTAGTGATCATGGTGAACGCAGCAATCGCGCTCGGATTCACGTACAACATCACTACGCCGCCCAGCAGGCAGATGCAGGAGAAGGTCAGCCCTTTTGCCGGTACCGCGCGTTTAGAGAGCTTAGCGAACGCTTTCGGCGCTACGCCATCCTGCGCCAGGCCGAACAGCATCCGGCTGGTGGAGAAGACGCCGCTGTTGGCGGAAGACGCCGCAGACGTCAGCACCACGAAGTTGATAATGCTCGCCGCCGCCGGAATCCCCACCAGCACGAACAGCTCAACAAACGGGCTTTTATCCGCCACTACGGAGCCCCACGGCGTCACCGACATGATCACAATCAGCGCGAAAACGTAGAACATAATGATGCGCACCGGGATCGAGTTGATGGCGCGCGGCAGGGATTTCTCCGGATCTTTGGTTTCCGCTGCGGTCGTACCGACCAGTTCAATCCCGACAAAGGCAAACACCGCAATCTGGAAACCTGCAAAGAACCCGCTGATGCCTTTCGGGAACCAGCCGCCATCATTCCACAGATGCGAGAAGGAAGCTTCAACGCCGGTCGGGGATTTAAAGTGCATCAGCACCATCACTACCCCCACGATAATCAGCGCGACAATGGCGACGATTTTGATCATCGCAAACCAGAACTCCATCTCGCCGAACATTTTCACCGTCGCGAGATTGAGGCTCAGCAGCACGACGACAACGGCCAGCGCCGCTACCCAATCGGCAAGTCCAGGGAACCAGAACTGCGCGTAAGCCGTGATGGCGACGACATCGGCCATACCGGTTACCACCCAGCAAAACCAGTATGTCCAGCCGGTAAAATACCCCGCCCACGGCCCTAACAGGTCAGCGGCGAAGTCGCTAAAGGATTTATATTCAAGATTCGACAGCAGTAACTCACCCATGGCGCGCATGACGAAAAACAGCATAAAGCCGATGATCATATAGACAAAAATGATCGACGGACCGGCGAGGCTGATGGTTTTCCCGGAGCCCATAAACAGCCCGGTTCCGATGGCACCGCCAATGGCGATGAGCTGAATATGCCGGTTTGTGAGATTTCGCCGTAGCGACTGTTCAGTCGAAGCCTGTTCGTCGGCCACGACTTTAACTTGATCTACCATGTTGTATTCCTGTCTGTGTTGTTGGGGCTCTACTGGCCTTTTTTAGTTGCGTGTTCCGCCCTTGTATGGACGCAAAGATATTAGGTAAGAATCGGCGGGATGAATACTCGGAATTAAAAACAATGTTAAATATTTGTTTAAAGTGAGTGTCATATCACTCAGGTAACGCGAAATAGCTCACAAAAATACACCTGATTGCGCCATTTGCAAGATAATCTGTTGGCATTGGTTTTATTAACAAACGATCAGCGCAGTAGGTGTAGCCCCTTCCCTGACGGGAAGAGGCATTCATGCGAGGAATTACAGAATTTCCAGCAGTTCCACTTCAAATACCAGCGTGCTGAATGGCGGAATAGACGCGCCAGCGCCGCGCTCGCCGTACGCGAGGTTGTGCGGAATAGTCAGTTCCCATTTGGAACCTACCGGCATCAGCGTCAGGGCTTCGATCCAGCCAGCAATCACGCCGTTAACCGGGAATTCAGCCGGTTCGCCGCGTGCAACGGAGCTGTCAAACACGCTGCCGTCAATCAGTTTACCGGTGTAGTGCACACGCACACGGTCGGTACGCGCCGGGATAGCGCCTTCGCCCTGGGTGAGCACGCGGAATTGCAGACCGGATTCGGTGCTGTTCACGCCTTCACGCTCGCGGTTTTCTTCCAGATATTTCACGCCTTCCGCTGCCATCTCTTCGAAACGAGAACGACGCACAGCGTCGGCACGCTCGTGGATTTCACGCAGCGCGCGGTGGACAACATCTACCGGAACAGCGGGTTGTTTGCCTTCCAGGGCATCTGCGATACCTGCGACCAGCGCTTCCGGTAACAGCCCCTCTAACCCGGATTCGCTCAGCTGCTGTCCTACCTGCAAACCGATGCCGTAGCTGGCTTGCGCTTCGATCGTGTCAAAAGTTGGGGTTGTCATGGGTTTTCCTTTCATCGCTTTTTAAGGTAGCGCGCAGCATAACAGCCGCGCTGCACCGGGTAAAACTTTGTCGCAGGAAAGATGACAAATCGCAGGGAAAGGGAAAGAATACAGCAAGTAAGATTTATCCCGAATTGCGCTCACAAAATGCAGCTTTTTGTCGACTTTCAGGCAGTTAAAAACGGCGCACGCCGCGGTTGCGGGATAAAGTGTATATACTCAACGAGACAGGACACTAAATGACGCGGAGCAGGAGGAAAGCCATGCCCGGGCGATTTGAACTGAAACCTACCCTGGTGAAAATCTGGCATGCCCCGGACCATTTTCGCCTGATGGATCCGCTCCCGCCATTGCACCGTCGCGGCCTGATCCTCGCGGCTTTGCTGGTGGTTGTCGGTTTTTTGTTACCGTCAACTGACGACAGCAACCGCGCCACTGCACCATCCGGCGCTCGCGAAGCGCAGCTCAATCTTCCCACCGCTTCACAGCCGCAACCTTCTACAGCGGAACCCACACCGCCGCAGGTGGTGAGCGAGCCGCAGCAGACCGCGCCGAGTGCGGAAGAGTCCATGCAACAGCAGGAACCCGTCGAGCAACAGCAACCGCGCCAGCATGTAGCGCAGAATACACTGCCCTCTTCCAGCGGCATCGAGCAGCAGTGGCGCGCTTACCGCGTTGAAGAGGGGAAAACGCTGGCGCAACTGTTTCGCGATCACAATTTGCCGCCAACCGATGTCTATGCGATGGCCAAAGTGGAAGGTGACGGTAAACCGCTGAGCAGCCTGCAAAGCGGCCAGATGGTGAAAATCCGCCAGAACGCCAACGGCGTAGTCACCGGGCTGACCATCGAAACCGGCGGCCAGCCGGTGCTGTTTACCCGCCAGCCGGACGGCAGCTTTATCCGCGCGCGTTAAGCCACTATGCCGGGTACCTGTTACCCGGCTCGTTTATTGACCCACCAGATCCCTGAGCAGACCAGCACCAGTGCGACCGCGTATTTGATATCGAGCATATTTTCACCGAGGAAAATGGCGGAGAGCACCGTACCGGCAACCGGTATCACGAAATTGAACGGTGCGATCATACTGACGCGGTTCACTTTCAGCAGCATGCTCCACAGCGCAAAAGCCACCGCAGACAGCAGCGTAAGATAACCGAGGATCGCGACCGCGCTTAGGCTATGCACTTCCAGCGTTCCCCCCGACAGATAGCCGCCAATCAGCAGCGCGACACCACCAATTGCCAGTTGCCAGCCGGTCATCACCGTGGGATCGACCGTCTGGGAAATACGTTTGCCATACAGCGTGGCGGCAGAGAGGATGAACGCCGCCAGCACAATGAAACCGTCGCCGTTCCAGACAAAAACAAAATCACGCATACCGCTGTGGAAGTTCACCAGCATGACGCCGGCAAAACCCAAAATACAGCCGAGGCCTTTGTTGTAGCTGAGCTTGTCGTTTTGATAGATAAAGTGCGCCAGCAGCACGCTGAAGAAGGTGCCGGTCGCATTCATGATCGACCCGTTTACGCCGGTAGTATAAGCAAGCCCAATATAGAAGAAGGTGTATTGCAGGGTCGTTTGCGTTAACCCGAGCACCGTCAGTTGCCCAAACTGCATAGCAGATAATCGGCCGATCGGTTTGCGCTGCGCCAGCGCAAACAGCAGCAGCAACACACCTGCAAACAAGAAACGATAACCGGCAAATACCACTTTTGACGGGATGTCGTCGGTGGCGATGTGAAAGAGTTCGTAGCCGTTTTTAATGGCCGGGTAGGAGCTACCCCACAGCAGACAACAGAGCGTGGCGCAGACGTAAGCCACATTTCGGCGGGCAAATACGGACGCGGGCAGAGCGGTTTCCATGACAAATCTCAAAGATAAAATTGCGTTTCAATTATTATCCGAGGATGCGTCAGAATGCGCGATTAAACAAGCCATAATGGCTTGTTCTGCGAGGTCTGAAAAGCAAAACGCCGGCACAAGGCCGGCGTTTTGCACATTGTTTTAGAGTAACGAATTACTCAGCAACAACGTTTACAGTCAGTTTAGCGAATACTTCGCTGTGAACCTGGAAGTCCACTTCGTGCTCACCAACAGTACGCAGAACGCCGTTCGGCAGGCGAACTTCGCTCTTCGCAACTTTCACGCCAGCTGCAGTTACAGCGTCAGCGATGTCGCGAGTACCGATGGAACCGAACAGTTTACCTTCGTCGCCAGATTTAGACGCGATGGTAACAGAGCCCAGTGCATTGATGCTTTCAGCGCGAGCGTTAGCAGCCGCCAGAACGTCAGCCAGTTTGGCTTCCAGTTCAGCGCGACGTGCTTCGAAATACTCAACGTTTTTCTTGGTAGCCGGAACAGCTTTACCCTGCGGTACCAGGAAGTTACGAGCGTAGCCCGCTTTAACGTTAACCTGATCACCCAGGCTACCCAGGTTTGCTACTTTATCAAGCAGAATAACTTGCATTACCTTATCCTCTTAAAGTCGTTAATAGACAGCGGCCAATTACTGATGACGATCAGTGTATGGCAGCAGGGACAGGTAGCGAGCGCGCTTGATGCAGCGAGCCAGCTGACGCTGGTATTTCGCACGAGTACCGGTAATACGGCTCGGGACGATTTTACCGCTTTCGGTAATGTAGTTTTTCAACGTTGCGATATCTTTGTAATCAATCTCAACAACGCCTTCCGCTGTGAAACGGCAGAACTTGCGACGACGGAAATAACGTGCCATTTGGCTAGTCTCCAGAATCTATCAATTCAATCTGCTCGGCATGCAGAACCATTTTGCTCAAGCCGTTCTTTGCCTTGTGGCAACTGATGAACCCCTGAACAGTTACTGCGCTGCCGACCGTTATACTGTGAGTAATGGCCTGGTTCTCCTGCCCGCTGATTATTACCGGCATTTGGCACCACGCCTGCCGGTGGAAACCGGCTTCCTCCTGCACAGAACGGTGCTCAAGCACGAACTGGCAGTGAGGAATTCCTGACGGGCTGACCTTACGAAGCGGCGCCCTGCACACTGTGCCGGACAACACCAGGCGGTTGGCCATCAGTAATTACTCTTCAGAATCCCCAGCATCTGCATCATCTGCGGTTTCATTTGCGAAATCATCGCGACGCTCACGGCGCTCGTCTTTCGCTTTAACCATCGGAGATGCTTCGGTAACAGCGTGTTTAGTACGCATAACCATGCTGCGGATAACGGCATCGTTGAAGCGGAAGTTTGTTTCCAGCTCATCGATCACTTCCTGCGGAGCTTCAACGTTCAGCAGAACGTAGTGTGCTTTGTGCAGTTTGTTGATCGGGTAAGCCAGCTGACGGCGGCCCCAGTCTTCCAGACGGTGGATCGTACCTTCTGCTGCAGTGATTGCACCAGTGTAACGTTCGATCATGCCCGGAACCTGTTCGCTCTGGTCAGGATGGACCATAAAAACGATTTCGTAATGACGCATCGAATTGCTCCTTACGGATTATTCAGCCTCCTGTCTGGGTCAGCCGAATCCCGGGGAGGCAAGGAACGTGATTAAAGGTCGGCTGAAAAATTGACGCGTCATAATACTTATGTCCCCAGCCAAACTCAAGGCAATTGCACAAATAATTCGCACTAAGCGCAAAGAGAAGCGCGCCTGCCGAATTAAAATTAAGCACAACGCATTACGGCATTTTTTTGAATGACAGTATCAGAAATGGTCGCGATACCTTTTTAGGCTAACGCGTAAACTTTAAACAGGCCTCGAACATAAGGAGGAGAGATGGTGAAAAACTAAAAAAACGGCGTTTTATCGGAGCATAACATCATGAAATACATCGCAATATTACTTACAACCTTGCTGCTTAGCGCCAATGCCGCAGCGGCAATTAAACTCAACAACCAGCAAGCCCGCAACATGGACGATGTGCACAGCTTAGGCGTTATCTATATCAATCATAACTTCGCCACTGAGCATGAAGCGGACGAGGCGCTCAATGACGAGGCCGACGCGCACAGCGCCAAATATTACCGTGCAGAGCTCACTCATGAGCCGGGGAGCAACGGCAACCTGCACGCCAGCGCGTTTATCTACCGCTAATCACACGTTTTACAGGCCAGTCCCTCTTGCATTTGCGGCCCCGCATTGGGGCCGCACACCGACGTGAGAATTCTTTTTTTATTCCCCTTATCAAACCCCTTTCCGGCAGGTTTAATAGCGCTCTGGCTGCGGGCGAGGAAAGCAATGTTCAAGCGGTTTTCAACGTTAGGTCGCATACCTGCGGGGGTCTGGGTATTAGGCGGCGTCAGTATGTTGATGGATATTTCATCGGAAATGATCCACAGCTTACTGCCGCTGTTTATGGCCACGACGCTCGGCACAAGCGTCGTGATTATTGGCCTGATTGAAGGGCTGGCGGAAGCTACCGCGCTGATGGTGAAAGTCTTTTCTGGCATGTTTAGCGACTACATCGGCAAACGTAAAGGGCTGGCGCTGCTGGGTTATGGCATGGGCGCGTTAAGCAAGCCGCTGTTTGCGCTGGCCTCGACATCCGGCCTGGTGTTTGGCGCACGCATGATGGACCGGCTTGGCAAAGGCATTCGCGGCGCACCGCGCGATGCGCTGGTTGCCGATGTCACCCCGGCGGAAATCCGCGGCGCAGCGTTTGGGTTGCGCCAGTCGCTGGATACCGTTGGCGCGTTCCTCGGGCCATTGCTGGCGGTCGCATTGATGTTGCTGTGGAATGACAACTTCCAGGCCGTGTTCTGGATCGCGGTGATCCCCGGTGTACTAGCGGTCGCGCTGCTGTTCTTTGGCCTGCATGAACCGAAAACGCCCATCCCCCATAAGCGCACCAATCCCATTCGCCGTGAAAATCTCAAACGGTTAAGCCGTGCATATTGGTGGGTGGTGGCGCTCGGTTTTATCTTCACCCTCGCCCGCTTTAGCGAAGCATTTTTGGTGCTGCGCGCCCAGCAGATGGAGATCCCGCTGGCGACGATCCCGCTGGTGATGGTCGCCATGAACCTGGTCTATTCGGTCACCGCCTATCCGTTTGGCAAACTGTCAGACCGCATCAGCCACAGCCGGTTACTACAGTTGGGTCTGGTGGTGCTGATCCTCGCGGATATGGCGCTGGCGCTCAGCCAGCACTGGAGCACGCTGCTGCTCGGTGTCGCGCTGTGGGGCGTACATATGGGCATGACGCAAGGCTTGCTCGCGACCATGGTTGCCGATACCGCGCCAGCGGAACTGCGCGGCACGGCGTTCGGCATGTTCAATTTACTCAGCGGCGTTGCGCTGCTGCTGGCAAGCCTCGGTGCCGGGGTTTTGTGGGAAACCCACGGCGCAGCGTCAACCTTCTGGGTGGGTGCCATCATCTGCGTGCTCGCGCTGGTGGTGATGCGCCTTCGCCGAACAGCTTAAAGATAACGGCTAAAGAAGTCCGTTGTCGCACTCAGCGCTTGCGGGGTAATGCGGTGCGTTACCCCGGCTTCCCACTGATAAGTGAGATTGGTGTCCAGCCCCTGTTCCTGCAATGCTTGCTGTAAACGGAAAGATTCCGCCGCTGGCACCACATCATCCTGCTCACCGTGCCACAGCAGCAGCGGGCGATCGGCAATGTGCGCCAGTTGTGTACTGACATCCCACTGTGAGAGCGGAGCAATAATCGCGTCGAATTTACGCTGCTGTTCCGGCGTGGCCACAGCCAGCGGCGGGAAAAGCGTACGGGCAAGCGTGGTGAAATAGCCGGAACCCATCAGGCTTGCGACGCAGCGCACTTCCGGGTGATGCGTCATGATGCCCAGCGCAGTCATCCCTCCCATCGACGCGCCGCCGACCGCCAGTCGCCGATTATCAATCAATTCAAAGCGCTCCAGCGCGTCGCGCAGCGCGGTGAACTCTTCAATATTGTCCTGTAAGATTTGCCAGAACTGATGCAAGCGCCGCTCAACATCGCCGCTAAAGCGTGCGCCATGATCCGGTGCGTCTGGCATCACCACGCGAAAACCGGCTTGCGCCAGCGCCACGGCAAAGTAGCTGTAGACCAGCTTTGATGAGGTGAAACCGTGATAAAACACGACACAAGGCAGCGGTTCGGCGCGTTTTCCCGCCGGGAAGGCATGCAGTGTTTCGACACCCGCAAATTGTTCAACCTGAAGTTCAATCATTACTCCCTCCTTGATCTATAGTGCTGGTATGCCACTGGCGACAGGGTGGTGCAAGTCAGATTTCGCATGAGCATCTGACGACGTTGAGAGATAGATTACGCTTTCAAAATACTTTCATTCGAAATTAGTGCTCGGGATAACATTTCGGGAACATTCCCCCAAACGGAAATTCACCAGGAACTACACTATGGCAATCAGGAGAGATGAGAAAACCATGCGTGCTTTACCATGCTTACTGTTCGCCTTGTTATTAAGCGGCTGCGCAGTGCTGGAAGGTAAGCCGCAATCTGCACCGCCGGTTAGCGACCATCCGCAGGAAATCCGTCGTAATCAAACGCAGGATCTTCGCGAGATTGGCGCCGTTAGCGTAACGGTACTGGGTTCTCCCATGGACGTGGAAGACGCAATCAAAGCCAAAGCCGTGGCCGCCCGCGCCAATTATTACGTCATCATCATGATGGATGACACCATAATTCCCGGTCGTTGGTTCGGACGCGCCCTGCTGTACAAACAGTAGCGAGGCGTTGATTTTCAGGACATTTACATTGCTTTGCGTCCATTGATGTTCTCCTGTGCACAATAGGATTTTTCGAATCCGTTGCGCGAAAGGAAGCCCTGCAAACAATCGGGGTAACGTAAAATGGAGCTGACTATGAAACGATCTCTTGCCTTAAACTCACTGTTGCTTTCTACCGGTTTGCTAAATACAACAGCGCAGCCTGCAGAGTTCGCCAGCGCTGACTGCGTGACGGGATTAAACGAAATCGGTCTTATCTCCGTCAATAATGTCTCAGGGAGCCTACAGGACGTTGAGCGGGTTATCGCGTTAAAAGCAGATGAACAGGGAGCCTCCTGGTATCGCATTGTGCGAATGCAGGAAGATCAACACGTTGACAACTGGCGAGTGCAGGCCATTTTGTACGCCTGAGCCGCTGGAAAAAGCCACCTGAATCTGGTGGCTTTTTTATGCCCCTACAATCATTAAGATTATGTTATTGTAAGGATACATCGATGTAACACTTTGTTACATTGACAAACTAAATGTTATCGCAATTGTGCCGTTGAAGGAGCCTCATACACAGAACAACGGACAAATTATGAGCGCCTTTTTTCGTCGCACCGGCCTGGGTGCAAAATTGTCACTTCTGACTGGCGCAAGCGTTGCAACGCTTTTCCTCTTATTCACTTTTCTGATGAGCAATAAAGCCAGCCAACAGCTGGAAACGCTGGCCATGGAAGACCTGCACAGCCAGTCCACCGGGGTGGTGGATATGGTGGAAATGTTCAACAGTAGTCTCAGTGATGAGGTGGAGAGCTACACACGCTTGTTCAGCAGTTTTCTACCGCAGCCGCTCGCGGTTGATCCACAACAACGCCGCGAGATTAACGGTATCGATGTGCCGCTCTTCAAAGGCGGCGATACTGAACTGCATAACAACAATGCTATCCCGGACGATTTCCTCAACCGAACCAGCGCTATCGCGACGCTATTCGTGCGCAGCGGTGACGACTTTGTGCGTGTCGCAACATCGCTGCGCAAAGAGAATGGCGATCGCGCCATCGGTACTAAGCTGGATAAAGCCAGCCCGGCTTTTGCGCTGGTAATGAAAGGTGAAGTCTATCGCGGGTTGGCACAGCTGTTTGGCAAACGCTACATCACCCAATACCAACCGGTAAAAGATGCCAGCGGCAACACCATTGCCATTCTGTTTGTTGGCGTCGATATCTCCCGTTCGTGGGAGGTGATGCGCAATAAGATCCTCGGTCGTAAGCTGGGTGAAAGCGGTCATTTCTTCGTGCTTGATCGCAACCAGGGCAAGAATTACGGCAACTATCTGTTCCACGATACCGACGAAGGCAAACGCCCGCAGTGGGATGAAAAAGATCTGCAAACCTTGCTGACAAACGCCAGCGGTACGCTGGCGCGCCAGAGCGCAGACGGCCGCGAACTGCTGATGTCTTACACCGCACTGCCCGGCTGGAACTGGACAGTAGTGGGCGAAGTCGACAAAGCCGTACTGCTGCGCGATGTCACCACCATGCGTAACCAGTTCCTGCTGGCTGGCGTGGTGGTTTCCCTGCTGTTCGCCGCGCTGTTTGTCGTCATCATTCGCCGCTGGCTCAGCCGCCCATTGCGTAACGTTATCGAACTCGCGCAGCAGTACTCGGCAGGCGATCTGCGCGCCACTCTGGTGGTGGATCGTCATGATGAAGTCGGTCAGTTGATCGAAGCCATTAATGGCATTGGCGACGGGCTGCACAAGATTGTGTTGCAGGTGCGCGAATCCGCCGCCGAAATTAACCTCGGTACCAACGCGCTGGCCGCCGACAGCGGTGAGATCAGCGAGCAGATTAACAAGCAGGCCAGCAGCGTGGAGGAAACCTCCGCCAGCATGGAGCAGCTTGCCGCCACCGTGCAGCAAAATGCCGCCAACATGGAACAAACGCAAAGCCTGGTGAATGAAACCACCGACGCGGTGCAAAAAGGCGGGAAAACCGTCGATCACTCCGTGGCGACAATGGAAGACATTCGCGCTTCATCACAGCGCATTGCCGACATTACCCACGTGATTGAATCCATCGCTTTCCAGACTAATATCCTGGCGCTGAACGCCGCGGTAGAAGCCGCGCGCGCGGGCGAACACGGGAAAGGGTTTGCCGTGGTTGCCCAGGAAGTTCGCGCCCTGGCGGCGCGCAGCGCCAACGCGGTGAAAGAGATTGAAGCGCTGATTGGCGACACGCTGAAGAAAGTGGGTGAAGGACATTCCCAGTCAGAGGCCACGCGCGTTGCCATGCAATCGATCATCAACCACATGGATCAGATCAACCAACTGGTGCATGAAATTAATCATGCCTCCCACGAGCAATCAGCGGGCATCAACCAGGTTAACCTGGCGATGACGCACATTGGCGATGCCACGCACGTCAACGCCGGGCGCGTTTCGCAAAGTGAGGAAACTGCCCGTACGCTGCGGGAAAAAGGGGCTCACCTGAGCGAGCTGGTAAGCCTGTTCCGCCTGAAGATGGATTAATTTGCTGCCCCCGTGGCGCGTAGCAGCAGGTCATTTTGCACCTGCTCGTCAATTGGCGACGTGCCACGGGTATCCAGCATCATCTGGCACCACGCCTGTGCGATCGGCGGCGATGCGTGGCGCAGCATTTGCGCTCCTGTCCCCAGCCGCCAAAGCAGTTGCGTTATCTCCCTTCCCTGCGCTTCATCCGGTCTGCGTAGCCGCTGTTGTAGCTGTCGCCATGCGCGATCAAAATGGCGATCTTGCCCTTTCACCGCCGCAAAATCGTCACTGAGCAAATCAACTATCCCCGGCTGTTTACCCAGCACGCGCAGCACGTCCAGGCACATGACGTTGCCGGAACCTTCCCAGATGCTATTGACCGGCATTTCGCGGTACAAGCGCGGTAATTCGCTCTCCTCGCAATAACCGATACCGCCAAGCACTTCCATCGCTTCACCGACAAACGGGATCCCGCCCTTACAGACCGCAAATTTCGCCACCGGGGTAAACAGGCGCGCAAAGAGCGCGTCTTGCTCATTGCGGCGGCTGTCCCATGCGCGGGCAAGGCGAAACAGCATGGCGGTTTGCCCCTCCAGTTCCAGCGCCATCCGGCTCAGAACGTGGCGCATCAGCGGCTGATCGACCAGGTTTTTGCCAAATGCCTGCCGCCGGTGTGCGTGATAGAGCGCCACCGAAAAGGCGCGGCGCATCAGCCCATGGCTTCCCAGCGCGCAATCAAAGCGCGTCAGCCCGCCCATTTTGAGGATCTGCCGCACGCCGTCGCCCTCTTCGCCAAGCAGCCAGCCGCTGGCATCGCAAAACTCCGCTTCGCTACTGGCATTGGAACGGTTGCCGAGTTTCTCTTTCAGACGCTCAAGCCGCACGCCGTTACGCTGGCCGTCAGGCAAAAAGCGCGGCACAAAAAAGCAGGAGAGCCCGCCTTTAGCCTGCGCCAGCACCAGATGCGCATCGCTTTGCGGCACGGAAAAGAACCATTTGTGTCCCACCAGCCGGTATTCATCGCCGCTTTTTTCCGCTCGGGTGGTGTTGCTCAGTACATCCGTTCCACCCTGTTTTTCGGTCATTCCCATACCAATCAGCAGACCGCGTTTCTGGTTGCCTGGCGCTAAATGAGGATCGTAACGGTCGCTCAACAGCGGTTTTAACCAGTCGTGAAAAGACATCGGCAATGCCTGTTGCAACAGTGGCGTTGCGGCGAAGGTCATGGTGATGGGGCATAACGTGCCGGATTCAACCTGCGCGTGCAGCACAAACCGCGCCGCACGCGCAACAAAAGAACCGACGCGCGCCTCCTCTTCCCAGGCCAGGTTATGCACCCGATTGGCGCACAGCCCCTGCATCAACAGATGCCACGCCGGGTGAAAACGCACATCATCCAGCCGCTCGCCGGTGGTGTCATAACGCAGCAGCTCCGGGGGATTGGCGTTGGCTAATCTTCCCAGCTCCAGTGATTCCGCCGCGCCCAATTGTTGGCCGATGCTGGCGAGCAGCTCGGCGTCCCACGCCGCGCCTTCGCGTATCACCGCCTCACACAACGGGCGATCGGAAAGAAAAAGGTTGCTGTTTTTTAACGGAATGGGTTGGTTAAAAACGGTATGTGTCTGCCAGTGCATCGTGTCTCCCTCCTTCAATGGCAATGAAGGTAAGTATGGACAGCCCGCGCTAACGCTGCATGGGAGTAGGCTCACAAGGCCGCGATTTGGCAGTAATCATTCGTGAAACGGCTCACACAATATAAGAATAATATATTTCATGAATGCGATTAATGATGAATAATTTATTCTCACCTTGCCAAAGAGAATCCTGATGCCAGCTTTCCAACACGCACCGAATGCGCACAAGCGCGCGTTAATTGCCGGCTCGATCGGTAACTTTATCGAGTGGTACGAATTCGCGGTTTACGGCTTTCTCGCCACCGTGATTGCGAAAAATTTCTTTCAGCTCGCGGGCGAAACCGGGCTCACCAGCCTGATCCTGACTTACGCCTCCTTTGCCGTCGCCTTTTTCTTTCGCCCCCTGGGCGCAATGGTGTTCGGGCGTATCGGTGACCGGATTGGCCGCAAGCCGACGCTGATTATCGTGCTGGTGATGATGACGCTCGCGACCGCCGCAATTGGTCTGGTACCGGTGTATGCCAGCATTGGCGTCGCCGCGCCGCTCATCATTACCGGCTTGCGCATTTTGCAGGGGCTGTTTGCCGGGGGCGAATACGGTGGCGCAGTATCGCTAATGACGGAGTTCGCGCCGCGCGGCAAGCGCGGGCTGTATGGCGCATGGCAATCTTTTACCGTGGCGCTGGGGCTGCTGGCGGGAGCCGGTATTGTGGCGCTGCTTTCCGTGTTACTGACGCCAGAAGCGTTGCATGACTGGGGCTGGCGCATCCCCTTCTTCCTTGCGCTGCCGATGGGCTTTGTCGCGCTGTGGTTGCGGGTGAGCATGGAGGAGACGCCAAGTTTTGTGCAACAGCAGGCGCAACCGGCTACCGAACGCGCCCGGCTGAGCGACACGTTCAAAGCCATTATCATGGGGATTGGCCGGGTGATGGTGTGGTCTGCCGCCGGTTATACCTACCTTGTGATCATGCCAGCGTATTTACAGTCGGCGCTGCATACCGGCTTTAATCAGGCGCTACTGATTGCGGTGATATCCAATATTGGCTTTGCGTTGACGATCATTCCCTCCGGTATCCTGAGCGATCGCATCGGGCGTCGTACGGTGATGGTGATTGCCACCGCGCTGCTGCTGATTCTGGCATTGCCGCTGCTGAAAATCCTGCAGGCGGAATCGAGCACGCTGGCGATAAAAGCCGTGGTGGTGCTGGTGGCAGGCGGTCTGGTCGGTATGCTGGCAGGACCTGGCCCGGCGATGCTTGCAGAGATGTTTCCAACCCGCGTGCGGTATACCGGGCTGGGGCTGGCGTATTCGCTGTCGAACGCGCTGTTTTCCGGCTGCGCGGGATTAATCATCACCGGTCTTATCAAAGAGACAGGCAATGTCGACATCCCGGCCTATTATGTGATGGCAACGGCACTGGTCAGCATTGTGGCGCTGATGACGCTCAAAAAAGATGACCATTTGCGCTCGCTTGAGGAGTGACGTTCTTTGCCAGGCCGCGTTGCGCTTGCCGGGCGGTGAATTACCCGGCGATATAATGCGGCACAAACCGCGAGGTATCTTTGGTAATCAGCGTGCAATCTTCGCGGATGCCCATGCCAACGGCTTCATCGTCTACTACCCAACTGCCAATCAGCGTGTAGCTGTCGCCAAAGCGCGGCAGCGGCTGAAAAGCCTGGTAGATCATCGGTTCTTCACCGTAGTCGCCCTCTTCATGGTCAATCACGTTATGCGCCCCGTCGAAAAGGGTGACATTGCCGCCTTCGCGGGAAAACAGCGGCTTGCGCACGTAGCTGGCGCCCGCCGCGATTTGCGGTTTTTCTCCGTCAAACCAGGCAGGCAGCAGGTTCGGATGATTGGGGAAGAAACGCCACAGCAGCGGCAGTAGCCCCTTATTGCTGAGCACGCTTTTCCACAACGGTTCCAGCCACTGCTCGCGGCATTTACACAACAACGGGCCGTTTTCGTCGCGCATCATCCATTCAAGTGGATAGAGCTTAAATGCCTGGCGAATAACGTTATCATCCAGATCCGTCAACACGCCGCCCAACCCCAGCCCAACATCTTCAATATAAATAAACCGCGTATCGAGTCCGGCCTGGCGGGCGCAATCCTCAAGATAGAGCACCGTGCCGCGATCTTCCTCGGTTCCTTTGCAGCAGCAAAAGTAGAGCGGGTGGCGGCTCTGGATCTCGGCGAAACGGGCAATCAACTTGTCCTGAATGGCGTTGTACTGATCGGCGTCGCGCGGGAGCGTACCGTTACGCCGCGCATCCTCCATCCACAACCACTGGAAATAGGCCGATTCGTACAGCGAGGTCGGCGTATCGGCGTTGTATTCGAGCAACTTCACCGGATCTTTGCCGCACCAGACGAAATCCATCCGCCCGTAGAGCGATGGATCGCGGTTGCGCCAGCTTTCGGCAATCGCGTCCCAGTACAACGGCGGGATCGCCAGCTGGCGAAGGATCGCCTCGTCCGCGACGGCGCGATCCACTACCTCAAGGCACATTTGATGCAGTTCAGCAGTCGGCTTTTCAATCTGCTCTTCAATCTGGCGCAGCGTAAAGCGGTAAGCGCGACTCTCATCCCAGTAAACTTCGTTATCAATGATATGGAAGTCAAAACCGTGGTCGCGGGCGATCCGCTCAAGGTCCGGGCGCACAGCAACATCATGACGCAGCATCGTTAGCCTCCCCAGCTTCCGCGCGCGCTCGACGAGCGCCCAAAACCGCCACGTGATGAGGTGGTCGCCTTTTTGGTGGTGTAACCGTAATGGCTGCTCGCGCTGCTACTTCCGCCGGAGCGCCAGCTGTAATCTCCGTCGCGGTTGCGCCACACCGGGCGGGAAGCGTAAGAACTGCCGCCGCTGCTGTAGCTGTATTGCTCATCCCGGTCTTTACGCAAGGCTTTGCTGAGCAGAAAACCGCTGAGCACCGGCATCCAGCGCTGGCCAATATTGTCGTAGTAGCAATTATCGTATTGCTGCACGCAATACGGCTGCGACATATTGCGCGGGATCTCTTGCTCAAAGTTCATGCGCGCATTGTTCCACGCATCGTTACATACCTGCGCGGTGTTGCCGTCGTCAACGCAATCCTGCTGCGAGGTGTAATAAACTCCGTCACCGTCGTTATCGTCTTTATGATCGTTACAGCCTTTTAAAGCAAAAAAGGCCGCACCGCCCATAATCGCCAGCGTCAGGTATTGCCCGCTTTTACGCTCTTTCGGCTGGGTGAAAATGGGCCGCCGGGCGCGGTTCTGCGCAGGCGAAAGGATAGGATTTTTTTGCCGATTTGATCGCTTTCTGGCCATGATGTTCCATTACCACGTCATGCAGGCGGCATTAAAAATCCCGCCAGCCAGTGCCGCTGCCCCCATAAATAGCCCGGCGGCAGTATTGCTGTTAATTATTTTGTCACTCAGTTTCGGCATATACAGACGCACACCGCCGTAAACAAGTAACTGCACCACCAGCGCAATAACGCCCCAGATTAAATAATCCGGAATACTCACTGAATTAATGGCCGCGCTGGAGAGAGGAATAATATAGCCCAGCAGCGAACCACTAAATGCTAACGATGCGGCGAGGTTATTCTCTTTAATTAATCGCCATTCATCGTGCGGGGTAATGCGCGTATAAACGAAAAGAAAACAGAGCACCATTGCAATGCCAATAAAAAAATAAGAGCAAAACGCCAGTAGCGATCCGAGAATATGCATGTCTACTCCCATAATTAACCAATGACCTTTAATGATGTCAGCGCAATATCTACTCCCAGCGCGCGCGAGTAGATCCACTCCGGCTGGTTTTGCGCATTAAAGGTCTCTTCGCCGTTTAATAGCAAATATTCGAACACGTCAGCGGTGACTTCGCGCTGGTACGCCATCATAAAGTTGTGTACTTCCCAGCTTGCGCCAGCGTGGTTGTTGACGGTTTCCAGCGTATAGACCGGTTCAATATCGCCCCGCTCTTCAGCGTTAAACACGCGCTGCCACTGACAATCTCGCCAGCGTAACGCCGGTTTACCCATCGCGTTTGCACTTAGCATATCGCGCCAGGCTTTTTCGCCGGAAACCCCCGCGCTCTCTTCATACACAAACAGTTTGATGTCATCGATGTTGTGCGTTTCCAGACCGCCCGAGGTGCTGATTTGCAGGAACTCATCGCCCGTTGTGTAGTAGCGATGAATCATGCATCCGGCGCCGAGATCGAACGACCCGCACGCGCCAATGGTGTACTCTTCGCCAGGAAGCTGAACCAGCAAATCGTCTTCGCACAGGCGAAACAGCAACGTATCAAGGGTGAAACCCGCGTGCAGATGCAACCCAAGCGGCCCTCTTACCGGGGCCGCCGCATCAGGCCGCCCCAGCAGGTTTTTCAGAAAAGAGAGCATCACGGTTTCTGTTGCTGTTGCAGACGCGCCAGCACATCCTGCGCCGAGGTTTTATCGCTGCCGCCAATACCGGCTTGCGCCAGTTTTTCGTCGAGATCGCGCCCGTCCGCCACTTTCTCAAGCTGTGTTGCCGCGTCCAGTCGGGCCTGGCGTTCAGCCTGACGCGCCTGCAGACGTTTCAGTGACTCCGCCGCCGTTGCCACATTGTTGGACGCACCCACGGTAGACGTGGTGACAGCCTGTTGCGCGCGCTGCATCGCATCGGTGGCTTTAATCACTTCCAGTCGCTGCTCAAACTGCTCAATACGTTGCGCCGTGGCGGTCACCGCTTTTTCAACGGCATCGCGCGACGTTTCAAGGTTCGCCAGCACTTGCTCTTCCGCCGCAATGGTATTTTCCAGACGGGCAATTTCACTGGCAACTTCATTCAGCAAACCAGCGTCCACATTTTTCGCCATCGCTTCCAGCGCGCGGGCTTCGAGGCTGGCTTTGCGCTCGCGCAAATCGTTGAGTTTGTCGTTGCTCAACTTAACGCGTGCCAGCAGGTCGACGCGGGATTTTCCCGCTTTATCCAGCTCAGCGCGCGCGTCGCGGATATGCTGCTCCAGCATGCGCACACCCTGCGTCTCTTCAATCGACTCTTCCGCCTGAGCAATAAAGGATTTACCCAGCGTAAACAGGCTTTTTAAAATTCCCATACAACCACTCCCTGACAATATTATTGGGTAAAATCATCGGTTAGTTCAGCAAGATCCAGCGCGTTTTGCGCAAGCGTGGAGATTTCGAGCAGGATATCGTCGAGCGAGGAGTTAAGCGACAGCGCGCCGAAGGCGACATAATACTCTTCGCCGCCGACAGGCGAGATGCCAACAGACGATAAAGGTAAAAGTTTTTGATTGCGCAGCAGGAAGGCGTTAAAAGCGTCCTGTTGTTTAATTTCACTTAAAGGACAAATATAGGTTTCAATAATTATCTGCCGGGAAGTCAGCAACAAATTTAATTGCAAATCGCCGTAGTCATCCAGCTTAATAATTAACGCATCAGCTTCGGATTGGATATTTAACGTAAGCGTCGATGATTGCAATAATGCCGCGCTAAGTGTCTCTACAGTCCATGCCATCATTTATACCCTGATTATTCCATCGCAATAAAAGTAAAAAGAGAAAATATCTGCCGGCAAATTCTACCAGTCTTCAGAGCAAAAAAAACCACCCGAATAAGGGTGGTTTTACTGAACGTTGCAAGCTTAAAGCGCGCGCTGGCGCACCGCTTCAAACAGGCAGATGCCGGTGGCAACCGAGACGTTAAGCGACGACACGCTGCCCGCCATCGGGATGCTGATCAGCTCATCACAATGCTCACGCGTCAGGCGGCGCATACCTTCACCTTCCGCGCCCATGACCAGCGCCATGCGCCCGGTCATTTTGCTCTGGAACAGGGTGTGATCCGCTTCGCCCGCCGTCCCGACAATCCAGATGTTTTCTTCCTGTAACACGCGCATGGTGCGCGCCAGGTTGGTCACGCGGATCAACGGTACGTTCTCTGCCGCGCCGCAGGCGACTTTTTTCGCCGTGGCATTCAGCTGTGCGGATTTATCCTTCGGCACGATCACCGCATGCACGCCCGCCGCGTCTGCGCTACGCAAACACGCACCCAGGTTGTGCGGATCGGTAACGCCATCCAGGATCAAGAAGAAGGGTTGCTCAAGGCTGGCTATCAGATCCGGCAGATCGTTTTCCTGGTACTGACGCCCCGGTTTCACGCGTGCAATGATCCCCTGGTGCACCGCGCCTTCGCTTTTTTCATCCAGATACTGGCGGTTCGCCACCTGGATCACCACGCCTTGTGCTTCCAGCTCGTGGATCAGCGGCAGCAGACGTTTGTCCTCGCGGCCTTTCAGAATAAATACTTCCTGAAAACGCTCCGGGGCGCGCTCCAGCAGGGCCTGCACCGCATGGATGCCGTAAATCATTTCACTCATTGATGGTACTCATTTGGGGCGGTTTCGCCGCGTTATGTGGGCCGTGACACTCATCACTTGCGCTCATTATAACCGACACGCGCCGCAGAAAGTACCTCCGCAGGCCTGGGGCTGCTTTGCGTACTGATGAAGGGGGAAGCTCACGTTGCTCCCTCATTATGCCTGACAAAAACCTGGCCATTACCGAAGCGCCCAGTCGTCGAATTACATTGTGTGGATTAAGAAGGAGAATTTACTTACAGGTCGCGAGGAATAACGATCAAGATGGTCAAACTGATATAACGTAGACAGAAAAAAGCCCTTCACAAGGAAGGGCTTCGTAATATTACTGGTCGGTTTTCTTTTTCGCCGCGCGTTTCGCTTTGGTCGCGGCGGCGATTTTCTGCGTTTTCGCCGACGGTTTTTTGGTTTTTTTCGCTTTGCCTTTTCCACCTTCACCACGGAAGGCGCTGTCTGGCTCGAAATTCACTTTTTTGCCCATCTGGCGACGCGGCGGTTTTTTCGCAGTGCCGTTTTTGCCAGCCGAACCTTTCTTCGCTTTTTCACGCTCGGTTTTACCCACGTTACGCGGGCTGCGCTCACTGGAGATCAGCGAGAAGTCGATTTTGCGCTCATCCATGTTGACCGCTTCAACTTTTACCTGCACCCGATCGCCGAGGCGATACGTTTGCCCGCCGGATTCGCCAATCAGGCGCTGACCGATCTGATCGAATCGGTAATAGTCGTTATCAAGCGAAGAGACATGCACCAGACCATCAATAAACAGATCATCGAGCCGCACGAAGAAACCAAAGCCGGTCACGCTGGCGATAACGCCAGGGAAGGTGTTGCCGACCTGATCCTGCATAAAGTCGCATTTCAGCCAGTCCGAAACATCACGGGTAGCTTCATCAGCGCGGCGTTCGGTCATCGAACAGTGCTGGCCCAGTTGCAGCACCTCTTCCATGCTGTAGTGCCAGCCGCCGGTTTCAGTGCTGTTGCCCTTCAGCCCCTGCTCTTTCGCCAGTAAATATTTAATGGCACGGTGCAGTGATAAGTCCGGATAGCGGCGAATCGGTGAAGTGAAGTGCGCATAAGATTGCAGCGCAAGGCCGAAGTGGCCGCGGTTTTCCGGATCGTAAATCGCCTGTTTCATCGAGCGCAGCAGCATGGTTTGCAGCATTTCGTGATCCGGGCGATCGGCAATCGATTCCAGCAGCGCGGCGTAATCGCGCGGCTCCGGTTTATTGCCACCCGGCAGCTCCAGACCCAGCTCGGCAAGCACGGAGCGGAACGCGGTGATCGCATCGTTGGTCGGCTTATCGTGAATACGGAACAGCGCCGGCTCGTCGGCTTTCTCCACAAAACGCGCTGCGGAGATGTTGGCGAGGATCATGCACTCTTCAATCAGCTTGTGCGCATCGTTACGCTGAGTCTGCTCAATACGCTCAATGCGGCGCTCAGCGTTGAAGATAAACTTCGCTTCTTCGCTCTCAAACGAGATGCCGCCGCGCTCAGCGCGCGCCTGATCGAGCACTTTATACAGGTTATGCAGCTCTTCGATGTGTTTCACCAGCGGCGCGTACTGCTCGCGCAGTTCCTGATCGCCTTGCAGCATATGCCACACTTTGGTGTAGGTCAGACGTGCGTGGGAGCTCATCACCGCTTCGTAGAATTTAAAGCCAGTTAAGCGCCCTTTTGAAGAGATGGTTATTTCACAGACCATGCACAGGCGATCCACTTGCGGGTTCAGCGAGCACAGACCGTTCGACAATACTTCCGGCAGCATCGGCACTACTTGCGATGGGAAGTAAACTGACGTACCACGGTTGCGGGCTTCGTTATCAAGCGCAGTGCCATGACGCACGTAGTAGCTCACATCAGCAATCGCCACCCACAAGCGCCAGCCACCGCCACGTTTTTTCTCGCAGAAAACGGCATCGTCGAAGTCGCGCGCGTCTTCGCCATCAATGGTCACCAGCGGCAGGTCGCGCAGATCCACGCGTCCAACTTTGGCCTCTTCCGGCACTTGCTCTTTTAGCCCGGCGACCTGTTTTTCCACTTCCGGCGGCCACTGGTAAGGAATTTCATGGGTGCGCAGCGCCATGTCGACCGCCATGCCGGTACCCATATTGTCGCCAAGCACTTCGACGATTTTACCAATCGCTTTTGTGCGGCGAGTTGGACGCTGCGTCAGCTCAACGACCACCACAAAGCCCATGCGCGCGCCCATAACCTCTTCAGGCGGGATCAGGATATCGAAACTCATGCGGCTATCATCCGGCACGACAAAACCGACGCCTGCATCGGTGAAGTAGCGGCCAACGATCTGCCCGGTCTTCGGCACCAGCACGCGTACGATGCGCGCTTCGCGGCGGCCTTTGCGATCGGCGCCCAGCGGTTGCGCCAGCACCTGATCGCCGTGAATACACATTTTCATCTGCTCGCTGGAGAGATAAAGATCGTCTTTGCGGCCTTCAACGCGCAGAAAACCATAGCCGTCGCGGTGACCAATCACCACGCCTTTGAGCAGATCGAGACGTTCCGGTAAGGCGTAGCACTGACGGCGGGTAAAGACTAATTGCCCGTCGCGCTCCATAGCGCGCAGACGGCGGCGCAGCGCTTCTTGTTGCTCTTCACCTTCGATATTAAGTTCGATAGCCAGTTCGTCCCGGTTGGCTGGTTTTTCGCGTTTGGCTAAGTGATCGAGGATGAATTCGCGGCTGGGAATGGGGTTGGTATATTTTTCAGATTCGCGTTCGAGGAAAGGATCTTGTGACATTGCGGTTCCTCCGTTGTCAGCTCTGGTGGAAATTTTCGTCATTCCACCAGCAATAATTTGTAAAGCGGTTGATTCTCTTCAACCAAATCGGCCAGCGTGTAGTTATCCAGCTCCTTAAGAAAACTTTGCACAGCTTTGGCAAGCGCCTTTTTCAGGCGACAGGCACTGGTAATATGGCAAAACTCGCTGCTGCAATTGACCAGCGCCAGCGGCTCAAGCGAGCGGACAACATCACCAATACGAATATCCTGCGCGGGTTTCCCCAGCCGGATCCCACCGTTTTTCCCACGGACGGCCGCGACGTAGCCTTCACGGCTCAGCTGATTGATAATCTTGACCATATGATTACGGGACACGCCATACGTTTCTGTAACTTCAGTAATGTTGGTCATTTGTCCTGCCGGTAGCGACGCCATGTAAATCAGGGCGCGCAAACCGTAATCGGTAAAGCTTGTTAACTGCACATCAACCTCATAAAAGGGAAAAAGATGAGATACCCGCAGGTATTGACACTACTGATGATAAACCAGCCACCTGTCAGGTCGCTAATTTATTTGAACGGAAGGGTGAAAAAAGCGAAGAAAAAGGGCGCGATTTACGCGCCCTTAAACCATATTATGCGTCGAACGGATCGCGCAGGATCATGGTTTCAGTACGATCCGGACCGGTGGAGATGATGTCGATCGGCACGCCGGTAAGTTCTTCAATGCGTTTGATGTAATTCAGCGCCGCCTGCGGTAGACCACTGCGATCTTTTACACCAAAGGTCGATTCAGACCAGCCCGGCATGGTTTCGTAAATCGGCTCGATACCTTCCCAGTTGTCAGCCGCCAGCGGTGTGGTGGTGACTTCGCGGCCATCAGGCATGCGGTAAGCGACGCAGATTTTCACTTCTTTCAGACCGTCCAGCACGTCCAGCTTGGTCAGGCAGAAGCCAGACAGGGAGTTGATCTGTACTGCGCGGCGTACAGCAACCGCGTCCAGCCAGCCGGTACGACGACGACGACCCGTAGTGGCACCATATTCGTTACCCTGCTTGCAGAGGAACTCGCCGATATCGTCGAACAGCTCGGTCGGGAACGGACCCGCGCCAACGCGAGTTGAATAAGCTTTGATGATACCGAGCACGTAATCCACGTAACGCGGACCAAGGCCGGAACCCGTTGCTACACCGCCAGCGGTGGTATTGGAGGAAGTCACGTACGGATAAGTACCGTGATCGATATCCAGCAGCGTACCCTGCGCGCCTTCGAACATCACGAAATCGCCGCGTTTACGCGCTTGATCCAGCAGATCGGAAACGTCTACCACCATTGCCGTCAGGATGTCGGCAATCGCCATAACATCATCCAGCACCTTCTGGTAGTCCACTGCTTCCACTTTGTAGAAGTTCACCAGCTGGAAGTTGTGATATTCCATCACTTCTTTCAGTTTGTCGGCGAAAGTCGCTTTATCGAACAGATCGCCAACGCGCAGACCACGACGAGCAACTTTATCTTCGTACGCCGGGCCGATACCGCGACCGGTAGTACCGATAGCTTTCGCGCCGCGCGCTTTTTCACGCGCCACATCCAGCGCCACATGATAATCAAGGATTAACGGACATGCTTCAGAGAGCAGCAGACGTTCGCGAACCGGGATACCACGGTCTTCCAGTTCTTTCATCTCTTTCATCAGCGCAGCGGGAGACAGCACAACGCCGTTACCGATGATGCTGGTGACGTTCTCGCGAAGAATGCCTGATGGAATAAGATGGAGGACGGTTTTTTCACCGTTGATTACGAGAGTATGGCCTGCGTTGTGACCGCCCTGGTAGCGTACAACATATTTAGCCCGTTCAGTCAGAAGATCAACAATCTTCCCTTTACCTTCGTCACCCCATTGGGTGCCCAGTACGACGACGTTGTTACCCATTTTTCAAAATCACCGTTTGCTTAAAAATGGATTCTACCACCGCTTTTTTTCAGATTCAGCACTTTTTCTGTGCAAAAACGCCCAAAGAACGCCTGATTTCCCTCAGCCAATCGTTTTCCTCAACATGTAGTAGATAACCACACCCGCGACCACAAGCCCACCGCCAAATCGACGCAAAAGATGATCCGGCAACAGGCTCAGAGAGGCGATCATACGCCGCCAGGCGCGCGGATAAAGCATCGGTCCAAGCCCTTCCAGTACCAAAACCAACGCCAGAGCGAGCCAGATTGTCGAATTCATTGCTGATCCTTATAAACGCAAAACCACCGCCGGAAAAGGCGGTGGTTTTTACGATGAAAACCGCAGGTTATTTTAACGAGTCGCGGAAGTCGGCGTCTTCATATAACGGAAGAAATCGCTATCCGGGCTAAGCACCATCACATCCTGGTTGCTCTGGAAGCTGCTTTCATAGGCACGCAGGCTACGGATAAAGGCATAGAAGTCCGGATCCTGACTGAATGCATCAGCAAACAGTTTTGCCGCTTCAGCATCACCCTCACCGCGCAGAATACGACCCTGACGCTCAGATTCCGCCAGCGTTTTGGTCACTTCGTAATCCGCTGCGGCACGCAGTTTTTCGGCTTCTTCCTGACCCTGTGAACGGTGGCGACGGGCAACCGCTTCACGCTCGGCGCGCATACGGTTGTAAATCGCATCCGACACTTCAGTCGGCAGGTTGATCTGCTTAATACGCACATCAACCACTTCAATACCTAACGCCGCCATACTGTTCGGGTTGATAACCGGCACTTTACCGTTGGTTTCAGCCTGAACGCGCTCAGCCGCTTTCGCGATGGCGTCATCGGCAGCAGGCGTCGCCACTTCGTCTTCTGTACCCGCAGAACCCGAATTCAGCGCATCGCGCACTTCGAGCGTCAAACGACCGCGAGAATCGGTAACGATGTCTTTTACGTCCAGACGACCGATTTCAGAACGCAGACGGTCAGAGAACTTACGTTTCAGCAGCACTTCCGCCTGGGAGACGTCACCGCCGCCGGTCGCCAGATAGTAACGGCTGAAATCGCTGATACGCCACTTGATATAAGAGTCGACGATCAGGTCTTTTTTCTCTTTGGTCACAAAGCGATCCGCCTGGTTATCCATGGTCTGGATACGTGCATCAAGCAACTTAACCGACTCAATAAACGGCAGTTTGAAATGCAGGCCCGGCGCATAAACCAACGGCTTGTTTTCATCATCACGCAGCACTTTACCAAAGCGCAGCGAGATACCGCGCTCGCCTTCTTTCACTACAAAGATAGAGGTGTAGAGCACTACCAGCGCGATGATGATGATTGCGATAACTGACTTACGCATCGTTATTCCCCCTGACGCTGGTAATCGTTACGCTGCGCGTTAACGCGGCGTTGGTCCATGATATCTCCCGCAGACGTTGCGGGGGCGCTGTTGGCGCTGCTGCTGGAGCTTGACGCTGGCGGCAGACGCAGCAAGTTATTCGCGCCACTGTTGTCACTCTTTGCCGCAGGAGCGGTGTTACCGCCTTTCAGCATCTGATCCAGCGGCAGAACCATCAGGTTGCCGCCTTTATCGTTAACCAGCACTTTGCGGGTATGGCTCAGCACTTTTTCCATGGTTTCGATATACAGACGCTCACGGGTAATTTCCGGCGCGGCTTTATATTCCGGCAGGATCTTAGCGAAGCGCGCCACTTCACCTTGTGCTTCCAAGATGGTTTGCGTTTTGTACGCACGCGCCTCTTCGAGGATACGCTGCGCCTGACCGTTCGCACGCGGCTGAACTTCGTTGGTGTAGGCTTCGGCTTCACGAATGTACTGCTGCTCGTTTTCACGGGCGGCAATCGCATCATCAAACGCGGCTTTCACCTCTTCCGGCGGACGAGCAGCCTGGAAGTTAACGTCTAACAGGGTAATCCCCATGTTATACGGGCGAATAGTCTCTTCCAGCTCGCGCTGGGTATCGCTACGAATAACGGTACGGCCTTCGGTCAGAATACGATCCATGGTGTATTTACCGATAACGCCGCGCAGCGCGCTGTCCGTCGCCTGACGCAGGCTGTCGTCGGCGCTGGTAACGCTAAACAGATAGCGCTCAGGATCAGTAACGCGATACTGCACGTTCATTTCAACACGCACGACGTTTTCATCAGACGTCAACATCACACCAGATGCCGCCAGTTCACGAACGGATTCTACGTTTACTGCAGTCACGTTATCGATAAAGGTCGGTTTCCAGTTGAGGCCCGGTTCGACCAAATGGCTGAACTTGCCAAAACGGGTCACAACGCCACGTTCCGCTTCTTTAATGGTGTAGAACCCAGTTGCAGCCCAGATAATAACGACCGCTGCGGCAACAATGCCCACAATGCGCCCGCTCGCCTGGCCACGTGGTCCTGAGGAACCCGGATTACCGCCGCCGGTGCTTTTACCACCGCCCAGGCCACCGAGTTTTTTACTCAGTTTACGGAAAATATCATCCAGATCAGGTGGCCCCTGATCGCGACCGCCTTTGTTCCCATTTCCCTCAGAGTTGCCGCCTGGTTTGCTGCTTCCCCACGGGTCGCGGTCTTGTCCGTTGTTACCGGGCTGATTCCACGCCATGTATGTGCTCCATATTTATTTGCGGTGTATACCCGGCCTTTGGCGGGCACCCCCAAAGGGGAAAAATCTTCAGGCTGCCGGTCAAACGACGTACTCTTCGAGTGCCGGTTCTTGTTTACAGAGTCGACGCCAGTCGACGATCGGCATACGCACCTGCATACCTACGCTGCCATCGTCTTCCATCCACTCTTTTTCTATTGCCTGAAGCTGGTAAAACCGACTTCTCAGACGCCCTTCCTGCGGCGGTAATCGCAGCGTGTGCTGCGCCACTTCACCCGCAAGACGCTCAGTCAAAGCCTGGAATAACAGTGGTACGCCAACCCCTGTCTGCGCCGAGAGCCAGACACGGATCGGTTTGTTCTCTTCATCCCGATCAATACGCGGTTCGAAATCGTCCAGCATATCGATTTTGTTCATCACCAGCAGCGTTGAGATTTCGTGCGCCTCAATCTCTTCCAGCACGGTGTTCACTGCATCAATGTTTTCCTGCACTCGCACATCGGCGGCGTCAATCACATGCAACAACAATGTCGCCTGGCGCGTCTCCTGCAAGGTTGCTTTAAACGCAGCAACCAAATCGTGCGGCAAGTGGCGAATAAACCCTACCGTATCTGCCAGCACCGTTTCACCGACATCCGCGACATCGATACGACGCAGGGTCGGATCGAGGGTGGCGAATAACTGATCGGCCGCATAGACCTGCGCTTCCGTTATCTGATTGAACAGCGTGGATTTACCGGCGTTGGTGTACCCGACCAGTGAGACCGTTGGAATATCGGCTTTCGTGCGGGAACGACGCCCCTGTTCACGCTGCTTTTCAACCTTTTCGAGGCGCGAGAGAATCTGAGTAATGCGGTTACGCAACAAACGACGGTCGGTTTCGAGCTGGGTTTCACCCGGACCGCGCAAACCAATGCCGCCCTTTTGTCGTTCAAGGTGGGTCCAGCCACGCACAAGGCGTGTCGCCAGATGGCGCAACTGCGCCAGCTCAACTTGCAATTTCCCCTCATGCGTACGCGCACGCTGGGCAAAAATATCTAATATCAGACCAGTGCGATCGATAACTCGACATTCGCACAGTCTCTCCAGGTTACGTTCCTGGGCTGGGGTTAGCGCATGATCAAAGAGCACAACAGAAGCGCCCGCAGACTTTACGGCATCCGCAATTTCAACTGCTTTACCTTCACCAACAAAATATTTTGGATGCGGTGCTTTACGGCTACCGGTAATCACCTGCATTGCTTCGACACCGGCGGAAGAGACCAGAGATTCAAACTCCTGGAGGTCTTCCATATCTTTGTCTTGCGAAAAATAGATGTGTACCAGTACCGCCTGCTCACCGGCGTCATAACGGTCAAACAAGCGTAAACCCTCATAAAATACCAGCGGGGAACACAGCTTTACTGGCTCCCCGATCTGGAAAATCAGCCGTCAACCTTATTCGGTCTCTTCGCCTTCCTGCTGTGCAGAGCCCTGCGCGTTGCTACCGTGATGGTAGTTACTGCTGGTACCGCCGCCGGCATTGTTGCTGTGATGAGAAACCGGACGAGATGGAACAACAGTTGAAATCGCGTGCTTATAGACCATCTGACTGACCGTGTTTTTCAACAGGATCACGAACTGATCGAAAGACTCAATTTGCCCTTGCAGCTTAATACCATTCACCAAATAAATTGAAACTGGAACACGTTCCCGACGCAGTGCGTTCAGGAACGGATCTTGTAAAGATTGCCCCTTAGCCATTCTATCTTTTCCTTATATGCTTGTTTTGTACTTAGAACCCGTAAGTTCTGAAAACTGCGTAAAAATTTGCGCGCCATACGACTTAATTGTACACATTCACCCTGCGATAGCACTAACAACCTGTAGCACGTCACGGTAAGACTTTTCTGGCTTTTCACTCTCTAACCAGTGAACGCCATCCCAGCCCCGCAACCAGGTTATCTGCCGCTTGGCTAACTGCCTCGTCGCGCAAATACCTCGATAAACCATTTCATCGTATGAAATTTCGCCTTCAATGTATGACCACATCTGGCGGTATCCCACACAACGAACGGAAGGCATATCCGTATGCAAATCACCGCGAGCAAAAAGCGCCCGCACTTCTGCTTCAAAACCTGAAGCCAACATCTGATGAAAACGCTGCTCGATTCGTTGATGGAGCAGTTCACGGCTCGCCGGGGCGATGGCGAACTGATGCACCTGGTAAGGCAGAGCGTCTCCTGACGTTTGCGTCAGATCCGTTAAAGTTTTACCCGAAATGAAAAAAACTTCCAGTGCCCGGGAAAGCCTTTGCGGATCATTTGGATGAATCCGCGCTGCCGCAACGGGATCGATCTCCCGTAACTGCTGATGCAACGCTTCCCATCCACGCTCTGCCGCCTGTTTTTCAATGTCTGCTCGCACTTGCGCGTCTGCTGACGGAAGAGGCGATAACCCTTCCAGCAGCGCCTTAAAGTAAAGCATCGTACCGCCCACCAGCAGAGGAATGCGCCCTGCATCGGTTATCTCTTTCATTTCCGCCAGCGCATCGCGGCGAAAATCAGCGGCGGAATAAGCTAACGCCGGATCGAGAATATCCAACAACCGGTGCGGCGCAGCCTGTAATTCTTCCGCGCTCGGCTTGGCGGTACCAATATCCATTCCCCGATAAATAAGGGCAGAATCTACGCTTATCAACTCTACTGGCAAAACTTTACGAAGCTCAATGGCTAATGCGGTTTTGCCGGAGGCCGTTGGCCCCATCAAAAAAATTGCCTTCGGCAGGCCAGCCTTACTTACTTCACTCATTTTTCAGGGCGTTCATCGCCTTTTGTAAATCAACAGGTTGTAATAAACCATCCGGCGGGGTCTTCACCAGATGCGGACAAAGCCGTTCAACGTCGGCAAGCAGGGTTATCGCCTGCGCCACACTCCATTGCGGATGTTCACTCGCCAGTTGGCGCGCCAGCCAGTGAGCAATATTCACCGCATCAATGCTTGTCTGCTGCGCCAGGTAGCCTATCAGAGCGGGAATCAAGATTTGTAAATTTTGTTGGCGCAAGGGTAAAGGCACTGCGCGAATGGTCACGTGCTGCCCATCGGGAACAAATTCGATGCCCATTTCCGCCAGCACTGCCTGGGCACGCTTCAAGACGGCACTCTCTTGCGCAGAGATTTTTAAACGCACCGGAATTAACAGCGGTTGACCACAAGCAGGCGCGTGGTCCGGCGACAGTTGCGCATGGCGCAGCCAACGTTCAGCCACCGGCAACGCCAGTAACGCCAGTTTTCCATCACGCTCAAGAAGCGCGAAATGCGGCGCAATAAGCGTCAATACGCGACCAAAACTCTGGCTGTGTCCATCCAGTGCCGGAGCGGCAGGCTCCGCTTTTTCATTGTTACGTTCGACAACCGGGGTTTCCAGCAATTGCCGGTACAGCGCCCCCTGCTGTTTCTGATAACCCGGCTGAGCGTTCGGCCACGGCTGAGCACCTGCGGTATTGCTACGCGCTCCACCGGAAGAGGGTGTGAAAACACGCGGTGCTGGCGGCTCGCGAGCGATCAGCGGTTCGGCAAACTGATTACGCCCTGCCGCCACGCGGTTTTCCGGCAGCGCTCTTGGCACGGGTTCGTCAGAAAGTGGTAACGGTGTTCCCATCTGCTGTTGCAGCACACTCAACACGCCCTGGTAGATAAAATCATGTACCAGTCGCGACTGATGAAAGCGCACCTCATGTTTTGCCGGATGGACATTCACATCCACTTGATGCGGATCGATTTCCAGATAAAGCACAAACGCTGGCTGCTGATCCGCACCCAGCTTGTCTTCACACGCCTGGCGAATGGCATGGTTTATCAGCCGGTCGCGCATCATGCGGCCATTCACATAGCAATACTGGATTTCAGCGAAAGCACTGGACGTCGTTTTGGGATCGGCCACCCAGCCACGCAATGCTAAGTCACCGTGTTGCCATTCAATGGCCAGCGCTTGCTCTAAGAATGCCGTGCCGCAAATCGCGCCAAGGCGGCGCTCTTTCTGCCCTCCTTCCGCAACGGCACGGTACTGACGCACCAATTTGCCGTTGTGATTGAGGTTGATAGTGACATCAAAACGCGCCAGCGCGATGCGGCGGATCACTTCATCGATATGGCCGAACTCGGTTTTTTCCGTACGCATAAATTTGCGCCGCGCCGGCGTGTTGTAAAACAGATCCAGCACTTCAAGCGTTGTGCCCACCGGGTGCGCAGCAGGTTTCACCGTCACCGCCATCTCGCGCCCTTCGGCGTAAGCCTGCCAGGCTTCTTGCTGTTCGGCAGTACGGGAAGTCAATGTTAAGCGGGAAACCGAGCTGATACTCGCCAGCGCTTCACCACGAAAACCGAGACTAATGATCGCTTCCAGGTCATCCAGAGAGGCGATTTTGCTGGTGGCGTGACGTGCCAGCGCCAGCGCCAGTTCCTCTTTTTTGATACCGACACCGTTATCACGGATGCGAATCAACTTCGCGCCGCCGCGTTCGATATCAATATCAATGCGCGTAGCGCCAGCATCAAGGCTGTTTTCCACTAACTCTTTCACCACCGACGCAGGGCGTTCAACCACTTCGCCCGCGGCGATCTGGTTCGCAAGCTGTGGCGGTAGAACCTGTATCGGCATGAAAAAAATCCTTAGTTGAGCAGCCCGTTAGCAGATGAGCCCGCACTGGCGGTTTGCCCGCCGCTCTGCGGTGAGGATTGCAACGGATGTGCGAGGAAATAGTTACGCAGCCCGCCGTAAATAGCTTCGGCAATTTGCTGCTGGTAGGCATCGCTTCCCAGCAGCCGCTCTTCGCTGCCGTTACTGATAAAACCGGTTTCGACCAGCACCGACGGAATATCCGGCGAGCGCAGAACACCAAGGCTGGCGTGCTCAGGGCGGCGTTTATGTAGTGCACCGATACGCTGAAGCTGGCTGAGCATGCTGGTGGCGACATCATAGCCTACACGCTGGGAATGGCCGAACTGTAAATCCAGCACCGCCTGGCTCAGATACGGGTCAGACTGGCTATTTGCCAGCACATCGCCCGCGCCGCCAAGCAGCTCGGACTGCTTCTCATGCTGCTCCAGCCAGCCCGCCATTTCACTGTTTGCACGGCGGTTAGACAGCACCCATACCGAAGCGCCGGTTGCATCGCGGTTAGGCGCAGCATCCGCATGAATCGAAACCAGAAAGTTTGCGTTCTGCTTACGCGCCACGTCGGAGCGGCCCATCACCGAAATAAAGTAATCGCCATCGCGGGTCATCACCGGTTTGAACATGGGGTCACCATTCAGTAACGCCCGCAGTTTCCGCGCGATGGAGATAGTGACATTTTTCTCCTGCGTTCCCCCTGCGCCAATCGCGCCGGGGTCCTGACCGCCGTGCCCGGCGTCGATGGCAATCACCACTTTATCGCCAGAAGCTGCGCGCGACTGCATCGCAGGCCGCGTGATGGTATTACTACTGGTGACACTGGTGATGCGATCGTTTTCACCTTTAAACGGATTACGCCCCGGTGCCGTTTGTTGCGGCATAACCGCCGGGGGTTCTGCGCGTTTCACCACCGCTTTTGGCGGCGGTGGCGGCGGCGGAACATCAGCATCAATGGTAAAGACGACGGTGTAACCCGCTCCGCTTTGCTGTTTCACCGCGCGGGTTTTGCCGTTCTGCGTCAGATCCACCACCAGCCGAATCGACTGGTTGTCCTGCGCGGTACCGGCACGAATGCTTCTCACCAGATTATTGCCACTGAACTGCAGCGGCAGCCCCTGAATCACGCCGGTCTGCTTGATGTCCAGCGCAACGCTGCGCTTGCCCTGCTGCGAAAACGAATAGTCAGGATCGCCCATAAAACTGAAAGTAATACGCGCCTGGCTATCGCCATTCGACACCTGAATATCCGCTAAACTCGCCGCACTCACCTGCGTACACAGCAGTAACAACGCGAGCGCCAACCAACTTTTCACGCGACAGATCATTCCGTCATCCTTCCTGTTAACCGGCCATACGTGCCAGTAACGAATCGCCAGATGAGGATACAGCGCTAACGCGCGCCTCACGCCCCTGCGCCTGGTAATCTAAATGGATTTCGACATCCGGGTCAGGCAGTACACCCGCACCTTGTTGCGGCCACTCGACCAGGCAAATCGCATCGTTGGCAAAATAATCACGGATCCCCATAAATTCCAGCTCCTCCGGGTCCGCAAGGCGGTACAAATCAAAGTGATACACCATTAATTTATCGAGAGTGTAAGGTTCAACCAGTGTGTAAGTCGGACTTTTGACATTGCCGTTATGGCCTAAAGCCTGCAGAAATCCCCGGCTAAAGGTGGTTTTACCTGCACCAAGATCGCCATATAAATAAATCACTGTCGCGCCGTCGCAGGCCTGCGCCACACGCTTGCCGAGATCCAGTGTTGATTGCTCGTCAGGTAAAGGAATAACTCGATTAATCATCTTCTGTTTCAATTACATCCGGGTTAACAACACGCACCAGCGTGCTAAAAAGATCGGTTGCCAGCATACCTCGCTGGCCGTGCTGAACCGCCAGGCGATCCGCCGCCGCGCCGTGCGCGACACACCCTGCGCAGGCCGCGTCATACAGGCTCAATTTTTGCCCCAGTAGCGAACCGATAATGCCCGACAGCACATCGCCCATTCCGCCACTTGCCATCCCGGCGTTACCGGCATCAATAATGCCCGTTTCGCCTTCGTCGCTCGCGATAACCGTACCCGCGCCTTTCAGCACGACAACACCTGCGTAACGTTTTACCAGACGCCGGGCTGAAAGTAAGCGGTCGCTTTCAATTTCTGCCACGCTACAGTTAAGCAGGCGAGCGGCTTCGCCGGGGTGCGGCGTCAGAACGCGATTGTGACGTTTATCGGGATTGATTGCCAGAAGGTTCAGCGCATCCGCATCCCATAACATCGGTTTGCGAAAATTTTCCACTTTCTGTAGCGCCTTTTTACCCCACTCCTGTTGCCCAAGACCGGGGCCGATAACCACCACATCCGCCCATTCAAGGCTCTCATCCAGCGACTCGGCGGTGAGTTCGTGCACCATCAATTCCGGGCGCGCGGTAATAATGGGCGGGATATTCTCGCTACGCGTCAGTACCCGCACCAGGCCTGCTCCTGTGCGCAACGCGGCCTCTCCCGCCATGCGCACCGCGCCTGCCGTTCCGTGATCGCCACCGATAATCACCAGCCGCCCGAAATCGCCTTTATGCGAAGTGGGCCGCCGTGGCGTAAACCACTGGCTAAGCAGGGTTGCATCAAAACGGGAAAGAGATGTCTGCTGGCCTAAAAGCCAGGCGTCAAGCCCCAGCGCATGGTGATGTAATTGACCAACCACATCACGCGCTTTGCCCGTTAGTAAGCCGGGTTTAAGGGCGATAAACGTTACCGTATGACGTGCCTGCATCACCGCACCAGCAGCCGCGCCGGTTTGCGCATTCAGGCCAGAAGGAATATCCAGCGCCAGCACAGGAGCCGGATGCGCATTGGCATGATCAATCAGCGCCGCCACATCATCGCGCGGCGCGCTGGTAAGGCCGGTGCCAAGCAGCCCATCAATAATGAGATCAACCTGTTCCGGCCATAGAACGTCAGCCGCATGGATCTCGCCGCCCGCGTTGAGCCACGCCTCGCGCGCCTGCGCGGCCTCTTCCGGCAGCGGTTTGTTGCCTTCCAGCGCCAGCAGCGTCACGGAAAGCCCCGCCGCTGCGGCTAAGCGCGCCACCACATAGCCGTCGCCACCGTTATTGCCGTGACCGCATAGCACGAGCCAGCAGCGCGCATCAGGAAACTGTTCCCGCGCAATGTTGAATGCCGCTTCTCCTGCGCGTTGCATCAGTTCATAAAGCGTAATGCCAAGGCTATCCGCCGCCTCTTTTTCAGCGCGCCTGAGGTCCTCAGCAGGCCAGACAGAGTGTGGTATACTTGCTGCGATTTTCTTCATTGTATGGTCCGTCATGTCAGAACCCCTCGATCTCAATCATTTAGCGCAACAAATCAAACAGTGGGGCACTGAACTGGGTTTTCAGCAGGTCGGTATTACCGATACCGATCTCAGCGCCAGCGAACCTGCGCTACAGGCATGGCTGGATAAACAATATCACGGCGAGATGGAGTGGATGGCGCGTCACGGCATGATGCGCGCCCGCCCCCATGAGCTTCTCCCCGGCACGCTGCGCGTTATCAGCGTGCGAATGAACTACCTTCCCGCACAAGCGGCCTTCGCCAGCACGTTGAAAAACCCGGCACTCGGGTATGTCAGCCGCTATGCGCTGGGTCGCGATTACCATAAGCTGCTGCGCAACCGGTTAAAAAAGCTCGGCGAGCTGATCCAGCAGCAATGTGCTTCGCAGAATTTTAGACCTTTTGTCGATTCTGCGCCCATTCTTGAGCGCCCGCTGGCGGAAAAAGCCGGGCTTGGCTGGACAGGCAAGCACTCACTTATCTTAAGCCGCGACGCAGGCTCGTTCTTTTTCCTTGGCGAGTTATTGATCGATTTACCGCTGCCCGTCGACCAACCGGTAGAAGAAGGCTGCGGTCGCTGCGTGGCCTGCATGACCATCTGCCCGACCGGCGCGATTGTCGAACCTTACACGGTCGATGCCCGACGCTGCATTTCTTACCTCACCATTGAGCTGGAAGGCGCTATCCCTGAAGAGTTTCGTCCGCTGATAGGTAACCGGATTTACGGCTGCGACGATTGTCAGTTGATCTGCCCGTGGAACCGTTTCTCTCAACTGACCGACGAAGAGGATTTCAGCCCACGTAAAGCGCTTCATGCCCCAGCGTTGATTGAACTGTTCGGCTGGACCGAGGCGTATTTTTTGAAAATCACAGAGGGTTCGGCCATACGCCGTATTGGTCATCTGCGCTGGCTGCGAAATATTGCCGTCGCGCTGGGAAATGCACCGTGGGACGCTGCCAATATTCAGGCACTGGAACAACGTCTGGGTGAGCACCCACTTCTCGACGAACACATACAGTGGGCGATTGCGCAGCAAATTGAGAAGCGTAACGCCTGCGTGGTGGAAGTCCAGGCGTCGAAAAAACAACGGCTGGTTCGGGTGGTTGAAAAAGGGTTACCACGCGATGCCTGAGCCATCCACAGCTTGTGAATAAAATTAAAAACACATTACGATTCAACGTTCACAAAATCGTCAAGCGATCGCGTTAACAGTTTGAAATGTTATTTTCTTATTTATTTTCAAACAATTAAAAGAAAATCGTTTGCTTATCGAAGTAATCGTTGTGTTGCGAATGAAAGGCTCGCCTGTGGATAAGTCTGTTCACAAACGTTTAGCGAAGACAATAAAAAACGTCCCCAACGAGGAAACCCGCTGTGGATAATTTATTGGATTTGAAAATTTGGAGCGGGAAACGAGACTCGAACTCGCGACCCCGACCTTGGCAAGGTCGTGCTCTACCAACTGAGCTATTCCCG